>CAKTDF010000020.1 GCA_934541115.1 uncultured Eubacteriales bacterium
GCATATGACCTTGTTGAGGTTGACGAATTTGTCAACGGAAAGCGCCGCGAAAGCATGATTACCGCTTTTCCGCAGTTCTTTCAGAAATTTGGTGCCGCAATCGGTATGTGGATTGCCGGTCAGGTTCTGGCACTCGGAGGATATGACGGAAAACTTGAAGTTCAGCCGGAGTCTGCAATGCCTGCGATTGAAAATGTTGCAACCGTAATTCCGGCGGTATTCCTCGTTTTTGCCCTTATAGGAATCGTCCTTTATCCCGTTACAAAAGAGCGCTTCGAGCTTCTCACAAAGCAGCTTGAAAAAAAGAGAGCGGGAAAGAAGTACGAAACAAAGGGTCTTGAAAAACTTATCTGACGGAGAAGAATATGCTCAGTGTTAAAAACGTAACCAAAAAATACGGAAAGCTTACAGCCAACAACAATGTCAGCTTTGATGTCAATGACGGAGAGATCGCCGTTCTTCTCGGTCCGAACGGAGCCGGGAAGTCAACCATAATCAAGTGTATTGCGGGTCTGCTGCGCTTTGACGGAGAAATTACCATAGGCGGCTGCGGCAATAAAACTCTTGAAGCAAAACGCAGTCTTGGTTATATTCCCGAGATGCCTGCCGTTTATGATCTTCTGACGGTCGGTGAACATCTTGAGTTCATGCAGCGGTCATATCGCATGACAGATGACGGAACTTCAGACAGGCTCCTTGAACGTTTTGAACTGCTTGACAAAAAGAACAAGCTCGGAAAAGAGCTTTCAAAGGGTATGCAGCAAAAGCTTTCAATTTGCTGCGCGCTTGTGCATAAACCGTCTGTTGTGATTTTTGACGAGCCGATGGTCGGGCTTGACCCGCATGCCATAAAACAGCTCAAAGAGATTTTTCTTGAACTTCGCGAGAGAGGTGCGTCCGTTCTGATCAGCACCCACATGCTTGACAGCGTTGAAAGCTATTGGGACAAGGCATATATCATGAAAGACGGCTCTTTCTGCGCGCAAAAGAGCGCAAATGATACTGACGGAAAGAGCCTTGAGGAGCTTTTCTTTGAGCTGACGGAAGGCGGAGATGAAAAATGAGTTCGTTGGTCTTTCTGCTTTCAAAAAAACTTAAAAACAGACTGCGCGAAATGCTCCGTCGCCCGGCGGAAATTTTGGTTTTTCTCCTGCTTGCGGCGATGATAGTTATTACGGTCATCAGCGGAAATGCCGCACACACCGCGTCTTCCGGTACAAGGAACATCGAGGAGCTTTATGCAATTGTGCTTGCACTTTATGCTTTTCAGTTTGTAATGATTTCCAAGAACGGTTTTGTCAACGGTGCCTCAATGTTTTCTATGGCTGACATTAATCTGCTTTTCACAAGCCCGAGAAAGCCGCGCTCGCTTTTGAGCTACGGCCTTTTCGGTCAGCTGGGACGTTCGTTTTTGCTGGGAGTTTTCATTCTGTACCAGTATTCGTGGGTACATGACAGCTACGGCGTCGGGTACGGCTTTATTTTGGCTGTGCTCGTCGGTTATGCGGTTACCGCGTTTGTTTCTCAGATGCTCGCTATGCTCATATATGCTTTTACATCTTCGAGTGATAAAAGATGCCGAGCGGCAAAGGTCGTGTATTACCTTGTGATATGCGCTTTTCTCGGCTGTTTTGCATACAGTGTTTTTTCTTCCGACACAGACTATATTTCCGCGGCGGTCAAAACCGCAAACATGATTTTCATGCGCTTTTTTCCGGTTGCCGGCTTTGTGCAATATGGAGTTGTTTCTGCTGTCAATGGAGAAAGTGCGGGACTTCTTATTTCAATAGGCGTTTCTATTTTGTGCACCGCGCTGTTTTATCTTGTTATTTCTTTGCTCAAAAGCGATTATTATGAAGATGTGCTCAAGGCGACGGAAGTCTCGTTTTCTGCAATTACCGCCAGCAAGGAGGGCAAAGCAGCCGAAAATGCGCCGCGCAATGTACGTGTTGGAAAAATCGGTCTTGCCTCAGGCGAAGGAGAGGCTGCGATTGCCGCAAAGCATAAAACTGAGAATCGTCGTGCACGTGTTTTTGTGCTTGACATGATGAGCCTTGTTTTTGCCGTGATAACGATAGGGCTTGGATTTTTCACCAAGGATTTGATGCTTGCCTTTGTAATGAACATCTATTTTTCGGTGTTCACCGTTGGAACCGGCAGGTGGGCAAAGGAGCTTTTGCTCCCGTACGTTTATTTGATTCCGGAGCCGCCTTTTAAAAAGCTTTTGAACATGATCAAAGAGCAGTTCCCTTCATTTTTTGCAGAGGCGTTTGTTACGTTTGTTCCGTTTTACTTTATTTTCAAGTGTTCTCTATCGGAGGTTTTGGGTCTTGTTTTGGCAAAGGTCAGCTTTGGCTTCCTTTTCATCGGAGTCAACCTTGTTTTGCAGAGATTTTTTGGCAACGGCGGCAACAAAGCGCTGCTGATCATGCTGTATTTCTTGCTTGCGGCGGTGTTCTCAATTCCGGGTGTTGCGCTCGGAATCACGTTGGGCGAATTTATACCTATGGCGGGCGCACCGTACATCATTGCTGCGGCGGCAAATGCCGCAGTGGGCGCGATAACGCTTTACTGTTCACGCAATATTCTTGAATTTGCAGAATACAACAACAAATAAAAGGAGAAAGAAACCATGAAAGGAATCATTCTTGCCGGAGGAAGCGGAACAAGGCTTTACCCGATAACCATGGTGACATCAAAGCAGCTTCTTCCCGTTTATGACAAGCCGATGATCTATTATCCGCTTTCCGTTCTTATGATGGCTGAGATACGTGATATTCTCATTATTTCAACACCTCAGGATATCGGCAATTTTGAGCGCTTACTCGGAGACGGTTCAGACTTCGGTCTTAAACTTGAGTACGCGGTTCAGCCCTCGCCTGATGGGCTGGCACAAGCTTTTTTGATTGGCAGGGAGTTTATCGGAAATGACAGCTGTGCTATGATACTCGGCGACAACATTTTTTACGGCAACGGGCTTGGAAAGCTTCTCAAAGAGGCAAAGGAGAACGCAGAACAAGGCACTGCCACCGTTTTCGGCTATTATGTTGATGATCCGGAACGCTTTGGCGTGGTTGAATTTGACGAAAATCAGAATGTTGTTTCAATTGAAGAAAAGCCCAAGAATCCAAAATCCAATTACTGCGTAACGGGGCTTTATTTTTACGACAACTCCGTTTGTGAAAAAGCTGCGAGAATTAAGCCATCAAAAAGGGGAGAGCTTGAGATCACCGACCTCAATGTACTTTTTCTTGAGGAAAAAAAGCTTTCCGTCAAGCTGCTCGGCAGGGGCTTTGCGTGGCTTGATACCGGAACGGTTGAAACGCTCAACGAGGCGGCGAACTTTGTGCGCATTGTTGAGGGCAGACAATCCGTCATGATTTCCGCACCGGAGGAAATAGCTTTTAAAAACGGCTGGATAAGCAGAGAGACTTTGCTGCTTTGCGCCGAGAGATACGGCAAATCGCCCTACGGCGCTCATTTGCGTCAGGTTGCACAGGGCAGAGTCAAGTATTAAAGGCATTGAAAAAAGCAACAGAAAAACGACTGCAAGCAACTCGAAAGAGATACGCTTGTAGTCTTTTTTTGGTAAATTTAAAATTTATAGGAAATTTAACGTCAACAAATATGTAATATACCATATCAAAGTGCTGCGCGGTTGTTTTGATTTTGTGTCGGGTTTAAGAGTGTTGAGAGCAAATCGTATGATATTCTTAGAAATTAGGTTATAGAGTTGTAATTAATTTGTTCTACAATTAAATCTGTAACAAAAAGCATGAACTTTGAAAGGGTGTGGTCACGTGATGCAAAGGGCAAGGCTTATGATTAAGCGCATTGAAAAGGATAAGCTTATGTTGATATTAACAGTGCTGCTTTTTCTTCTTACACTCGGGTATATGGTTCTGAAGATTATTCTTTATCATGCATCAACTTCATCTCCGCTCTCATACCTTTCAGCTACATTGGATATGTCAATGATAGCTTTTGTTTTCTTTATGTTTCTTTCATATGAATTTCTATGCAGGATTAAGCAGCAGTTCGTTGAGGAAGTTTTGAAATCAACCGACAGCGGCTATAAGTCATTTTATCTGACAGGAATGTTCATATTGGTTTCATTGCTTGCGATATATACTCTTTTGGTTTTGATCGTCAACCTTATAGTATATTTTTGTCTTGACGTGAGCAATTTTGAATACCTGAATCATATAGTGCTTAATGTATTTCTTAATATGTTTTTGGTTCCGCTTGTCGGAATTTTAGTGGGAGCGGCTGTGTCTTTTTCAAAGCGAAGAATCAGCGCTTATGTTGTAATGCTGGTTGCCGTATTCTTTTCAACGCCGATGTTCACGGCAATAACGGATGCTATTTATGAGGGTACCGGAAAGGATTTAGCATTGCTCAGAGGTATATTTGACATTTTTCCACCGTCTCTTGGGTACATTCCGATTTACTCTTTCGGCTATTCGATACTACCGTATAGATGGGACATAGTTTGTTTTTGGCTTTGCCTTTTTGCGGCGGTGATTTCCTTTCGTTTGTCCGGTGTGAAAAAGACAAAAGGAATTTTAACAGCTTTAATATGTATTGCACTTTCGGTTTTGTCAATTGTAGGATATTTTAAGCCCGCGTCAAAACCAATTCTGAGAAAGGGTGTTGATTCAAGCGGAATTGCAGATATGACCTATTATTCGTCAGTCACACAGAGAAGAAGCGAGACCGACTTTGAAATTAAAAAGTACAGCCTTTCATTGAAGATCGAGCGCCGCCTCTCATGTGAGGCAACATTGTTTTTGAGCAGGGACGATCTGTCTTTTTACAGATTCACATTATATCACGGTTATAACGTAAAAGACGTCAAACTGCCTTCGGGAAAAGAACTGCGTTATGAGCAAGACGGCGACTATATCACTGTATATAAAGCGGATGAACCGACACAGAGTATAACAATCAGATATAGCGGTTCTGCCCCGCGCTTTTTCAGCAATTCACAGGGAACAAATCTTCCCGGGTGGTTTGCGTATTATCCGCACGCAGGTGAAAAAGAGCTTTATGACAGTTCCGTTTGCGGGTTTAATCGTATACTTTGCCCTAAAAATACTCAATTTGAAATAGATATCAGCAGCAACAAAGTATATTGCAGTCTTGATAAACAGGGAGAGAAATATGTCGGAACAACCGATGGTGTAACTATTGTGTCAGGTTTTTATGACACGTTAATGTATGGAAAAATGCAGGTGATATACCCGTTCCTCGATTCGACAGAATTTGCCGAAGAAAATATAAAAGAAAAGCTCGCTGAGTATTTTGACAGTGGAGTAATTAGCGCCGATTCAAAAAAGCTCATAATTATAGCAAATCTGAATATGACATCGGTTTATGAGAGATACTGCCTGTTTTCGGACCATACGGCTGTTTCTCAGTTCAACGGGCTTTCAGATTTTTATGAAACGCAAAAGGTACCGAGCTATAAGCTTTCTTTGTATAACGCCTTTGATTATTATTGCAACGACAAAGAGAGCTGGATTCAGTTAATTGATATGTTCAGAAACGATTTTTATGCAAATGATGAGGAAATGCTCCAAAACGACCCTAAAATTCTGCTTCAAACGGCATTTGAAGAGCTTGGTGAAAACTATACAGCAAAAATGGTCAGCGAATATCTGTGTAACGATGAGGACACCAGAGGTTGGAAAGCTTTTCTTAAAGATTTGAGAGGTGAAGAATAATGATTGAAGTACGCCGTCTTTCAAAAAGCTTTGGAAAAAAGAAAGTGCTGAAAGACGTATCATTTACAATGGAAAACGGAGTATATGGATTGCTTGGTGCAAACGGTGCAGGGAAAACTACTCTTATCCGCTCTTTGACCTTGCTTTATCCGGATAAACAAAAGGCGATTCTGAAAGACGGTATGCCGATAAGCAACGATAAAGGATATCTCGGAAAGGTGGGTTATTTGCCGCAGCAGTTTGGCTTGTTTAAAGAATTATCGGTGTTTGATGCACTGAGCCTGCTTGCAAGCTTTAAAGGACTTGATGCAAAACAAAGCCCTGTTGAAATTGAAAGATGTCTTGAACTTGTCAATCTTTCTGATGAGCGGGATAAAAAGGTTTCTTCGCTTTCCGGAGGTATGCTTAGGCGTGTGGGAATTGCTCAGGCGTTACTCGGCAATCCGCAGCTTGTTATTTTTGATGAACCTACGGCAGGTCTTGACCCGATTGAAAGGCTGCGTTTTAAATCAATTATCTCGAAAACAGACAAGAAAAAAACAATAATTGTTTCAACGCATATTGTTGAAGATATTGAAGCGGTATGTGATTATGTAATTATCTTGGACAGCGGAAAAATGCTTGGCGTTTATACATGTGAAGAACTTAAAGAAAAAGCTGACGGAAAGGTTTATGAAATTCCGGAAGAGGAGGGGGTACCGTTAAACGCAGATGTCTTTGTTGAAAAAATTTTTGAACGTGGCGGTCATGCGATCAAAAGAGTTCTTTCATCAAAGCGTTTAAACGGCAGTCAATGTGCACCGACACTTGAGGATGGATATTTATGTGTAGTAAAAGGAATCTGATAATACGGCTGAGGCGAGTTGTTTTACTCATAAAAGCTTTACATATGAATGCTGCAGTGCCGATTGCAGTGCTGAACATTGCTTTTCCTTTCCTTTTGCTTTTGATTTATCATAGTAAGGGTATGTGTGAAGAACTGACAATTACGGCAAATCGCCTATATGGTTTGTTTTTTCCGCCTATGATTTGTTGGTGTCCGATATTTGTTCAAAAATTCTATTTTGAAGAGGCGGGTTGTGAACTATTGTTTATCAATGGAAGCAGAAACAAAACGGCTGACCTGCTTTGGATTTTTTGTTTTGGTATAAGCCTTGAATTACTTTTGCTCACACCGGTCTGCTTTTATGTATATGGATTTTTGCGTTACTGTCTCAGACTTTTGCTTGTCACCATATTCTATTTTGGGACAACGTATTTGATTTCCTTTCTTGCGCATTCCATTACGCCGACACTGCTGTTTACCGTGGTTTATACTGTTATGAATCTATTTTCGCCCGGTCAGACTGTTCATTTTCCGTTTTATTACTCACCCGAGTCGCAACCGGATATTTTAAAATGTGAGTTACCGTTGTCAGCTATCGGCGTTACTGCTGTTGCGGTTACATCGTTCTTGATGTCAAAACGCAAGAGCATATGAAGTGCGCAAAATTACATAAAACAATACGACCCCGGTACGCGGTTTTTGAGCGTACCGGGGTCGTGTATATTTTTATGTTAGACTTTTTTTGCTGCGGTTCTCTGGATTGCCTTGACAATTTCAACAAGCGGAATAATGAGAAAAGCAAGACCGAGCGAAATAGCATATGCCTTTGCATCAAGGTGAGCAAAGCCAAATAATTCGGAAAGAAAGTCGATTTCAACAACCGCAGTTGTGAGCAGAAGAGAAGCACCAGAGGCAAGGTAGAGCGCTGCGTTGTGGCTGCCTCTGAGAACCATTGCAACCGCTGAACCGCGTTGTGAACGCATGTTGAATGAATGGAAAATTTCACACATAGACATTGTGAAAAATGCCATCGTCATGCCCTCGCCACTGTCGGCAATGTTGCGCCAAACAAGAGCTCCGGTTTCAAGGTATTCGCCAATATAAAACGCGGCGACCGTGAGAACCGTTACTAAGAGTCCCTGATAAAAGCAGTCAAAGCCCAAGCCTCCGGCAAAAATTCCGTCCGTTGTTTTTCGCGGCTGACGTTTCATAATATCGCTCTCCGGCTTTTCAAGTCCAAGCGCGAGCGCAGGAAAACAATCGGTAACAAGGTTGATGAAAAGCAGGTGAGGCGCTTTCAGAATTGTAAAATTCATAATTGAAGCGAAGAAAATTGAAAGAACCTCAGAAAGGTTTGAACCGAGCAAGAACTGAATGGCTTTGCGGATATTGTCATAAATTCTTCTGCCCTCGCCGACGGCCGAAACGATTGTTGCAAAGTTATCGTCTGCGAGAACCATGTCGGCAACATTTTTGGTTACGTCGGTTCCTGTGATTCCCATGCCTACGCCAATGTCTGCGCTTTTGATTGAGGGGGCGTCATTCACGCCGTCTCCGGTCATTGCCGTAACGTAGCCGAGGTCGCGCCATGCGGTGACTATGCGTGTTTTGTGTTCCGGCTGAACTCTGGCATAAACACGTACGTTTTTCACAACCTTTTTGAACTCCTCATCGGAGTAATTGTCTATATCCGCGCCGAGCATTGCCTGGGAGTCGTCTGAAAGAATGCCAAGCTCACGTGCAATTGCCTTTGCTGTGTTGATGTGGTCTCCGGTAATCATTATCGGGGTAATGCCGGCGTCGCGGCATTCTTCAATTGCTGATTTGACCTCCGGACGTACCGGGTCTATCATACCTGTCAGACCGATGAACGTCATTGAGTTTTCGAGCTTTTCGCTTGTATATTCGGCAGGCTCAACGGTATAAGTCTTGTACGCCGCAGCAAAAACGCGCAGAGCGCGGTTGCCCATCGCGGTGTTTTCTTCGCTGATTTTTTTGCGCACGGACTCAGTCATTTCAACTGTTTTTCCGTCAATCAAAGCATGTGTGCATTTTCTGAGTATTTCATCGGGTGCGCCCTTGGTGTACTGAATGTAGCTGCTGCCTGTTTTGTGAACGGTGCTCATCATCTTTCTGCCGGAGTCGAACGGAATTTCTCCGACTCGCGGTTCTGTTGCCAGGAGAGCCGCTTTTTCAAGTCCAAGTGTTTTTGCGTAATTTATGAGCGCAATCTCGTCCGGTTCACCGGTGCCTTTGCCGTCCGGGTCAACCTCTGCGTTTGTGCAAAGCGCCATTGCCGAAGCGAGCTTTTTTTCATCACTTCCAAAGTGATCAACAACGGTCATTACATTTTGAGTGAGGGTTCCGGTTTTGTCTGAGCAGATTATCTGCGTGCAGCCGAGCGTTTCAACCGCAGTCATTTTGCGTATGATCGCGTTTTTCTTTGACATGTTGGTGACGCCGATGGCAAGAACAATCGTCATAACCGCAACAAGACCCTCCGGAATTGCCGCAACGGCAAGAGCGATTGCCGTTATGAAAGACTTGAGCGCAACGTCGATAAACGGCGGCTTGTCGGCAATCATAAAGAATTTTGTCACGAGGTCAAATGCAAAGATAAATATGCAAACGCCGATAACGAGCTTTGTGAGTACCTTTGAGAGCTGTTCAAGCTTCAGTTCAAGCGGCGTTTTCCCCTCCTGTGTGAGAGAAATGGCGGAGGCGATTTTGCCCATCTCCGTGTCCATTCCGGTTGCAACAACAACGGCTTTTCCGCGCCCGTAGGCAACGGTTGAACCCATGTATGCCATATTTTTGCGGTCGCCGAGCGGAACTTCTTTTCCGTCGGTACCCATGAGTGCGTTCACAAGCTTTGTAACGGGAACAGACTCTCCGGTCAGCGCCGCTTCTTCAATTTTCATGCTGCTGCATTCGATTATGCGGCAGTCTGCCGGCACAGCGTCGCCTGCGTCAAGCAGAATAACATCTCCAACAACAAGGTCCTCGCTTTTGACGGTGATGATTTTGCCCGCGCGCAGTGTTTTTGTTGTTGCGGCAGACATCTCCTGGAGAGCTTCAATTGCTTTTTCAGCTTTGCTTTCCTGAATAACGCCCAAAACAGCGTTGACTATAACAACAAAGAGGATAATCAAGGTGTCGGTTGGAACCGTTGCTTTTCCTGCCTCAATTGTGTCGGTAATTGCGGAAATTACGGCGGCAACGAGGAGAATAACGATCATAGGGTCTTTCATTTGGTCAAAAAAGCGTTTTAAGAGGGAATCCTTTTTGGCTTGAACCAATTTGTTTTTTCCGTTCTTTTCAAGTCTTGCGGCGGCTTCCTTTTCGCCGAGACCGCTTTCTTCGCTTTTTACTTCGCGCAGAACCTCCTGCGCAGTCTTTTGATAGTAGTTCATTGCTTTCTTCCTTTCGTGAATAATATACAAAAGACCCTTAGCAGAACATATGACTGACGCGCCGCCAAAAGCGGCATGTGCGGACATCTGCTCTGTTAAAGGTCTTGCTATCGGAATACGACCTGCAAACCAGTCCCTCCAAACCGAGGAACGTGATGATGATTTGCAGCAATGAGCTACTCCCCTTTAAGTAGGTTTTTGCATCTGCATATTAACATAATCAGGAAAAAAAGTCAAGCTGTATTTGAAAATGTTTTTTTCCAAAAACCGCCAAGTTCTGTCATTATTTAGTACATTGTACTTTTTTATGCCGTCTCTACAGAGAAAAACTGCATTAATTACTGCGTTTTTCCGCTTTCAATTGAACTTGTTTTTGCGCAACAACACTCCGAATGTTCTTTTAGAGTGTAAGCAAGCATTTAATACAGCAATCGGGTATAGGATAGACAAAAAAGCTGCCCGGTCAAAAGACGGGACAGCTTTTCGGTTCAGTCAAAAAGAGTCGTCCAGTTTTTCGCATCATTTGCCTCAAAGCAAAGGAAAAGCTGCTCTTTCGTGACTTTTTCTGTTGCAAGATTTTCGGGTAGTTCGTCTTTTGAAAAGAAAGCCGTTCCCGTGGTTTCAAGGTTTTCTTTAAAGCTGCCGCCGAGGAGTGAGCAGAGAACAAATACTTTAACAACGCCGTAAGCATAGGGCGTGGGATTGTGGCGGTTCCTGTCTTGAACTGCTATGAGGAGTTTTGGCTCAACATCAAGCCCTGCTTCCTCTTTTGTCTCTTTAACGGTGTTTTCGGCAACGGAGCGGTCAAAGTCGCACCAGCCGCCGGGCAGCGACCACTTTCCGTTACTTTCGTGAACAAGAAGGAGCTTGCCGTCCTTGAAAACGGCAGCTCTTGTGTCAACCTTTGGCGTCTGATAGCCTGTTTCTCCGCAGAAAAGCTCTCTGACCTTTTCAATCGGCAAATCGGTTTTAAACGCCATCATCTCGGCTGATATTTCTCTCAGACGTTCATATCTTTCAAGGTCAAATTTATCCTTTCCGTAGGTAAGACCCGCTTGGGCAAGGGACTGAATTTCCATTGCCCATTTTGTGAGCATATCTCTGTCTTTCATAATAGCCCTCCTCATTACGTCATTTCAAATGCACCTGTGTAAAGCTGATAGTACTTCTTTCCAAGAGCGATAAGCTCATTGTGGTCACCGCTTTCAATGATTTCTCCGTTTTCAAGAACAATGATATTTTCTGAGTTACGGACGGTTGAAAGCCTGTGGGCAATGACCAAAACGGTTTTGTCCGCCATGAGCTGATCCATGCCCTTTTCAATGAGGCGTTCGGTTCTGGTATCGATCGAGCTTGTTGCTTCGTCAAGAACAAGCAGCGGTCTGCCGGCGATTGCGGCTCTCGCAATGTTGATGAGCTGCGCCTGACCCATACTGATATTTACGCCGTCGGCGCTCAATTGAGTATCATAGCCGTCCGGCAGTTTTTCAATGAAAGAATGGGCGTTTGCGAGCTTTGCGGCGGCAATGACCTCTTCATCGGTTGCGTCAAGGCGACCGTAAAGTATATTATCTTTTATAGTTCCGGCGAACAGCCTTGAATCCTGGAGAACGAATGCCATTGAAGAACGCAGAGAGGATTTTTTGATGTTCTTAATGGGTATTCCGTCAATGGTTATTTCGCCGCTGTCAACCTCATAAAAGCGATTGATGAGGTTGGTAATCGTTGTTTTTCCTGCTCCCGTTGAGCCAACAAAGGCAAGCTTTTCGCCGCTGTTAGCGTGGGCAGAAACATTTTTGAGAACGGGCTCGTCTTCAACATAGGAGAAAGTGATGTCCTTAATATCGATGTCGCAATTGACAGGAACATATTCGATGTCGTGAGAATCGGTGGGAACGACCCAGTACGGATCGCCGTCTTTATTCTCCGTAACATTGCCCATGTAATCCTTAACCGCTTTAACGAGTGTAACCTTGCCTTCATCGGTTTCAACGTCGGTGTCAAGGACCTCAAAAATTCTTTCCGCACCGGCGAGCGCTGCAACAAATGAATTGTAGCTGCTTGCAATTGAGGCGATGGGGGAGCCGTAGCTTTTTGCAAAGCTGAGATAAACAATGAGCCTTGCTGCGTCCATCTGACCGACAATTACAAGCCATGCGCCGAATGAAACCGCAATTGCGTAGTTAATGCGCATGATCATTGAAATGAGCGGGCTCATCAATCCGCCGATGATGTTGGATTTTACGCCGGTTCTTCTCAGATCCTCGTTGAGTTCTCTGAATTGTTTTTTGCTGCGTTCTTCATAGCAGAAAATTTTGACCGCCTTGATGCCTCTGACGTATTCTTCAACATAGCCGTTGCACTTTGCGGTTGCCTCCTGTGCTTTTTTGAAGAGGGGAGCACACTTTGAGGTTATTACCATTACGACCAAAACCATCAGCACAATTGCAAAGGTAATGGTGAGCGTAATTTTCCAGCTGTATGCTATCATAATGGTGATCGTCATAACAGCAGTTATGGTTGAAGAAATAATACTCGGAAAATCGCTGCTGACAAGGTCGCTGATTCTTGAAACGTCACTGATAAAGTGACTCATGATCTCGCCGGTTTTGCGCTTGTCAAAATAGCTGACCGGCAGATGCTGAAGATGATTGAAAAGGTCGCGCCGCAGGTCGGCAACAATTCTGAGCGAAACCGAAAGAAGGATTCTTGTATAAAGAAAACTGAATGCTGCCGCAAACAGACATGCCACGCTCATGACCACTATCCACATAATGATTCCGGACATGGCATTCTCTGCCGAGGTTTCCCGTCCTTTGACAACATTTTCAAGAATTTTGTATATAGGCTCCATTGCAAGTGTTGGAACAACACTTATTACTGCCGTGAGAACCACCAGCAGAGCCACCGCTATCATCCAGCCTTTTTTTCTTGTCAGATATTTTAGCAGGCGCTTTGCCGCCTTTTTTGTATCTTTTGGTTTTTTCTTCGCTCTTTCGGCTTTTTCTTCTTCTGTGAGTTCCGGCTTTTTTGATTTGGACTTTTTCTTTTTGCTTTTTTTATCTGTCGGCGTATCTTCTGCGGGCGTTGCCGCAGCTTCTGTTTCCGACACTTCTTTTATTTCTTCGCTTTCGGGAGCGGTGGTTTTATTTTCTTCTTCTGTGAGCTTTGTGTTTTTACTCATTGCGCCAACACTCCTTCCTGCTGAGATACAAAGATTTCGTTATAGACCTCGTTATTTTTGACGAGCTCATCGTGAGTTCCGATGCCGCAGATCCTGCCGTTTTCAAGAACGATGATTCTGTCCGCATTCATGATTGAGGTGATACGCTGAGCTATTATCAGCTTGGTAACATGTTTCAGCTTTTCACTTTTCATCGCTTCGCGTATCTTAGCGTCCGTTGCGGTGTCAACAGCGCTGGTTGAATCGTCAAGAATGAGAATTTTCGGCTTTTTGAGCAACGCTCTTGCAATGCATATACGCTGTCTCTGACCGCCGGAAACGGTGCCTCCGCCCTGACCGACTTCGGTATCATATCCTTTTTCCTTTTCAAGTATAAAATCATGAGCCTGAGCGGCTTTTGCAGCCTCTATAACTTCTTCGTCGCTTGCGTCAAGGTCGCCCCAAAGAATGTTATCCTTGATCGTTCCGGAAAAGAGGAAGTGCTGCTGCGGAACGATTGAAACCGCACCGCGCAGGTTGTGGAATTTATAGTCTTTTACATTATGCCCGCCGACTGTAACTTCGCCGCCGGTCACGTCATAGAGGCGGGGAATGAGCTGAACGAGCGTTGACTTTGCAGAACCCGTTGAGCCGATTATGCCGACCGTTTCTCCGCTTTCAATTTTGAGGTCAATTCCGTCAAGTACGTTTTTGACTGCTTCTTTTTCATACTTGAATGACACATTTTTGAATTCAATGCTGCCGTCTTCAACGGTGAGGTTTTCGTCTGCGTCATCGTCTGTGACCGACGGAACCTGATTGAAGACCTCGCCGAGTCTTTCAACAGAGGCTTTTGCTGTTGCCATTGTGAGAAAGACCATAAGAATTGTCATCAGAGAGCTGAGAATCTGAGAAATATAGGTTGAAAACGTTGTGAGCTTGCCGACCGTGAAACCGTTTGCAACACCGGCGAATGTTTCGTTTATAATGATTTTACTGCCGGAGAAGAGTACGCCTGTTATGCAGCCGTAAAGCACAAGCATGATGAGCGGAGAAACGTAGAGAATGATTTTTTGAGCCTTGATACTGATGTTTACAAGCTCGTTGTTTATGATGTTGAATTTTTCTTTTTCATAATCTTCACGAACAAAGGATTTAACAACTTTGATTCCGTTGATATTCGTTCTGAGCGTTCCGTTAAACTTGTCGGTAACTTTCAAAAGCTTTCTGAACATCGGAACGGCAACAACGCCCATAATCGTCAGAAGGATAATGATAGACGGAATGCTTATAATGAAGATTTTTGAAAGGTCGCGGCTGATTTGGAGCGAATATACAAGCGAGAGAACAAGCAGAATGGGACCTCTGACAAAGGTGACTATAACATTGCTGAAAACGCTTGAAATTCTTGAGGTATCGCTTGTCATTCTCGTGATGAGAGAGGATACCTTGAGCTTGTCAATATTCTCAAAGGAGAGATCCTGGATTTTGTTGAACAGTGCAGAGCGCATGTTGGCAGAAAAGCCCATGCTTGCGATCGCCGCGCATCTTGAGGTGAAATATCCGACAACGAGGGTGAGAAAGCACAGCCCAAGCATGGCAAAAACCTTTTTGATCAGCAGCGGATACTGAATGCTTGCAGACTTGTCCGGATCAATGAGGTCAATAACCTGACCCATTATTTTGGGAATCTGGAGATCAATAACAACGTCCAGAAGAACCATAACCGGGGTCAGCAGAGTCAGAATGCGATACCCCTTGATGAACGACAGGAATCTTTTAAACAAAGCGGAAATCCTCCTTTTATTGTCCTTTTGTGATAAACGCCGTGGTCAGCGCAAAATAGATGAGCAGCGAAACTGCGTCGACGACCGTGCTCATAACGGGTCCGGTCATGAGCGCCGGGTCAAGCTTTAATAGCTTTGCAATCATCGGCAATGTGCAGCCCATCATTTTTGCAACAATGACAACGCACATAAGCGACAGGCAGACAACGAGAATAACGCTGTTGCCCGTGTCGCCGCCCGTGACGGCTCTGACAATGAGCATACGCGCCCAGTTGGCAAGGGCAAGCACCGCGCCGCAGATTACGGAAACGCGGATCTCTTTCCACAGTACGCGGAAATAATCCTTGATTTTGATTTCGCCGAGGGCGAGACCGCGGATAATGAGGGTAGAAGCCTGCGAGCCGGAGTTTCCTCCCGTGCCCATCAGCATTGGTATGCAGGCTGTGAGACCCGCAACAGCGGCAAGCTGGTTTTCAAATCCCTCTATTATCTGACCGGTAAAGGTTGAAGAAATCATAAGGATCAGCAGCCAAGGCATACGGTTCTTTGCGAGGGTGAGAACATTGGTTTTGAGGTATTCGTCCTCCGACGGGCGCAGAGAAGCCATTTTTTCAAAGTCCTCTGTTGCCTCGTCGTCGATGATGTCAACGATATCGTCGATGGTGATTATGCCGACAAGGCGTTTTTCCTTGTCAACAACGGGTACGCTCAAAAGGTCGTATTTTTTTGCAAGGGCGGCAACTTCCTCCTGGTCGTCAAGAGTTGTGACGAAAATGAGCTGTTCGTCGTCTGTCATGATTTCTGTCAGGAGAACGTCCTCGTCGTTGAGAATAAGGCGCCGCAGGGGAATGGTACCCACAAGATGACGTTTGTCGTCGATAACATAGCAGGTGTATATTGTCTCCTTGTCAACGCCTGTTCTGCGAATGTTCTTTATAGCTTCGCCGACTGTGAGCCGGTCATGCAGCTCAACCATTTCAATGGTCATAACGCTGCCGGCTGAATTGTCCGGGTATTCAAGCAGGCGGTTGATGATCTCGCGCGTTTCCTTGTCGGTGTGTTCAAGGATACGCTTGACCATTGACGCGGGAACCTCTTCAAGCAAATCTACCGCGTCGTCAACAAAAAGCTCGTCCATGAGCCGCTCGATTTCACGGTCGGTAAAAAGTGCGATTATTTCTGCCTGTTTGTCGGTGTCAAGATATGCAAAAACATCGGCAGAGCTGTCTTTCGGAAGAATTCTGAAAACCGTGACGCAGGTTTGCGGTTCATCAATGCTCATTATGAATTCCGCAATGTCGGGGTACGCCATGTCAACAAGCTCGTCCCTTAGCGTTTTATACTGATGGTTCTCAACGAGAGAGCGAAGGTTTTCAAAAACGGATTCGTCCATGGAATCACCATCTTTCTTTTATGGGCGCAGAACAAAAACCGAGTCTGCGCCGGAGAATTTTTTGATACATAATCGCCCTTTAGGGTTGCCGTCGTCCACGCAGACTCACCTTCTTTCTCAATTGCAATCAAAACCTTTTGAAACGTAAAAAGGTCTAATTAACGAATTTAAACTGTACCTGCTATTCTACAATATTTTTTCATGCAAAGTCAATATAATTTGTGCAGAATAATTGATTTAATATATCAATAGAAAAGTGTAGATTTTTTTATAAAAGTGTGATATCATGTCAGTTATAGCTGTTATGAGTTTTTCTCATATGCTTGTCAACATTCTGACGGTGCATTTTGCCGTCAAAGGAGGATAAAGATCAATGCTCAAAAAAATCAGCACTATTCCTTTTTCGGGGACTAAGGAGCAGGAAGAAAAGCTGAAAAAAGAGATTGCCGAGTGTGCGGGCGATAACAGCCAGCTTATGCACGTTATGCAGGTCGCACAGGAAATTTACGGCTATCTCCCCTTTGAAGTTCAGCAGATGATTGCCGAAGGTATGGGAGTTCCGCTTGAAAAGGTCTACGGAGTTGCCACCTTCTACGCTCAGTTTGCCCTTTCACCGAAAGGCGAATATGCAATTTCCGTCTGCCTCGGAACTGCATGCTATGTCAAGGGTTCGCAGGAAATTCTCGATGAGCTTTCAGCGCAGCTCGGAATCGGTGCGGAGGAATGCACTCCGGACGGCAGATTCTCGCTCACTGCCTGCCGTTGCATAGGTGCCTGCGGTCTCGCTCCGGTAATCACCGTCAACGATGATGTTTACGGAAAAATTACCGCCGCCGACGTCAAGGGTATCCTTGAAAAGTATCAGTAATGCGTGAACTGTCGCTTAACGTTCTTGATATCGCTCAAAACTCTGTCGCCGCGAACTCGAGCCTCGTGACGATAGAAGCGCTTGAAAGCAGCGAAAAAAAGGAGCTTACTTTGCGCGTGAGCGATAACGGCAGGGGAATGACAAAAGAGCAGCTTGAGTCTGTTCGCGACCCTTTTTTTACAACAAGAACGACCCGCAGAATCGGCTTGGGCGTTCCGCTTTTTAAAATGGCGGCAGAAATGACCGGCGGCAGCTTCTCAATTGAGAGCAAAGTGGGAGAGGGAACGGTGACAACTGCCGTTTTTAAAACCGATAACGTTGATTTTACTCCTCTCGGAGATATGACGGGCACGGTCGTTACTCTCATTACCATGAACACAAATATGGATTTTGTTTATCGCTTTCAAAAGGACGAAAAGCTCTTTGAGCTTGACACAAGGCAGCTCAGAGAGGTACTCGGCGACGTTCCATTTTCCGAGCCGAGCATTGCTCAGTGGCTCACTGAGTACATAAGAGAGAACACATCTTTTTAAAAACTATTTGATGCATTTAACGGAGGTGCACTGAATAATGAAAACAATCGAAGAACTCATGGCTCTCAGAGATGCCGCTAAGGCAAAAATGACCGCCAGAGACGATTCAACCGCTGTTACCAGAATCGTGGTCGGCATGGCTACCTGCGGCATCGCCGCCGGCGCAAGACCCGTTATGAACAGATTTGTTGAAGAAATTTCAAAAAGAAATCTTGCTCACGTCACCGTGTCTCAGACCGGCTGTATCGGCATGTGCCAGTATGAACCCATTGTTGAGGTCATGGAGCCGGGCAAGGAAAAGGTTACATATGTAAAAATGACTGAAGAAAAGGCTTCAAGAGTTGTTGTTGAGCACATTGTCAACGGCAATCCCGTTGCCGAATACACGGTCGGAGCCGTCACAAAATAAGGAGGTAACAGAATGTATCGTTCACACGTGCTTGTTTGCGGCGGTACCGGTTGTACCTCTTCAAACTCACCGGCAATCATTGAGGCACTTGAAAAAGAGATCAAGCTGAAAGGTCTTGAAAACGAAATCAAGGTTATCCGCACAGGCTGTTTCGGTCTTTGCGCGCTCGGTCCTATCATGATTGTCTATCCCGAAGGCTGCTTCTATTCACAGGTCAAGGTTGAAGATGTTCCGGAAATTGTTGAAGAACATCTCCTCAAGGGACGTGTTGTCAAGCATCTTCTTTATCAGGAAACAGTTCATGACTCGGTTGTCAAGCCGCTTAAGGAAACCGATTTCTACAAAAAGCAGCACAGAATTGCTCTCAGAAACTGCGGCGTAATCAATCCGGAGGATATTAACGAATATATTGCATACGACGGCTATCAGGCTCTTGCTAAGTGCTTGACAGAGCTGACGCCGGAAAAGGTCATTCAAATCGTCAAGGATTCCGGTCTGCGCGGAAGAGGCGGCGGCGGATTTCCGACGGGACTCAAATGGAGCTTCACCGCCGCTAATAAAGCAGACCAGAAATACGTTGTCTGCAATGCCGATGAGGGCGACCCGGGCGCATTCATGGACAGAAGTGTTCTTGAGGGCGATCCCCACTGCATTGTTGAGGCTATGGCGATCTGCGGCTACGCTACCGGCGCAACAGAGGGTTATATTTACGTCCGCGCAGAGTATCCCATTGCCGTTAAGCGCCTCAAAATCGCTATTGCTCAGGCAAGAGAAATGGGACTTCTCGGAAAGAACATCTTTGGTTCGGGCTTTGACTTTGATCTTCATGTCAAGCTCGGCGCAGGAGCATTTGTATGCGGCGAGGAAACCGCGCTCATGACCTCAATTGAGGGTAACCGCGGTGAACCGAGACCCCGTCCGCCTTATCCGGCAGTCAAAGGACTTTTTGCAAAGCCCACAACAGAAAATAATGTTGAAACCTTTGCCAATATTCCGACAATTATCCGTGAGGGTGCCGAATACTTCGCTTCAATGGGTACCGAAAAATCAAAAGGAACCAAGGTTTTTGCACTCGGCGGAAAAATCGCCAACACGGGTCTTGTTGAGATCCCGATGGGCACAACTCTGCGTGAAATTATCGAGGAGATCGGCGGCGGAATCCCGAACGGAAAGAAGTTCAAGGCTGCTCAGACCGGCGGTCCTTCCGGCGGTTGCATTCCGGCTTCTCTCATCGATACCCCTATAGATTACGATAACCTTACGGCAATCGGCTGTATGATGGGCTCCGGTGGACTCATCGTTATGGACGAAGACAACTGCATGGTTGATATTGCCAAGTTCTTCCTTAACTTTACCGTTGACGAATCATGCGGAAAGTGCACTCCCTGCCGTGTAGGTACAAAAAGGCTCCTTGAAATGCTTGACAAGGTTACCGAGGGCAAAGCAACGCTTGAAGACATTGATAAAATTGAAGATCTCTGTCATTATATTAAGGAAAATTCGCTCTGCGGTCTCGGTCAAACTGCTCCCAACCCCGTGCTTGCAACACTCAAGTTCTTCCGTGAAGAATATATTGCTCACGTTGTTGACAAAAAGTGCCCCGCAGGCGTCTGCAAGCACCTGCTTAAATATGCAATTGTCAAAGATAATTGCTTTGGCTGCGGACTTTGCGCAAGAAAGTGCCCTGTCGGTGCAATAACCGTTTCGGATTATACGGCTCCCGGCAAAAAGCGCCCTGCGTTTGAAATTGATTCAAACAAGTGCGTAAAATGCGGAGTCTGCATGGACAGCTGTAAATTCAAAGCAATCGTTAAAGATTAAGGAGGTGCCGACGATGGAAGACAGAATGCTTAACATTAAAATTAACAATATGGAGCTTACCGTGCCGTACGGCACAACTATTCTTGAGGCTGCAAGAATGGCAGGAATCGAGATTCCCACCCTTTGCTTTTTGAAGAATATCAATGAAATCGGAGCTTGTAGAATCTGCATGGTTGAAGTCAAGGGCGCGCGTTCGCTTGTTGCTGCCTGCGTATATCCGATTGAAAGAGACGGAACAGAGATTTTTACCAACACCAAAAAGGTTCGTGACTCAAGAAAAAGGACTCTTGAACTTATTCTTTCAACGCATGATAAAAAGTGCCTTTCCTGCGTGCGCAGCGGAACCTGCGAGCTTCAGCAGCTTTGCAAAGAGTTCGGAGTTGATGATGAAAACCGTTTTGAGGGCGAAATGGTTCATTATAAATTTGACGATTCTGCAGCTCATATGGTCAGAGATAATAACAAGTGTATTCTTTGCCGCCGCTGCATTGCCGCCTGCGATCAGCAGGGCATATCGGTCATCGGAGCCAACGCAAGAGGCTTTGACACCCATATCTCCTCAGCGTTTGACAAGGACCTTGCAGATGTATCCTGCATTTCCTGCGGTCAGTGCATAGTCAACTGCCCCACCGGAGCTATTGTTGAAAAGGACGACACAGACAAGGTTCTTGAGGCTATCAATGATCCGGAAAAGTTCGTTATTGTCAACACTGCTCCGTCTATCAGAGCTACACTCGGCGAAGCTTTCGGAATGCATATCGGAACGAATGTTGAGGGCAAGATGGTTGCCGCTCTTCGCAGACTCGGCTTTGACAAGGTTTTTGACACCGATTTTGCCGCCGACCTCACTATTATGGAAGAGGCAAATGAGCTCATTGAACGCGTCACAAACGGCGGTGTTCTTCCCATGATTACTTCATGCTCACCCGGCTGGATCAAGTACTGTGAGCACTACTTCCCGGATCAGCTTGATCATCTTTCATCATGCAAATCACCGCAGCAGATGTTCGGTGCAATCATGAAAACGTATTATGCGGAAAAAATGGGCATTGATCCGAAGAAAATGGTTGTTGTCGGCGTAATGCCGTGCACCGCAAAGAAGTTTGAAACAAAGCGCGATGACGAGGCTGCTTCCGGCTATCCCGACGTTGATATAGCAATAACCACAAGAGAGCTTGCAAGAATGATTGAAAGCGCCGGAATCTATTTCAGACATCTTCCCGATGAAAAATTTGACGCTCCGTTCGGTGAGTCCACCGGCGCCGCAACGATTTTTGGCGCAACCGGCGGTGTTATGGAGGCTGCTTTGAGAACGGCTGTTGAAAAGCTGACCGGAAAAGAACTTGAAAATGTTGATTTCACTGCTGTCAGAGGTATGGACGGAATCAAGGAAGCCGAATATGACGTCGGCGGAAAGAAAGTTAAGGTTGCCGTTGCAAGCGGAACCAAGAACGCAAAGGTTCTTATGGACGATGTCAGAAGCGGCAAGAGCGAATATCTCTTCATTGAAATCATGGGTTGCCCGGGCGGCTGCATCAACGGCGGCGGTCAGCCGATCCAGCACGCGGTTGTCAGAAACTTTGTTGACCTCAAAGCGAGAAGAGCTGAGGCTCTCTATAATGCCGATGCAAACAATCCTAAGAGAAAATCTCATGAAAACGAGTCAATAAAGCTGCTCTATAAGGAGTATCTCGGTGAGCCAGGAAGTCATAAGGCTCATAAGATTCTTCATACTTCTTATGTTGCAAGACCGATGTTCAAAAAGTAATTGACAAAGAAAAGCCTCATCGGAAAAATACCCGACGAGGCTTTCTTATTTGGTTCCGTGATTGTTAAGCAATCTTGATTTTTGTTGAGCACTTCGAAAATTTATTGCTTTTGACTGTAGCTTTCTTTGCCAGTTTGTTATAGCGAATTGCTGTGCGGCAGTTCTTTATTGTGTTTGAATTGATCTGCGTTGTTTTTGCGTTTTCGGTTTTGATATAAATACCCGTGTCGCAGGCGGTTTTGAGCTTTTTGCCTGCTTTGTCGGTTTGGCAGTTGATCTTGTTTGAATTGATCTTCTTTGCATAGGCCAAGGAACGGACATGTATGGCATGTACCTTGTTCGAGGTGATATCAAGCCTGTTCTCGCAAAGCGAATCAACACCTGCGCTGCCCGAAAGATCAATTCCCGTCATGCCCGGCGCGCAAATGTAATTTTGAGAAAGGCTCAAAAAGCTCGTTTTGCCGTTAAGATAAATGCCGCGTTCTTTTGGCTTTGAAACAGTGTTTTTACTCACACTTTTGCCGCTGCTGTCTTTGAGATAAATTCCGCTTTTGCAGGAAGTGAGAGTATTCTCGGTGATTGACAGGCTTTTGCTGCCTGTAGCGTAGATTCCCTCTTTTTTTGCGCCTTTTATGCGGTTCTTTTTGACGGTAATATCAGATGAGGAATTAACAGCCACTCCGTTTTCTCCGGGTGAGGAAAGAGTGTTGCCGTCAACGGTGCTTTTGCTGTTCTTTTTATAGACATATATTGCATGTCCGCTTGTGTTTGAAATTGTGTTTTTGCTCACTGTAGTGCCCGAGCAGGTTCTGAGCAATATACCGTTCTCGCACACGGTTTTGCAGTTGTTTTTGTCAATCAGAGTGCCTTTGCAGTTTTCTGCCAATACAAAGTAGCTCAGCTTTTTGCTCTTTTCTGCCGTGCTGTTTTTGCTCAGATATACGTTGTTGCTGTTTTGCAGTCTGATCATATTCACGGTTTGCTTTGATCCCTTTTTTGCGGTGTAAAGAAAGCTGTTGCCCGTTACGGAAACGGGGGATTTATTCCCTTTTGTTTTGCTATATGCGCCGTTGATGTTAATTGCGTGAAAAGCCTTTTTGGTTACGCTTGACGCTATAGTATTGTTTGAAATGGCGATATTTCGCATTCTGAAATCACCGCTGTATTTTTTACCCTCTTTATCGGTTGCGTTCTTTATAACCGCACCGAAAACCTCAATTCCGTAAGCGTATGCTCTTGAGTTATATGAGGTATCGCAAACAGTGATTTTGTTGCCGCTGATTTTCATTTTGCTTTCCGGTTCAAGAACCGTATCTTCACTCAATGGGGCATAGCAATTTTGTAGGTTGGAACTTGTTATGTCGGAGACAAAGATACCGCTGCCGCAGTCTTTTATGGTGTTGTTCGTGATTCTTCCGTTTCGGTAGTTCGTTGTTTTAATTGCATAGCCGGGTATTTTTTCAAAGGTATTTTTGGTGAATATGATATTTTTGAAATAATGACCTGCAATTGCCGAATGTGTTCCGCAGCCGCGCGGAACATTTTTAAATTTGCAGCCCGTCACAGTTACATCGGATGTCGGGGTACCGTCATAAAGAGCATATTTATCAAAATAGCTTTCCTTTAAAATATCGATCTGAATTGCCTCACAATTCTGCGAAGCATTGATTTTTGAAACGTCCATGTTATAGAACCGACAGTTTTTGACCGTAACGTTTTTTGCGGCGGCAAAGGTCAGCAGGTGAGTTACACCCGAGGAGTTTTTCATGGTTACGTTTTCAATCGTAATATTCTGCGCGTGAGCAAAGCGTACAAACGATGAGACTTG
The DNA here is from genome assembly GCA_934541115.1 of uncultured Eubacteriales bacterium. Classification (GTDB taxonomy): domain Bacteria; phylum Bacillota; class Clostridia; order Oscillospirales; family Acutalibacteraceae; genus UBA6857. Next base: position 23,536 of record CAKTDF010000020.1, read on the forward strand.
TTCAATATTTTTGTCGTCCATAACGGCGTTCTTGATTGTGATGCTTTTGTACCCGTCATAGCCGCTTGTTTCCGCTGCGGAGGCACCGAATCGCAGGTATGAGCCGCAGCCCTCTTTCCTCGTGAGTGTTGAACCGGAAAAATCGAGCGTTATAAAGCTGTAGGCGTTGATTGAGCTTGCAATAGTGTATTCTCCCTTGGGGATAATCAGCGTCAAGGGGTTCTCTTCGGTTGCAGCTGACCGTGCCTTTGAAATCGCACGCTGAATTACTGTACGCACGTCAAAGCCCTCTGCCGATGGGTCAAATTCATATGTGCCGACTGTGTTTCCTGTGACGTCAACAATTTGAATCGCTTTCTTTTCGGTATCGTCGGCTGCCGAGGTGAAAATGCAAAAGCATGCCGAAAGAACAACGGCAAAAATCAAAGTAGCAATTTTTCTCATATATTTCACGGTCCTTTGCTGATAAAGTCCAATAGGTTACCACACTTTGATTATATCCGACATTATTTTTTCTGTCAATGACGGTGCAGAAAAAATGATGTGTTCCAAATTTTTCCGGAACACATCAAAAGCGCAGTAGCTGCATTTATTAAGTTATTTGTAAAGATAGCTGTTTGCAAAATCAAACGCCTCGTTCCACGCTGCCTCGCCCTCGGGGAGCTTATCGCCGAAGATCTGAAAAACGTGCCACATTCCGGTGTACTCGGTGAATGTTACGTCAACGCCGGCGTTCTTCATTTTTTCGCTGACAGTCAACGAATCGCTGTAAAGTATCTCTGAGGTGCCAACCTGAATGAGCGTTGGGCAAAAACCGTCAAACTCGGAGTAAATAGGGGAGAGCAGCGGATCGTGGAGATCGGTGTCTGCGGCGTAAAGCCTTGCAATGTCGGTGACTTCAATTTCAACTTCCTTGCCCTCTTTGATGCCGAACATCGGGTCTTTGTAGATGTTGGTCGTGTAGGTTTCGCCCTCGGCGGCAAGGTCGCACCACGGCGACATTGTGACCGCCGCAGCAGGAAGCTCTTTGCCCTCGTTCCTCAGTGAAAGAATGAGACCGAGCGTGAGGTTTCCGCCTGCGCTGTCGCCGGTAACAACAACGTCCTCTGCATCGTAGCCGCTTGAGGTTATCCATTCCCAACCGTCAATAACGTCGTCGAGTGCACCGGGAAAGACCGTCTCGGGCGCAAGGCGATAGTCGATCATAACAACTGTTGCGCCGCCGCAGTTTTCAGACCACGTTTCCGCCTGCCAGCGGTAAAGATCCTGCATTCCGAAGATGAATGCGCCGCCGTGAATCTGATAGATGACCTTGTCGTTGTTTTCGCCGTCTTTTTTGGTGATTATCTCAAGGGTGCAGTTTTCAAGCTCCTGCTTTGTGTAGGTATATTCGCGCGAGGGAACATAGATGCTCGGCGTGGTTGTAATTTTTCCTGCCATGCTTTTGAAGAGCGTTCCGCCGCCTTTCGGGTCAATTGTGTGCATGAGGGTGCGTATGCTCTCTCTCGCAACGAGCGACTTAAAAGAAAGGTCGGTATCCGCCGCAAAGGACGAGAGCAGACCGAGCGAAATGCCGATTGAAATGAGGACGGCAACCGCCTTTTTCAAAAGAGCTGAGAAAGTGTTAAAAAGGTTCATAGCTGTTCTCCTGTCAAAAATTTTATACAGAAACGTGTTCGTTGTCTCTGAATATAACTTAATTATATATTATGTTAATAATATATTAACTCTCATTCGGAATCAAAATGAAAAATGTTAAGATTTTTTGAACAGGAGAAGAAAACTTAGAGCACTATCATTACGATAGTGCTCTATCATTCAATTACCAATTTTTATCTTCGTAGGGGGTGGATTCAACTCCATTTTCTTGCAATTTGGCGACCATACGGTCGAGTTTTCCTTGCCACATTTTCTTGAACCATTCAGTATGACCAAACCATTTTACAATAGTGGGGCTAATCGCATAATATGTCTTGATGAATGCTCTGCCATACCAAGTTTCTGCGAGAGTGTAATCACGATAGCGGCGTAGTGTCCAGACCTGTGGGCAATCATAAGAACCATAAACGGCAGTTGCCACATAACAACCATCGCTTCCGTTAGTTTTTGATTCAACTGATGGAACTTTAAATGTTGGATCAAGTTCGTTAATTTTTTTGCATATTCGTGTATTAACTCAGCTTTAATCAATCGTTCTTTTAATCCTGCAGAGGGCTCAAATTCCATATCAGATATTTGATATCTGGCACGACGAATATAGAGTAAGCATTCTTCACATATGGTTTCATCAATTTTGTTGCCATTCAGAAAGTCTTCGAGTTTGGCTTCAATTGGTGCGTATGCAAGAACGCAACTCACTACCGTATTAACAGCAGTAGGGCGTATGTTTGTATACATATCACTACGCACCTTGCCGGTGGGAGACAATACATTACCACCTTCATACTTTCTTAACAAAGATGCACCAGTTGCCGCAATACCAACCAGTCTATCAGAGGTCTTTTCTGTAATTGTTTTAATTCTTGAACTCGCTTCATTTGCACTGCAATTTTCAACTGCCATATCATATGCTGTAGGAATTGTGCTACCCAGCTTATCTGCAACTGAGCCCGCTTGAGCATTTGTAAATGTGGGAAATTCACCAAGATATGAATAAAAGTACGCTTCCCAATCATTTGGGTTTTCATCAAGTATTTGTTTGTAATATTCTGCTGCGTGTTCAAGGTCATTAACTTCGAGAGATTTTCTGGCTCTCTCATAAAGATTAGCTAGTTTTTTTGTATTATCAACTTCAACCATCATTTTCTTCGCTTCTTCGACAGAATATTTACATCCACAAAATTGACAGACAAATACTCCATCTTGTTTCACCAGTTCGGTGCTACCACACATTTCGCATTTCACTTATTTCATTTTGCTCTTCCTTTCTTGTTAATTAAGCACTATTCAGTGTAATACCTTTTAAGCGACAAAAAACTTCTTTTTTTTCCATCTTTCTCCGAAAGTATATCACAAAAGAAAATACTTGTCAACAAAACTATACATTCATTGATAATTATTTATCACTTATAGTCGTTTATAATTATCAAGAGGTGAGGACATGCTCTATGACACAATCAAAGCATTGCGCGAAAGCGCAGGGTACTCGCAGGCGGAGCTTGCAAAAAAGCTTGACGTAACAAGAAGCTCGGTCAATGCGTGGGAGATGGGTGTTTCAACCCCAACTACCTATTACATAATTGCGCTCTCAAAGCTGTTCCGTGTTTCTGCCGATTATATTCTCGGCATTGAGAGCGAACGCTCGGTCAACATTGACGGCTACAGCAAAGAGCAGCTTGATATTCTCTATTCTCTCATTCGGTATTTTGACAGCCAGAATGACAGGTAACGCAGCCGAAAGCTTTCTCGACTGCGTTGCTTTCTTGACAATCTCTCTTTTTCGCGATACAATACCCACAGTCAGTTCGAGACCTTCCTGACTTGAACACCAAGGTGCAAAGCGGCACCTTTGGTGCTCTAAATCAAAACTAAAGGAGCAATTTAAAAATGAAAGCAAAAAACAAAAAAGCACCCCTGCTTCTTGCGCAGGCGGCGCTCATTGCGGCTATGTATGCCGTGCTCACGCTCGCTCAACAGCTCATTTTGCCCGGGACCGCGTCAATGGCGGTTCAGTATCGGCTCTCCGAGGCTCTTATGGTACTTTGCCTTTTCACTCCGGCGGCTGTACCCGGTCTTACGCTCGGCTGTTTTGCGGCGAATTTTCTTTTTATGTCGGCTCTTCCGGTCGATATGATCTTCGGTTCACTTGCAACGCTGCTTGCTGCCGTTTCAATGCGGCTGCTTTGCAAAGTGAAAGTCAAGGGTTTTCCGGCTCTTTCGTTTCTGATGCCGGCTCTTTTCAACGGTGTAATAATCGGCGCTGAAATTGAGGTCTTTTTCATTGACGGACCGTTCCACCTCGGCAGCTTTTTGACTCAGGGCGGTTTTGTTGCTCTCGGTGAGCTTGCTGTTATGTTCACCGCCGGAACAGCGCTCTTTTTTGCGCTTAAAAAGCTTGCAGGGCATCTGCCGTACTTTGATTTGAAATGACCTGCTTGATATAATCTTCTGAAAGTCTCAATAATGTCTGGGTTGTTCCGTATTTTTCGCAAAGAGCCGAAAGATCGGAAAGCCCGGGCGTTTTTTCTTTTTTCAGCTCACAGCGCAGCATAAGATTTTTTGGCGAATGCTCAAAATCAACGAATTCTATAACGTCCGTTTCATAGCCGAAGCGTCTGAGAATTTCTGCGCGCAGCGAGTCTGTGAGCAGTGCGCAAAAGCGCTCCTTGATAAGGCCGTGAGAAAGCAGCAAATCAAAATCGCCGCCTTTTTTTATTTGAGAGTTGATCTCATGCTGACAGCAGGGGACGGAAAAAATGTTTTTGATTTTGTTTTCGATCGCGTAAAACAGCGCATAGTCGGTTGCAATGTCGCAGGCGTGCAGAGTGATTATCATGTCTGCCTTGCCGGTGAAAACGCGGTCGCTCGTCACATCATTGACGAAAAATTCAAGGTTTTCATAGCCGTATCTTTTTGCAATTGCGTTGCAGTTTTCAACAACGTCCTTTTTGAGGTCAAAGCCAACGACATGCGCCTTGATGTTCTTGATTTTTGTGAAGTAATAGTAGACAATAAAAGTCAGATATGATTTTCCGCAGCCAAAATCAAGAATCGTGATTTCGCTGAGACTGCTTTTTGAAAAGCAGTCGTCAATCAGCTCAATAAAGCGATTGATTTGTTTGTATTTGTCATACTTGCTTTTGATTATTTTAAAATCCTTTGAAAAAATTCCGAGGTCAACGAGCGCGGGAATGTTTTCACCCTCGCGCAGAATATAGGTCTTTTCACGGTTGTGTTCCTTTTTTTGCGCTTTGAGAGAGTTGCTGCTTTCTTTACGCTTGGTTTTGTCTGGGAAAATTGTGTAATGTACGCTTGTGCCCTCGGCAGTGAGCACAGCCTGACGGAAGTTCTTTTCTCCGGTTTTCTCTATCCATGAAAAAAACTCCTCCGGGCTTAGGTTTTTATGAAAGACCTGTGCGCCCTTGAACTGTTCAAGCTGCCATTTTGTTCCGCTTTTTGAGTTAAAGGGTCTTGCGGCAACCTTTGAAAATTCAAAATCAGCATTCTTTTTCTCGCTGAAAACGAGCTTGATTACATCATCCGAAAACGCCGCAATATCCTTAGCAATTGTTGAATTCATGAATACCACTCCAAAAAACAAGCGGTTCCGCCCGGAAGACGCACCTCAAACACGGTGGTCTTTCTGCCGAAACCGCTTTTTGTTCTCAGCAAAAATTATTCAGCGTCTGCTTCTTTCATCTTTGCAAAGCATTCGCTGCAATAAACAGCTCTGCCCTCGGTGGGCTTAAAGGGAACCTTGGCTTCTCCGCCGCAGCTTGCGCAGGTTGCGGTGAACATTTCACGTTCCGGCTTGGCAGCGTTCTTGCGGGCGTTGCGGCATTCCTTGCAGCGCTGAGGCTCATTCTGAAAGCCTTTTTCTGCGTAGAATTCCTGCTCACCGGCGGTGAAAACGAATTCCTTGCCGCACTCTTTGCATACGATTGTTTTGTCCTGGTACATGATTATTACCTCGCTTAAAAATTTTGCCCTCGCCGGAATTGCACCGCCCCTTTGAAATCAACGCTCTACTTTAAGCTATCGGGCATATGTCCGAAGCCACGCTCCGGTTTTTTGCTTTAAATCAGCTGCAAAGAGCCTTGCGCAGCTTTTTGCGCGCTCTCTGCAATGCGCCGTCAACCGCCTTTTCCGTGATGCCTTCCTTTTCGGAGATTTCACGGTAACTGCTGCCGAGCAGATGGAGAGAAAAAACCGCTCTTTCGCTTTCGGTCAGCTCGGTGGAAATGAGCTGAGAGATCCTTGCCGCCTCATTTTTTGAAATCAGCGCTTCTTCGGGCGAAAGGGTGTCGGACGCCAGACCTGTTTCGTCCTCAATTGGAACAACGGCAGAGGGTGGAACTTTCTTTTTTGTTGTGGCAGCGCCGAGAGCCGACAACATGCGGTTCCTGATGCAGGCTCCGGCGTAGACTGAAAAGGAAGTGCTGTTTTCTGTGTCATATGAATAAACAGCGGCAAGAAAGCCTATTATGCCCTCTTGAATCAAGTCGTCATGTTCAACAACCGAACTGCCGAAAGACGCCGAAACCGCCGTTGCAACGCGCAGATATCGTTTTGACAGCTCGTTCCAGGCGTCGGCGTTGTTTTCTTCTCTGCAAAGAGAGACTAACTCTTTGTCTGGGAGTGAGGAAAGCTCGACCATTGAAAAATCCTTTCTGCCTACTATTATGAGCATGATACACCATTTTGTTTAATTTGTCAACCGAATTTTTAACCAAAAGCAAGCTTGGTTTTTTGTCCAAAACGAACAGCAAAACGTTCGGGAACCTGTCTGTTTTCAGGCATACCGAACGTCTTTGTCTTCTATTCGATAGTTCCGCCGCCGACAACCACGTCGCCGTCATACAGAACGACCGCCTGACCTTTTGCAAAGGCACGCTGCGGTTCGTCAAACTCAACGTGAAAACGGCTTTCGTCAACCTGTTCAACCGTTGCCCACTGTTCACCCTGCTTGTATCTGACCTTTGCCTTGACGCGCAGCGGTTTATCGATTTTTTCAACCGCTATCAGGTTAATATTCTTCGCAAAAAGTCCCTTTGAAAAAAGGTACTCCTCGGGAGCGAGAACAACCCGGTTGTTCTGAACATCTTTTTGAAGAACATAGAGCGGAGATTTGAGAGAGAGACCAAGACCTCTGCGCTGACCGATAGTGTAACGGATTATGCCCTTGTGAGTGCCGAGTACGTTGCCCTCGCGGTCAACAAAGCTGCCGCACGGAAAGGTTTTGTCGAGGCTTTTTTCAATAAAAGCGGCATAGTCTCCGTCCGGAACAAAGCAGATGTCCTGGCTTTCATGCTTTTTTGCGTTGACAAAGCCGTTTTCTTCGGCTATGCTGCGCACTTGCGTTTTTCTCAAACCGCCGAGGGGAAAGAGAGTGTGCTCGAGCTGAAACTGCGTAAGCATATAAAGAACGTAGCTTTGATCCTTTGTTTCGTCAAGACCTTTTTTGAGAAGATATCTTCCGCTTGACTTGTCAAATTCATTTCTTGCGTAGTGACCGGTTGCAACATAGCTGTGGTCAAGCTCAAGAGCGCGGGTCAAAAGCTTGTCAAATTTCAAATATCGGTTACATTCGATACAGGGATTGGGCGTTCCGCCTTTGGTATAGACTTCAATAAAGTTGCCTATAACTTTTTCTCTGAAATCCTCGGTAAAATTGAAAACATAAAACGGAATGCCGAGCTTGTAGGCAACGCTGCGCGCGTCTTTTGAATCCTCAAGCGAGCAGCAGGTTTTTTCTTTGATAAAAGCGTCGCCGTTGTCAAAAAAGCGGCAGTTTACGCCCGTTGGTTCATAGCCGTTTTTCAAAAGCAGATATGCGCTGACTGCGCTGTCAACTCCGCCGCTCATTCCGACCATAACCTTTTTGTTCATGAAAACACCCCCACGGGAGCAAAATATTACTCTCCAGCTTAACTATATCACATCTGCTCCCTGAGGTCAATTATTTCCATGCAATATATCCGCCGCAGTTGTCTCCGGAAAAGTCGGCGTTTTTCGGTTCGGTTTTGCTGTGCCATATTTTGTATGTCTTTTTGCCAACGGTAACTTTAAGCGGTTTTGCCTCGGTCTTGCTTTGCAGCAGTTCAATATATTCTTCAAGGCAGAGTCCGTTTTTGGTGATGTAATATGCGTGAGGTATGCCGACAAATCTGAAGTGCCACGGTTCGTAGCCGATATCCGTTATGTTTTCCTTATTCTCCGGATAGCGCAGAATAAATCCGTACTTCCATGAGTTTTCAAGAAACCATTTGTATTCTCCATTGCCGTCAAAGTCCTGTGAGCTTCCGTCCACGGAATTAAAAAGCGCAAAATCGACGGCGAGCCCCGTGTGGTGTTCGCTGGAGCCCGGAGTCTGAACATACTTTTTTGTGTAAATACTGCCGTATTTAAGCTCCTTGTCACGATAGATTTTTGTTTGTGACTCAACGCTTCTTTGTCCGCTTATTACGTTGACGGTTTTCAGTCCGGTTTCGTCTCTGAATGCGTCAAGCATGCTGCAAAGCGGTTTTACAATTTCTTCGTCAACAAAAATCTCCGAGGTGCTGAGAAAAAATGAGCTTGTTTTTTTGTCATACAGCCGCACCCGCTTTCTGCCGGTGTTTGCATATTCATGGCTGTTGTTCACGAGCGCAAGTATTCCGCCGCGTGACGAATCCGAAGATATTTTTTCTCCTGAAGCTGTTTCTTTGCTTTCGTTTTCAAACCAATCTCTTATTGCCGGCAGACGGTCTGCAAGCATAAAAAGCATAATTGCCGCAAGGATAGCCGCGGCGATTCGGATTCTCTTTTTCATTTGTTATACCTCTTTAATCAAAAAATCACGGCTCATTTTTGAACCGTGATGATTATAGGAGTTTAAAGGGAAAAGTGTTTTAATTTCAGCTTACGTTATCATTACGAATTTATTACAGTTCGCTTTCGTTATCGTTGTTTTCAAGCTCATCGAGGGCGGCGCTGCGGTAGGGGAGAATTACGGTGAAATCCGTGTGGTCTTCGGTACTCTTTGCTTTGATTGCTCCGCCGTGCAGCTCAACGATCTGCTTTGAAATTGCAAGACCCAAACCGGAACCGCCGGTTGACGAGGCGCGTGATGAGTCAAGGCGAAAGAACTTTTCAAAGAGCCTGTCGAGCGTTTCCTTGGGAATTTCATCACAAAGGTTGCGGAACCTGACAAGCACATAACCGTTTCGTATTCTCGCCCCGATTCTGACCGGTGTGTTTTCATAGCTGTAATTGACGGCATTTTTGAGAAGGTTGTCAAAAACTCTTGCAAGCTTGTCCGCGTCTGCGAACATAACGATTTTTTCCTTTATGTCAAGCTCACATGTGAGCTTTTTTGCTTTGAACATGGGATAAAACTCTTCGGTGATCTGAGAAAGCATAAGACCGAGGTCAATACGGTTGTTTTGAAGCGTAATTTCATTGAGATTGAAACGAGTAATTTCAAAAAATTCATTTATGAGCTGTTCAAGCCGATATGCCTTTTCAAGGGCAATTCCCGTGTACTTTGCCTTCTGCGCCGTTGGCAGCTCCGGGCATTCGTCCAGCAGCGAGAGATATCCGATAACGCTTGTCAGCGGTGTTTTGAGGTCGTGCGCAAGGTACATGACAAGGTCGTTCTTTTTTGACTCAGCCTGCGCGGCAAGCTGCTGATTTTTAAAAACATCATGCTTGATATCTTTGAGAGCAATTTCAACGTCTGAAAAGTTTTTTGAAAACTTTTTGATTTGTGTTTCGTCTGTTGTGATTGCAGAAAGGCTCAGCCATGTTTTGTCAAAGTTTACAAGAGTTGAAATCGAATAGAATAGGCAGCTCAAAAGGAAAAAGATCAGGTATATCGCGGCAACGATTATCAGGCTGCACTCAAATGTGTAGTTTTCGCCAAAACTGCCGAAAATGCCTGTGATGATGTCCTTTGCCGAACTGTAAATCACGTCATATTGTCTTGACGAAAGAAAGGCAAGAGCATACAAAAACAAAAGCAATGCAAGGCAGAAAAGGTTAAAACGCAAAAAATCGCGGACAATTTTTGTGCTCATTCTCTCGCGGGTAGTGAGAACCGTTTTTTGCTTTTTCTTTTTGTTTCCGCTTTTTCTTTTTGAACGCAGCTTTTTATTGCTTGTCGATTTTATAGCCAACACCCCAAACTGTTTTAACATAGCGCGGATTTCTTGACGGCTCGCGCAGTTTTTCACGGATACGTCTAATATGTACCATGACAGTGTTGTTGCTGTCAAGATATTTTTCTCCCCATACCTTTTCAAAAATTTCTTCGGTTGAAACCACCTTGCCCGCATTTTCACAAAGCAGTAGGATTATTCCGAATTCGGTAGGAGTGAGAGGAATTTCTTCATCAAAAAGAAAGCACCTGTGCGTGTCGCTCTCAATTCTGAGTCCGCCGAACTCAAAAACGTTTTTGTTTTCGGCTGCGCTGCTGTCGTTATATTGCTTATATCTTCTCAAATGCGCTTTGACTCTGGCGGTCAACTCAAGGGGATTGAACGGTTTTGTCACATAATCGTCGGCGCCGAGCGTGAGCCCGGTGATTTTATCGATATCCTGCGTTCTTGCTGTGAGCATGATCACCGGATATTTGTATCTCTCGCGTATGAAAGAACAGACAGAAAAACCGTCAACGTCAGGGAGCATGAGGTCAAGAATCGCAAGGTCAAACTCTTGCGATTCAACCGCTTTCAGTGCCTGCGAGCCGGAAAAACATTTGACAGTCTCATATCTTTCATTTTTGAGGTAAACCTCAATGAGGTCGGCAATTTCTTTTTCATCGTCAACAATAAGAATTCTCATTTATATTCCACTCTCCGCGTTGTCTTTTTCACAGTATAACACAAATACACCGCAATTGTTTCTTACAAATTTCTTAATTTTGTGAAAATGTATTTTTTTCTTTGAATGACGGCAAAATGTAAAGCAAAGTAAGGCGGTATTTGCAGAATAATTTTTTGTCAGCCGGAAATATTTACATATGACCAAAAATGTGTTACACTTTTAAAAACCGATGCTTAAAACATGGGGGACGTGAAAATGAAAAAGAATATCGGCTCTGCCGTCGGTGCTATTGTTGCGGCAATAATTGTGCTTTGTTCCGGCTTTTTCGGAGGCTTTACCGCCGGAATGAGCAAAAGCAAGAATGAGTTTTTCTCCCACTTGGAGGAATTTTTGGCTCCGGCGGTTGACACAAAGGTCTTTATGCGCCTTGTGGAAAAAGACGGGGAGGAGCCGGTTGAAGAAAAGTTCAACACGCTTTTCTCTGAAGTTGAATTGGCGGCGGGCGAAGTTTTTGAAAACGCCTCGTTTTATTTCTGTGATTTTTCGTTGCTTTCGTATAATGAAAAGTTGGCGGTCGTCTCTTCGGATGAGAGTATAGCCGAGGCAAAGCTTCAGAGCGTCGATGAATTGTCCGTATATTTGAGTATCACCGCAAAATCACAGGGTACGGCTGAAATTTTCATCGCCGGCGAGGACGGGAAAAGAATTTCGCAGAAAATTTGTGTTTTCGTTTCGGAAACGCCTGTGAGTCAAACGGCAGAGCAAACCACTGCCGAATATACTCTCAATAAGGCGGCAAACGAAGAAACAACAACGGACAAAGAGACTGTTGCAACTACCGCCGAAGAAACAAAAGCAGAGACAAAGAGCAAAGCGGTCAAAAAAACGCGTCTTAAAGCGGAGAAAATCAGCTTGCAGCTGACTGCCGATGAAAAGAAAACGATTGTTGTTTTCACTGCTGACAGCGAAAAGACAAATCTCAACAATTGCCGATTGAAAGCCGTTTCTTCAAATAAAAAGGTTGCAAAAGCCAAAATCGAGAAAATAGAGAAGAACGGTATAAGAATTTCGATTACAGCCGTGGCTGCCGGAAAGACCGTTATAAGCCTTGAATCTGCCGATAAAACAGTATACTCGGAAACGATTGAGATTTCTGTTTCAGGGAGCGAACAAGAAACAACAGAAAAGCAGACGGAGAAAGAAGAATCCGTTGCCGCAGAAGAACAGACAGCTAAAGAACGCTCAACAACAGAAAAACAGACCCGCGAGGTTAAGACAGAGGAGACGGGCGATGTGGTTTACAGAACGCCGAGCGGCAACTGCTACCACAGAAAAAGCTGTCGCTACGTCAAAAGCAACGCTACGGCTCTGACAGTAAGTGAGGCAAAACGCAGCGGGCTGAGAGCCTGCAAAGTCTGCATAGGCTGAGTTTAATTTTCTTCAGCATAAAAAGGTAAAGAACGCATTTTCTCCGCTGTTTTTTCTTGACATAGCCCTAAAAAATATTATATAATAACAAGCTGACAGAAAAACAAACGCGCAAAGTGACCGCCGACCGACCGATACGCCAAACATTGGCGCCGTATTTGATCGTTAGTCACCAAAAGCGTTTCATTCAGAAAGGATGATTTTAATGGCACAGGAAATTTTGCTTACCTCAGCCGGTATTAAAGAACTTGAGGACGAACTTGAACATCTTAAAGTCGTCGGTCGTCAGGAGATAAAAGAAAAAATACAGGTTGCCCTTTCCTTCGGTGACCTTTCGGAAAACAGTGAATACGAAGAAGCAAGAAACGATCAGGGCAAGCTTGAAGCCAGAATCAGTGAAATTGAAGCCATACTTTCAATGGCAAAGGTTATTGATGAGGATTCCCTCAGCACTGATGTTATCCAGCTCGGTTCAAAGGTCAAAATTCTTGATGTTGAATACGGCGATATCTATAAATATCAGATCATCAGCTCCACCTCAACATCAAAGGACAAGGGCGATGATTGCCTCACAAGCGACGAATCACCTGTTGCAAGGGCGCTCATCGGTCACAAGGTTGGCGACATCGTTGAGGTTGAAGCTCCTATTGGTGTCATCAAGTATGAAGTTGTTGAAATTTCAAAGTAATTGCTAAATAACAAGTTGAAAGGACAAACGTATGTCAGAGGAAAAGATAAATAAGACAGAAAAAGTCGCTTCTCTTGAGGACGTTAATGAACTCAGACAGATTCGCGTTCAAAAGCTTGAGGCTCTCCAGAGTGCAGGCAAGGATCCGTTTACGGTAACCACAGCCGAGCAGGGCATTACCAATGCTGAAATCAGAGCCCGTTTTGAGGAGCTTGAAAACACAGATGTTTCAATCTGCGGAAGAATCATCGCATGGCGCGATATGGGCAAGGCGAATTTCATCGTCCTGAGTGATCGCAGCGACAAGATGCAGGTTTATGTCAGGGTCAATGAAATAGGCGAAGAAGAATTTGCAGATTTCAAAAAGTGGGATATAGGTGATATTGTTGAGGTCAAGGGCTTTGTTTTCAAAACAAGGCGCGGCGAGATCTCCGTTCACGCAAAAAATATCCGTTTGCTTTCAAAGTCGCTCCTCCCGCTGCCGGAAAAATTTCACGGTCTTACAAATACCGATTCAAGATATCGTCAGCGCTACGTTGACCTTATCGTTAATCCAGAGTCGAGAGATACTTTCATCAAGCGTTCGCTCATTATCCGCGAAATCAGACGTTTTCTTGACTCTCAGGGCTTTCTTGAGGTTGAAACCCCCATGCTTGTTTCAAACGCAGGCGGAGCGGCGGCAAGACCGTTTGAAACCCATTCAAATGCTTTGAATGAAAACTTTAAGCTCAGAATTTCTCTTGAGCTTTATCTCAAGCGCCTCATCGTTGGCGGACTTGAGCGCGTTTATGAGATCGGACGCGTTTTCAGAAATGAGGGCGTTGACACAAGACACAATCCCGAGTTCACCCTCATGGAGCTTTATCAGGCTTATACCGATTATCACGGTATGATGGATCTCACCGAAAATCTTTATCGCACCGTTGCAAGAAATGTTCTCGGAACGGAGAAAATTGTTTTCAACGGTATTGAAATGGACCTTTCAAAGCCGTTTGAGCGCATGACAATGCTTGACGCTGTCAAAAAGTATTCCGGCGTTGACTTTACAGATGTCAAGACGGACGAGGAAGCAAAGGCTCTTGCAAAGGAAAGGGGCATTGCCTTTGAGGAACGCCACAAGAAAGGCGATATTCTCAATCTCTTCTTTGAAGAATATGTTGAAGAGCACCTCGTTCAGCCGACATTCATTATGGATCATCCGGTTGAAATTTCTCCGCTCACAAAGCGTAAGCCGGAAAATCCGGACTATGTCGAACGTTTTGAGTTCTTCATGAACGGTTGGGAGCTTGCCAATGCATATTCCGAGCTTAATGACCCGATAGATCAGCGCGCGCGCTTTAAGGCGCAGGACGAGCTTTTCGCCGCCGGAGATGAAGAAGCCAACCACACCGATGAGGACTTCCTCACCGCTCTTGAATACGGTATGCCTCCCACAGGCGGAATCGGCTTTGGTATTGACCGCATGGCTATGCTCCTCACTGATTCTCAGGCAATCAGAGACGTTCTGCTCTTCCCAACAATGAAAACACTCGGCGGCGGAAAGACTGCCGAACAGAGCACAGAAACCGCAATGCCGTTTGAAGAAGCACTTGAAGAAGAAATCGATTTTTCAAACGTTCAGATTGAACCGCTGTTTTCCGATTTTGTTGATTTTGAGACTTTCTCAAAGTCAGATTTCCGTGCGGTAAAGGTCAAGGAATGCATAGCCGTTAAAAAGAGCAAAAAGCTTTTGCAGTTCACCCTTGACGACGGAACAGGAACGGACAGAACGATTCTTTCCGGAATCCATGCATACTATGAGCCGGAGGAGCTTATTGGAAAAACCTGCGTTGCAATCACAAATCTCCCGCCCCGCCCGATGATGGGTATTGAATCCTGCGGAATGCTCATCTCCGCCGTTCACAGCGAAAACGGCGAAGAAAAGCTTCATCTGCTTATGCTTGATCCGCATATTCCGGCAGGTGCAAAGCTCTATTAAGATGATGTAAAGATGTACCGTTTTACAAAATAAACGGGACGTACTTCATTTGATAAAAAACTGAAAAAACAGCGATTTACATCAAACTTACATCAATTGATGCAGAAATC
>CAKTDF010000021.1 GCA_934541115.1 uncultured Eubacteriales bacterium
CGAACGCATAGCAATCAATACTCGCTACACTGTCCGGAATTGTTATGCTTGTAAGAGAGGTACAACCATCGAACGCATATTCGCCAATGCTCGTTACGCTGTCCGGAATTGTTACGCTTGTAAGTCCGGTGCAATCATAGAACGCAGACCAGCCAATACCCTTTGTCCCGTCTTTTATTGTTATGCTTGTATTGCTTGGCATTGTGCCCTTATACTTGTAATAAACCTTTCCGGCATAAACATCACCATAGGGTTGTGAGTCGTACCATGCAGTGTCATCGAACGCATAGCAATCAATACTCGCTACACTGTCCGGAATTGTTATGCTTGTAAGAGAGGTACAACCATCGAACGCAGACCAGCCAATACTCGTCACCGGATAGCCGTTAATACTTTCCGGAATATCCGCAGTTTCGATGGCTACATCAGCATCGGTAATAGTAACTTCACCATCGATGACTTCATAGTATATGTCCGTGTTCCCGTACTCTTTACCGTAATATGCACTCACGCCGAAAAAGCCCTCGAAAGCGGAAAGGTCAATCCCCGCGAGCGAGGCGAGGGGCGCACTCGTCAGAAAAAGTATGACCACCATAAAGCACGCGGTCAAACGTCTGAGTCCGGTTTTTTCTTTCATTTTCTTCTCCTCCGTTTTTCAAAATATTTCCAAACACATATTACCACTTCGGAATACCAAAGTCAATATTTGCGCCGCAATTGAAAAAAGGATGCCTGCGGGTCTGAGATTTGTTCATTGGCTTTGCTCAATTTACGCTTGACTCGAACGAACACATGCGGACAAAAACAAAAAACCGCTGAAACTGTTACATTTCAACGGTTTTAAGTTGGTGGGCAGGGATGGATTCGAACCATCGAAGTCGTTGACGGCAGATTTACAGTCTGCTCCCTTTGGCCACTCGGGAACCTACCCATGTATGAAATTTTGGAGCTGGTGGACGGACTCGAACCCCCGACCTGCTGATTACAAATCAGCTGCTCTACCAACTGAGCTACACCAGCATACCGGCGTGTCCTCAACGCTCGAATAATATACCACATTACGTCGCGTTCGTCAAGAGTTTTTTTCAAAATTTTTCAACTTTTTCGGCTTTTTAAAGCTTTAAACGGCAAAAGCTTTGAAAATGAATTAAAAACCGCAGTTATTTTTCGTCAAAAGACGTTTGCGGCATTTTTAAGGGCAACTCTACGATTCATAGGTTGCCTTTTCGGTGAGCAAATGCTACTATGTGAGTATCAAAGCGAACAGGAGATGCTTCTATGGACACTGAAAAAATCGGTCGCTTCATTAAAGAGCAAAGGATTGCCGCAAAGCTGACACAAAAGGAACTTGCAGAAAAGCTTGGCTGCACGGATAAAGCTGTTTCGCGTTGGGAGACAGGCAGGGGCATGCCGGATATTTCTTTTGTAATTCCGCTTTCTCAGGCGCTCGATGTTTCTGTCGGTGAGCTGATTGCCGGAGAAAAATACGTTGAACTTCCCGCGGAAAATACACCTGACACCGAACCGACCGAAAAGGCGAACAACAGCGGCACAATTGAAAACGTCATCAAAAAGAGCGATGAGACTCTTGTCAACGTAATGACTGAAAACAAAAAGGAGATCAGGCGCCTGAGCTTCGGTTCTGCTTTTACGATTCTTGCGTGCTGTTTGGAGGTCTTTTTCTTTTTCGGTCTGCCGGCGATGCTGCCGGATACGGCTCCGGCAATAAACTACATTATAATCGCCACGGCGATCGTTTCGGCACTTGTGGGGCTATCCGGAAACAGACCGAAATGGTTCTTTCCGTTGTTTATTTTCTTAATGCTCTTCTTCGTCAATATAATGAACCCAAGCCCCGAAGGACTGGGAGCAGCATACATCGGCGCGATTTTTGCCGCAGGTTCTCTGATAATCGTCGCCCTGTTTTCGCTTTTGCGGTTGCTTCTCGATAAAATCAAAGTGAAAAAATGATATATCGACACGTTGAAACAATGACCCGGCACTCCCCTTTGTCACCGAGACAAAAAGGAACGTGCCGGGTTCGTTTTTAATTATTTATACATCGGACCGTAATTCTCGCAGGCACGGTAGTCTGCACTTTCAAGATCCTTTGTTCCGAACGCACTCCACGTGTGAGGACGATAGATTCTGCTTTCGTCAACGTTGTGCATTGAAACCGGAATCCTCAGCATACTGGCAAGCGTGATAAGATCCGCTCCTATGTGACCGTATGCAAGACAACCGTGGTTCGCGCCCCAGTTCGCCATAACGTGATAAACATCTGAGAACGCACCCTCGCCCGTAAGGTTAGGAACGAACCACGTTGTCGGCCAGGTTTTGTCGGTTCTTGCGTCAAGCGGATTGTGAATCTCATCAGGCAAGTCAACAGTATAACCCTCTGCAATCTGAAGCAGCGGCTGAGTTCCGTTGAGAATATTGACGCGAATCATGGTTACAGGCATTTCAGCTCTTGTGCGGAAGTGTGAGGAGAATCCGCCGCCACGGAAGTAACCGAGGTTTGCCGGTGCCCAATCCGTTGCGTCAAGCATCGCCTTGATGTCCTTGTCGGTAACGTCCCACCAAGGCTTCATAACGCCGTGAACGCCGTCATATGTGCTTTCGCCGGTACCGTCAAGGGCAGCAGCTCCGCTGTTGATGAGATGAATAAAACCGTTGGCGGCTTTGCCCGTAGGCGCAACACCCGTAACACGTTTGACAGCCTCCGGACTCCAATATGTGCGAACATCGGCAAAAACGGTTGCGCCGCCGGTCAAAAGCTTGCCAAAGAGCATTGCCGTGCCGTTGAGTCCGTCGTTTTCCGTTGCAAGAACTGTGGGCTCTTTTTTGCCGTTCCAGTTGAAGCTTGAGTTGAAGATCGCTTCGGTGAAGTCACCGTTGGGCAGCCAGTCTGTCCACATACGCTGACCCTGAAAACCGCCGAGAATAGCGTTACGTCCCCTGCTCTCCTCTTTCCAGCCCATTTCGCGAAGCTTATCGTTACCAAAGAAAATGTCCTGTGCAATGAGAGTGAATTTGACGATGAACTCCCATTCCTTTGCCTTTTCCTGTGCGGTACGCGGCTTTTTGATTTCAAACGGGTCAATTTCCTTGTCTTCAGGCACTTCGGTATTTACGTCGTAGCCCTCGCGGCAGTTTTCTTTGACCCAGAAAAGAGCCTTTTCATATTCCTCATGGTCATAGATTCCGAGATGAATGCGGCGGAGCACCTCGGTCAAGTCAACCCATTCCGCGCGGATTCCAAGATAATTCTGGAAGAAGTCCGAGTTACAGTATGAGCCTGCAATGCCCATTGAAACACCGCCGAGACCGACATACGCCTTGTCGCGCATCTGTCCTACGGCAACTGCACATTTTGCAAAGCGAAGAATTTTTTCGCGCACATCTTCGGGTACCTCTGTGGAGTCTCTGTCCTGAACATCTCTGCCGTAAATTGAAAATGCAGGAAGTCCGCGCTGAGCATGAGCTGCCATGCAGGCTGCAAGATAAACCGCACCGGGTCTTTCCGTTCCGTTAAAGCCCCAAACTGCCTTGATCGTCAGCGGATTAAGATCCATCGTCTCGCTGCCGTAGCACCAGCAGGGAGTTACGGAAAGAGTTGCGCAAACGTTTTGGGTGCGGAAAAATGCCTCGCATTCATATGCTTCGGCGCCGCCGCCTATAGTCGTGGGAGAAATTACGCATTGAACGGGCGTACCGTCAGAATAGCGCAGATTTTCTTCAATAAGCTTTTTGGCGGCATTCGCCATGTTCATGGTCTGTTCTTCAAGGTCCTCGCGGACGCCAAACTGTCTTCCGTCAATGACGGGTCTGATACCGATTCTCGGATACATTGGTTATCACTCACTTTCTTTAAGCTCCGCCGCAAATTCACGGAATGCGGCAAGGCCTTAATATTAATTATCACAGTTTCTCATCATCGGGCAAAACAACGCCCTTTTTGAGAAGAATGTTTGCATAAATTTCAGTTTCTCCGGTTGCAATGACGGCATATGCCTTTTTGGCTCTTTCATAAAATGCAAAGCGCTCGATGAATTCAATTTCGCTGTGCTCCGGTTCAGCCCTGCCGAGTATTCTTCGGTATTCGTCCCATATGGTCGGCACCACCGGGTCGCCGGGAACAACCTGCATGAGAGCAACCGGCTTTTCGGTATAGGAGTCAAGGGGAAAAAACCGCATCACGGCTTCAAGCACCTCGGAAACACCGTGACCGTCAAGACGGACAAGTCTTTGAGCTATCGCGGCGGACGGAAAATTGCCGTCTGCTATGACTATTTCATCACCGTGACCCATTTCCATGAGTATCTTCAAAAGCTTGGGAGATAAAACAGAAGGGATATGTTTGAGCATAAAAATTCTCCTTTATCAGTTCTGACCGTTAGGATATTTTTTATATCCCGGGTGTTTTCCCGTCACACCGTATTGAGCGCGCATTGAGCAAAGGCGGTCAATGTTTTCTCTTGAAATTTCCTGCGCACCGCCGAGCAAATGAGCGTTAAGCGAGATTTTTGCAAAAAGCTCAAGCGTCTCCATTCTGTAGTACGCAGTGATCAAATCTGCACCGACCGTCAGAGCACCGTGGTTCTGAAGAAGCATCACGTCATGCTCACTGAGATACGGCTTGATAGCCTCGGGAACCTCATCGGTTGAGGGAGTGCCATACGGAGTTACGGGAACTGAGCCGATGACAATAACGGACTCGATCATCGTGTATTCGTCAAGAGCCTTGTTTGCAACGGCAAAGCCGGTGGCTGTCGGCGGGTGAGCATGGAGAACAGCGCCCACGTCTTCGCGTTCGCGATAGCAGCAAAGGTGCATTTTGATTTCCGACGAGGGTCTCAGTCCCTCTGCACCCTCAAGCACCTCACCCTTGTCATTGATTCTGACGAGCTTATCGGGCGTAATAAAGCTCTTACTCATTCCGGTGGGCGTTGCAAGGAAGGTTCCGTCCGAAAGTCTGACGGAAACATTTCCGTCATTGGCGGCTACCCAGCCGAGCTGCCACATTTTATGGCATACATCACATATCTGATCTTTAATATTTTTCAAGTCCATAATTCAACCTCCTCATGGCAAAAACTGCCTTTCATGATGATTATACAGATTCCTCGCGGCGATGTAAAGCATAATGAGAAAAAAACGTTGATTTTCCTGTTGCACTTAGGCGCTCGTGGTGGTAAAATAAGAGCAGAGATCCAAAACGAAAGCCGGTGAAATCATGGCTATTGACCCAAAGCTGCGCGCCCTGCGCGACAAAGCGATGAAACTTCCGCTTACGCCGGGCGTATATATAATGAAAAACAAGAGCGGAAAAATAATATATATAGGCAAAGCCAAGGCTCTCAAAAACCGCGTCAGCCAATACTTCGGCTCACAGAACAACCACAACGCAAAGGTGCGCAAAATGGTTGAAAACGTTGCGGACTTTGACTACATTCTGACTGACAGCGAATTTGAAGCGCTTGTGCTTGAATGCAGCCTTATAAAGCAGAACATGCCTAAATACAATATTCTGCTGAAGGACGATAAGGGATACAGCTACATTAAAATCAAGCCGCACCCATGGGGAAACATCAGCGCAGTCTTTCGCAAGGACGACAAGAATGCACAATATATAGGACCGTATACAGGCAATTTTTCCGTTACACAGGCGGTTGACCAGGCAAAAGAAATTTTCAAGCTGCCCACCTGCTCAAAGGTTTTTCCGCGCGACATAAAAAAGAGCCGCCCATGCCTCAACTACTTCATTTCAAAATGCAGCGCACCCTGCGCCGGAAAAATCAGCCGCGAAGAATATGAGCAAAGCGTTGACGAAGCCGTTGAATTCATCAAAGGCGGCAGCAAGGCTGCACTGAAAGAGCTGAGACTCGAGATGGAAAAGGCAGCCGAAAATCTTGAGTTTGAAAAAGCGGCAAAGCTGCGCGACAGAATTCGCGCCGTTGAACGCATTGCCGGAAAACAAAAGGTTATTCTTTCCTCAAAAGCGGCTCAGGACGTTTTTGCCGTTGCACAAAGCGCAGACAAAGCCTGCCTTGCGGTGCTTAACTTTCAGAACGGTCTGCTTTGCCACACCGAGCACTTTATTTTTGATTCAACAGACGATCTGCCGGAAATGCGCCGTTCACTGGTTCTGTCATATTATTCAATGAATCGTACCGTGCCGTCAAAGGTCATGCTCGACGGAGAAACGCAGGACATGGAGCTTCTTCGGCGTTTTCTTGAAGAAAAAAGGCAAAAAAAGGTTGAGCTGACTGTTCCGCAAAGAGGCGAAGGAGTAAAGCTCACCCAAATGTGCCTTGCCAACGCCTCGCAAAAGCTTGGCGAATACCTCGGCAGGAAAGGCGAAGAAACCGCAGTTCTTGACGAAATGGCAAAGATGCTCGGACTTCCGTCGGCTCCGGAGTACATTGAGTCCTATGACATTTCTCACACCGCAGGCGCGGACAACGTTGCAGGCATGGTCGTTTTTAAAAACGCCAGGCCTTATAAAAAAGCTTATCGCCGTTTTGCAATCAAGGGCTTTGACGGACAGGACGATTACGGCTCAATGCGCGAGGTGATCATCCGCCGCCTGAACCGCTATGAGGAAGAAAGGGACAGCGGAGAGGGCTTTGGAAAACTGCCGGACCTCATTCTCCTTGACGGCGGAGTCGGACAGGTCAACGCAGTAAAACCCGTTATTGAAGCTTTCGGGTTAGACATTCCGGTTCTCGGCATGGTCAAGGACAACAAGCATAAAACGAGAGCTATCACAAAAGACGGTCAGGAAATTGAAATACGTTCGGGACGGCGCGTATTCACACTTGTTTCTTCAATCCAGGAGGAGGTTCACCGCTTTGCGATAACCTATCACAAGGAAAAGCATTCCCGTTCGGCTCTTGAAACAAAGCTGACGGAAATTGACGGAATCGGCAAAAAGAAAGCCGAAAAGCTGATGCGTCACTTTAAGTCCGTTTCAAAAATCAAAGCCGCAAGCGAGAAAGAGCTTTGTGCCGTCCAGGGAATAGGTGCAAAAGACGCAGCGGCGATACATGATTATTTTTTGCAAAACAAAAAGGAAAACTGACAAGCTCGGCTTTTCCAAACAGAAGGAGTGGTGCGATTTTATTTATAAAGGCACACAGATGTTGATTTTTTCCCGTAAGTATGTTATCATTGGAAGGAAGGGATGGTGTTAATCATGTTAAATCAAAGATTACGTAAAATCAGAACAGAACACAAACTTACTCAACAGAACATTGCCGATGTTCTCGGAATTGACAGAACCACCTATACGGTTTATGAAACAGGAGTAACAACGCCTTCTCCTGCCACCTTGGTTAAGCTCTCCCAAATTTATAATGTCACTGTCGGATATCTTATGGGCGTTGAAGACAATCACCCGGAGCTGAAAAGAGATTATCCGCAGCAAAATGAAGAAAGGCTCCTCAGTGAGGATCCCATTGCCCTGCTTCGTAAAAACGAAAAAGAGCTGCTGATGTATTTCAGAGTTTTGCCGGATGAAGAAAAACTGCGCGTGACCGACGAGCTGAAAAGAATGGCACAGGAGAGTCAGAATAAGCTGTAAAATTTATCATCAAAATTCCCTTTACCGAGCAAAGGCAACTGTAATTGCTTTTTGCCCGTCAAAAGCAGGCATTATAAAGAATTAAAATTTTTGATTGTCTGTTCTGCAAACTGCTTTGTGTGGTATATTGTACTCAATTCTGATTATTCACGGAGAAGAAATGAACAGTCCAACCTAAAGAACTCAAAAAACAATTGCACATTCAATATGCTTTAAGACCAAATATGACATTGGTCTTGGTTTTTTGTGTCAGATTTAAAAGGAGGACTGTTTTTTTTTGCGTAAAAATATATATTTGATGTACGCCATTGAGTTTTTTCATGGCATGGTCTTTTATGCTCCGATCGCTACGCTTTATCGGCAGGCGCACAGTGTTTCTGTTTTTCAAATTACACTCATTGAAAGCATTTCAATGGCGCTTTGTGTTCTTCTTGAAATACCGTGGGGAATTGTCGCCGATAAACTAGGCTATCGCAGAACAATGGTAATATGCTGTGGACTTGACCTCGTTTCAAAACTCATTTTTTGGCAGGCAGACAGCTTTTCCGATTTTCTTTTTGAACGTATTATTTTAAGCATTGTAATAACCGGAGTTTCCGGCGTAGACAGCGCCATTGTTTATCTTTCCTGCGAAAAAGGAAAAAGCCAGCACACATTCGGAATTTTAAACAGCATGAGCTCGCTCGGTCTCATTGTTTCTTCGACGTTATTTTCGCTGTTAATCAAAGAGAATTACAAAACAGCTGCACTCTTCACTGTTTTCAGCTACGGCACCGCTTTTATGCTGTCGTTTTTTCTTTCAGAGGTACGTCAAAATCGGTCGTTGGCACCTGTCTTTTTCAATCTTAAACCTACCGATCTTGCAATTTTCAAAGACAAAAAACTCTTGCCGTTTTTGCTTGCTGTAGGTCTTTTTGAGCAAACACACCAAACTGTAACTGTTTTTCTCAGTCAACTCCGGTATGAACGTGCAGGCATGAACAGCGCCGCAATCGGAACGGTATACACAATCATGACCGTTCTTGCCATTATCGGCACTTTTTCCGCACGCGTCACAAAGCGTACCGGAGAATGCAAGGCGTTTATGCTTTTTTGCATTCCCGGTGCAGTCTGCTGTGCACTGCTTGCTGCGGTTGATTCTGCCGTTTTGTCTGTTATGTCAATTCTTGTTCTGCGAGTCTCTCATAGCTTTTTTGCCCCACTTCAAGCTGAGATACAGAACCGCTTTGTCAAAACAAACAATCGCGCAACAGAGCTGAGCGTGAACGCCATGTTTACCGACTGCGTCGGAATTGTTGTCAACCTCATTTTCGGCGCACTTTCAAAAAGCAGTCTGTCGATAACATTTCTGTTTGGGGCAATAATATGCACATTTTCCTGCCTTATTCTTTTTCGAATTACAAAATCAGGCAGGCAGAATAAAGCTCGGGTCGTTTGATCGCCGACCCGAGCTTTGTTATACATTTTCGATTAAAAACTCATGCATAATGATATTTTTTGCGTTTGGTGTAGCAGAGTATAACGGTCAAAATCGTTGCAAGTATTTCTGCCGAAAGCATTGAAAGCCACACGCCGTCGATGCCGAAGAAAATCGGCAGAATCAAGACCGAACCTATCTGGAAAACGAGGGTACGCAAGAACGAGAGTATTGCAGAAATTGCACCGTTGCCGAGAGCGGTGAAAAGCGATGAACCGAAAATTCCAAAGCCTGTGAAAACAAAAGAAAGCGAAAACAGATAGAACGCCTTTGTTGTCATTTCATAAAGCTCCTCATCATAGCCGACAAACAGTCTTGAAATCCATGGAGCGAGCACGATTGCAAGCAGCGTCATGAGTACTCCGAAAATTGCCATAAGGATCATGCTCTTTTTAAAAATGTTTTTCAATTCCTTGTGATTCTGCGCACCGTAGTTGAAGCCGATGATCGGAGCCGTACCTATTGCATAGCCGATGAAAATTGCAACATAAATAAAGCACACATACATCATAACGCCGTATGCAGAAACACCGTTTTCGCCCGCGAGGCGCATCAATTGAGAATTGAATACCATACCGACAACCGAACCGGATATGTTGCTGACAAATTCCGAAGAACCGTTTGTGCAGGTTTTGAGCAGCACTTTGCCGTAAAACGGGCATTTTGTAAACCTCAAAAGACTGCTGTTCTTTTTGGCAAAGTAAATCAGCGGAATCACTGCGCCAACAGTCTGGCTCAAAGCCGTTGCAATCGCCGCACCGGCAACACCCCACTTAAAAACGGCAACCATAAGCGCATCAAGGACCATGTTTGTGCAGCCGGCAACGAAAGTTACGGCAAAGCCGAGCTTAGGCTTTTCCGCCGTTGTGAAAAATGCCTGAAAAAGATTCTGGAGCATATAAAACGGAACTGCTGTCATTATTATGCGCCCATAAAGCACACAGATGTCAAACATATCCTCGCTTGCACCGAGCCATCGCGTAACATACGGAATCAAAAGCTCACCGAGAACCGCAATCACAACGCCGAGCACAGCCGTAACATAAACGAGGAATGAAAAATAGCAGTTTGCTTTTTCGTTTTCACCCTCACCCAGCGTTTTTGAAACAATCGCTGTTCCGCCGGTACCTATCATGAATCCCACAGCGCCGAGTATCATCAAAAACGGCATTATAAAATTAACAGCGGCAAAAGCGGTTTTGCCAACAAAGTTAGAAATAAAAAGGCCGTCAACCACGCCGTAGATCGATGTAAAAATCATCATCAGAATGGTTGGAAAAACAAAACGCAAAAGGTTTTTGTAGCTGAAATGATCGGAAAGTTTGATTCTCATGCCGTACCGTCCTTTCCATAGTATATATCTTCAAAACAAAGGGTTCGGCGATTATAACACATAGAAAAAACTAATTCAAGGGTTTATCCAATTCATTTTTATTTTCATAAAAGTTTACGCAACAATGTCGCTGCCTGAGCGTAATAATTATTGAAAATGTTCCCGTCGAGTGATATAATGAGGAGAAATTGAGTATAGTTGGAGTGGTATATATGAAAGAACAGCATTTTCTTGTTGTCGGTGCCGGAAGAAGCGGCGTTGCCGCAGCAAAGCTTTTGATTGACGTAAAAAAAAGTGTTACGGTTTTTGACTCAAACACAGCTCTTGACGCCGCCGCTTTCTGCGCAAAAATCGGTGCGGAGGTACCTTTTATTCTGGGAGAAGCGGACGCAGAGCAGCTTTTCGACTTCGACGTCTGCGTTGTCAGCCCCGGAGTTTCGCTTGAAACGGATATCATGAAGGCTGTCCTTGCCGCCAAGATACCTGTTTGGAGTGAAATTGAGCTTGCCTACCGCTTTGACAAAGGTCAGGTCGTTGCAATCACGGGCACCAACGGAAAAACAACAACGACCTCGCTGACATATGACATTGTCAAGGAATGGAATAAAAACACTCTGCTTGTGGGCAACATTGAAATTCCGTATACCGGACTTGCACTGACGTCGGTTTCCGGCGGTTATACCGTTGCGGAAATCAGCTCTTTTCAGCTTGAAACAATGCGCACCGTCAAACCGCGTGTTTCGGCAGTGCTTAACATCACGCCCGACCACCTCGACAGGCACAAAACCATGGAGAACTACTCAAAGCTCAAAATGTCCGTTGCAAAGTGCCAGGATAAAAATGACTTCTGTATTCTCAACTTTGACGACCCTTATCTGAGAAAGCACGCAAATGAACTTTCGTGCAATGTCGTCTTCTTCAGCAGCACACATATTCTTGAAAGCGGCGTATATCTCGAAAACGGCGAATTCGTCATTGCTCTGAACGGCAAAAAGCAGATTCTTTGCAAAACCAACGAAGTCAATCTTGTGGGCACACACAACTTTGAAAACATCATGGCAGCCGCCGCAATCACCTATTGCCTCGGCGTTCCTATAGAAATTATCAGGGGCGTTGTAAAACGATTCACCGCAGTTGAACACAGAATTGAATTTGTGTGTGAAAAAGGCGGAGTGAAATACTATAACGACTCAAAGGGAACGAACACCGACGCGGCAATCAAGGCAATTGACGCAATGCCGTCAACGACTGTTCTCATCGGCGGCGGATACGACAAAAAGAGCGATTATTCCGAATGGGTCGCTCGTTTTCCCGGCAAGGTTCGCCTGCTGGTTCTGCTCGGTCAGACTAAAGAAAAAATTGCCGCGGCATGTGATAAAGCAGCCTTTTCCGACTATGTTTTTGCAAACGATATGGAGGAGGCAGTCAAAATTTGCGCCGAGAATGCAAAAAGCGGCGACTGCGTTCTTCTCTCCCCTGCCTGCGCTTCATGGGGAATGTTCAAATGCTACCAGGAGCGCGGAAACATTTTCAAAAAGCTTGTTAAAGCTCTTTAAGGAGGCACTTAATGGGATTCGTTGAATTTTTGAAGGTTGTTTTTCTCGGCATTGTTGAGGGAATTACCGAATGGCTGCCAATAAGCAGCACAGGTCACATGCTGTTGGTTGACGAATTTTTACAGCTGAATGCAAGCGACAGCTTTAAAGAGATGTTCTTTGTTGTCATTCAGCTCGGTGCAATTCTTGCGGTCGTTATTTTGTTCTGGAAAAAGATGTGGCCGTTCAGGCTCAACAAAGAGGAAAAGAAAATCATTGTTCGCACCAAAACATTTTCAACGTGGTTCAAAGTTGTTGTTGCCTGTATTCCCGGAGCAATCGTTACACTGCTTTTTGACAATTTTGTCGAAGCACACCTGCATACCCCATTCGTCATTGCCGCAGCGCTCATAATATACGGCGTAGCATTCATAGTTGTTGAAAACGGCAATAAAAAGAGAAAGCCGAAAATTCAAAAGCTGCGCGATATTGACTATAAGACAGCGCTGCTCATCGGACTTTTTCAAGTGCTTTCAATCATTCCCGGCACTTCGCGCTCCGGCGCAACAATAATCGGAGCGCTGATAATCGGCGTTTCAAGAACGGCAGCGGCGGAATTTACGTTTTTCCTCGCGGTTCCCGTTATGTTCGGTCTGAGCTTTATCAAGCTCATAAAATTCGGTCTTGCTTTTACCGGTACGGAAATGGCAATTCTGCTCGTTGGTTCCGTCACGGCATTCCTTGTTTCTCTTTTTGTGATAAAGTTCCTCATGAGCTATATCAAAAAACATGACTTCAAATTCTTCGGCTGGTACAGAATCGCGCTCGGCGTTATAGTTATGATATACTTCGCGCTGGCAAAATAAGACGCACAGAAAAAAGCGGCAGGCTCACAGGTCTGCCGCTTTTACTTTAATATGTAATTTCAATTCTGAGTTTTCAGATACTTGCTGTAATAACCGGAATTTTACATATGCTTTGTTTCCGCTTCACAGACATCTTTTTCCTCGCCGCCTTCCCATGGAAACGGTTCGCCGCGCTTTTTGTAATACTTTTCAACAAGGTGCGCAAGGTCAACCTTTCTGACAATGCGCCAAAATGTGTCAACCTCTTTTTGTGCTTTTTCCGCGTCCGCGGCAAGGCGCTCCTCAATTCCGTAGTAAAGGAGGTTCGCTCCGCACTCGGGGCAATTCTGTTTCATATAAAAAAACGAAAGCTTTTTGCCGCACTTTGGGCATTTGTTATCCATTCTCCGTTCCTCCTTCGTTCATCTTCAGCGCCATTTCGTGCCGTTTTTCGGCAAGCTCACTGCGAATCAGTTCAAGCTTTTTGCCGTGGAGATCATAGAAAAACAGCGGAACTATTGCAAGCAGCCCAAGCACGCCCGGAATCACCGTGCTGAACGCCCAAAGCCAAAACTGAGTCGGTTTTCCAAAAGCCTCTGTGCAGGTTGCCGTGCTCTGAACCATGCCGTCTGCATCGGTATATTCACGAACAATGTAGCCTATAAGCGGCAAAAGTGCCGTTGCAATTGCGGTTGAGGCACGGCTTGAAAGTTTTCCGAGAAAAGTGAGAGTAGAAAAAGCCGTGCCCTCATTTCTGACGCCTGTTTTCCATTCCATATAGTCAACACAGTCTGCAATAACCTCGGTTGAAGCAACAGAATTGTAAGTTGAAAAAATATTTGAAACAATGTTTCTTCCCGTTAGAATCGGAATCACAACATACCACGTCTCGTAGTTTTTGAATGCAATTATGAAAGCAATGACGCTTGTCACCGATGAAATGACCGTGTTGTATATCATAATTTTGAGACTGCCGAGGCGTTTTCTCGCCAGCGCCATTGTAACATAGCCTATTACCGCGCCTATACCGCCAAGAAGTGAAATGACGGTGTTCCAGCTCATCGCCTGAAGAACTTCAACAAAGAAATATCCGCTGAAAATGCCACCTATACCTGTAAATGTTGAAAGAATATTGCTGAGTATGATCATAAGCAGAGGCTTATTTTTGAACATATATTTGAAGCAGTCAACAAATTTGACCTGTTCAACCTCCTGAACCACTCTCTCTTTGACAAAAAGACCGGCGAGTGAAAAAAGAGCAAGCAAAACAAGACCGGATACAAGACCGCAAAGAGCAAAAACCTCTTTGAGATTCATTGCGATTTTTCCGTTGGTACTCAAATCCATGAGAACCGGCAGCATAATTGCGGTTGAAATTCCGCCGAGTACGCTGCTTATGATTCTTGCGCTGGCAATTGCCCGCGCCCGGTCTGACGGAGTGGGACTGATTGCCGCGCTCATGCTCCAAAATGGAACATCGCCAAGCGTATAGAAGAACTCCCAAATAAGATATGAGGCGTACATATAGACAATTTTTACGGTCAACTCTTTTGTGTTTTGCAAAAGAACAGGACCGCTCCAAAAAAGAATCGTTGCAATTGAAAGCGGAAGAGGCACCAAAAGCAGGTATGGGCGCAGTTTTCCGTATCTTGTTCTCGTCTTGTCAATTATTGCGCCCATAAGCGGGTCATTGACAGTATCCCAAATTCCGAGAATAAAGACCATGGTTGCAACTGCCTCACTCGGTATTCCGAAAACCTTGACAAAGAAAATTGAAAGATATGTTCCGGCAAACATATTGTAACTGAAAACCTGCCCCGAATTTGCAATGCCGTAAATCAGATTTTCTTTGATGCCGACATATCTCACCGGTTTTTTAAGCGTTGTTTTTTCCATCAGACACAATCCTTTCATGAGCCGATAAAACGCTTTTAAAAAGGCTCAAAAAAATAACCGAAGACAAAAGCCGCCTTCGGTTATATTCTATAACATTTTCATTAAATCGTCAATGATTTTGTTGAAATTGCATACATTCGAGCAAAGGCACTACAGCAAAATCAATACGCTTTGCCCCAATAGACCATGTATTTTGCTTTTTTTCCGCAGCATACGCAGGTATCGGAAAGCTGCTCCTGCTCAAACGGAATGCAGCGTGAGCCAACACCGGTAAGCTCCTTGACTTTATCCTCACACGCTTCATCGCCGCACCACATTGCTTTGACAAAGCCGTCGCCCTTTTCTTCAAGAGTCTTTGTAATTTCCTCAAGCGAGGTGCAGGCATAGGTTCTTCTCTCGCGGTTTTCAAGCGCAGCCTTATAGAGCGCATCATGAACCTCTTTAAGCTTTTCGCCAACTGCGTGCTCAAGCTCGTCAAGAGAAACAACGGTCTTTTCTCTGTTGTGGCGTGAAACAAGGACGCACTGGTTGTTTTCAATATCTCTGGGACCGATTTCAATTCTGACCGGTACGCCTTTCATTTCATACTCCGAGTACTTCCAGCCGGGGCTATTGTCGCTGTCGTCGAGCTTTACGCGAATCTTTGACGCTTTGAGTCTTGATTCAAGCTCCCTTGCTTTTTCAAGCACACCTGCTTTATGCTGGGCAACGGGAATGATAACTGCCTGAATGGGCGCCACCGCCGGCGGAAGAACAAGTCCGTTGTTGTCGCCGTGCGTCATGATGATTGCACCGATCATTCTTGTCGTCATACCCCATGAAGTCTGATGCGGATATTCAAGCTTGTTTTCGCGGCTTTGATACTGAATGCCGAAAGCTTTTGCAAAACCGTCGCCGAAATAATGCGAGGTACCTGCCTGAAGTGCCTTGCCGTCATGCATAAGCGCCTCAATAGCATAGGTTGAAACTGCGCCGGCAAACTTGTCACTCTCGGTCTTCTTGCCTTTAACAACCGGAATTGCCAGATATTTTTCGCAAAAATCAGCGTAGACATTGAGCATTCTTTCCGTCTCTTCAATCGCCTCTTCAGCCGTTGCGTGAATGGTGTGTCCCTCCTGCCAGAGGAATTCGCGGCTGCGCAGGAACGGACGCGTGGTCTTTTCCCAGCGAACAACACTGACCCACTGATTATAAAGCTTAGGCAAATCGCGGTATGAATGAACGATATTTGCATAATGCTCACAGAAAAGCGTCTCGGAAGTCGGGCGCACACAAAGCCTTTCTTCAAGCTTTTCGCTGCCGCCGTGGGTAACCCATGCGACCTCGGGAGCAAAGCCTTGAACGTGATCCTTTTCCTTTTGAAGGAGGCTTTCCGGAATAAACATGGGCATATTTACATTTTCATGTCCGGTATTCTTGAACATTCCGTCAAGGATGCGCTGAATGTTTTCCCAAATTGCATATCCGTAAGGGCGGATAACCATGCAGCCCTTTACGCTCGTGTATTCAATAAGCTCCGCCTTTTTAACGATATCGGTATACCATTTGGCAAAGTCTTCTTCCATTGAGGTGATTTCCTCAACCATTTTTTTCTGCTGTGCCATAGGTGCAGATCCTTTCTATAATTACATTGTTGGGACTGCCCGTTGAGAGCAGTCCCTTTATCAAATTTCGTTACGCTTTTTTAACCGCTGCGGTAACTTTGTCCTCGCCGATGTCAAAGGTCTTTTCAAGGTCGCTCTCAATTGAACCGCCAAAAACAACGTCATCTGCAAGCAGTTCATTCTTCATGTGGTCTGCATTTTCCTTGAGGGCGTTCATAATAAACTCGCTCTCGGAAGAAACCGAAAGAACAACTCTTTGCTCAACCTCATAGCCTGCCTCTTTTCTGAGCAGCTGGCACTGACGGACAACGTCTCTGACAGCGCCCTCCTTGATGAGATCCTCGGTGAGGTTGACGTCAAGAGCAACAACGGTCTTGTTCTGGCATTCAGCCGAAACAATGCCGCTCTTTGTTTTAGTCATAACAGTGAAGATCGACGGATCATAGGCTTCGTCGAATCCCTTGACAAGAACTTTTTCACCGTTCTGCGCTTTTGCGGTGTATTCCGTCATTTCCTCATCGGTCGCGCTTTCAAGAGCCTGCTTCATCTTGTTGACATTCTGTTTAAGAACTGCACCGGCCGCACGGAAGTTGACTGCAAGGTATCTGTCTTCAAGAACCGAATTGTCGGCTACGTGAACGAGCTTTTTGATGTTGAGTTCATCAAGAATATTCTTTTCAAAAACCTTGATTTTTGCGGCTTCATCGGCATCGCTGGAAATATAGAGCGTTAAAAGAGGCTGACGTACCTTGATCTGATGCTCATTGCGCAGTCTCATTGCAACGGCAATGACCTCTCTCGCGTCTGCGGTCTCCTGGAGGATTCCGTCATCCTCAAAGCCTTCAATTTCTTTCGGCCAGTCTGAAAGGTGAACGGAAAGTTCGCTTGACGGAAGAACACGGCGTGTAAGGTTCTGCCAGATTTCCTCTGTCATAAACGGAATGATCGGGGCCATGACCTTTACGCAGGTATTAATTGCATTGAAGAGTACCCAATAAGCGAGCGTCTTATCCTTTTCGTCGCCGGTCTTCCAGAAACGGCGGCGGTTGGTTCTGATATACCAGTTGGAAATGTCGTCAACAAAAACTTCAAAATCCTTGATGACGTTGTATGCCTTGAAATCGTCCATCTGAGCGGTCGCCTTGCGAATGAACTCGTTTGTTCTTGTAACGAGCCAACGATCGGTAACAGTCATGGCACTCTTGTCGGGAGTATAGCCCTCAAAGTTGGGCTTGTCAATCCTTGCATAGGTCTCAAAGAAGGTATATGTGTTCCAGAATGAAAGGAGCTTTCTTCTTGCCTCATCGCCGAGATTAAAGCCGAAACGAACGTCGTTTGCGACCGGTGCGCCGGCATACATGTAACGAACGGTATCGGCACCGATTTTTTCGGCAGCCTCGTCAAAACGGATCATAAAGCCGGTCTTTGAGAATTTTGAACCGTCTTCGGCAACAACGCTGCTGTGGCAGAGAACGCGCTTATACGGTGCTCTGTCCTCAAGAACGGTACTCATAAAGAGCATTGAATAGAACCAAAGACGAACCTGCTCGCGCATTTCAACGATCCAATCGGCGGGATAGTTCTTTTTCCATTCCTCTTTATCCGTGAAGTAACCGGTGGTTGAAAACGGAACGATACCGGCGTCAAGCCACACATCTCCGATTTCTGAAACACGCTTTACGCTTTCGCCGCATTCGGGGCACTTGATTTCAACCTTGTCGATCCATGGACGGTGAAGCTCGGGAAGTGCGTCAACCTGCGTCGGGTCAACGGCAAGCTCGCGCAGTTCCTTTTTGCTGCCCACAACGTGAACGTGACCGCACTTTTCGCAGACATAGAACGGAAGCGGCATTCCGTAATAGCGTTTTCTTGAGATATTCCAGTCGCCCATGTTGTTGAGCCAGTCAACCATTCTCTTTCCGTTTGACTCCGGCTCCCATTTGACCGATTCGGCAGCCTTGATAAGTCTCGGCTTAAGCTCGGCGGTTCTGATGTACCATGCAGGAACAAGGCGGAAAATAACCTCGCTCTTGCAGCGCCAGCAGACCGGATAGCTGTGTTCAATGGGCATGATCTTATAAAGCTTATTTCTCTTTTCAAGCTCTTCAAAAACTTCGGGAGCGATTTTTGCGCTGTCTTTTCCGCTCATGAAACCGAAACCGGGCAGGAACATTCCGGTATCGTCAACAGGCATTACCTCAGGCAGTCCGATGCGTTTTCCAAGCTCGTTGTCTTCAATACCGCAGCCGGGAGCGATATGAACAACGCCTGTACCCTCTTCTGCGTCAACATCTTCCCACGCAACAATTTTGTGGTCAATGTCTTTCTGAGCGTCAAATTCGGGGAAGCATGTTTCAAAATGAAGTCCCACAAGCTCTGCACCCTTGAACATTCTCAAAACCTCAAGCTTATCGTCGCCGAGATACTTGATTGCGTTCTTTGCAAGAATGAGAGTCTGCTCGTCGCTCTTTACCTTAACTTCAACGTAGTCAATTTCCGGATTAACGGCGAGGGCAACATTTGAAGAAAGAGTCCACGGAGTAGTTGTCCAAACAACGATTTTTGACTCCAACTCCTTGACGGGAAGCTTAAAGAAAACCGAGTTATGTGTAATGTTCTTATACGAACCGGTCATTTCATGCTCCGAAAGCGAAGTTCCGCAACGCGGGCACCAAGGCATCGGTTTGTATTCGCGCTGGATCCAGCCGTTTTCATCACATTTTTTGAGGAAGTGCCAAATACCTTCAATATTGAGGTCGGTGTTGGTGTAATAGGAGTTATCCCACTGCATCCACTGACCGAGTCTCTTTGACTGATCGGCAATGATTCCTGAAAAGTGCTTAACGCGGTCAACGCACTTTTTTGTGAACTTGTCCATGCCGTAGTCTTCAATATCTCTTTTTGTTTTAAAGCCGAGTTCCTTTTCAACCTCAACCTCAACCCAAAGACCCTGCGAGTCAAAGCCGTTCTGGCAGCGGCAGTCATAGCCGTTCATGTACTTATATCTTATAAAGGTATCCTTGAGGGTTCTGCCCCATGCGTGGTGAATACCCATCGGGTTGTTCGCGGTAATCGGTCCGTCAATGAACTTGAAGCGTTCATGACCGGCGTTTTTAGCTTTTCTTTTATTGAAGCAATCGTTCTCCTCCCAAAATTTGAGGATATCGTGCTCCATTTGGATAAAGCTGTTGCTTTTCTCAGTTTCAGCCATTTTTTCTTTCCTCCATACGTTTATTTGCTCAGTCAATAATGAAAGGCATATACATACCAAGTCATTATACTATATAAAGAGCCCAATTGCAAGCAAAATATATTCTGCCGCCGCACGTTTTCTCTTTTAATTATTTTTAATGTTATCATGTATATACTTAGTGGGTAAATTTTAGGAAAAGGAGGAATGAGGATGAAGCGTTTTCGCCGTGCAACGGCAATGTTCCTTTCGGTGTTAGTTTTCTTTGGCTCGGCAGTCGGCGTTTTTGCCGCGGACGAGAGCATGCAGTCGCAGTTTGCGGAATCGGTACAGACTATTGAAAAATAAAAGTATACTTTGAAATATAAGGCACGCCTTGCGAAAACCCGCAGTGCGTGCCGTTTTTGTTTTCCTTTTTCTTTACTTTCCTGCGCGCCAGTAGTCAAGCCGCGGCAGTGTATCTTCAAGATACGCCCTCACCTGTTCGGGAGTAAAGATTTCATTTGACATATGCCGAGAAAGAAAGTCTATTAAAACTTCAATGTCGCTGTATGCAAACTCTCCGTTTGCATAGCACCACTTGCAATAATCCTCATTGAACTCCCCGTCCGGTTCACGGCTCAGCGTTGAATCATCAAGCGGCATTCCGCAGCACTGACAGATGAGCTCTCTCGGCTCACCCAAAAGAGTATTGATTGAAACGTCAAACAGTTTTGAAAGCAGCTTGAGCGTTTCGGTATTCGGAACAGTCTCGCCCGTTTCCCAGCGTGAGACAGCCTGGCGTGTGACGAAAACTTTTTGCGCAAGCTCCTCCTGCGAGAGTCCTTTTTCCGTGCGCAGCTTTGAAATTACTTCTTTGGTTTCCATATTATTTTCACCTCGTTGGCATTATAGCATTGCCGGGTGAAGAAAGCAAGCAACAGGCAGTTGCCTAAGTGACTGCCTCATTAATGCAACATAAAGAACAAAAGACTGTATTTCATGCCGACTCATTACATGAATTCCCATACGAAATACAGTCTTAGTTACCGAATAAAAAACTTTGCTCTTTTCAGCTTATGCAGTTAAATGCGTAAGCTCTTGTGACAGTTTTTGCTTGGCGTCAACCTTTAACGTTGAAATCGGCATTAAGAAGATTTACAGCCTTGATAAACTTATAAAGATAAACGAAAGGTCCCACGATTATAAGCAATCCCAGAACATTCCAAAGCCAATAATCGGTGGCGCTGAACTTGAAATCAATTCCGCGGCGCGTAAGTTCCGCGCCAATTCTGTTGCTTATTGTGTGATACCATACTATCGGGTAGATTCCGAGAGTAATCGGCGTAAGAATAAGAACCATGAGAAGATAATTCATACTTCTCTTTCCGTCATAACGTCCGCAAACCGTATTTACGTCTTCAGTAATGCCATACATGGCAACAAGACCGTAAATGCCAAAGGTAATCAAAGAAAGCAGAATGAGCTTGGCGAGACCGCGGTTGGTCTTAAGCTGCGCAACCGGCATCTGATTTTGCTGATGGGGCTGTTGGAACTGCGGCTGCTGTGTAGGCTGAGTGTCGATGTTCGTATTTTCTTCCATTGCTTTATTCCTCTCTGAGCTTTTTTACTTTTTTATATTGCAAAGAAACGCTCTTTTATTCCTTGCCATCCTAATTATACATAGTTATTGTTATCTTGTCAATATGAATCGGCGTTTTTATTTGGCTTTTTTTAATATTCGGCGATTTTATATACCTGAGTTGGATATTTTATGGCATTGATCTTCATTTTTCCAACTACGGAAATAATGTGAAAATCACCATGGGCATTCAATCTGCGTTCAAACATAATTTCAACATGTTTCATAAACACAATATCTAAGCTGTTTGATAAATTAAACAGTAAACATTGCAGAAACGAGTTTTCCGTGCATGTAAAAATCAAGCCTGCCGCAATTTAAACGACAGGCTTTATCTATTGCTTATTCTTCCTCGAAAGCGTCCTTACCGAGTCCGCACCACGGGCAGACCCAATCCTCCGGAACGTCCTTCCAAGCAGTGCCGGGAGCTACGCCACCATCGGGATCGCCGAGTTCGGGGTCATAAACATAACCGCAGGGGCAAACGTGTTTCATATTGCGTTCCTCCTTGATTTTAAGATAACCGTTGATTATTTGAAATATCTGTTGAGAAGTCCCTCAAAAGCTCTTCCATGTCTTGCTTCGTCACGGGCCATTTCATGAACGGTGTCATGGATAGCGTCAAGTCCGAGTTCTTTTGCCTTTTTGGCAAGTTCGGTTTTTCCGAGGGTTGCGCCGTTTTCTGCCGCAACTCTCATTTCAAGGTTCTTCTTAGTGCTGTCGGTGATAACCTCACCGAGGAGTTCTGCAAATTTTGCAGCATGTTCTGCTTCTTCAAAAGCAGCCTTTTCCCAATAGAGACCGATTTCCGGGTAGCCCTCTCTGTGGGCAACTCTTGCCATTGCAAGGTACATTCCGACTTCGCTGCATTCGCCTGCAAAGTTCTCGCGAAGACCCTGAAGAATTTCTTCCGGTGCGTCTTTTGCAACACCGACAATGTGTTCTGCAGCCCAGCCAAGATTATCTTCTTCGCGTTCTTTCATCTTTGCACCGCAGATGGGGCATACGTCAATGGGCTCATCGCTTTCATAACCGCATACGGGACAATAATACTTTTTCATTTTGAGTACCTCCGATAAAATAATTTTATTTCTGTTGTTCCATTTTCTTGCATTCGGGGCAGATTCCGAAAAGCTGCAGGTTGCAGGAACGTATTTCACCTTCAAAATCTTTGAAAAGCGTGCACAGCCCACCGCTCGGCAAAGCATGAAGGTCGATTATCTTTTTGCAGACAAGGCAGTTGAAATGGTAATGCTCGCTTGTATCGGCGTCAAAGCGGTCTCCCGTGTCCGTGTGAAAACGGATAAGCTTGCCCTCGCTTTCAAGTACCTTGAGATTGCGGTAAACCGTTGCGAGACTCAGCGCCGGATATTCGCTCTTCAAATCAAGAAAAAGCTGTTCCGCCGTGGGGTGGTCTTTTCTTGAGCACAGTGAAGAGAGGATCGCTTCGCGTTGACGACTGTTCTTTAGCATTTGTTCACTCCTTTTTAATAACGATAATCGTTATCATTATTATAATCGCTTTTACGGATTTGTCAAGCCTTTTTTAAAGTTTTTTTGAAAAAACTTTAAAAAACAAAAAGTCTGTACCTATTAAGAATACAGACTTATTAAATTCACGCGCCAATTAATCCAGCTCAAAAAAATCAAACAACTCGCGAAGATCGCCGATTTCCTTTTTAACAGGCAAGGAAAGCGGGTTAGGCTCACCTTTGGGATTGAGCCATACACAGTCAAGACCCACTCCGCAGGCGCCCTTAATATCAGAGCCGTATGAATCACCTATTACAAGCAGCTTTTCTCTGTCTTTCTCCGAAATATGTTCAAAAACATATTCAAAAAATGCCGGCATGGGCTTTTGTGAACCTATTTTTTCAGAAACAAAAAGTCCGTCAAGAAAACGATCCAATCCGCTTTTTGAAAGTCGCCTTTTCTGTGTTTCCGCAACGCCGTTCGTGATTATATATATTGTATAGCCCTCATCTTTAAGCCTTTCACAAAGCTCCAGTGCTCCGTCAAGCAGATATTCCCCCTCGCCGAGATACGAAAGGTAAGTATCCGCAATATAACCGAGACCGAGG
This sequence comes from uncultured Eubacteriales bacterium, assembly GCA_934541115.1. Taxonomy (GTDB): domain Bacteria; phylum Bacillota; class Clostridia; order Oscillospirales; family Acutalibacteraceae; genus UBA6857. The sequence continues at coordinate 23,168 of CAKTDF010000021.1, forward strand.
TCGGTATGAAACCCGATTTCTTTAAAAAGATCCGCAAAACGCACTGTGCGCAGCTCTGCTTTCGTCACCTCGCCGCGTTCAAACGCCTGCCAATATGAAAGGTTTATCGCCGAATACCGCTCGGTCACTTCATTTGTCACGTCCACACCGATTTCGGTCAAAACACGGTTGAGAGCCTTCTCCTCCGCCGTGTCAAAGTCAAGCAGTGTGTTGTCCGCGTCAAAGAGCAGCGTTGTATACTTCTTTTCCATTTTGCATACCTCCCGGTGGTAAATTCTCTGTACATTTTAAGACAAGGTATTCTTTCTGTCAAGCCTTGCTTTGGTACAAAGCTCTCTGTATGCACCTGAATAAGATTAAAATTATATAACATTTTTGTATAAACACTTTCTTTTGCCGTTTTTTTGTGGTAACATATAAGATGTATATTTATAGACTGCAAAGGCAATTGATTTTATGTCTGTGAATACGGAGGATATATAAATGGAACAAAGCGCTTTCAGCGAGGGCATTGCTCCCGGCGGTCTCAGAGAAAAGCCGCAGATCAAGCTCCTTGTCTGCTACCTTTTAAAAATGCTTGACAAAAGTCTGACCCGCAGCCAGATCAATGAGATCTTTCAAGAGTACCCTGTTGCAAATTATTTTGAAGTCAATGAGGCTCTCAGCGAGCTTATCAAAAACGGAATGATACACTGCGACCTCGGTGAAAATGATGAAATTTTGACTATAACTCACAAAGCAAAATACGAAGTCGGCGTTATTGAGCGCTCTCTGCCGAAATCAATACGCGAAAAATCAATCAGCACGGCGCTGCGGGTTCTTTCAAGAGAAAAAATCCAGAACGAATGCGAATGTACGGTTGAAGAAAAGGACGGCGGCTACCGCGTCAGCTTTGCGATCAACGACGTCGGCATTGAGCTGATGCGTCTTTCTGTTTTCGTTGCGGATTTTTCGCAGGTTGAAATTGTTAAGAAAAACTTTTTTGACAATGCTGCTGCGCTCTATTCCGGCATCATCTCATCACTTACCGTTGAATAAGGTTACGGAGGTTATACGATCAATGAAAAAGTTCCTTGCTTTCTTTTCTGTTGTCATTATTCTTTTCGGTGCAGTCGGAGGGCTGTATCTCAAATACATTCATCAATCGGAATACAACGTTTTTATCGAAAGCTACTCTCACGGCAAAATGACTCTTGAGGGCGGCGGAGAAAAAGACGGTACGGCAAAAAAATTCCGCGTGACCTGCAAAAAAGGCAAAACCGTTACGGTCAAAATCGCGCCGGAACGCACCAAAAACGCCTATTATGACCTTGCGCACTTCACCGTCAACGGTGTTGACTTAACAGACGAGGTCAAGGACTCGCTTGAATATGAATTCACGGTTGAAAAAAAGACCAATATTGTTGCAACCTTCAAAAAAGGTAAAAAATCTTCGGGCAAAAAAACATCGTCAAGCAGCTCTGCAAAAACATCTTCAACGTCAAAGAGCTCCGATTAACAATTTTACCAGCACCGCTTTTTTTTGCTCGCACCTTATTCAAGTAGTCGGGTATAATTTGTGCGATATATACAGTATTTTCTGAATATTTTGTGCATTTTTTCATAACAATGCCGTTTTTTCAAATAACTGTTGACAAACGTATCCGACCGCGATATAATCAAGTCAAATTTAAGACAGCACCTGATAGAGGATGCGGATGAGATGAGTACCTCGCGATTTGACGCCGGCAAGCGTTCGTGAGTGAAAGGTGATTCCGCCGAAGTTTTCAGACCGGTTGCCGCCGGATGAGAGCTGGGGTTGCGTTTAATAAACGCCGCACTGTCATATAGTTTTTATATGGAGCGCTATCATTAAGTAATATTTTCGCTATTTTTAAGTAACGAACTTAAAGCCTGTGATACCTCATTATGAAAAGGTGCGCAGGCTTAAATTTTTATATCACGATGGGCAAACAAAAGCCCAAATTTTAAAACAGGAGTGTTTTGTATGAGTAATGTAAGAAGAGTTTTGGCAGTAGTCCTTTCAGTTGTTCTTTGCGCCCTCTGCTTCACAGCGTGCAGCGGCGGCGGCAACGAAACCACAGCCCCGGCATCTTCCGGCGCGAACGCAGAGGTCACCGGCATTGCAGCGGCAAAATCAATTGCAGACCTCAAAGGCATGAAGATTGCCGCACAGACCGGAACTTTCCACGCAGACGCACTTAGTCAGATTCAAGATGTTAAGAGTGAAACTTATCCCGACTTTACCGACCTTCTCAATGCCGTTAAGTCCGGTGCCATTGACGGATATATCGCCGAGGAGCCCACTGCTATCAGCACCTGCCAAAAGGACTCCACCCTCGATTATCTCCACCTCAAAAACAACGACACCGGTTTCACCGCAACAGCAGCAGATGTCGGAATCGCAATCGGACTCAAAAAGGGTTCTGATTTGCTTGAAAAGATGAACGAAATTATCAAGGGCATCACAGAAGAGCAGAAAGAACAGCTTATGGAGCAGATCATCTCCATCAAGAACGGCGAAAAGGTTGAAAAGTTTGTTCTTGAAAGTGAAGCTCCGGAAAACCCGACCGGAACTCTTAAAGTTGCAATGGAATGTGCTTATGAGCCGTACAACTGGACTGAAACCTCATCAGACGAAAGATCTCTCGGCGCGATACCCATCAGCGGCGAGGGCAAGGACGGTCTTTTTGCAAACGGATATGACGTTCAGGTTGCTCAGTATGTTGCAAACAAGCTTGGCATGAAGCTGGAAATTTACTCTGAAAAATGGGATTCCCTTATTCCGGCTCTTGACGCAGGCACGGTTGACGCAATCGTTGCAGGTATGAGCCCGACAGCAGAACGCAAAGAGCAGATCGACTTCACCGAAACCTACTATGAATCAAATCTTGTTGTCATCTTCAAGAAGTAAGTAAAACAAATACCTTGCGGCAAGCAGCTGTGAAAAGCTGCTTGCCGCGAATAAAATAACTAAAGTTTGGCGGAATTGATATGAGTTTTTTTCAAGACGTACTTAACATTGTTACCAAGTATTATCCACAGCTGCTAAAGGGAGTCGGCAACACAATGCTGCTCGCCCTCGTTGGCACGGTTGCCGGTCTTGTCATCGGTCTTTTGACGGGTATTATCCGCACTGCGCCGATGTCAAAAAATCCGATTCTCAAAGTTCTTCATAAAATTCTTAACGGAATAATAGCCGTTTATGTCGAAATCTTCCGCGGCACACCCATGATGGTTCAGTCTATGGTTATTTACTGGGGTTATGCATTTGCCACCGGTGAAAGGCTTGCACTTATCCCCTCCGGTATTCTCATCGTTTCAATTAACACCGGTGCATATATGGCGGAAATAGTTCGCGGCGGAATCATTTCAATTGACAAGGGACAGTTTGAGGGTGCAATGTCAATCGGTATGACCCACTCACAAACGATGTTCAAGGTCATCATTCCGCAGGTCATGCGCAATATTCTTCCGTCTGTCAGCAATGAGTTCGTTATCAACATCAAGGATACCTCCGTTCTTAACGTTATCGGCATTACTGAGCTTTACTTCTATTCAAACATCATTAAAACGACAACCTTAAAAAACTTTCAGACCTATCTTATCGTCTGTGTCATTTATTTCATTCTGACGTTCACAATAACAAGACTGCTTCGCCTTGTTGAAAAGAAGCTCTCCGGCAAGGAAAACTACACCGTTTTCGGTTCGCAGTCAAACAGCGCCGCAGAGATACACATTTCAAAGGAGGCATAAATCGTGGCTGAAAAAGTAATTGAATTAAAGGGACTTGAAAAAAGCTTTGGCGAAAACAGTGTTCTCAAAGGAATCAGCCTTTCGGTTGAAAAAGGCGATGTTCTCAGCATCATCGGCGCCTCCGGCTCGGGCAAAAGCACCATGCTGCGCTGCATCAATCTCCTTGAAACGCCCACAAAGGGTCAAATACTTTATCACGGCAAGGACGTTGTCGCAGGTGAAGTTCAGCTTTCAAAATACAGAGCAAAGGTCGGCATGGTTTTTCAGTCTTTTAACCTTTTTAACAACATGTCTGCGCTTGAAAACTGCATAACCGGTCAGGTTTCGGTTCTCAAACGAAACCGCAAGGAGGCAAAAGAAATTGCCATGAGGTACCTTGAAAAGGTCGGCATGGCCCCGTACATTAACGCAAGACCCTCTCAGCTTTCCGGCGGACAAAAGCAGCGCGTTGCCATTGCACGCGCGCTGGCAATGGAACCCGAAGTTCTCCTTTTTGACGAACCGACGAGCGCGCTTGACCCGCAAATGGTCGGTGAAGTTCTTGCCGTCATGCGTTCGCTTGCAAAGGACGGACTGACAATGATCGTTGTCACCCACGAGATGGCTTTTGCGAGAGACGTTTCTTCTCACGTTGTTTTCATGGCAGACGGCGTTATCTGCGAAGAGGGCAAGCCTCAGGATATCTTTGAAAATCCGCAAAACGAAAAGACTAAGGACTTCCTTTCGCGTTTTCTTCAAAAATAAACCAAACTTTAAAGCATTCAAGTCTTCCAAAAATACTTCTTGTGTTTTTGGAAGACTTTGTATATAATGGGCATAACACATTTTGAAAGGACGTTTTGCAATGAAAGACAAGAGCTCCGCAGGCGGCGAAATGATAAATTTCAAAGAGCTTGCCGATAAATTGAAAGCAATTTCCCCGGATATGAATATGCAAAATATTGATGAATCAAGCGAAGACGATCTCTTATCTCTGATAATAGAAGACGTTCTCTCATCGGATTCATTCAATAAAAGCTTTTTCGACGCAATTACAGAGCCTTCTGCTCCGATAACCGACGATGAAATCTACGAAGAAATTGTTGAAAGCTACTTTGTTCTCATCAGGGAGCTGAAAATCAAAAGCTTCAATTTCTTCCGTTTTCCCGATTATGACGACCCGCGCCTGATAACGGTTGACGGCAGGGAGTACGACCTCGACGATGAATTTTGCCATGACGATGAGGACGCGGCAGGTGCACTTTGCGCAATTGATTCTCTGATTCCCGACCTCGGAACGAGCGAAAGAAAAGCCCTTAAAAAGACTGAAAAACTGATAAACATAAGGAATCAGAAAACGAGTTGAAAGCCTTGCAGCATATATAGCCCGCCAATACAGCTTTGGCGGGCTATTATTAACGCAGACGCTATTATGTGTCACAATTTGCAAGGACAGGTTATATCTGTCTCAATTGTTCTTTTTGTGCGCAATTTGTTTGAATTGAGTTAATTACACGTGCTTTGTTCCAATTCGTTAAAATATATTGAGTGCCTCTTGATTTTGTGATATGATGTAACAAATCGGACATCATGTCAAAAAAGGAGATGCAAAAAATGCACGAACAACAGGGAATCAAACTCTTTTCAAAGCCGCCCAAAGGAAAAATGAAAGCGTTATTCATTGTGCTCGCATGGATTCTTCTTTGGAACACTGTTTTTCAAATCGTTCACGGTGCCTGGCATGAAATGCCCATCGTTAGCTGGGCTTTTTTCATCACAATAACAATCTTTTTTATGCAGGAAGAACTGACGTATAAAGCCCGCTTTTGGTATACCCTCATAGGCGGCGCTGTCGGTCTGCTGCTTGCAGCCGGACTTGTTATTGTTTTCACTGTGCTTTTAAAAGGCGGAGTTCCCTCACTCGGAGCAACCCTCATTCCGCTTTTCATTTTTGTTGCAATGCTCGTTTTGCTAAATCCGTATCTTCCCATGTTTTTTAACAATGTCGGTTTCTGTTATTTCATCATTGCCCTCATTGACGCCGAAACAGCGGTTGCGAATCTTCCGAAATACCTTTTTTCACTGCTCCTCGGCAGCGTTATTCTCAACCTCGGCTGCAGCGGACTGCTCGCACTTTACACGAAAGCCATGACAAAAAAGGCCATGGCGCAAAAGCAAAAGGAAACTGTTCAGTGAAAAATCACCCCCCAAAAAAGTCGGAGCTTGGTTGCTCCGGCTTTTCTTTTCGGTCTTCAAAATTATTGAAAAGCCTTTCCTTCTGTGTTATAATTGTCCTATCATGCGGCTTGCCGCAAAAGGAGGAAATATAATGAGTACAGAATTACCGCGCACTTACAAAAGCTGGCTCAAGGGAGAAATCAAAAGCAAGCAGAAAGAGTACACAGAGGAAACGCCGCTCCTTTCAGAGGACGGCACTCTCCTTGCTCCCGGTTGGGCAAGGCACATGCTCTTCACCTATGACAACAAAAAGGTCAAGCACCCCATGCGCTCAAAGGAATGGGACTTTTATCAGATCTGCAACGGAAAATATATGGTGCAGATAAGCTTTGCAAACATATCTTTCGGCGGCTACGTTTCGGCAGTTCTCATTGACGTTACCGACCCGGAAAAAAGCAAAAAGCTCGGCGGCGGAACGATTGCAGGCTCAACTGCTCTCTTTGTCGGAGGAAAAAACAAGTATACCCTTCCGCCAAAAGGAGATGTTCCCAACAACGTCAAATATACCGTTACCGGAATAGGCAAGGCAGACTTTGAGTTTGACACCAGAGAGACCGAAAGAAGCCTCCATTTTAAAGGAAAATCCAAGGGCAAAGACGTTGTCTGCGACTTCACGATGGACATTCCCGAGGGACTTGAAAACATTACGACCGTTCTTCCGTTCAAGGGATATCCTGACCGTTTCTTCATGACAACAAAGCAAAATTGCATGCCCTGCAGCGGTACATTCCGCTTCGGCGATGATGTTTATGAATTTTCAAAAGAGGACACCTTTGCCTGCCTTGACTGGGGACGCGTCAACACTCCGTATCAACTGGTTTGGTACTGGGGCAACGGCTCAACATATCTCACCGATGAAAACGGTCAAAAGCACATTTTCGGCTTTGAAATCACATGGGGCATCGGCGACGAAAGCAATGCCACCGAGACCTGCATTTTCTATGACGGCAAGGCGCACAAATTCGGTCCCGTTGACGTTGAAGTTTTTCCAAAGCCGGATAAATACCTTGAACCGTGGCACTTTGTTTCTGAAGACGGACGTTTTGACTTCACAATGAAGCCGCAGTTTGACAATCATAATGATACCAACGTTCTCAATGCTTTGCGCATGCACTCTCATCAGGTTCACGGACGCTGGAGCGGAACCGCAATTCTTGACGACGGAACAAAAATCGTCGTTGATGATATGTATGCGTTCTGCGAATACGTTGAAAACAAGTGGTAAAAGCAATATTTTTGTTCAAAACAGCCAAAAATCAAAATTTTAACTGTTGAAATTCAACAATATTAAGTCTTGAAAGTTACTTTCAATAATGATAAAATTAATGCAGACGTTTGGGTATCCGAACGGAAAAAATCTTATTGAAAGGATTTGTCTGTAATGAAGAAAATTATCTGCAAAAGAGAGTACGACACCGAAAACGCGACTCTTGTTAAAAAATATACAGAGGGTGAATTCGGCGATGCAGCCGGCTTTGAAGAAAGCCTTTATCAGACCGAAAAGGGACTCTATTTCCTTTATGTAAACGGCGGCGAGGCTTCAAAATATGCCAAGGAGGACATTAAGTCCCTCTCAAAGGCAAAAGCCGAACAGTGGATTGAAACCCACTGAGGATTATCGCGGTGCAGCTTTGCGGGCAACTCCCCTGCACTGCTTTAAATCATTCGCAGCATTCTGCTCGCTGTAAGCAGGAGCGAGTGTTGCTCTGATTGAAAATCTATGACAGGGCGGTCATGGAAAGGACGCAAAAAGCGTCTTTTTCGTGACCGCTCTTTTTCCGTTTCAAAAGCGTTTTTTGAATCAAAAATATTGAAAACGTCCGATTAAAATGATATCATAAGCGTAGTTGTATGCAATAAGGAGTAACCGCTATGGCAGGAAACAGCTGTGACTTTTGCGAGCATTATCTATATGACGAAGAAGATGACGTTTACTACTGCGATGTTTCGCTTGATGAGGACGAAATGGAACGCTTTTTGACCGGACAAGGCACTTGCTCATTTTACAAGGCCTATGATGAATACAAGATGGTTGAAAAACAGAATTGAGGTCGTTTTAATGGAATCGCTCAGATATCTTTATAAAATCGGTCGCGGTCCGTCAAGCTCCCACACAATGGGTCCGGACAGGGCAGCGTGTCTTTTCAAAGCAAAGTATCCGCAGGCGGATAAATACACCGTATATCTTTACGGCTCGCTTTCAGACACGGGAAAAGGACACAAAACAGATGTTGCTATAATTGAAGCCTTGGCTCCGACAGAAACCGAGGTCGTTTTTGCCGGCACGCCGTCGTTCCCCCTACCGCATGAAAACACAATGGATTTTCACGCCGAAAAGGACGGAAAAGAAATCGGATTTGCCCGCATTATGAGTGTAGGCGGCGGAAATATTGTTGTTGAAGGCAGCAAAGCAGACGTCCATGAAGACGTTTATCCGGAACGTTCATTTGCCGAAATTGCGGAGTATTGCAGAGGCAAGCGTATACGATTGAGCGACTATGTTTTTGAAAGAGAGGGCATAGAGATCGGCGCCTATCTTCTGCGCGTATGGAACCTTATGAAGCAGACCATTCAGGACGGACTTTCAGCAAGCGGCATTCTTGACGGCGGACTTGAGGTTGAGCGCAAAGCCAAGTATCTCTATAATCAGCGCCACATTGATGAAAGTGACATCACAAAGGAAAACCGCCTTGTTTGTGCATACGCTTTTGCCGTCAGTGAACAAAACGCCGGCAGCAGCATAGTTGTCACCGCGCCCACCTGCGGCGCCTGCGCGGTTCTCCCCTCGGTTCTCAAATATATGCAGGACAGCCGCGGCTTTACCGATGATTACATTGTGCGCGCTCTTGCGGCAGCCGGAGTTATCGGCAACATTGTTAAAACGAACGCGTCCATAAGCGGTGCCGAATGCGGCTGCCAGGCTGAAATAGGTACCGCATGTTCAATGGCATCTGCCGCTCTTTGCGAACTGTTTTCAATGGATCTTGACCAAATCGAATACGCAGCCGAGGTTGCGATGGAGCACATGCTCGGACTCACCTGCGACCCGGTATGCGGACTTGTTCAGATTCCCTGCATTGAACGCAACGCAGTGGCTGCGATGAGAGCACTCAATGCGCTTTCGCTTGCTAACTTTCTTTCAAGCACAAGGAAGATTTCCTTTGACGATGTTGTTGAAACAATGTATCGCACCGGAAAGGACATCTCCTCAAGATATAAAGAGACCTCAAAAGGCGGACTTGCCGAAATTGAGCTTTCCAAAACGAAGAAAAAGGAGCAAAAATAAATGAACAGAACCGAAGTTATCGGAAGAATCACAGACTGCGGACTTGTTGCCGTTGTCAGGGCAGAAAGCGTGGAGCAGGCGGAACGTATTACAGAAGCTTGTGTTGAGGGCGGAGTTGCGGCAATTGAATTGACTTTCACAGTTCCGAAAGCCCACAAGCTCATTGAACATATGGCAGACAAATACATAAACAGCAGTGAAATAATTATCGGTGCCGGTACTGTTCTTGACAGCGAAACAGCACGAACAGCCATTCTTTCCGGCGCGCAGTATGTTGTTTCTCCGCACCTTGACGAGCGAATTGTTACGCTTTGCAACCGATATGCAATTGCCTGCATGCCCGGTATTTTTACGCCTACAGAGGCTGTAAAGGCTCTTGAACTCGGCGTTGACATTCTCAAAGTTTTTCCCGGCGACATTGCCACACCTAAATTTATCAAAGCTCTTCACGGTCCCCTGCCACAGGCAAGAATGATGCCCTCCGGCGGCGTCAGCGTTGACAATGTTGAAGAATGGATCAAAGCCGGAGCCGTTGCCGTCGGCGCGGGCGGAAGTCTCACCGGCAAGGCAAAAGACGGCAACTATGCCGCCGTTACACAAACGGCAAAGCTCTTTATAGAAAAAATACGCCGTGCAAGAGGATTTTCAAAAATCTGAGCACTGAGTACGCACATATAAGAAAAAGCTATAATCACGCGGAAACACCGTGTAATTATAGCTTTTTCTGCGTTTATCTTTTTTCTTTCTTAAGCTGAGGAGAGTCGAACGCAATGCGCCTGAAGAATTTGTTTTCCGGCACATTGCGGCTCTTTTTGTCTCACAATACGAAAGTATTGCCTCGCCAAAGAAGAACCACACTGTACCAAAAAACAAATCCATCAGGTGTGAAGCAGTTTTTTAAGAGCAAATTTTTGCCGAGACAAGGCAAAAAGGTGAGTAATGCTGACGCATTGCGAGGCTTTTTAAGGCAATACCGCACAATTGAGGTGTACGAATTGCGCAGTAAGATTTTTCGTCAGGGTGTACAAAAATTTTGCAGGCTTGCTGACGCAAGTCAAGAAGTTTTTGTGCAGCATGACGGGAACAGATTCAAGCAAGGTGTGCGCCGCAATTGCGCAGTATTGCCTTAATACGCAGTATCGGTGAAAATTTGCCTTAAAAAACCGCATTGAGTTCGACTCTCTTCAGCTTATCCGCCGACCTGAGCCTCGGAGAAGCGCTGCAATTCCGTTGGATAGCGTTTGTCAATGATGTCATACTTTCTGAAGTAATCGCCTGTTTCACTGTTTCTGATAACGGTGGCGCGATTTTTTGAAAGCAGCTTAACGAGTTTATATACATCGAGCCATATCTGATTTGTGCCCTCTTTCTGACTCTCATCAAAAATCAGCTGCAACCCGAAGTGCAGATGCGGCACTGTCATTCCGTTGACATTTTCCTTTAATGAATACCCCGTCATGCCCATATACCCTATCACCTGTCCCGCTTTCACAACGGTGCCCTGCTTTATGTCGGCACAATACGGGTGATCCTTTCTCAGATGTGCATAATAATATGAGCGTTTTTTGTCAAATGAGCGAATACCGAGACGCCAGCCTCCATACTGATTCCAACCTATGCATTCAACAGTTCCTCCCTCAACTGCAACGATCGGCGTTCCCACATTGCCGAGCAGATCGTTGCCAAGGTGACTGCGACGGTAGCCGTATGAGCGCGATGAACCAAAGTCATCATAATGGCTGTATGAGAATCCTTCTGCAATCGGACTGTACGCAACCAATCCATAGCCGGAATAAAGCGCTTTTCCACCGTTTCCGTCCGGCTTTTCGCGTTCAAATTCACCGAGCAAACCACCGAGCATTGCCGAAAACGTCTCTTTGTAATATGTAAAGTATTTGTTTTCGCCAACAAGATCATCTATTGTGTTATTGTCTCCCAAAGCGTCCTTCATTTTTTGCAAATCGCGCGTTTTATAGCCGTTCCAATTATTCCCGTTTTTTACGGCAAGGTATGAAAGCGAATCTATCCAACTGATATGATAAAGCTTGTCATAGGTTTCTATATCCAAAGCCATAGTATCCTCAAGCGCTTTGAGACTGACGTTCAATTCAGCCCATTTTATATAAGCCTTTTCCGTCTCTGCTTTTTCCGCTCCGACCCTGAGAAAAGCAACGAGCGAAATAATCCCGGCAGCAAAAATTGCAGGCAGCAAAACAAAAAGAATTTTTCTTTTCAGTCTGATTATCATAGCGTCACCCTCTCTTTTCAGTTTATGAGGTAGTGAGCCGTTTGAGAACAGAAAAGCAGTTCAGGAAAGACAGGTATCTTTTGCACAAAAGTCTCAAAGGCAATCAAAAGTCAGAAAATTAAAATATAAAACGCCGTACATAATCTAAATCATTTGAAAATTATTCACCCCACTTGACAGATAACCGCTCGTTGCTATAATCATAGTAACCTAACGGCTTTGCAAAGGCACATCTGCAAACACCGATTGAAAAGATATATGCACACGGTATGTCGCTGACGGATTGCGATTACGACGCATGAGGTCAAATAGCTTCCTGCAAAGCCATTTGAGGCAATGTGAGATGAATTAAATAAAAAAACAACCGAATGCAATGATTTCACCGACACTAAAGGAGAAACGCA
>CAKTDF010000022.1 GCA_934541115.1 uncultured Eubacteriales bacterium
ACCGTCAAGAGCGCAGATAACGGAATTTGTTATAAACTCAACGTTGTTCTTTTTTTCAAGCAACGCCAACAGCTTCTTTTCGCCTGTGAAGAACGCAAGATTCTGAACAAGAGTTACCTTTTTGCAAAGCTCAGAAAGCATAACAGCCTCCTGCAAAGCGGTATTTCCGCCGCCGATAACGGCAACTTCCTTGCCGCGGTAAAATGCTCCGTCACAAACGGCGCAGTATGAAACACCCTGACCGACAAATTTTTCCTCATTTTCTGCTCCGAGTGTTCTGTGCTTTGAACCCGTGGCAATAATCACGCTTTTTGCCTCGTAAACAGCGCTCAAACCGACAACCTTTTTGAATGCGCCGTTATTTTCGATTGCGGTTACTTCATCAAGTTCAATTTCCGCTCCGAGATTCATTGCTTGCTCAATGAGCTTTTCGGCGAACTCGTTGCCACTCATCTGGAGCGTTCCGGGATAGTTTTCAACCTTTGGAGAATGTGTTATCTGACCGCCAAAGGTTTCCTTTTCAATAACAAGAACGCTCTTTTCCGCGCGCCTTGCATAGACAGCAGCAGTGAGACCCGCAGGTCCCGCTCCGATTATTACGATATCATACATTTTTCTCACCCTAAAACACTGCAAATATGCCCGACTTTCATCGGGCATATTTTTATTTTTGATTTGATTACTGAACGGCAGCAGTTTCAATATATTTTCTGATATTTGAAACGTTGCCGATTTTTTGAACGCTGCCATCTTTTACTATAACAAGAGTCGGAGCCATGGTTACGCCAAACTTCTTTGTGATTTCGGGATTTTCTTCAGCGTATACCTTTTCAAAGGATATACCCGCCTTGTTAAGAAAACTTTCTGCCATTTTGCAGTTGGGGCAGGTTCTTGTTGCAAAGAGGAAGGTTCCTTTCTTTTCAGCTGAAAATTCTTCTTCAGCCTTAATTTCCTGCTTTTTCTTTTCACTGCCGGGAGCGGTGGATTTTGTCATATCATAAACCTTGCGTTCCTTAAACTCCTCAGCCTTTCCGTCATTCCAGTTACGGACGGGACGATAGTATCCGGTTATACGGCTGTAAACCTCGGTTTCTCCTCCGCACTGCGGACAAGTATAGTGTTCACCTGCAATATATCCGTGATCCTTACAAACCGAATATGTCGGCGAAAGTGTGTAATACGGAAGTTTATAATTGTCGGCAATTTTTCTGACAAGCTTTGCGGCAGCTTTCCAGTCCGGAAGCTTTTCACCAAGGAACGCATGAAAAACCGTTCCCGAGGTATAACGGGTCTGAAGATCGTCTTGAATATCAAGAGCTGCAAAAATATCATCTGTAAAGCTGACAGGAAGATGTGATGAGTTCGTATAGTACGGTGTTCCGCCCGGCTCTGCCGCAGTGATAATATCCGGATACTGTTCAACATCATGCTTTGCAAAACGATAGGTTGTGGATTCGGCAGGAGTTGCCTCAAGGTTGTAGAGGTCGCCATACTGTTCCTGATAATCCGAAAGGCGCTCTCTCATATGGTCGAGAACTTCTTTTGCAAAATCCTGTGTTTCTTTATGAGTAAGATCGGCGTGCAGCCACTTGGCATTGAGTCCGACCTCGTTCATACCGATGAGACCGATAGTTGAAAAATGGTTAGCAAAGGTACCGAGATAACGTTTGGTATAGGGATAAAGACCCTCGTCAAGGAGCTTTGTTATGATTGTTCTCTTGACTTTGAGTGAACGTGCCGAAATATCCATGAGATGGTCAAGTCTCTCATAAAAGTCTGCTTTATCCGATGCAAGATATGCAATTCTCGGAAGATTGATTGTAACAACACCGACAGAACCGGTGCTCTCGCCGCTGCCGAAAAAGCCGCCCGACTTTTTGCGAAGCTCGCGAAGATCAAGACGAAGACGGCAGCACATGCTGCGTATATCGCTCGGCTCCATGTCGCTGTTGACATAGTTTGAAAAATACGGAGTGCCGTATTTTGAAGTCATTTCAAAGAGAAGCTTGTTGTTCTCTGTGTCAGACCAGTCAAAATCCTTGGTAATTGAATATGTCGGTATCGGATATTGGAAACCACGTCCGTTTGCATCGCCCTCAATCATTGTCTCAATGAAAGCTTTGTTGACCATATCCATTTCTCTCTTGCAATCCTTATACTTGAACGGCATTTCCTTTCCGCCTACGATTGCGTTCAACTCCGCAAGGTCGTTGGGAACGATCCAGTCAAGAGTAATGTTTGAAAACGGAGCCTGAGTACCCCAGCGTGACGGAGTGTTGACGCCGTAAATAAATGACTCAATGCACTTTTTGACCTGGTCATAGGTGAGGTTGTCAGCCTTGACAAACGGAGCAAGGTAGGTATCAAATGATGAAAAAGCCTGCGCGCCCGCCCATTCATTCTGCATGATTCCGAGGAAGTTTACCATTTGATTGCAAAGCGTTGCAAGGTGCTTTGCCGGAGCAGAAGTGATCTTGCCCGTTACACCGCCGAGTCCCTCTTTTATAAGCTGCTTAAGCGACCAGCCGGCGCAGTAACCGGTAAGCATTGAAAGATCGTGGAGATGAATGTCACCGCTCTTGTGAGCGTTGGCAATTTCCTCATCATAGATTTCCGAAAGCCAGTAATTGGCAGTAATCGCACCGGAGTTGCTGAGAATGAGTCCGCCTACCGAATAAGTAACGGTTGAATTTTCCTTAACTCTCCAGTCCGTAACCTTGACATAGCTGTCAACAACAGCTTTGTAGTCAAGAATGGTTGATTTCATGTTGCGCAGTTTTTCACGCTGCTTGCGATAAAGAATATATGCCTTTGCAACCTGGGAATAGCCGGCTTTGACAAGCACGGTTTCAACACTGTCTTGAATATCTTCAACAGCAACATGACCGTCTTTGATTTTGCTCTCAAAATCAGCCGTAACCTTGAGCGCAATGAAATCAATGAGGTCATCGTTAAAATTGACCTCCTGCGCCTCAAACGCAGATTTTATGGCGTCGGCAATTTTATTAATATCAAAACCGACAAATTTTCCGTCTCTTTTCTTAACGTCAAACATAAAGTTTTCTCCCTTCATATTTTGAAAGACTCTCCGATAACCTGCCCGAAACCGGGAGCCGCTTTTTTGCTGTGCTCGTCAAGTATAGTACAGACAAAATCAAAAGTCAAGAGCAAAAACACAATATCTTGGGCTTTTCTCTCGACTTTTTTACTATATCTTGTTGTTAAACACAATATGTGGTGTTTCACATTTTTTATATTCCACGAACTTCGACATCTGTCACATAACGGCGCATAATATCCGCAAACGAAAGCAAGTCCTCTTTTGCATACGGCGTCATTTCCTCGCCGACAAGCTCGCCGCTTGTTTCATACTGCTGAATAAAATAGCGTTTTTCGCCCCGCAGCCATTCACCGATTTTTTCAAAATCGTCTTTTGTCTGAAGTTCCTTTGCTGTCGTAGTTCTGAATTCATGCGGAACCGAGGTGTTTTTTAGAATTTCAACGCTTTCTATAACACTCTGAAGAAGCTCCTTGGTTTTGCCGCCGCAGACTCTAAGGTAATTTTCCTTTGAAGTTTTTATATCCATTGCAACGTAATCGAGAAGTCCTTTTTTCAGAAGTGTTGAAAGCTTATCCGGAAAGCTGCCGTTGGTGTCAAGCTTTACAAGGAACCCCATTGAGCGTACCATGACAATAAACTCTTCAAGATCCTGCTGAAGACACGGCTCACCGCCTGTTATGCAAACCCCCTCAAGGATACCCTCGCGCTTTTTCAGAAAGTCTATCACTTCTTCAGTTTCCATATGCGGCGCTTTTCCCGGAAGTACAAGCGATGCGTTGTGACAGAACGGACAGCGAAAATTGCAGCCCGATGTAAAAATCGTGCAGGCAAGCTTGCCCGGAAAATCAAGCAAAGTGAGCTTTTGGATTCCGCTTATATTCATACAAAAACAACCGCCTTCGAAAATATCTTTTCACTGAAAATTGAGTTCATACATTTTGTACTTAACAGTGCCCGTGTCAACATAATACATGTCAGTTTCCTCAACAAAGCTGAATCCCATTGAAGTATATAGTTTTTCGGCAACACTGTTCGAGGAAACAATATCGAGTCTCACTGCCTTTTTATTATTTTCACGAGCAAAATATATAATCTCACGAACAGCAAGTTTACCTATTCTGCGTCCCTGCATATCGCCGGCAACGGCAAGGGCGTGCGGAACGAGGAATTCGCCGTCTTTCAATTCTCTGCTCCGTGTAAGTCCGACGTATCCATCATTGAAAGATGTATTAAGAACCATGCAAGCTGAGAGCTTTTCAGAATCTCTCAGAGTATAGAGCTCTCCCTTTTGAATACTTTCGCGTATATAATCGTCATCGGGATATATGCCCTTTTTTCAACCGATTGAAAAATCTTTGTTTTGCATGGCATCGATAACATCAAAATAGAACTTTCTTATTCCTTCAAACTCTGCTGCTTCAGCTTTTTGAAGTTTCACAGTTATCACTCCAAAGTAAAGGCTGCCAATCGGGCAGCCTTTAAAGATTTTCAGGTTCCGTAAAGAACCGGTACGTTAATGAAGAAAATGCTGCTTGCAAGAAGAATCTGTGCAACAAAATATGTTGCGATGTTAAAAATCTTGAGCGGTCGGTTTTTCTTCTGACCGGCAAAGAGAATGATGCCGAGACTGCCGTCCGAAAGAACGAACAAAACGGCGCCGAGAGCGACAGTAACAAAAATCATTGCCATTGTTTTATCATCGGTCATGCCCCAAAGCCATTCACCTATGCAAAGTCTGAAAGCTTTTGCAAGCATGGCGCTTATGGTCACCGCATACATCACAACCGGAATGATCATATAAATTTTTCCGGCTGCAAGCTTTCCCTGCTTCTTCTTAACAAATGCATAAACAAGTATAACACCGACAAGAACCGCAACAGCGAGAATTTCATACCACTCAAAAAAGCCCTTGTCAGGATATGTTCTTTCAATCACCTTCTGGAAAGCAACAATATAGAAAATATGTCCGCCGAGGAAAGCGAAAAGACCGAGACCGAACACCCAAATCTTATCTGTGATAAGATGCAGGAACATATCGCCGAGCCAACCGAGGAACAAACCCCAAAGTATGTATTTGGTATATACCGAAATTTCAGCCGAGTGACCGCTGATTTTCATTGCAAGCAAACCGGAAGCAAAGAACAGCGCCGAGCAGACCATTTTAAAGCCAAATGACTTCCAGCATTTATCAGGCCATGAATATTTGAGAAACAGCGGAACAAAGACAAATTCAAGCGCAACACAAAGCACAAATAATGTTTTGAAAACCATAAGTAACCTCCCGAAAGCTTAAACGATTTTTCCGTGAAGAGCAGTGTCAACAATCGGAACAACATACGGCAGTGCCTCACTGACGACAGTCTGGAGCAACGGCTGCTTAACTACAGATTTGACAGATTCTTTCAGCGTAACCGCCATTGCCGCCGAGGCAGGGCGCATAGAAGGCTTCATAGTAACTTTTCCGTCTGCAAAAGTGAAAATGAAGATCCTTTCAGCAGTTGTTTCGATTGCACGAATATGAACCTCAAGCTCACGTTCGCTGTTCCAGCAGCCAACAGCGCAGGTAGTATACGGAGTGTGACCGAGAGTAATATTGTCCCAACGGTATTCTCCGTCCATTCCGATATGGATAAGATTGACCTCTTTTCCCTCGGACCAACGCATTACAAGCTCATTTTCAAGAGCGTCAAAGGAAACATTTGTAATGTTTCCCGCCTTCTCGCGTGCCATGAAAGAAGCAGGAAGAGTGACAACGCTCGTCGGGAATCCGGCAATATTAAGAATCGGCGATTTGCCGAAAACAATTTTCTTTCCTGCGAGGAGCTTTTCGGTAAAGGCGCGCGGGCGTTTCGGAAGACGCGGATATGCAGGAATGGAAACCTCAACTCCGTCTTCTTCCTTTGCATTGTCATCAAACGCTCTCGGGAAGAACTCCCAGATTACGTCGCGCATTCTCTGCTCGTCAATTTCGCCGCCGGTTGAAATAAAGCATGCGTCATACTCCTCAAAAACGATGCCGAACTGACTAAACATTCCGTCTGCACGGTACGATTCCTTGCAGCCGCCGTTACGCCAAAAACAGTATCCGTAGCCTTGTTTTGAGTCAAGCTCCTCATTCATGCTGTTATCCGCATGGAAAGACGTTGCCGTCTTGACCCACCATTCGGGAACGATCTGCTTTCCGCCGAATTTTCCGCCCTGCTGATAACAGAGGGTAAATTTTGCAAGATCCTCAGTGCGGATCATAAGACCCCAACCGCCGGCTTCTATTCCTCTCGGGCAGGTCTCCCAAAACGGACGGTCAATGCCGAGCGGTTCAAAAAGGCGCGGCATGAGATAGTCGATCACACCCATGTTGGTCACCTTTTTGATAATGCAGCAAAGAAGATACATGTTTTCGCTGATATACAAAAACTTTGTGCCCGGTTCACTGACCCATTTGCTTGAAAGAATATCATGGAACCAACGGTCCTTTGTCTTATCCATGAACGGTGTAACGGAAAGACCGCTGCGCATAGTGAGCAGATCTTCAACCGTCATTTTTTCAAGGTACTCATCGGGCTTATCTCCCCTCGCCTCGGGAAAAATTTCAACAAATCTCGTGTCGAGCTTAAAGAGTCCCTCATCGATCGCAAAGCCAATTGCGGTTGAAGTAAAACTTTTGCTGACAGAATACATCATATGCCTGTATTCCGGTCCGTAAGGATCCCTATAAGCCTCACAGGCAACCTTGCCGTGACGAATAACGATAAGTGAATGCAGCTGTTTGTCAAGCTCCATACAGCGGTCAACAAAGGACTGAACAACCTTTGATGAAACACCGACAGATTCGGCAGAAGCTGCACGCTCAATTGAAATTTTCTTTTCTTTGACAGACATGTTATCTCCTCCAAAAAACTCTTCATATTTCACAGACCGATGAAAAATCAAACGGTCTTTTCCTTTTTTCTGTATACAAACACCTGCGCCGCAATAATCAGCGCACCGAAAAAGACAACAGCGCAGACCTTGCCGGCAGTAATGTTAAGCGTACCTTTCTCATTGCTATTAATGTTTTCGCCGTCAGAAACATAAATGGCAGCCCGCAAAGCGGAGTCGGCGCTCTGCAAAGCAGAAAGCGGTCTATTTTTATCTGCAATTACAGCCTTTGACTCAGACAAAGCTTTACTGAGCCTCTTGACCCCTACGGACGAAAGCTTCGACGTATCAGTACTTTCGGCAGCCGTCACCGAATATTCAAGAACCTTACGCGATTCTTCAACCTCGCCGATATAAGCCACCAGTCCTTTTATATTGCGCGTTTCAATAACAGAAAAGCCCCGGTCAAAAAGCTCGTCCCAGCCAACAACGTTGTCTTTCCTTTTTCCGCAAAGATTTTCGTCATACGTTGGCGCAAGGGCTCTCGGGAATGCGGTTTCTCCGTCAACAGCGGAATATCTTGAAGCAGTGAAACTGCCGTACATAACATTGAAATAATTCTTGCTTTGATACTGAACAAGAGGCTGACCTATTTTTTTGGCAGTGTTCAAATGTGAAATTGCGTTAAACACAACATTGCCGCTATACACACCGATAACCGTGACCTGCGGGTTTTCGGCACACCACGCTGCAATTTTCTTTTCACTCTCGGTTGTTCTGAAGACTATTGAGGAAAGAAAGTCCTTTTCTTTTGCAAGCAAAACGAGCTCGTCTCTCGTCTCCCAAGCACCGTCAACAATCAAAAGCGCACCGCCTTTTACGGCGTTGACCGCCTCTTCAAAGCTGTCTCCGGTACCCGAAAGAACAAAAGAGTCCTCCCCTTTTTCAGCACTGACGCTCACCATATCCGCACCGGCTTTAACAGCAGCAGAAACGGCGGCGACCGAATTTTCTCTTTCACCGGTTCCGCTTCCGCGGTAAGAAACGGACATTAATCCGTCGCGTGATTCATAAAGCTTACCCAACGTGTTTTCGGAGACGGCAAAAGACGAAAAAGAAAGTGCAACAATAAAAAGCATTAAAAATATAAAAATAGATACTGATTTTTTAAAATAACTCATGAACCTGTTTCCTTGTAATAATCTGCACGAATTACGTACATTGTATTTTACCACAAAATTACTGCTTTGGCAATGATAATTGAACATATTTATATTTTTGTGAGTTGTACTCATCACTTGACTAACTATCCATTCAATAGTATAATTTCATCGTCAAAAAGCAATATTCAATTATGAATATGACTTCAGAGAAAGGAACCGGCAAACGCCGTGAAATCATATGAAAATCATTGATACAGAAATAAAAGAAGTCAAACTTGTTATTCCCGAAGTTTTCGGTGACAACAGAGGCTGGTTTTACGAATCTTACAACTATGAAAAGCTCAAAGCACTTGGAATTGACACGGTTTTCATTCAAGACAACCGTTCGTTCTCTCAAAAAAAAGGCACTTTACGAGGTCTCCATTTTCAAAAATCCCCATCAGCTCAGACCAAGCTGCTTTGCTGCACAAGGGGCGAAATACTTGACGTTGCTGTTGATCTGAGAAAAGGCTCGCCAACATATCTTAAATGGGTCAGCGCACACCTTTCTGAGGAAAACAAGCACTTTCTTTATATTCCAAAAGGCTTTGCTCACGGCTTTGTTACCCTCACGGACAATGTTGAAGTGCTTTATAAGGTTGATGACTACTATTCAAAGGAAAATGACCGTTCAATACGCTTTAACGACCCTGCAATCGGCGTTGAATGGGGAATAGACAGCCCCATTCTTTCTGCAAAAGACCAAAATGCGCCGTTTCTTGAGGAAAGTGACGTAAACTTTGTTTTTGGAGAGTGAAAAAATGATTCTTGTTACCGGTGCAAACGGGCAGCTCGGCTCCGACGTTTGCGTCTACCTGAAAAAACTCGGCACGCCGTTTATCGGAACCGACATAGGCGTGCTTGACATTACGGATAAAACAGAGGTGGAAAACTTCTTTCTCACGAACAGCATCGACTGTGTGATTCACTGCGCCGCGTATACTGCTGTTGACAAAGCCGAAGACGAAAAGAAAAAGTGCTTTCTCGTCAACGAAACGGGAACACGGAATCTTGCCGTATGCGCAAAAAAAGCAAATGCCAAAATGCTGTATCTCAGCACAGACTATGTTTTTGACGGCAAAGGCGACCAACCTTTTGAGACCGATTGTCCCAAAGGTCCGCTAAATGTATATGGTGAAAGCAAACTGAAAGGTGAAGAAGCCGTTCTTGAAAACTGTGAAAAATTCTTCATCGTCAGAACATCATGGGTGTTTGGAGAAAGAAATACCAATTTTATAGCCACAATGCTTCGGCTTTCGCAATCTCACAGTGAAGTGAATGTTGTCAGTGACCAAATAGGTTCACCGACCTATGCAAAGCACCTTGCAAAAGCAGTGTGCAAAATCGCAATAAGTGAAAAATACGGTATATATCACGCAACGAACGAGGGATTTTGCTCATGGGCTGAGCTTGCCGAATTTGTTTTTGCCGTCGCAAATAAAGGTACCAAAGTAAAGCCTGTTTTGTCTCGGGAATACAAAACAAAAGCCGTCCGACCACATAATTCCCGCCTTTCAAAAGCTTCGCTTGAAAAAAACGGCTTTGAGCGGCTACCGGAGTGGCGGACCGCAGTTGAAGAATATCTTTCTAACATTCTGTAACGAAAGACACCCGAAAAGCGTCAGCTTTCCGGGTGTTTCTTTATTCACATTTCAGAATCAGCCTTCACTGATTGCTTCAACGGGGCAGCCGTCTGCACATGCGCCGCATTCAATGCAGGAATCGGCATCAATGACGTACTTTCCATCGCCTTCGCTGATTGCGCCTACCGGGCAACCGTCTGCGCAGGAACCGCAGGAAATGCACTCGCCGCTAATTACATATGCCATCGCTATAACCTCCTTATTTTACGGAAAAGCAGGTCGAACCGTTCAACCGCACCTCTCCTTGTTTAACTCATTGTATCATAAAAAATGAAAATATCAATACACTTTTTCAAAAAAATTCTTTCATTTTTTTCATTTTATTATGTGATTTTTGCCTGTCTCCCTTTATTTGCGGTTTAATCTTGACTATTTGCGGCAAATTTATTAGAATTGTAGAAAAAGGTGGGGTTAATATGAGCGAAAAGATTTTTCTTTCTCCTGGCAAAATTTTTGCAAGCTTTAATAATGAAAACGCATACAAAATCATTGACGGAAACTCACGTACAAAATGGGTTGGAGGGCAGTTTCCGGGTTACGTAGACATCAGATTTGAAAGCATATATACTATTGAGCATCTTGTTCTCGACTGTCCTAAAAATGACATATGCATCTTTTCGGTTTTTGCGAGTCGGGATTATGTAAACTTTTTTGAAGTATATTCTCAGGAAAGCGAAAACGCTCAGAGCGGACATTATGAAACCGATTGCTGCTTTTCAGCCTGTGCAGTCAGATTTTTGCTGAAATATGAAAAGTCAAGTTCATATGCCGTGCTGAAGAACATTGAGCTTTTCGGTTCACCCACCGATGAGCCGGCTGAAAAGGCTGTTATTGATTTTCCCGAAAGCTTTGAAAACAGCCGCTATGCCGGGCCTGTTACTGCCGAGGATACACTGCGTGAGCTTGCTGGTCTCGTCAAAAGAACAATAGGAGAAAAGTATCTGCCGCTCTTTGTTTTTTCCGTTACGGAGAGCGAAGAAGAATTTTTTGAGCTTTCTGACACAAAAGACGGGAAAATTATGATTTGTGCAAACAGCGGTGCTTCGGCTGCTGCCGGTCTCAACTACTATTACAAGTATTACTGCGGTGTTCACATCTCACAGGTCGGAAACAATGTCAGAATGCCCAAAACACCTCCAAAAATCAATAAAACATTCCGAATGACAACACCGTTCAAGGTCAGATATTCATATAACTACTGTGCCCTTTCATACACAATGGCTTTTTGGGACGAAAACGACTGGCAAAAGGAGCTTGACTATCTCGCTTTGCAGGGCGTCAACGTGGTTCTTGACATTACGGCAATGGAAGAGGTCTGGCGGCGCTTTCTCATGCGGCTCGGCTATTCTCTCGATGAGGCACTGGCGTTTATACCCGGACCGGCGTATTACGCGTGGTTCAATATGGCTAACATATACGGTTTAGGCTCCCCGCTCCCGCCGAACTTCTTCAAAAAGCGTACCGAGCTTGCAAGGAAAAACCATCGCTTTATGAAAGCTATGGGCATGTCGCCTGTTCTTCAAGGATTTTCCGGTATGGTTCCGACAGACATTAAAAAGTATGTACCCGACGCGTCGATTATTCCGCAAGGGCTTTGGAACGGCGCCGAACGCCCCTATATGCTGAGAACCGATACAAAATGTTACCTGCGGCTCGCCTCCGTTTTCTATGAATGTCAACGTGAAGTTTTTGGCGATGTTTCAAAATATTTTGCAACGGATCCGTTTCATGAGGGCGGAAGAAGCGGCAGACTTGACATAAAAAAAGTTAGCAAAAATCTGCTTGATTCAATTCTCGGCGTTAGACCGGACGGCGTATGGATCATTCAGTCATGGGGCGAAAATCCGTCAAAGGAACTGCTTATCGGTGTTTCAGACAGAAAAGAGCATACTCTGATTCTTGACCTTTACGCCGAAAAAAAGCCCCGTTGGGAGAATTTTCTCGGCAACGAGTTTCTTGATTCGCCTTGGGTATACTGTATGCTCAACAATTTTGGCGGAAGAATGGGACTGCACGGTCACCTTTCAACCATTGCCGCCGAAATTGCCCGTGCCTCAAAAAAAGCCAAGCATATGCAGGGTATCGGCATTACACCTGAGGCTACGCATTCAAACCCGGTTATTTTTGATTTATTCTTTGAAACTGCGTGGACTAAAGACAGTGAGCTTTCACCAATTGACCTTGAAAAGTGGCTCAAAGCCTATGCGGAGCGCAGATACGGCAGCTGTGACGATAACATGTTTAAAGCCATGCAGCTTTTAAACGATACGGTATACAACCCAAAGCTCAACGAATACGGCGAGGGTGCACCGGAATCAATCATCAACGCCCGCCCGTCTCTAAGGGTTCACTCACCGTCAACGTGGGGCAATGACGTTGTTGCATATGATAAAAGGACGTTTGAAAAAGCTGTCAAACTGTTTTTAAGCTGTGCAGACAAATGTGAAGACCACGAAGGCTATGTATTCGATGCTGTTGACCTTTTGAAACAGGTTCTTTCCAACACGGCGCAGGAATATCACAAAAACATGGCAGACGCCGCAAAGGAAAAAGATTTAATAGCATTCATGCGTTGGTCAGACAAATTCTTAAGTCTCGGTCTTTTTGCAGATGAAGTGCTTTCATTGAACTGTGAGTTTACACTCGGCAACTGGATAAACAAAGCGAAAAAAATGGCTGAGCCGTTTGACGAGTTCACTTCGGTCATGTTTGAATTCAATGCCCGTGCACTCATCACAACATGGGGCGGTTCAAGACAGATTGCCGAAGACGGAAAATTGCGTGATTATTCAAACAAGCAATGGTCCGGACTTACCCGCGATTTTTATGTAAAGCGTTGGGAAGAGTGGGTCAAAATGATGAGGCAGCGGCTCGACGGGCGTAAAGCTGCGGAACCCGACTGGTTCAAATTTGACTGGCGTTGGACATGGCAAAGGAACTCGTACACCGACAAGGCAAACGTCGGAGACCTCACACAGATTGGCGAAAAGGTTTTTTCGGCGTACGGAGTTGCCACTGCGGCGGATTAAAATTGCATAAGAAAGCAGCCGAAACGTATGCGCGTTCGGCTGCTTTTTATAATACGTTATTCATTACAAATTAAGACATCAAACCAAAATTCAACTCCGTCCGAATGATTGACAACGCCGTATTTTGCGTTTTGAAGTATTTGTGCGTCGGCAACAATGGCAAGACCGAGACCGAAACGTCCCTGCTCGCGTGAACGAGCTTTGTCAGCGCGGTAAAAGCTGGTCCAAATGTGCTCAATGTCTTCATCTTCAATAGGTTTTCCGCTGTTAAAAAGACTGATTCTGTAATAATCGTTCACAACCTCACAACTGATTTTTAACAGCTTTTCGCCGTCAATATGACTGAGCGCATTTGAAAAATAATTATTGAATACCCTCTCAAAAAGTTCACGGTCTCCAAATCCAACGTAGCTCTCATTGATGTTGATTTCCAATCTTATTCCGTTATCGTCAAGGTGACGTTTTCTTGAACCGATACATGACCAAACCGTCTGAAGAAGAGGCAGCTTTTCAGTCTTAACAGTGTAACCGTTGTTTTCAAAACGCATCATTTCAAGCATACGAACAACAAGGCTGTTCATTTTCTGCGCTTCTTCTATTATCACATCACAGTATTCCTCGCTGTCTTCCTTTGTCTCGGAATATCGTATTCCTTCTGCGTAGCCTTGAATTATAGCAATAGGAGTTTTAAGCTCATGCGAAGCATTTGCAATGAATAAATTTCGGCTTTCTTCAAGCTTCCTCTCTCTTTCTATTTCCCGTTCAAGGCGTTCGTTCTTCTTTTGAAGATCCATCATAGTCATGTTTAGCGAAGAAGAAAGGGCATTGACGCTTGAAGACAGTTCCCCGAGTTCTCTTATTCTGAACGGCGGACAAACCTCCTTAAAGTCAAGCGCACCGATTTTTTTGGTCACCTTGTTGAGTTTTCTCAGCGGAACGGTAAAAGTATAGGTATAAACCAAAAAAACAAACAAAATTAAAACAAAGAGCGCGAGACTCAGCCACAAAAGAGCCCAACTTGCGGTTGTTGCGTTTGACTTTATTACGTCAAGAGAAGAATAGGTTTCAATACCGGCGTTATCGCCGTAAAATGTTCCGAAAACAAGATACCTTGCGGTTGCAAAATATTCCTGCCGAATTTCAACATAGTCCTTTTCACTCAAATCCTCGCGCCAAACCGTTTTCATTATGCGCGGTTTCAACTCGCCCTGAACATCTGACTGACTTGACTGCTTGCCGTCAAACACAACCTTATTTATGCTTGAGGAATATATTAGCTTTTCACGCGGATAGTATATTTCAATATAAAGATCGTAATTTGCCTCAATATCTGAAACATCTTTCATAAAACTGCTTGAGTTATAATCAAGTTCTTCGATTTTGAGAGCTGCCTCCTGCATATTTCTACGGACGACATATGCAAATATATCATCCATAAAAACAAATTGCAGCACTGTTAAAAGTGCAAACACTCCAACAAGAGTAAGAAACGACAGACCGTACCTTGTCATAAGCGTATCGCGGTTCTTATACTCTTTGTCCTTACGTCTTTTCATCCAACGTCCTCAATTTTGTAACCGATACCGTAAACCGTTTTCAGATGTGCCGAGCCCCATTCTCCGAGTTTTGTTCTGAGCCTTGCAACGTGAGAATCAACTGTCCTTACATCGCCGACATAGTCAAATCCCCAAATACTGTCAAGAAGCTGCTCGCGCGAAAAGACGCGACCCGGCGCTTCAAGCAGTTTTTTGAGAATGCTGTATTCTTTTAAAGTGAGTTCAATTTCCTGACCGTTGAGTCTCACCTCGTGTGCCTCATGATTAAAAACAAGGTCCTTAAGGTTCTTTTCATTAGAAAAAGCAGAGCCGGAACGGGCACGGCGCAGCAGCGCTTCAACATGCTTCATAAGCACGCTCGGACTGAACGGTTTTGTTACATAATCATCTGCGCCGGATTCATAACCCATGAGCTCATCAAACTCTTCACTGCGTGCCGTCAGAATAATGATTGGAACATTTGAAACGGAGCGAACCTTTTTGCACACCTTCCAACCGTTAAGACCCGGCATCATTATGTCAAGAATCATGAGGTCAATGTTTTCACTGTTTTGAACAAAAAGGTCATATGCTTCGTCGCCGTCCTCCGCTTCAATCGGATCATGACCCTCTCTCTTTAAAAAGTCACAAACGAGCTTTCGGATTTTTTTCTCGTCATCAGCAACAATTATTCTTCCCACTGTAAATCACCGCCATGTTTGTTTTAATCTTTCTCAGTAAAAACCAAAGGAGCAATGTTCAATGCAGTCCCCATTGCCAACATTATACAACAGACCTTTGAATTCGTCAAATAAAAAATGACCTTTATGATAAATACGCTTTTGGAAAAGGTTGAAGTTTTTGCAGCCGCAAGCATTGGGTTCAAAAGACTTGATTTTGTTGTTGCAGCCCTCTGTAAAATCATATGGACAAACTCATTAGGTCCTGTTTAAAAATAACACTTGTTATTTTTTACGTTTTATTGTATAATTTTTAGGTGTTTGCGAATGTCGCACTCAGCAAACGATGAGTATTTTACGGAGGTATCTTCTGTGTTTGAGAAGTTGAATTTTGACCTTGCAAAAAAAAATGAGATTTCTCATGCCATAAACACCGACTCGTTCCCTCACGCAGTTATTTTTGAGGGGTCGGATGAAAAAACCAGACTCCTCGCGGCGAAGGAAAGTGCAAAGGCACTCGTATGCACAAACGAGAGAAAGCCGTGCGGTTTTTGCCGTTCCTGCAAAAAAGCTGACAGCGGCAATCATCCGGATATTTATATCTTTCAAAAAATGGAAGATGAAACTGCCATCAAGGTAGATGATATCCGCCTTTTAAAAGAAAAAGCCATTCTTTTACCAAATGACGGTGAAAAAAGCGTTTTTATCATTGTTGAGGCGCAAAACATGAATCCACAGGCGCAAAATGCCCTTTTAAAGATTTTTGAGGAACCGGCACCTCATGTTTGTTTTATTCTCACCTGTCCCTCAAAATCTGCCTTACTTGAAACAGTTATTTCAAGAGCATCTTCCTTTCTACTTTCGCAGGAGGAAAGCGCTCTTGATGCCGCAAAGGATCCAAAAGTCATTGACGCTGCAATCGGTATTGTTGATGCGCTTTGCAAAAACGAGTTTGAGCTTTTGGCGGCGACGTCTCCCCTTTTTAAAGACAAAACGCTTTTCAAAGATATTCTTCCGTTTCTTATACTCATTTTCAGAGACGCGTTGATTCAAAACGAACCTTCGCTTTCAGGATGTGATAATTCGGTAAAAAAGCTAAGGCTCGTCTTTACACCGAAGAAGCTTCTTGAACTCATTGAGGAAACAAAGCTCTTATCACAATATGCTGAGAGGGCTGCAAATCACAATCTTTCGGTTACACGCCTCTGCAGCGTGTATTCAAGAATTAAGGTTTCGTAAGTTTATATACAGAAAGGAATGATGGCAATGATTAAAGTTGTCGGAGTACAATTCAGGAACGTCGGCAAGGTTTACTATTTCAGCCCGAACGGCTTTGAACTTAAAGCAAGAGACAAGGTAATTGTTGAAACGGCACGAGGTCTGGAGTGCGGAGAGGTCACATTTTCAGAACGAAGCATTTCGGACGATGAACTGACTTCGCAGTTAAAGCCGGTATTAAGAGTCGCAGACGAAAACGATCTTAAAACTGTTGCCGAAAACAAAGAGAAAGAAAAATCCGCTTTTGACATATGTCTGAAAAAAATAGAAGCGCACAAGCTAAAAATGAAACTTGTTGACGTTGAATATACGCTTGACAGAAACAAGATTTTATTCTATTTTACAGCCGACGGTAGGGTTGATTTTCGCGAGCTTGTCAAGGATCTTGCCTCTGTTTTCAGAACAAGAATTGAGTTACGCCAAATCGGTGTACGCGACGAATCAAAAATTCTGGGCGGACTGGGCGTCTGCGGACGTCCGTTCTGCTGCAATACTTTTCTCGGCGAGTTTCAGCCTGTTTCGGTGAAAATGGCAAAAGAGCAGAGTCTTTCTCTCAGTCCGGTTAAAATCAGCGGTACCTGCGGAAGACTCATGTGCTGTTTGAAATATGAGCAGGATGCCTATGAGCATCTGCTTCGCGTTACACCGAAAAACGGAGCAATCGTCGATACGCCGGAGGGACGCGGAACAGTCATTGATTTTAACCTTTTGACCGGGATTTTAAAAATCCGTCTTGATTCAAAGCCACAAGCGGCTCCGCTTGTTATTGACAGAAAGCAAGTTAAAGTTATCAAGGATTCACAAATTCGCGTTGACAAAAAAGAGCTTGACGCTCTCAAAGGAATCGAATAAGCAAAACGCCAATTAAGTCGGTTTAAAACCAAGAATGCTGTGACAAAACCAAGTTGTTTTGCCACAGCATTTTTTATTTGTAAATATAAATGCCGCCGCACCAAGGCGTGTTTTTCTCCCCTTTGGCGCGACGGCTCATAATAGTTTTTATGCAAGTGCGATGGAAAGAACTTTCCAAATGTAATCAAGCAAATCTGCAATGAAATATGCGATCTTCTTAAAGAGTGAAAAAACAGAATCAATACTCATTTCTGTTTTAACCTCACCGTAGGCAGGCAAATCAACATTCTTGTCGCCGGGCGCTTCATCGACCATGACGCCGTTAAGAACAGGCTCAAGAATTGCAGATGTAACTTTCATACCAAATTCTCCGTCGCTGCCGAAATCCCGAACAAGAGCCTTGAGGCTGATTCCAAAAGCGGACGGGTCAACGCCGAGAGCCTTGAAGATTGCATTGAATATGGCATATCTTGCATCATTGGGTACGCCCTCAAACGCATAAGCAACCAAAGCAGCAACACAATTGACAGCAAGCTTCATCTCAACACTGTCTGCCGGATAGTGTTCATCACCCGCAAAGTGATTTTTGAGAATAACCATTGCAACATCAAAAATGGTATCATAATCACTTTCGGGAACGATTATACCATACTTCTCCTTGGCAATTGCAGAAAAGCTGTCTTCTCCACCGTAAAGCGGAGCAAAAATCAACTGCTTTGTTCTGTCGCAAACGCCACCCACGGTATCATAAAGAACCGCATCTTTTGTTCCGATAAGACCGCAAAGAAAATCTGCGCTTGCGTATTCTCCTATCATATACTTTGCGCTTTCATCAAAGAACAAATTGGCATAGGCAGGAAGATCGGTTGAAAGCAAATCAAGAGCCTTTTCGTTGTGACCTTTTGCAATGAGATCCATATTGTGAATCTTTGTAACCTGCTTTGTTCTCACCTCAACACCGTCAGCTGAAAAATCAACAAGGCGATACTCAATCGGATATGCAAGAAGAGAGGAAGCAGAAATATCATAGACCTCGTTTCCGAGCGTACTCTCATGAACGGCAATGTCTCCTACATGCTTGTGTCCTGTGAAAACATATTTTATTCCTGCATCGGCAAACCTCGAAGCAACTTTGCGCCAGTTTTCAACAACGAACGCAGGCAGAATTACGTCATGGAGAGCAAAATGAGGCATGAGCGGGTGATGCATCATAGCAATAACCTTTTTTCCTCTCTCCTGTGCCTTTGCCGTCTCTTCAAAAATCCATGAATACAGTTCATCAGTCATGCCGTCACGGGTTTTTCCGGGAAGATTTGAGTCGATTGCAATAAGCGTATATTCATCGTCAAGATCTACTGCATAAGAGCAGGTTTTTGTGTCCTGTGAATATGCCTCTTTAAAGCCGAAATTATAATAGTTTTCGCGGAAAAACTTAACTCCGTCCTCAGCGAGATTGTAGTAATCATGGTTTCCGGGGATAAGGTATATTTGAATGCCTGTTTCCTTTTCAAACGCATCAAAGTATGCGGCAAGCTTTTTGTGCTGTTCAACCGTACCAAGATTCGTTAAGTCACCGGTAATAAGAATGTGCTCGGCACCGTTTGCGATAGCCTCGCGCATGAAAGAGTCAACAACACCGTATGACTCATCATGGAGACTGACGAGCATACCTTTGTTACCGAACATTCCGTCACCGTAAAGGTCATTGATCTCCTCGCTCTCAACGGTATGTATGTCGCTCGCAACAGCGACCTTGAGAGATGAATAATCATTTCCCTCAGCAGAAACGCAAAGTGCAAAGCACGAAAGCGCCATAACTAGAGAAAGAATGAGACTCAATCCTTTTTTTAATATTTTCATTTTGTATCGCTCTCCTTTAAATTAATGTCGATATTTCGCCGAATATTTTAGCACAAAAGGAGCGAAAATTGTGTACTATTTATCAACTTTAATTATTTTTTTATGCCGGTCGTATTCTCAAAATTATAATCATCGACATATTCTTTTATATTGAATACTAAATTTTTCAGTTGAGCGAACGTCATTCGGCAACCGTGTGAGCCCATCGAGAAAACCTTTCGGCAAAAGTGTTTTCAAAAAAATTGAAAAAAATTTTGAAAACCCCTTGACAAAGAGTTCAAAAAGTGCTTTAATCATGGCAACAACTGAACAAACCGATGAGAAAGAGTGAGTAGGTTTTGTCAACTTTCTTTCAGAGAGCCGCTGGCGGTGGGAATGCGGCAGAAAGCACGAGACTGAATGGACTTTCGAGGGCGAACGGAAACGGATCATCCGGAGTATGTGAGACGGAGTTGGACTCTCCGTAATCAAAAGTCAGCATATGTTTGTATGCGTAAAGTGAACGCGTAAGCGTTAAGCCGGGTGGCACCACAGGAATTGTTATTTATCCTGTCCCAGCAAGAAATTGCTGGGACAGTTTTTTTATTGTCAAAGGAGGTCTTTAGTTTATGAAAAACAGACGATGGCGCATTGCGCCGTACACACAACAGAACTTTGGAACAGACGTAAAAATTAAAACCATATCAAAATGTAACGAGAAAGGAAATTTATTATGAAAAAGATTATTGCTCTTGTACTTTCACTCACTCTTATAATTTTTGCTTTTGCTGCCTGCGGCGGTACCGAAAGCTCCACCACCACAACTGCAGGTTCAGATGCTTCCGGCGATAACACAGAAAAAGTTGTCTATAAGGTTGGTCTTTGCAACTATCTCAGTGATGCCTCACTTGACCAGATAGTTGAATCAATCAAATCAAAACTTGCCGAGGTTGAAAAGGAAAAATCGGTTAAGTTTGAAATCTCATACGAAAACTGTGAGGCTGACCCGAACGTACTTAACCAAATCATTGCGAACTTTATCGCAGACAAGGTTGACATTATGGTCGGCGTTGCCACACCGGTTGCAATGGCAATGCAGAGCGCAACCGAGGACAACAACATTCCTGTTGTCTTTTCAGCCGTTTCGGATCCTGTTAGCGCAAAGCTTGTTGACTCGCTTGAAAAACCGGGTAAAAACATTACCGGAACCAGCGACTATCTTGACACTTCCGCCGTTATGAACCTTATTCTCGCCGTCAACAGCGGCGCTAAAAAAGTCGGTCTTCTTTATGACGCCGGTCAGGACTCCTCAACAACTCCTATTGCAGCAGCAAAGAAGTATCTTGAAGAGAAAGGTGTTGAGGTTGTTGAACGCAACGGCAGAACAGTCGATGAGGTTATTCTTGCAGCCCAGGCACTTGTTGCAGACAAGGTTGACGCAGTTTTCACTCCGACCGACAACACAATCATGAAGGCAGAGCTTTCAATCTATGAAATTTTTGCAAAAGCAGGTATCCCCCACTACACAGGCGCCGATTCATTTGCTCTCAACGGTGCTTTCCTTGGCTACGGCGTTGACTATGTAAACCTTGGCGAACAGACCGCTGAAATGATTGCTGAAATTCTCACTGAAAACAAGAACCCCGGAGAAATCGCTGTACGTACCTTTGACAACGGCACTGCAACAGTCAACACCGAGATTTGTGAAGAGCTCGGTCTCAAGTTTGACGAAGTTTCTGAAAAAATCAAGCCGTTCTGCACAGAAGTTAAAGGCATCAAAACAGCCGAAAGCTTTTCCGATGCTCAGTAAGGCTTTAAACTGAAATATTAAAACACAACGGAGAGATTACTATGGATTTATCCTCAATGCTCAGTCTGATTCAGACAGCCGCAGAACTCGGACTTATCAGTTCATTGACTGTTCTTTCACTTTTTCTGAGCTATTCAATGCTCAACGTTTGTGACCTTTCAACCGACGGTTGCTTCACTCTCGGAGCAGCCGTCGGCTCCATGGTTGCAATAAGCGGTCAGGGTCACCCCTATCTTTCAATCCCGATAGCAATGTTAGCCGGTGTTCTTTCCGGATTCATTACTGCTTTTCTTCAGACCAAAATGGGCATCGACAGCCTGCTTTCCGGAATTATTGTAAACACCGGACTTTACTCAATTAACATTGCAGTTATGAAAAACAATTCCCTTGTCAACCTTGCGGGAAAAGAGACTGTTTTTACCAAGGTAAAGACCCTGCTTTCCGGAACCCCGTTTGCGGCTCAGAACAAGCTGATAGTTGCATTAATAGCGGTCATATTGGTCGTTTTGTTCCTTGCATTTTTTCTTAAAACAAACCTTGGTCTTGCAATCCGCGCAACCGGAAACAATCCGGACATGGTGCGTTCTTCCTCAATCAACACAGCAAAAATTACAATAATCGGTCTCAGTATTTCCAATGCAATCACCGCTCTTTCAGGCTGTCTTCTTGCACAGTCGCAGAAATCAGCAAATATTGATATAGGAACCGGAACGGTTACCATAGCACTCGCCTCTCTGCTTATCGGCGGAATTCTTTTCAGCAAAAGAAAGAGCATTACTTTCCGCGCTGTATGCTCGGTATTCGGCGCACTGATTTTCCGTCTTGTATACACGGCTGCGCTTCGTTTCAATATGCCGGCATATATGCTGAAACTGGTTTCTTCAGTCATCGTTATTATTGCAATTTCGGCACCGTATCTCAAAGCAAAAATTCCGATGCTTAAAAGACGTATGGAGCTTCGCAGCAAAAAGGAGGTTTTGCAATGATGCTTTCTATTTCAAACATCACAAAAACCTTTAATCCGGGCACCGTCAATGCAAAAACAGCCATAAAAGACCTGTCGCTGCAAGTAAAAAAAGGTGATTTTATAACTGTTATAGGTGCAAACGGTGCAGGAAAATCAACACTTTTCGGCGCAATATCCGGCGTATTCTTTACCGATAGCGGAAGAATTGTTCTTGACGGAACGGATATTACGCTTATGCCGGAGCACAAGCGTTCAAAAACGATTGGCAGACTCTTTCAGGACCCTATGCGCGGCAGCGCCCCCGGAATGAGCATTGAAGAAAACCTTGCTCTTGCGGCTCATCGCGGAAATTGGTTCAGCCACGTTACCAAAAAAGACAAAAGGGATTTTCGCGAAAGGCTCTCTTTATTGAATATGGGGCTTGAAGACAGAATGAACCAACCGGTCGGATTGCTTTCAGGCGGTCAAAGGCAGGCTCTCACCCTCCTTATGGCAACTATAAATCCGCCAAAGCTTTTGCTCCTTGATGAACACACTGCCGCTCTTGACCCGGCAACGGCTGAAAAAGTTCTTGAACTCACTGAGAAGATAGTTAAAGAAAACCGGCTGACCTGCATGATGATTACGCACAACATGCAGTCTGCCCTTGACCTCGGCAACAGAACAATCATGATGAACGACGGCAATATTGTTTTTGATACCTGCGGAAAGGAACGGAGCGGTCTGACCGTCAGCGATCTTTTGATAAAATTCAAGGATAAAGTAGGAAATGAACTCACCAATGACAGGATTTTGCTTTCATAATTTTTTGAGTTTTAAATAATTGGCTGCACGAGGCAACCAAAATAAAAGTGAATCGCAGCATACAAAGAAAATGCAAACGGCTCACTTTTATTTAGGCAGTACAACGATCTTTGACGAAGTAGTCATTTATTTCAAATTTGAGATACAGAAGCTGTTGTGTCTGTGACAAAAAGTCTGTGGCGAAACCGAATCGTTTCGCCACAGACCTTATTTTTGCTCGTTATTACCAATGATATCTTCCGCATGTGCAGTTCTTGTTTATGCGGAACATTTTGTTAAAGAGGTTGATGATTTTCCAAATAAATCCGGGCAAACCACCCTTATGGCAAATATGATCACACGGACCGTTTATAACACTCATACTCAATCCGCAGGAGTCACAATTTCCGTCATTATCCGCGTCTACGTGCGGTTTCTTGCTCAACTGCATTCCCTCTGCTCTGCCGCAAACTGGGCATTCCCTGTGCGCAATGCCGAATTCGACACAGGTTGGCTCTCTGTCTGTAATCCACTCACTCCAAGCATGACCGGCCGGAATTGTTTCTGTTTCAATCGTCTTGTTGCAGATAGTGCATTCTTTGTGTCTTGAACCGGGCTCTGTGCATGTTGCGGCTTTGTCAACTATCCAATTTCCGGGGGTATGCGGCAATTCCGGAATCGTTTCCAATTGAGTTACTTCGCAGATAGTGCAAGTTCTGCGTCTCAAACCGGACTCAGTACATGTTGAGGCTTTGTCAATTACCCATTCGCCAAAAGTGTGTGACAATGCCGGAATTGTTTCTGTTTCAATCGTCTTGTTGCAGATAGTGCATTCTTTGTGTCTTGAGCCGGGCTCTGCGCAGGTTGCGGCTTTATCAACTATCCATTCACCAAGAGTATGTGACAACGCCGGAATCGTTTCTGTTTCAATCTTCTTGTTGCAGGTAGTGCATTCTTTGTGCCTTGAACCGAGCTCTGTGCATGTTGCGGCTTTGTCAACTATCCAATCGCTATAGGTGTGTTCGCGCATCGGAATGGTTTCTGTTTCAATCGTATTGTTGCAGATAGTGCAGATTTTATATCTCGATCCGGTTGCGGTGCAGGTTGAATCTCTATATACTATCCAGTTACTCAAAGTATGCGCAAACTTCGGAATTGTTACAAAATCAAGGTCATTTCCGCATTTGCTGCAATGTTGGTGCTTTTTGCCCTCTACCTCACAGGTAGCCTCAGTGTCGATGATCCACTCATATGCATGACCTGTAGCATCGGTTGCGTCTTTGCTTACACTGTCACCGCAAACAGTGCAGGTATATATCGTGTATCCGCCTTTTTCGCAGGTCGGAGCAACAACCTCTGTAACCTTATAGCTGTGAGAAATCTTATCCGTAGTTGTTGTTTTTGAAAATCCACATTCTTTACATACAGACTCGCTTAATCCGTTTTCCGTGCAGGACGCAGCCGTGACAACGTGATCTTCAAACGAGTGTTCATGTCCAAAGACAACCGTTGCGTTTTTAAGAGCATCGTTCCCGGTATTAACTGTGATCGCATTCCATTGCTCCTCGGTTCCGGAGAAGTAAACCGTTGCGAGCGAGCTGCAATTATTAAATGCATTTGTGTCAATCAAGGTTACGGAAGCCGGAATATATACTGTTTTAAGAGACTTACAACTATAAAATGTTGAGCTTTGAATTGTTGCTATTCCGTCCGGAACAGTAATACTTTCGAGTGACGTACAGTAGCTAAACAGTGATTTTCCGAAAACCGTAACGCTTGACGGAATATTGATTTTTTTAAGGTTTTTGCAGTTATAGAACAGGTAATCCGGCAAATCCCAACAGCCCTCTGAAATAACAACTTCTTCAAGACCGCTCAGATTTGCAAAGTTTCTCGGGTTATCGATATTGCGTTTTGGCAGACGAAAACGCTTTACCAATACACACTTCTGAAGCGCATATTCCCCCATATATGTGAGATTCATAAGGAAGTCATTGCCGGTATATTTACTGTCGAATGAAAAACAAAACTGACCTATGCTGACAATATTCTCACCGCCGGTCAAGGTTTCAAGATTTGTACACTTATAAAAGCAATTATCGGGAAGTACCGTTACGCCTGTTCCTATATACACGTCTTTAAGTGCAGAGCACTCTCTGAATGCATTTTGAGAAATTTTTGTCACTGAATCGGGAACAGAAACACTTTCAATCGCAGTACAGCTTTCAAAAGCGCCTGAACCGATTTCTTTCAGACCTTCGGGCAAGTTAATACTTCCTGCAAGAGCAGTGCAGCCGCTGAAAGCACTGGAGCCGATCACTTCAAGACTCTTGGGCAAAGTAATATCTGCAAGAGCTGTACAGCCATTAAAGGCATAGGAGCCGATTGTTTTAAGTCCTTTTGGCAGGTCACTGCTTTTTAAAGAGGTGCAATTTTCAAAAACATAACTGCCAAAATGCTCTATAGAATCGCTCCATTCGACCGATTCAAGTGAGGTACAATTTTGGAATGTATATGCCAGCCCCGTTAAGGTTGACGGAAGCTTAACACTCTTGAGATTTGTGCAATCTTTAAAAATTCCATCGATTGTATTAACTCCCTCGGGAACAGTTACAGTTTCAAGGCTTTCTTTGTCTCCCAAGTACTTCGTTATACGTATTGAATCAACGCTCAGCTCATAGACATAATCGCCGATTTTCATGTCAGTCTCATATTCTACTATAAAATGGCTGACTGAAAATGTTTTTGGATCCATTGCAAAATAAGTATCGCGATAATCGCGTTTGACTTTTTTGCCGTATTCATACCTGTTACCGGAATCCCATGTCGGGTCGCACATATTCCACTTGCCGTCAAAATATACCTCAACCCATGCATGATTGGTAACCCTTTTTTCATAGTCTCCGTCGTTCGTATAATTTGAACCGCTAATTATTCTCGACGGAACACCTACAGCGCGGAGCATTGCGTTGTAAAGTCGTGCATATCCGGCACAAACGGCAATACCCGTTTCAAAAACGGTCTGCGGTGCCCAAGAGGGCATACCTTTTGTGCCATGAACGTAATAATCATAATCATAATACACATTCTCTGCTACCCATCTGTTGAGTGCCTCCGCTTTTTCTCTGTCTGTCGAAAGTCCGGCAGTGACCTCAACTGCTTTTGCGTTTAAATCGGCAAATTCCTCAAATTCATACGGTTGCGCGCAGTATGAAACATCCATTTCGGATTCGCCGAAGGTGTTGAGACGCATATTACTGTTGTAGACTGCCTCGATCAATTCCTTGCCTGTGAGATAACCCTCTGCACCGACAGTAAGCGGCAGAAGCGCCATCAAAACAGCCAACGTCAAGGCAAACAATGCTCTCATTGCTTTGCTCGTTTTTTTCATATGTATTCCCCTTTTCTGCGGATTGCCGCATTTTTCATAAAATAGTTTAACACAGCAAAATAATATTGTCAATAATTTACAAATAATTCACAAAAAACGAACCGCACTATGCAGTACGGCTCCGAAAATGTATTAGAAAGATTTTTCAATCTATGTTGGTTATTAAACAGACTGCGTGAGCAGCAATTCCCTCACCGGAACCGGTGAAACCAAGTCCCTCTTCTGTAGTAGCCTTAACACTGACAAAGCTCGTGTCAATGTTACACGCAGCGGCAATGTTTTTGCGCATATCGTCGATATACGGACGAAGCTTTGGTCTTTGGCACAGCACGGTTGCATCAATGTTATCAATCTTAAAGCCGTTTTTTTCAACCTCGCCGCAAACTTTTTTCAATAGTACAAGGCTGTCGGCGCCCTCGTAAGCAGGATCGTTGTCCGGAAACAGTTTCCCTATATCGCCGAGAGCGGCTGCACCAAGGAGCGCATCAGAAATCGCATGGAGAAGAACGTCCGCATCAGAATGACCGAGCAATCCCTTTTTAAAGGGTATTTCAACACCGCCGAGGATAAGCTTTCTGTTGTCTGTTAAGCGGTGAACATCGTATCCGTGACCTATTCTCATTCAAACAGCTCCTTTACCGTTTTTTTGAATTCATCATATGTTACAAAGGTGTTAAGAATTTTTATCATTGCCGAAGTTGACATTCTTTCGGGAAGCGACAGACTTTTGAGCAGCATTTTTCTTTTTTCTGCACTGTCGCTACCGCCGGAGAGCCCTGCCTCATAGAGATCCAAACCTGTTATGAGTCGGCGTTTTTCTTTCGAGACCGCGGCGGTTACACCTGCTTTTTTAAAGGCTTCAAGCAAGAGCTTTTCAGAAACACCCTCAACACCGAGCTTTCCCTCGGCAGAGGGAGCAATTTTGCGCTTTTCCTTTCCAAAAACATCAGGTATATAAACATGGGTAATTTTATCGTTCGGCACAATTCCGGAAATAAAATTACGAATAAGGAACCCTGCGGAGTCGCTGTCTGTAAGAACGATGATCCCTTTTTCAGCAGCAAGACGGCGAAGCAGTTGTTGCTTTTCCCTGTCCTTAAAAATCCCGAATCCGTCCGTTTTTATTAAGAGACCGTCAATCAAATTCGACAGCTTAATTACATCATATTTGCCCTCAACTATTACGGGTCTGTCAAGCTTTATCATACACGTTCTCCGTTAGCAATCAGCAAAAGCTTTACCATGAGCTGTTCAATAACGAGCGTATCGGACACACCAAAACCCTTGAGCTTCATATCTGCCTTTGAAAGCTCGTCAAGGCAGGCGCGAAGTCGCGACAGTTCAATTTTTGAAGCGTCTCTCGCCGCATAGTTCAAAGCAAACTCCCTGCCCTTATAGTTAAAAAGAGGGGTAAGACTCTGTACACCGCCCAGACTTTGAGCCGCGACCTTTGCACGGTACATGTCAACGTAAGTTCCTATTATTGAGCCGAGAATATAGTTCGGCTGAGTACGCAGTGTAATAAGCGTGTTAAGAACATCATAGGCTTTTTCAAAATTACCGGCAATGAGCGCTCGTGTCAGCGAGCTGATGCGAGCGTCAATTGTTTTAACAGCAACGGCGTCAATGTCACTGTTTTTTATTTCTCCCGTTCCAACATAGTTGCAAACCTTTGAAAGTTCATTAATCAAAACATTGAAATCATCGCCTACAGAGGCAACGAGATATTGAGCGGCGGACTGTGAAAGTGTGCAGCCCTGCTTTGAAGCAGAAGAAATGAGAGGTTTTATAAGCTCGTTCCCTTTTCTGCGGTCGAGTTTGCAGACTGCGCCGTACCTTCCAATTAGTGAAATGGCTTTTTTTCCGTTTTTATCGTTAAAGCTGTCAGTGGTCTGAAGAAAAATAACAACAGACTCCGTGCCGAGTTTTTCAACGGAAGCTACAATGAGCTTTTCGTCCTTTTGAGAGAGTCCCTCCAGCTTATAATCCTCAACAACAACACAGCGACGGCTGCTCATCATCGGCAAAATTAAAGCTCGGTCAAAAACCGTTTGCAGCTCAGTTGACTTTCCGTCAAAACGGTCAAGATTAAGGCTTTCAAACGCCTTGTCAACAACCGCTGATGAAAGCAGTTCGGCATAATGAAGTTTCAAATAGTTCTCATCGCCGTAAATCAAATAAACCGGGTAAAATTCTTTTGTTTTGAGATGTCTTTTCAATTCCGTTTCATTGTATACAGTCATTAAAGCACCTCCCGGTTTCAAGTCTTTTAAATCAAGATAAATCATGCTTTGAAAACAAAACTGCACCGGCATACCGCAAAAATTAAGATACAGCGGTATTGCCAATGATCGTTATGCACTTTTGCCTTATATTATATAGTTTTTTTGCCACGATATCAAGTTCTGCTAACAATATTCACTGTCTTTTTTCTTTCGTTTCGCAGTACAAAACAAAGTGAAACAAAAATTATTACAACGGGTACTGCCGCCGCCGGAGCATTTTGTCCGTCAATCTCAATGTATGAATATTTGAATGAGGACATAAGATCTGCCGCGAAAACACAGTATCTCACAGCAAGCTGTGCCGCAAAGAGCAATACATTTGAGAAAAGCGGCACGAAATAGAACATCACGTAAAGTCCGCTGCACAGGACTGCAGGAGAAAAAGCAGGCAAAATCAACAGATTGGTAACTATTCCGACAACCGAAAAACCTCCGAAATAATGCATCTGCAACGGCAAAGTTGCAAGTTCTGCGAAAAAGCTGATAAGCACACTAACGGTAACAGCATTCAAAAGCTTTGGAATCTTTTTGAGTTGTCTCCTCTTTTTCAACCTCTCCAGCAGCAAATCCGAAAAAGGAACAGCAAAAGCAACAATTGAAAGCGTTGCCAAAAACGAAAGCTGAAGGCTCAAATTTACTGCGGAGTACGGATTGAAGCAAAGCACCACAGCAGCCGAAAAGCCAA
This sequence comes from uncultured Eubacteriales bacterium, assembly GCA_934541115.1. Lineage (GTDB taxonomy): Bacteria > Bacillota > Clostridia > Oscillospirales > Acutalibacteraceae > UBA6857. The sequence continues at coordinate 28,899 of CAKTDF010000022.1, forward strand.
GTGAATTGAGAGAATCTGCTTTTCCCGAGAAAAGTTCTGAGCAAAGATAAAGCAGCATCATCGCCCCGGCGCGTTTGACAGAGCCGCTGAAAGAGGCAAAAAACATAATAAGCAGAACAAAAGCCATCATGAAAACAACCACAGGTTTTGAAACCGCTCCGCGTTTTCGGAGAATTTCAAGAACAAACATTATCCATATTGAAAGATGCAAGCCTGAAACTGCAAGTGTATGCGCCGTTCCGGATTTTGAAAATGATGCGTATGTATCATCTGAAACATATCGCTTGTCACCCATGAGTGCCGAAACCACAACACCGGAAACATCACCGTCAAATGAAGACAAAATCTGATTAATTGCTTTTTGACGTTCACGCAGGAGTACGGTTTTCAAATTAGTTACCACATACTTTTTGACTGTTACTTCGCCGAGAGGATATGCGGAAAGGCAAAATCCGCTGCTTTTAAAGTAGTTTCTGAAAGACACGTTATCTGCTGAAATCGGATATAGTTTTCCGACGAAGGTCACCTCATCCCCCGGTTCAAGAGAGCGTGTTTCCCGAGGTAAAAGCGGCGTATTCTTTTTCCATTCATGAGCCGGAAAAGAAAGACGAACTTTTCCTCTTGCTTTCTTTCCGTCGGAGGAAACGAGAGAAGATAAAAAGTACAATCTTTTTCCGTCCGTGCTTTCATGAGGATACTCTTCAACCGTTGCGGTTATTTCAATCCTCTCACCACAAAAGCTTTCTGTCGGGAGAAAAACAAACGCCTCAAATGCCAAAAGAAGCAGACAGGCTGCCGCTGCCGCGCCAAAAATGACCGGCAGAAAAACAGTCTGTCTGAATTTTTTAAATATGAGCGAAATTAAAAGCGACAGAAAGAGTATAGCGAAAAGCGCGAAAGAAAACGTCATGCTCTGCACATTGCAGAGTACAAACAAGACCGAAAGCATTGTAAAACCGACAACCGCAAGCGGTCTTTTCATTTTCCTCACCCTAACCGTCAATCAATACCGAACAACCGAATGTGCAAACTGCAATGCAGAATTATCTATTAAGCTTGCAGCCGCGTCTAAAACTTATTTAAAGAAAAGCGGAAGCTTTTCAAGGAAGATGATGTCGTCACGGTCAGCGGCATCGCCCTCGGCAAGAATGGCAGCCTGACCCACAACGTTTGCATCGAACTTATCAAGAAGAGCATGAACAGCAAGGAGCGACTCACCGGTGCTGATTACATCGTCAACAATGAGAACACGCTTTCCGCGCAGAATTTCTCCCTCGTTTCCGTCAAGAAAAACGGTCTGCATTTTATCTGTTGTGATGGAACGCACATGAACCGAAACCGGATCTTTCATATAAAGCTTTGCACCCTTGCGGCAGACATAATACGGTTTTCCGCTCTGCTTTGCCATTTCATAGGCAAGCGGAATTCCCTTTGCCTCGGGAACAACGATGTAATCAAATTCCGGGCACTTTTTGAGCAGCTCTGTTGCAGAAGCTACGGTAATTTCAACATCGCCGAAAATTACAAAAGCGGCAATGTCGAGCTTATCATTAACCTTGCAGAGAGGAAGTTCTCTTTCAAGACCGGCAATTTTCATTTTGTAAGTTGACATAATTTAACACTATCCTTTTATATAATTTTTATGCTTAACTCAGCCTGCGGGCCAGCCAAACTGACGACCGCCCATAAAGTGAAAATGCAGGTGTTTAACAGTTTGACCGCCGTCTTCGCCGCAGTTGTTCACGATTCTGTAGCCATTTTCAAGTCCCATATCCTTTCCGAGCTTTGCGGCAACTTCAAAAATATGGGCAACAATGCCGCTGTTTGAGGAATTCAACTCCGCCGCACTTGCTATATGTTGTTTTGGGATAATAAGCACATGAACGGGAGCCTGCGGAGAAAGGTCATTGAACGCAATTACAGTGTCATCCTCATAGACCTTTGTAGTCGGAATCTCGCCGTTCGCAATTTTACAAAAAATACAATCCATGGTATAACCTCCTATAACTTATTCTGATTTTGTTTTCTTTTTCTTCTTAACAACAATAACGACAATCACAACCAGAACAACCAAAGCAACCGGAATGAGCAGAATCCATACGCTCGGCAGACTATCCATAACATTGTCAGCCGTAAGCACTTCTCCGTCCATTTTGAAAACGGAGATCATTTTTTCGGCAGCCTTTTTGTCTTCATCATTCATGAATCTGCACTGGAACTGAATAATAAGATCCTTGGTTGAAAAGAAGTAAAACTCCAGTTCGGCTTCAGACGGATCAGAACCGTCATTTTTATTCTGTGTACTTTTGCAGGTGATTTCAAAGCCCTTGATGAAATCAAACGTCTTTTCGCTGTAAGCAACGTCAGAATAACTGACAGTATAACCTTTTTCCTCAGCCTTTTTTCCGGAAGCCTCCGAAAGCTTTGACATAAAATCATCAACAAAGCTCTTTTGTGCGCTTTCATCGGCACCGATATAAAACGTTCTGCCGTTGTTTTCGGAAAGCAGGATATCAACGGTCGAACCCGTATTTTCGTTTGTATATACAATCTCGCCGTTCTTTGACAACGTCTCTGTGTAGCCCTCCGGAACATACACATCGTACATTTTTCCGTAGTTAGCCGCCAAACATGGCAGTACACATACACACGCCATAACAAACGTCAGCGCAAAAATCATGATCTTTTTCATTGGCAATCCTCCCTTTAAAACATAGCGGCATTACTTCAACATACCCTCAATAATTGATGCAACTTTTTCCAACGCCGCGGAAAGCGCCGAAATATCTTTTGCACCCGCCATTGCACTGTCCGGCTTTCCTCCGCCGGAGCCTCCGGCAAGCTTTGCGGTCTCGCGTGCAATATTTCCGGCATGAGCGCCGAGCTCAACCGCATGTTTTCCGCAGCAAACACAGATATTGCCGCTGCCTTTTTTCTTCTGAACGGAAGCGATTACGCCGACATAATCCTCGCCCTTGCTTTTGACAAGATCACACATTCTGCGAAGTTCCGGAACCGGCGCGTCTTCAAGAAGAGCGGTAACGACCTTGAGAGAACCGACTTCCTTGACATTTTCAAGAATCGACTGGGTTTTTGCGTTTGCAATTATACCGGAGAGCTTTTCAATTTCTTTATCCTTGCCTCTGAGTTCGGTCATTACACCG
>CAKTDF010000023.1 GCA_934541115.1 uncultured Eubacteriales bacterium
TTCATGGGCGGAACACAATCCGCCCGTACGAATTTAGATTTTAGACGTTAGATGTTAGATGTTAGACAACGCAACAAATACGTTTGCAATAAATTTTTTCTACGGTCAAAACCGTTAGATTCATGGGCGGAACACAATCCGCCTGTACGAAATTATCTCAATTGACAAAGGTTCAGCCGGTATGAATTGTTCAATAAAATTTCATATTTAGTCTTGATTTTAAGTACGGTTTAGTGTATTATCAATATGTATCATAATATTTTTCCTCATTTTAAAGGAAGGTTTTTGCCGATGATTTACAAACAGATCGGGCTGCTTGTCAGGTATGCGCTTGACTGCGGTCTGATAGAAAAGGAAGACGAGATTTTCTGCGTCAACCGACTGCTTGAAATTTTGCAGCTCGACGGATATGAAAAGCCGGAGCTTTCGGGTGAAAGCGCAAAGCTTGAAGATATCCTCAAAAACATTCTTGACTTTGCATGTGAAAAGGGTCTTGTTGAAAACAGCATTACGGCGCGGGATCTTTTTGACACAAAGCTCATGAGCGTTTTTGTTCCGCGTCCGTCGTATGTTGCAAAAAAGTTCTATGAGCTTTATGCCGAAAGTCCCCAAAAGGCTACGGATTATTATTACAAACTTTCCTGCGACAGCGATTATATTCGCCGCTACCGTGTTTGCCGCGATTTGAAATGGAAAAGCGAGAGCGAATACGGTACGCTTGACATCACCGTCAATCTTTCAAAGCCTGAAAAGACTCCGGAAGAAATCGCTGCGGCAAAAAAATCAGCACAGGGCGGTTATCCAAAATGTTTGCTTTGCCCGGAGAACGAGGGCTACGCCGGCAGAATGAACCACCCCGCACGTCAGAACCACCGCATTATTCCCATAACCATTGACGGCAGCGACTGGGGATTTCAGTATTCTCCGTACGTTTACTATAACGAGCATTGCATTGTTTTCAACAAAAAGCATATACCGATGAAGATTGATAAAAGCGCGTTCAAAAAGCTTTTGGATTTTACCGAGCTTTTTCCGCATTACTTTGTCGGTTCAAATGCAGATTTGCCTATAGTCGGCGGTTCGATCCTCTCGCATGAGCATTTTCAGGGCGGTCATTATGAATTTGCAATGGCCAAGGCGCCGATTGAAACCGATGTCGTTTTCAAAGATTTTGAGGACGTGAAGGCAGGTATTGTCAAGTGGCCGATGTCTGTTGTCAGAATCAGCTCAAAGGACAAGCGGCGCGTTGCCGAACTGGCAGACAGGATCTTGCTTGCATGGCGCGCCTACAGCGATGAAAAGTGCTTTATCTTTTCTGAAACCGACGGCGAAAAGCACAACACAATAACTCCGATTGCAAGGCGCAGGGGCGAGGACTTTGAAATGGATCTCGTTTTGCGCAACAATATCACAACAAAGGAGTATCCGCTCGGCGTTTTCCACCCGCATCCGGAGCTCCACAACATTAAAAAGGAAAACATAGGACTTATTGAAGTCATGGGACTTGCCGTTCTTCCGGCGAGACTCAAAAACGAGCTTGCGCTGCTTCGTGCCGCAATTTTGAAGAACGCAGAGCTCAAAGACGACCCCGTTCTTTCAAAGCACGCTGCTTGGGTAGCGTCTTTCAAAGATAGATACGAGTTTACCGAAGAGAATACCGAGGATATCCTCAAAAAAGAGGTTGGTCTCGTTTTTTCAAAGGTACTCGAGCACGCAGGTGTATACAAACGCACAGTTGAGGGCAAGGAGGGCTTTATGCGCTTTCTTGAAAATATCGGTCTGGCGTAAAATACATCTTTCCCGGCGGCGTGAGCCGTAATTTTCAAAAAGGAGAATTCTTATGCAAAAGAAAAAACTTTCACTCAAGCTTTTGTCGTTCCTCATGGCTGCAATGATGGTGTTCTCGGCGGCATACATCGCTCCGGAGTATTCCACAACCGCAATCGTTGCAGAGGCGGCTAAGGCAAAAACAGTCAGCATCTCAAAAACCAAAATCAAACTTTCCGCAACGACAATGAACTATACCGGCAAGGCTCTCAAGCCCTCCGTTAAGGTCACCTACGGAAAAAAGACCCTCAAATCCGGCAAAAACTATACCGTTAAGTATTCAAACAACAAAAACATCGGCGTTGCAAAGGTTACCATCACCGGCGTTAAAAAGGGCGGCTACACAGGCAGCAAGACTCTCACTTTCAAGATTCTTCCGGCAAAGGTAAGCGGTCTCAAGGTTTCCTCCTTTGACACTTCAAGCGCAACTCTCAAGTGGAGCTCCGTCAAGGGTGCGCAGGGATATTATGTATATTCCTACAACACAAAGACCAAGAAGTACACAAAGGTTGCAACCGTTAAAAAGAATACCGCAACCATCAAAAAGCTTTCAAAGGGCGTTGAGTACGTTTACACCGTAAAGGCATACAAGACCGTCAGCAAAAAGACCTATACCAGCGCGGCATATTCCTCAACCGTAAAGGTATGCACCGTTCCGGCAGCACCCACTGTTACGGCTAAAGCAGGAAAGAACAGCGTTACTCTCAAATGGAAGGCAGCCGTAGGCGCAGCCAACTATGAAGTTTATATCTATGACGCTGCCGCAAAAAAGTATTACTCTCTCGGCAACACCGAGAAAGCCAAGAATAAGCTCACCTATACCGTTAAGAACCTTGACAAAAGCACATACAGCTTTGCTGTCAGAGCATACAAGATGAAGGGCAAGAAAAAGGTTTATTCATCATACTCAAAGGTTGTAAAATCAACCGTTACCTCAGGATCATACAAGATTGACGCAGTTGCAAAAGCATTCAAGGCAGGCAACTATCAGATGAGCATCACAATGAAAGACGAAGAAATGGGCGACTCAGAAGTTACCATCGCTTCAAAGAAGAACGGCGACCTTGCAGTCAATACCACGATGAAGGGCGTTGACATTCGCTTTGTATACACAAAGGGCAACGATAAGACATACCTCATCGTTAAGATCGCAGGCGTAAACTGGGTTGTTGACAACGTTCCGCAGGACGACTTCAACTTTGGCGAAATTTCAAGCTCGATTTCTCTCGGTGATATTCGGCTTGACAACGTTCAGACAAAAGTTCAGTTCGTCGGTTCAAAGAGATACGACATCGACTATTTCGTTGATGAAAACGGCAACACCACCGAGTATTGGTTCCTCAACGGCAAGCTTGTCAAGATCAACAATATTGACAAGAACGGCAAAACCGAAGCAACCGATATAAAGGACTTCAAGACTTCTCCGTCTTCGGGTCTCTTCAAGGTTGCTCCCAACACAAAGGGTATGAACCTGATCGAAGCAGGAATTGAAAAGGCAAAGTGGAACACGATCGATTACAGCAAGCTTGAAGATCTCCTTGGCGGTCAGAAGGCTAAGTAAATACATCAGCAGGCTGCCGAAAACGGCAGCCTGTTTTTTGCCGTACCTTTTTGGGGTGCGGCTTTTTTGTGCGGTTGCGGTCGTTGGGTTCACTGTGCTCGCCCATGAGCCTAACGGTTAATTTAGATAATAGATAATGGATAATGGATAATAGATAATAGATATTTTAAACGGTGGGTGGGCGGCTCGTGAGCCGCCCATGAATCCGGCGGTTACAGATCGTCTGCGTCCTGAATGGGTCTCAGGTCTCCGCTTTCGGGTGTTCCGGTGTATGAGCCGAGGACGTCTGTGTTGGCGGTGTCTGAACGTGGGCGCCAGATTTTTACCAGCTCCTCAACCTTTGGACTGAGGGGAACAGAGCGTTTGTCCTTTTTGTTTTTCACGTTTCTACCTCCTCTGACCGATTTTTTGTCGGTCAGTTTTATTTTTTGAAAAAAACATTCGCCTATGTTGAAAAATTTTCGGAATTTTTGTAAAATTGATGCAACAAAAGAGGGATAAAACTTATCTAATTATGCGAACGGAGAGTGATAACCCTATGAGCTCAAGTCTTATCGAAAATCTGGTCGTTCAAGCTAAAAACAAAAATGCCGAGGCTTTCGGAGAACTGTATTCGTATTATGCAAAGGATATGTACCGTTTTGCGCTCTACTATACCGGTCAACCGCACCTTGCGGAGGACGCAGTGAGCGAAGCGGCGCTGAACGCCTTTCAAAACCTTGAAAAGCTCAAAAAGACCGGCTCTTTTAAAGCGTGGCTTTTTTCCATTCTTTTCAACTGCTGCAAAAAACAGCAGAAGGAAAAGGCGCTCGCTTTGCAGAGAGTTGAGCTTTCGGCAGCAGTAAAAATTTCCGGTGAGCCGTTTGAAGAAAACGCGGCAATTGACGTAAAAAGGTTGCTTTCAAGGCTTGAAGATGAGGAGAGAGAGATTCTTCTCCTTTCGTTTCTCGGCGGATACACCAGCGAGGAGATCGGCGAACTGCTTTCAATGAAGCCGGTTTCGGTGCGGTCAAAAAAAGCAAGGTCTGTTAAAAAGCTCAGAAAAATGATGTCCTGAAAAGTATATTTAGATTGAGGTGACAGCCATGAAAAACGAAAAAGATAAAGATATAAAAGCGTTGCTTTCACAGGATATTGAACTTCCGGAAAGTCTTTCGCAGGAAAATATCGTCAGAAAGCTCAAAGAAAACGGAAAAGCAAAAGCAGAACCGGCAGAACAGAACGTAAAAGATTTCAGCGAAAAAAAGAAAAAGAGCAGCCGCCTTTTGCGCATTGCGGCGTCGGCTGCGGCGTTTGCGGTTGTTGCCGCCGGAGCATTCGGCGTTTATCGCGTCACTTTCGGTTCGAACAAACCCGTTGCAACAGTGCCGGCAACGGCGCAGCAGGTTGCGGATTCAGACGAAAAGGACTCAAAGCAGGAAACTTCCGTTCAGGTGGCAGAAACAACAGCGCCGGTTTATAAAGCCCTTGATATCGGACTTGAAAAAAAGGCCCTTTCAACCTTTAAAAGCGAAAAGGATCTGAACAACTATTTTTCAAATCTTGCAGCAAAGTATAAAAGAAACTCTTACTACGACGATATGGCAGCGCAAAATGACGGAAATCTGAAAGGCGCCACAATGGCTTCCGCTGCCGCGCCGGAGAAGGCGGGGGAGACTGAAAACAACTTTTCAATGGAGAACAGCACCGTATCACCGTCGCACTCAAAAACAAACACACAGGTTGACGGTGTTGACGAGGGTGACATTGTCAAAACCGACGGCAGATATATCTATGTTGTGAATGAACGTTATCTTTCAATTATTGACGGTGAAACAATGAAGCTCGCCTGCCAAAAAAAGCTGCGTTCCGTGAACAGTAAGAACGAAATATCAATCTCGGAAATTTATGTTGACGGAAACAGACTTGTTGTCACCGGCGAGGAGTATGAAAAGAGCAAAAACGGCAACGGAGACATTTTTTACGGCTACGAGGGCTGCTACAGCAGCATGTTCAGAAGAAATCTTGTTGGTTCAATCGTCATTATCTATGATATCACCGACAGAGAAAACCCCGTTGAGGTACGCAGAGTTTCTCAGGACGGTCAGGTCGTTTCTTCAAGAATGGTGGGTTCATATCTCTACACGGCCACGGGCTATCTTCCAAGCTTTGACGATGACGAAAAGAAGTACACGCCGACGGTTGACGGAACAAGTCTCTCTTACAGCGAGATATATGTAAAAGACGCGAAAGACAATGAAAGCTCGTATATTGTTCTTTCCGGTTTTGACACCGCAAACGCAGAGAGCACCGTCAGCAAAACGAGCGTGCTTGCATCAGGCTATGTAACCTATTGCTCACAGGATACGTTTTATGTTGCAAGTCAGGAGTACGACGAAAAAAAGGACATGGAAATGACCGTTCTCAATGCCTTTTCAATCAAGGACGGCACCGTTGCCTACAAAGCAAGCGGTATTGTTCCCGGCTGCTGCAACGGTCAGTACACAATGGATCAGAGCAAGGGCTACCTCAGAATTTTCACCGACGGTTATAACAGCAAGACCGATAAGGATTACACAAATCTTTATGTTCTTGACGAGAACCTTGATGTGATCGGTAAGCTTGAAGATATTGCCAAGGATGAGGAGCTGAAGTCGGCGCGATTTATGGGTGATACCGCATATGTTGTTACGTTCAAAAATACCGACCCGCTCTTTGCTATTGATCTTTCAAAACCCGATAAACCCAAAATGCTCGGCGAGCTGAAGCTGCCCGGATTTTCCGAGTATCTGCACCCGCTTTCGGAAAATCTTCTTGTCGGCATCGGCTATGACGGCGACGATGAAGACGCAGACATGAGCACGCTCAAGGTTTCTCTTTTTGACGTCAGCGACAAAAAGAACCCGAAAGAGCTTTCATCAAAAATTGTTAAGGACTGCTTTTTTGACGTGAACACATATTCGGCAAAGGGTTTTGTAATGTTCGACGAGAACACTTTCGGAATCCCTGTCAGAAAAGACGCCACGTATATTACAAAAAAAGGCGAATATCATTACAGCGAGGAATACACTTTCAAAGTGTTCACCGTGAAGAATGACAAAATCACTCTTAAAACCGATTACAAGCACGGCAAGTTTGAAAACGGCTCCTCGTTTTTCCGCGGAACATTCATAGGCGATAAAGTGTTTACCCTTGACGAAAACAACATCAGGCAGTATGACATGGGCAGCGGAAAAATCCTCAACTCGCTTATATATTACACTGCCGCGCAGGAGGAAAGCGGTTCGGATGGCGTTGTTGCGTATACAAAGGTAAGCTGAGAAAAAGCTCTGCCTTTATGCTTCAAAATATCACCGATGGCTAAATGTAAATAAAGAGGCGGAGTGCTCCAAAACAGTCGGAGCATTCCGCCATTTGCTATATTTTATGTTTGTTGTTCGAAAACCTCGGCGGCTTGAAACAGCCGTTATCTGTTATTCGTTGTCCGCTGTATTCCCTCACAGAGCGCACCCTCAAAGTCGATTGCATAATCGTCGGCGCCGCAAAGAATTGCACGTTCGGTAAAATCGACTGCCTGCCGAACCGCTTCGCCTACGCTTTTTCCGTCCATAAGCGCACCGAAAAGGCAGCTTGAAAGAACGTCGCCCGTGCCGCTCTTTACTCCGTCATGCTTTTTTGAAAAAGCGTAGCTGACTTTTCCGTCTTCGAGATAAGCAACGCCTATTTTTTCTTTTTCAAAGCTCACACCGGTGATCATCGGCACCCGGCAGCCGAGCTTTTTGAGCGCCGAAAGGCTCTCTTCAACAAAGCTTTCGTCATAGCCGGAAAGCATGGGCTCTCTGCCGAGAAGGAGGGCGGCTTCGGTCAGGTTCGGAGTGATTACGTCCGCTTTTGAAACCAGCTCAAGCATTTTTTTCGAGAATGCCGTGCTCAGCATGGCATACGGTTTTCCGTCGTCGCCGAGAACCGGATCAACAAGAATCAGTCCGCCGCTTTTTACCAGAGAGAGCACATCAAGCGCAAGCGACGCCTGCCCGTCGGAAAGCATGTAGCCGGAAAAAAAGCCGTCAAATGAAAGCGAGAGCTTTTTCCAGTCGGCAACAACTGTTTTCATTTCTCCGGTCAGGTCAAAGCAGCTGTAGACAGGAAAGCCTGTGTGGGCAGAAAGCAGAGCGGTCGGGAGCAGAGCGCATTCCACCCCAAAGGCGGAAACGATCGGCAGTGCAACCGTTGCCGAGCATTTTCCAAAGCAGGAGACGTCCTGAATAATAACAGCTTTTTTTTGCATCTGTTTTTACCTCATATATCCATAAAAAGAATTTTGCAATTTATTTTCCTACACAGAATGAGGAGAAAACCTCGTCAATAACCGCGTCGGTGGCTTTTTCGCCTTTCAGTTCGAGCAAAAAGCCTATTGCGTCGTCAATGCAAACATTCACCGCGTCAAGGGTCAAACCGCTTTCAAGCGCCAGGCGTGCCTGTTTTACGCTTTCAAGCGCGCTTTCTGCGTTTTTCCGCTGGCGCTCGGTTGAAAGAATGCCGTCGGAGGTGTCAAGCTCCTTTGTGCAAAGCAGGCGCTCAGCCTTTTCTTCAAGCTCTTCAAGCCCGCCGCCGCTCAGTGCGCAAAGCTCTGTGTGCACAGGGAAAAGGCTTTTGAGCCTTTCCTCATTGGCAAGAACAGGGAGGTCGTTTTTGTTGAGTATCGCAATGACGCGCTTTCCGGAGCAAAGCGATATGATCTCCTCGTCCTCTTTGTCAAGCGGACGTGAAAGGTCAAACACGGCAAAAACAAGACCCGCGCGTTCAAGCCGGCTCTTGGCTCTTTCAACGCCGAGCTTTTCAACCTCATCTTTTGTGCTGCGTATTCCGGCTGTATCCGCAAGGCGGAGCACAAGCGCGCCGAGGTTCACCGTGTCTTCAACAATGTCTCTCGTTGTTCCCTCAATGCCGGTGACTATGGATTTTTCGCAGCCTGAAAGCAGGTTCATGAGTGCGGACTTGCCCACGTTGGGTTTTCCGATGATTGCCGTTTCAACGCCTCTTGTTACGGCGGCTCCGGCGTCAAAGTGTGCCAAAAGAGAGATGAGGGCGTTTTCAACCTGAGAAAGAGTAGAAAGCAGCGCGTCTTCGCCAAGCTCTTCAATTTCATCGTCCGGATAGTCCACCCATGCGGAAAGCTGGGCGGAGGCAGAAATCAGCCGCTTTGAGAACATGTCGATTTTTTTGCTCAGCGCACCCTCAAGAGCGCAAAGCGACGCTTTTGCGCCCTGTTCGTTCTGTGCGTTTATCAGTTCCATAACGGCTTCGGCTTCGGTCAGGTCAAGCTTGCCGTTTAAAAAGGCTCTTTTGGTGAATTCTCCGGGACCTGCCGGTTCTGCCCCTGCGGCAAACACCGCGCGAAGGACCTTTCTGAGAACAAACAGCCCTCCGTGGCAGGAAAGCTCAACAACGTTCTCTCCCGTGTAGCTTTTCGGCGCGCGGAAAACGAGAGCAATGCATTCGTCGATTTTTTCGCCTTCAAAAACAATGCAGCCGTGTGCCGCGCGGTAGCCCTCTAAATCCGTCAGGCGGCGCTTTCCGGTAGGTTCAAAAATGCTGTCTGCAATTTTGATTGCGTTTTCGCCTGAAATTCTTATAACACCGATAGAGCCGGTGTTTTGCGGCGTTGCAATTGCCGCAACGGTTGAAGCCATAAGGCTCACCCCTTTTTTGTGTCAGATACTCTCAGATTATACCGCTGAGAACGCGAAAAAGCAAGCTTGAAAAAGCGTCCTCGCTGTGTTAGAATCAAAACGGTATCAGACTGCCGACCGTAAAAAGCCCGGGGAGGGACGGAAAATGCAAAAAGTTATTTATATGCAGCAGATTCAGGAATACTGTGAGTACATTGACCAGTCGGTCATCGACTATATAAACGACGGTCAGATTGAAACTTTTGAAAGCTTTGACACCTATGATTTCATTGCTTTTGACTGGTATGACCTTAAAAACCTTTCTGCACCGCCGGCTCAGATAATTATTTATCTTGACGCGGACGACATCTTTTATATCTGTGAAAACGGCACGTCATATGAGGTTGCAAAACGCCTTTTTTCTCACGGAGAGACCAACGAGCAGGCGCTTTATCTTTTTTTCTGCAATCTTTTTAAGGGCAGCACGGCGCATCTTGAAGCGCTTGAAAACAAAATTGCAGAGCTTGACGATGATGTGTCGAGCCGAATCCGCGACGGTCAAAAAGAAAAAATCACTTCAATGCGTTATGAAATTCTTAAGCTGCGCCGATACTATGACCAGCTTGAAACAATTTTTGAGTGCATATGTGATAATGACAATGAGCTTGTTTCGGAACGGAGCCTCAGATACTTTGAAATCCTCAAATCGCGTTCGGTCAAGCTTGTTTCTCAGCTGACGAGCTTGCGGGAGTATATTATGCAGGTCAGAGAATCCTATCAGGCACAGATTGGAATTGAGCAGAACGAGCTGATGAAGGTGTTCACAATGGTGACGTCAATTTTTCTTCCGCTGACCCTCATTGCGGGCTGGTACGGAATGAATGTGCAAATGCCGGAGTTTGGGTGGAAATATGGCTATCCGTTTGTTGCCGGACTGAGCGCTGTTGTTTGCATTGTTTGGCTGATAGTGTTCAAAAAGAAAAAGTGGCTTTGAGCTTAAATCTCTTCAACATGAACTGAATTATTCCCTCTTTTCGGTCAATGATAATCCAAAAGGGGGATTTTTCATTATGAAACAGCCGGTTAAAACAATATATATCCGCGTGATCAGCTTTCTTTCGTTTTTATGCGTGGTTCTCGCGGTGTCAACAATAATCTTTGCCGTGCGTGCAGGCAAGTACAAGGCAAGTGTGCTGGTTTCAAACGAGCGCGCGGTGAGCGAGCTGTGCGAAAATCTTGACTCAATCACAACCGACCTGCAAAAAAGTCTCTTTTGCTCCGGCGAGGAGATGCTTTCAACCCTCGGCACAGAGCTTTACAAAAGTGCGGCGGCGGCAAAGGTGGGTTTGGGTCAGCTGACGGAAAAGGATTTTGAAAGCGACGGAATATATAAGTTCCTCTCGCAGGTGGGAGATTACACGCTTGCGCTCGAAAAAAAGCTTGCGGACGGAAAAACACTGACGGACTCAGACAGAAAGGCGCTTTCCTCTCTTTGTGAGTACTCAAAAACGCTTTCCGGTTCAATGGACGAGCTCCTTTCCGGAACGTATGACAGCACGGTGATTTTTGAAAAAGCAGCCGGCAATCTCTCTTCAAAGAACAGCGGCACGTCATATTTTTCGGACGGAATGAACGACACCGAGCAGTCTCTCGCCGATTATCCCACGCTCATTTATGACGGTCCGTTTGCAGACAGCGTTCTGAACCGGGAGGCGCTCTTTGTCAAAGGAAAGCGCAGGCTGACGCAGGCAGAGGCAAAAACGGCGGCGGCAAGGCTGCTCTCCTGCCGCGAAAGCGAGCTTCGCACAGACAGTTCGGAAGCGGGCGCGCTGGAGCTTTACTGTTTTTCAAAGGGAGAAAAGGCGGTTGCCATAACCAAAAGCGGAGGCTACCTTTGCTATATAACAAACCCCGACCATTCGCTCGAGGCGGCGCTCAATGAGAAACAGGCCGCGGCAAGGGCAAAGGAGTTCCTCATTAAGAACGGGTATCCGGACATGACGGAGAGCTATTACAGCACATATGACGGAGTGTGCACGGTTAATTTTGCCTATAAAAAGGGAGATATAATATATTACGCCGATCTCATCAAGGTCTCCGTTGCGCTTGACAGCGGAAAGGTGGTTGCCGCAGACGCAAGGGGATTTCTTTCAAACCACTGTGAAAGGGAGCTGAAAGAGGTTAAGGTCACGCTTGAGCAGGCAAAGAAAAAGCTTTCTTCTTCTCTTGCGCTCAAAAGTACCGCCCTTGCCATGATACCGTGCAAGGACGGAAAAGAAAGGCTTTGCTATGAGCTGCACGCTGCGGACACAAAGCAGCAGGAGGCGCTCATTTATATTGACGCAGTTACCGGAGAAGAGGATAACATTCTGCTTTTGCTTTATTCTGACGGCGGAGTGTTGACAAGATAAGCTGAGGAGAGCGGAAAAACAAAAAGCAGAGGCACCTTGCGGGGTGGCTCTGCTTTTTTTCAGCTGTGATGCTCGTTAAAATAATCCTCGGCGTCGTAGTAGTCGAAAAAGTCATCGTAATGGTCATAGTAAAAATCTTCGGCGTGGCAGTAATCGTCAACGTCATAGGGGTCCTCTTTCTTTTTGGTTGTTGACGGCGGTTTTGTTGTGGTCGTTTTGTCGGGGTGTTTTTTATACGGAGACACTATATCGGCGTCATAACCCTTTGTTGATGATTTTTCGGTCGTTTTGTCTTCTTTTTTTGGCGCAGCGGTCGTGGAGGCGGCAGTTGTGCTGTATCTGTCTCTGTCGTCCCAAACTTGAATGACCTTGCCGAGAACGCAGCGCGCGGTGAAGATCACTTTTCCGTCACGCTTAAAATCATAAAGATTTGCCGTGTATTGCTTTCCGTTGATGCATTCCTTATTGTGTCTTATCTTGCTCTCGGGTTCGCCGAGGGTCGTTTTGCCGATGCCGCTTTCAAGCATACCGACATACGGCACGGGAGATTTTCTGTTGTCGCAGACCCTGATGACCTTGCCGTTTGCGCAGTCTGCCGTGAAAACTATATTTCCGTCCTTTTCAAAGCTGTATGTTTTGACGGTGACATTCTTTTTGTTTATGCGCTCACGGGATTCTTTGATTTTTCCGCTGTGGCTCCCGAGAACGGTGAGATCGATAAATGATTCGCCCATACCCACATACGGCGCTTCCTTTGAGAGATTTTCAACATATATATCCATCGCGCTTTTTGTTGTGCTCTGCGTAAAGGCAGTCGTATCGGTGACGTCTGTTCCTCCCTCGGTTTTTATAATGCAGAAAGCTACGGCAAAAATTGCAAAACAAAAGAGGAACAGGAGAAGCCTCTTTGGTGCCGATGGCGGTTTTTCTTGATTTTCGGGGTCGGGGGTTGTTCGGTTTTCAAGGTCGGGAGTCTCTGAAAAAGAAAGCATGTCTTTTCCTCCTTTTAAAAGCAAAATCAAAACTTCACTGTTACGATTCAAGAATCGTATAATAACATAATATCACATTCCGGGTACGAAAAAAAGGACTTTGGTGCAATACTTCATAAATTGTTGCGCACTCCCTGTCTGATAACGAAAAAATGCCGCGCCATTGATACAACTCGATTGTGCGGTATCGGCTTAAAAGCTTTTTCGGGTAAAAAGGAATTTTTTGCGCTTTAAAGCGGTTCATTTTCTGCTTTCAAAATCTTGCAACAGGGTGTGATATGTAGTATAATTACCGGGAAAATGCCAATCAACGGATAATACAGATCACGGCGGCACGGCTTCGTCGGTTTTGCAAAAATTTCCGTAAAGACATCGGGTCTTTCTGCGGTTTTGGTTTTGCCTGACGAATGTATGACGGCGCAATCTGCGCACAAGAACTATGCGGCAAAAGCTAAATGCGTTTTTGCAAAACGGAAAGCCGCGAATTAAGGAGTTTAGTTATGAACCAAAGAAGAACGGCAGGAGTTTTGCTTCACCTTTCCTCGCTTGACGGACCTTTCGGCGTCGGTGTGATGGGGAAAGAGGCGAGAGCCTTTGCCGAAAAACTGCAAAGAATGGGCTTTTCTCTTTGGCAGATGCTGCCGCTTTGCCCGGTTGATCACACAGGCTCGCCGTATTGCTCGGTCAGCGCCTTTGCCGGCAATATTTCTTTCATAGACCCGCGTTTGCTTTGCGAAGACGGTCTTGTTACCGAACAGGAGGTTCGCGAAAATGAGTTTTGCGGCAGCGTATATGTTGCAGACCAGAAGTTTGCCTATGAAAAAAGGCTGGCTCTTTTGAAAAAAGCTTTTTTGCGCCTTGATGAGGACACGAAGGCGCTCATTGAAATTTTTGCCTCTCAAAACTCATGGGTAAAGCCGTTTGCGCTTTATTGCGCTCTCAAGGACGCGCATGGGCAAAAACCGTGGTGGGAGTGGGATAAAAAGTATTCACATTACAAAACCGCGCTTACCCATGCCGATGAGTTCGGGGAGGAAACGGCGTTTTACATTTTTACTCAGTACGTCTTTTTTACCCAATTCCGCGCACTGAAGGAGTATGCAAACAGCAAGGGCATTCTCATTTTCGGCGATATGCCTATCTATGTCAGCCGCGACAGCGTTGACGTGTGGAGCAACACCGAACAGTTTTTCATTGATGAAAACACGCTCTTGCCCTCAAAGGTTGCCGGAGTTCCGCCGGACTATTTTTCAGAGGACGGTCAGCTTTGGGGCAATCCGCTTTATGACTGGGACAAGATGGAAAAGGACGGCTACTCGTGGTGGATCGATCGCCTTTCTGCGGCGCTGAAGCTGTTTGACCGCGTGAGAATCGACCATTTCAGAGCGTTTGCCTCATATTGGGCAGTACCCGCAGAAAGCACGACCGCAAAAAACGGCGAGTGGCTCAACGGACCGGGAATGAAGCTCTTTGAAAAGGTCAGGAGCGCGCTCCCGGAGGCTGATATTGTTGCAGAGGATCTCGGAACCTTCGGCGAAGATGTTGTAAAGCTGCTTGAGAACACGGGCTTTCCTGGAATGAGGGTCATTCAGTTTGGCTTTGACGTTCATTCAGACAGCACGCACCTGCCGCATAATTATGACAAAAACTGCGTTGCCTATGTCGGAACGCATGACAACAATACGATTCTCGGCTGGCTTTGGGAGGCGAGCGAGGCAGAACGCGCTTTTGCGTTGCGCTATTGCTGCTTTGGCGGACACAACTGGGGCGAGGGCGGCGCGCACTCCGGCTCCTGCCGCGCGGTGATTGAAAGCGTTTGGCGCAGCAGCGCACAAACAGCGGTTGTTGCAATTCAGGATATGTGCGGTTTTGGCGCCGACGCGAGAATGAACAAACCCGGAACGAGCGAGGACAACTGGAGTTTCAGAATCACGGCAGACGCGCTCAAAGGTATTGACGAGCAGTATTACAGAGAAATCAACAGTGTTTACCGTCGGTAATTCTGTATGCAAAGTTGTTTGATTCATATTTAAAATATCTATTATCTATTATCTATTATCCATTATCTATTATCTAAAAAACGTAAGGTTCCATGGGCGGAACACAATCCGCCCGTACGAATTAACGCTTATTGATAATAATTTCGTAGGGGCGATTCACGAATCGCCCGGGGCACGCAGATAATCTGCACAATATGGATTTTTTAATAGATAACGGATATTTTTAGGTGGTGTACGGGCGGGACCCGTGCCCGCCCGTAAACCCAACGATTTTAACCTCATAAAAAATTAACAGCAAACGTGTTTGTTACGCTGTCTAACGTCTAAAATCTAAAATTTCCGCAGTGAAAACGGTTTACGTTCTACGGGCGATTCGTGAATCGCCCCTACGAAATTTCAGGTAAACGTTTATTTGCAAGGATTGTGTTCTGTCCACAAACCCAACGACTTCAAGTGCATAAAAAATTAACCGCAAACGTGTTTGCCACGTTGTCTAACGTCTAAAATCTAAAATTTCCGCGGTGAAAACGGTTTACGTTCTACGGGCGATTCGTGAATCACCCCTACGAAATTTCCGGTAAACGTTTATTTGCAAGGATCGTGTTCTGTTCACAAACCCAACGATTTTTTAGATAATAGATAATAGATAATGGATAATAGATAATAGATATTTTATAACACTGTTTAAAATCTAAAGCTTAACTTGGAAAGGAAGACAAAAACATGGACGCAATTAAAATCATTGACCACAGCGTGAGCCTTATTGACTCCCGCGAGCTGCTTTGCGGCACGCAAGCCGAGCAGGAGGCAGAGCTTTCAAAGAGGGGACTTTCCGCTTCACGCGAGGGCACAATCGCTTATCACATTCTGAATGCCCACAGCGTCGGCAAAAGCGAAGACAAAATGCAGGTGCGTTTTGATTCGCTCATTTCTCACGATATAACCTATGTCGGAATCATTCAGACCGCGAGGGCAAGCGGACTCAAAGAATTTCCCGTTCCGTATGCGCTGACCAACTGCCACAACAGCCTTTGCGCCGTTGGCGGAACTATCAATGAGGACGACCACGTTTTCGGTCTTTCGGCTGCCAAAAAGTACGGCGGAATCTATGTTCCGGCAAATCAGGCGGTTATTCACCAATACGCACGTGAAATGATGACAGGCTGCGGAAAAATGATCCTCGGTTCGGACAGCCATACCCGTTACGGCGCAATGGGCACCATGGGCGTGGGCGAGGGCGGCCCCGAGCTTGTTAAGCAGCTGCTCAAAAATACATGGGATATCAATGCGCCGCAGGTTGTTTTGGTTTATCTTGAAAATGCACCAAAAAAAGGCATAGGACCGCATGACGTTGCAATCGCACTCTGCACTGCCGTTTTCAAAAAGGGTCTTGTTACCAATAAGGTTCTTGAATTTGTCGGCCCCGGCGTGAAGAATCTTTCAATGGATTTCAGAATCGGCGTTGACGTTATGACAACGGAAACCGCCTGCCTCTCCTCAATCTGGGAGACGGACGAGACCGTTAAAAACTTCTATGATGTTCACGGCAGAGGAGAAGAATACAAACAGCTCAGACCGGAAAAGGCGGCAAAATACGATATGGCGGTATGCATTGACCTTTCAAAGCTTGAAAGCATGATCGCGCTGCCGTTCCACCCGTCAAACGGATACACTATTCATGAGCTGCAGCAGAATCCGGCTCTCCTCAAAGAGGTTGAGGAGGCTGCAAAAAAGCAGTTCGGAAGCAAGGTGAACTTCTCTCTTTCAGACAAGGTCAGAGACGGAAAGATCTATATCGACCAGGGCGTAATTGCGGGCTGTGCAGGCGGCATGTTTGAGAATATCTGCGACGCTGCGGCTATCCTTGAAAAGGGCAGCACAGGCGACGGTTATTTCTCGCTTTCGGTGTATCCGTCAAGTGTGCCGGTCAACCTTGCGCTCATCAAAAACGGCGCCGAGCAAAAGCTGCTTGAAGCCGGCGCAGTGTTCAAGCCCTGCTTCTGCGGTCCGTGCTTTGGCGCAGGCGACGTTCCGGCAAATAACGGTCTTTCAATACGCCACACCACGCGCAACTTCCCGAACCGCGAGGGAAGCAAGCCCGGCGACGGTCAGCTTTCCTGCGTTGCGCTCGTTGACGCGCGCTCAATTGCCGCAACCGCACTCAATCACGGGGTTCTCACCGCTGCAACCGATGTTGAAATTCCGGAGTGCGACAAAACGTATACATTTGAAAAAGGCGTTTATGACAAGAGGGTATACAACGGCTTTGGCAAGGCTCAGCCTGACTATGAGCTGAAGCTCGGACCCAATATCACTGACTGGCCGTCAATGTATGAGCTTTCGGACAATCTGCTTGTCAAGCTTGCTGCGGTGCTGTGCGACGACGTTACCACCACAGACGAGCTTATTCCCTCGGGAGAGACTTCAAGCTACCGCAGCAATCCGCTGCGTCTTGCGCAGTTTGCGCTTTCGCGCCGCGAACCGATGTATGTCAAGCGTGCCGAGGCTGTTGCAGCCGAGGAGGCAAAACGCAGAACGGTTGGCAGCGAAGAGGTTGTTTCGGTTCTTTCAAAGGTCTGCGACAACGCCGACGAGGAGGCAAAGAGAACCCAGTTCGGTTCGTGCGTATTTGCAAAAAGGCCCGGCGACGGCTCTGCAAGAGAACAGGCGGCGTCCTGCCAAAAGGTTCTCGGCGGCTTTGCAAACATCTGCTATGAATTTGCAACAAAGCGCTATCGCTCAAACTGCATCAACTGGGGCATTCTGCCGTTTACACTTGACAAGGGCACGGCGTTTGACTATGAAAACGGTGACTACGTCTTTGTTCCGAAGATTCGCGAAGCAATCAAAAACGGACAGGAAGAGATTCCCGCAAAGGTTATTGCAAAAGACGGCGTTCATGACATCACGCTCTTTGTCAAGGGTCTCACCGATGAAGAAAAGCAGATCATTCTTGACGGTTGCCTGATGAATTATTACAAGAACAAAATGTAATGCTTTGCGCACAAAAATTGCGCGGCAAAGACTAAAAAGCACGGGAGCTTTTCAAAAAGCTTTCGTGCTTTTGTTTTAAATTAAAGTTTAACCCTTTTCGCCTTGAAAAAGAGATTATTTTCAAGTTAATTGACAAACGCCGCCGAAAATGCTAAAATTTTCCCGGACTCTGTTGAAAAAACAAAGGCGATAAGTCGCTCACAAAGAGAGCCTTTTTAAATCTTTGTTATATCCGCTCCTGTTTTTTTGATTGACAAAAACAACTGCCGGATAATGCATATATTATGTAAAGACATATATTTGAGAGGAGAAAACCATGAAGTACTTATTTTTAGCCCTGTTTTTGGTGTTCAGTGTTCTGCACCTCATTGCAAGCTTTGTTCATGTGCCAAAATACCGCGCAATGACGAAGCCGTTCATTCTGATTTTTATTCTGCTTTACTATCTTTTTGCGGCAGAAACAAAAAATCCCGTTCTCATTGCCGCCCTTGCAACAAGCTGGCTCGGCGATGTTCTGCTCATTCCAAAGGGCACAAAGTGGTTCGTTTCAGGCGGACTGAGCTTTATGATCTCGCATTTCTGCTTTATCGTTGTGTACATTCTTCAGATGGACTTTTCTGCGGTCAAAATCGTTCCGGTCGTTTGCGCCGCGCTTGTCTATATTGCGCTCGTTGCAACGGTATTCAAGTTCCTTGCTCCGCATATTAAAAAGAAAATGCTTTGCGGCGGAATGGTTTACTACCTGCTTTGCAACGGCACGATGAATGTTTTTGCGTTCATGCTGCTTGTGTCAAATCCCTGCCCGGCAACCGTGCTTGCATATATCGGCGCAATCTGCTTTTTTGCCTCGGACTCACTTTTGTTCTACAACGACTTTTATCCGAAAACCCTCTGGCGCC
Organism: uncultured Eubacteriales bacterium; assembly: GCA_934541115.1. Classification (GTDB taxonomy): domain Bacteria; phylum Bacillota; class Clostridia; order Oscillospirales; family Acutalibacteraceae; genus UBA6857. The sequence goes on from CAKTDF010000023.1 coordinate 18,336, forward strand.
GCCATTTTCCGGTCATGCTGACCTACATAATTGCGGAGTTTTTCATCACACAGGGAATCCTTATGCTAAGCTGAGGAGTGTAGAAGCAGAGAAGCTGAAGAACCCTTGACGAATTACATTTTTTGGTATAGAATGAGGTTGTCATTATTATGGTCTGATGACCGAAAGGAGAAAAGCTTATGTTTACATTTGACGCATTGGTAAGCCTTTATAACACCATTCTCAAGTTCCTCAGAAAGCTCGGCTGGGATATCTGAGAAAATTTTTTCGGCAATATCAAACGCCGGAGAGAAAAAGAAAAGAATTTGTATTTATGTCCCACCGGGACGGAAGGAGATCTTTATTAGATGTTGACCGTAAAACTGTTCAGAAAAATTTTTGCGCTTTTCACCGCACTGTTCATTTCACTCGGCTGGCTCGGCTATCCCTCAACGGAAAGCCCCATTACCTTTGCCGATAAGGAAAACGTCAAGCTTTCCTTTGTCGCAGTCAGCGACGTTCACGTTATGGACGAATCCATCACCGAATTTAACTTTGAAAACCTTTTCAAAGACCTCGGCAATTCAGAGGAAAAATTTGACGCAATGGTGATTGCAGGCGACCTCACCGAGCTTGGACTCAAGGGTGAGTATGACCGCTTCTTCGGCGTTCTTGACAAGCAGGAGGTCATTGACAAGCTCATCGTTGCCACCGGCAACCACGATGTTCGTTATGCATACAAAAAGAACAAGCCGCTCATCATGAACAAGGTTGAAGAATATCTTGACCTCGACACCAAGGGCGAAAGCTTTTATAAGTATGAGATCAACGGCTATAAGTTCGTTGTCATGGGCAGCGAAAGACAGGAGTTTGAACGTGCGTATATTTCTGACAGACAGCTTGAATTCCTTGATACCGAGCTCAAAGCCTCGGCAGAAAACGGTCAGGTTACCTTTGTAATCTGCCATCAGCCTCTCAAAAACACTCACGGTCTTCCCGAAGTGTGGAAAACCGGCGACCTCGGCGATCAGTCGGAGCAGGTCAGAGAGATCCTCACAAAGTATAAGAACGTTATTTATATGAACGGTCATCTCCATGACGGTATGTATGAGCGCTCGGTTGAAACTCTTGCAGACCACGTTTACAGCGTGAATCTCCCGTCATTCGGCAAGACCAATGATTTTGGCGTAAAAGACAAAGGCATTGGCTATTACATTGAAGTATACGGCGACAAGGTTTCCTTCCACGGCAGAAACTTCCTCAAGGGTCATGACGTTGATTTTGACTTTGACCTTGAGCTTGCAGCGTAACTTGAAAACAACCGAATAAGAAAACTCCCTGCTCTCAATGAGGGCGGGGAGTTTTTGTCGGTATTGTGAATATCGGCAGCTGCCTATCGTTATTCTTCCTTAAAAAGCTGCATCAGCTTTGAAAGATCCTCTTTGCCGAAAAATTCAATTTCAAGCGTACCTTTGTTGCCGCTTGAAAGGAACACCTTTGCTTTTCTTCCGAGCGACTGAGAAACGGCAAGCTCAACCTCGTCATAGTATGTGTCACGCTTTTTGACTCGTTTTTCTCTTTTTACGTCGCCTTTGAGCAGCGCTTTGACGGTGCGCTCCGTTTCGCGAACAGAAAGCTTTTTTTTGATTATCTCGTTTGCGAGGGCGATGATCTGCTCGTCGTTTTCAAGCGCAAGAATCGTTCTTGCGTGACCGGCGGAAAGCTCGCCGCGCTCAACGAGGGCAAGCACGTCCTGCGGCAGGGCAAGCAGGCGCATTGAATTTGCAACCGCCGGGCGGCTTTTGCCCACCCGTTTTGCCGCCTGCTCCTGAGTCAGACCGTAGGTTTCCATCAAAAGGGCAAGACCCTGTGCTTCTTCAATCGGATTGAGATCTTCGCGCTGAAGATTTTCAACGAGAGCCAGCTCCATCTCCTCGCTGTCGCTCATCTCGCGGATAACAACGGGAACCTCTGTCAGACCCGCCATTCTTGAAGCGCGCCAGCGCCTTTCTCCGGCAACGAGGCGATAGCCTCCGTCCGGCAGGGGGCGGACAAGCAGCGGCTGAAGAACGCCGTGAACAGAAATGCTGTCTGCCAATTCTCTGAGCGCTTCGTCGTCAAAGCTTTTGCGCGGCTGTTCGCGGTTAGGTTCGATTTCTGTAATTTTGAGTTTTACGGCGGACTTTGAGGCGTCCTCCATTGAGTTATCATCAAAAAGTGCGTCAAGACCGCGGCCGAGACCGCCTTTGTTTTTTGCTGCCATTTTCCTACCTCCTGATTAAAAATGAGAAAGCGGAGATTTTCCGTTCTTTTTCAAAAATTCGTCCGCAAGCTCGTCATAGGCTTTGCTGCCCTTTGAGGTGCGGTCATAATATGAAACCGGTTGACCGAAAGACGGAGCTTCCGAAAGGCGAACGTTGCGAGGGATCACAACAGAAAAGACCTTTTGCGGAAAGAACCTCTTGACCTCGGAAACCACCTGCTGAGTGAGGTTGAGTCTGCCGTCGAACATTGTCAAAAGCACGCCCTCAATGTCTATGAGAGGATTATATTTTCTTTTGACCTGGCGGACGGTGTTCATCAGCTGAGAAAGACCCTCAAGCGCATAGAACTCGCACTGAATGGGAACCAGAACGCTGTCAACGGCGCAAAGGGCATTGATAGTGATGAGTCCCAGAGACGGCGGACAGTCAAGAAAAATGAAGTCATATTTTTCTTTGAGCGGAGCGAGGGCGTTTTTGATTCTTGCCTCGCGGAAATCAAGGTCGGCAATTTCAATTTCCGCCCCTGCGAGCGCCATGTTCGCCGGCAAAAGGTCAAGGTGGCGGAATTTTGTCTCCTTAACAATTTCTTCTGCGGGGGCAGAGCCGATTATCATGTCATAGGTTGACCGTTCAGCGTCTCTTTTGTTAAAGCCGAGACCGCTCGTTGCGTTGCCCTGCGGGTCAATGTCAACAAGCAGAGTTTTGTAGCCTTTCATGCCGACTGAGGCGGCAAGGTTCACGGCGGTTGTGGTTTTGCCCACGCCGCCTTTCTGATTAACGATGGCAACGGTCTTTCCCATTATAAACTACCTTTCTTTTCTCAGATGCTCTTTTTAGTATATCATATAGGGGAGAATTTTTAAAGGGCAACGCAAAAATATTTTGACTCACGTTTGCATGCAATACAAAAAGCCGGGTTTTACCGGCTTTTTGCTTTCCTTTGGGGTGTGGGAGAATCGATGTGCGCGGGCACATCATTCATAGTAACACCCGAAAGAGAATTTTTTCGCAGCAAAATTTTTTGTTGTGCATTTTTATTGCATTGCGCCCTCGCGGTTCAGCTTTGCGGCGTTTTCAAGCGCAAGGCGAACAGAGCCTTTCATTATCGCGGCAAAACGGTCAAGCAGCCTTTCGGGAATCTCTTTCATTCCGTCGTTCAGCCAGCGGGTGAGCATACCGGAAAGCGAGGTCGCCGCCCAAACGGCAATCAACTGCAGATCCTCTTTTGAAACGTGCAGACCCTCTGCCTGCATTTCAAGCATAGTCGGCAGGTGCTCCATTGCGATTGAAAAGAAAATATCCGTCATTTTTTCAAAGCCGAGAGATTTAAAAACGTGCAGCGTCAACGTTCTGCGTTCATACATATATGAGCTTGCGCTTTTGGCAGCGTCAAGCCAGGAGGCTTCGTCAGGTCTGATCTCGCTGCGCCGTTTTTCAAGCTCTTCGCGGAACATTTCTTCTGCCATCGCATAAATATCGCTGAAGTAGTAATAAAATGTTTTGCGGTTGATGCCGCAATCGTCAACAATGTCCTTAACCGTTATTTTATCGAGCGGGCGCTCGTGCAAAAATTTGAGGAATGAAGCATAAATTGCTTGCTTTGTCAAAGCTGCCAAAAGGCTCACCTCCCATACGTTGCGTTCATTATACTCAAAAAAGGAGAAAAACGCAACCGTTCGATTTGACTTTTTACTTTCGTGGTGTTATAGTAGAGCGTAGGCACAGAAGAATATGAAGAAAGCAGGTAAAAGGATAATGGCTAAACCCAGAAATGAAGAAATTGACACCCTTTTCAAAGCGGTTCTTTCGCTTGAAAGCGTTGAGGAGTGCTACAGCTTTTTCGGTGATATCTGCACGGAAAAGGAGCTTATTGATATTTCGCAGCGGCTTGAGGTTGCCCGTTTGCTGAGACAAAAGCTTAATTATATTGAGATCAGCAAGCGTACCGGCGCAAGCACAACAACTGTCAGCCGCGTCAATAAATGCCTGACCTATGGCAACGACGGCTACGCCCTTGTTTTTGACCGCCTTGAAAAAGCAGGAGAAGCCGAGGAAAAATAAGTTTAAGTTTGCACAAAAAACCGCTCCGGCAGTCCGGGGCGGTTTTTTCTTATAAGTAGTAGTTATAAAGTCTTTGCGTTGCGTCATACCTTGCGCCGTAGCTTTCGCAGCCGATGACGACGGTGATAACGGTGTGCTTGCTTGTGGTTGCGGCAGAAATTATTCCGGTGTAGTTGTCGTTGACTGTTCCGGTTTTCATTCCGTGGGAGTAGCGGTTGTATCGCGAACCGCCGGGAATGATCAGACCGTTGGTCGTTTTCCAGTATCTGCCGCGACCTGTCAGCGCCGTAATATATTTTCCGTAGGTGGAGGTCACACGGCTGAGCGTTTTGTTCTGAAGAACCTTTTGGGCAACAAGCAGCAGGTCATGCACGGTTGAATAGTGACCGGAGACGGGATAGCCGTGGGGATTGACGCAGTGAGTTCCCGTTGCGCCTATAGACTTCATATAGCTGTTCATAAGACCGGCAAAATAGTTTTTGGCTGCAACATATCCCATGTTGGGATTACCGGAGACCTTGCGCGCACAGTTGACGGCAATTGTATAAGCCGCGTCTCCGCCGGATGGGAGCAGCAGACCGTAAAGCAGATCGCCGAGACGGAACTTTTCACCCTGATAGATTCCGCAGCGGCTTGAAAGCGGTTCAACCATATTCAGCTCGCTGCCGACAACTATAGTTGAATCAACGCTCATATATTTGAGAGCAACAAGAGCGGTTATGAGCTTTGTTATGCTCGCCGGATAGCAGCGCTCATTCATTCTGTTGCCAAAAAGCATCTGTCCCTTTGTTACGTCATAAACGCAGGACATATAGTTCATAACCGGCGGATTGACTTTTACATTCAGCTTGACCTTGCTCTTTCCGCTTTTGACGGTGACGACTGCGCTGCCCGTGCCGACGGCGTGGAGTCTGCCTTTTTCAACCTTTAAAACCGAGGTGTTTGAGCTTGAAAGCTTTGATGACTTTGCTCCCTTGAGCTTTACGTCAAGGTATTCACCTTTTCTGACGGTACTTTTTGAAAGGGTCGCAGTGAATTTTCCGGTCTTTCCGCGTACACGGTTTGAAAGCTCGCCGTATATGCTCTGATTTTCCGTCTTGATTATTGCGCGGACGGAAAAGTAATAGACGGTTTCGCTTTCGCCTTTGGAATAGGTGAAGCCGGTCTTTTTTGTTGTGCCGAGATATTTGAGCTTTCCGTCCTTTGAGGTTGCGGCATAAACCCTGTAACCGTCCGAGGGCTTGAGGCTGTTCCATGAAAGCTCAACCGATGAGGGCGTTTTGCTTTTTGCTTTGAGACCGGTGGGCTTTTTGGGGATAGTGTAAAAAGCGGTGACGGGAGTCATTCTTGAAAGGTTATCGTCACTCACGGCACGGATTCTGATTTTGTATCCGCTTTTTCCGTCAAGATTTTTAACGGTATAGGAGGTCTTTTTTGTCTCTGCTATGACCTTGTAATTTGAAGAACCGGTGGGGGCAAAGCAGACATAATACTTGTTTGCGTTTTTGACAGCGTTCCATGTCATTGCGAGGGAATCGGAGGTGGCTTTTTTTACTTTCAGTCCGGTGGGGGAGGAGAGCTTGGTTTTAAAAACGCGGTATTCGCTGTATTTTCCGAAAAGCTTTTCTTTGCCGTCTTTTCCCGTGAGGATATATGCTCTGGCTCTGACGGAATATGAGCTGTTCGGTTTAAGATTTTTGAACTCGTGAGACGGCTCTTTGAGGGTTTTGTAATCTGTGATTTTTCCGTCTTCAACAAGATATACCCGGTAGCCGTCCGCATCGGGTATCTTGTCCCATGTAACAAGAACGCTGTTGCTTTCTGCAACGATTTTGAGCTTTCCGACCTGTTGCGGTGCCGACGCCGCAGAAACGCCGAAGCAAAGGGCGAGAAGAACAAGAAAAGCCGCGAGAACAGACAGTGAGAACGCTTTTGTTTTTTTCATTTTCAACATTCTTTCATAAACAAGTAATTGAAAATATTCTATCACAAGACCTGCCGCATCGTCAATAAACAAAGGAAGAAAATCAATTAAATTCCGCGGGGGATTCGGTTGAAAAAAGTTGATATGAAAACACGATTCCGCAGAGGACAACAGCTTTAATGACTCCCGATATAAAGAGTAAGCCGGACAGCTCTGCTCACATGATCTAAGCTGTTCGGCTACGCGATATCTGTATATATTTTTATAATTCTGTGTGCAGAAACCTTTTAATAATCTTTACTCAACAGAAAATCTGCAAGGTGTACGATCTTGACTCCGTTGATATTGCCTGTAGCCAGTTCGTCCGGCGTTACCACATATTTCGGGTAATGGTCTTTGATTTCAAGCAGGTTGGCAACCTCCCGGTCGGACTCCTCCGGCAGATTGCGGCACACCTGCACATAGATGCGTTCGTCCCGCCGTACTGCCACGAAGTCGATCTCCTTGGTTGCGTTTTTGCCGATATACACATCATAGCCCTTTCGCCGAAGCTCGAAGTACACGATGTTTTCCAGCATGGCGGCAACGGATTTCGGATTAAAGCCCATTATGCAGTATTTGAGAGAAGCGTCCGCAAGATAGAATTTTTCCTGCGTTTTCAGAACGGTTTTGCCCTGCATATCGTACCGCTGACAGCGATAGATAACAAAAGCCTTTTCAAGCCATTCCAAATAATTATAGACTGCCTCCACCGAGAGGGAGCGTCCTTCGCTTTTCATAAATTTCACTATGGCGTTTGCGGAGAAAGTCTTGCCGACATTTTCTACGATATACTTCACCACGCGGTTGAACAGGTCAAAGTTTGTGATATTGTGCCGCCTGGTGATGTCACTTGTTATAACGGAATTGTAGATTCCCTCGACGATTTGATAGGACGAACGCTCGTTAAAGTTACCGAGCGCGACGATGGGAAAACCACCCATGCGGATATACTCGTTCAAAAGCTCTTTCGGCGTGCGGCCGCTGTCCTTTTTAAACTCCAGATATTCGGCAAAGGAGAGAGTAAAGACGGGAATGGAGATATAACGCCCCGTAAGATAGGTGGAGATTTCACCGGACATCAGCTTGGAATTGGAGCCGGTCACATAAATGTCGGTAGTGGCTTCCTCCAACAGACTGTTGACTGCCTTTTCCCAGCCAGCTATCTCCTGTACTTCGTCCAGTAGAAGATAGTAGCGCTCACTGTCGGTCATTTTCTCTTTTATATCCCGGTACATCTGCTTGGCTGTCATGCCGTCGTCCAGCTCCTCCGAAGTATAGCGCATACAGATAACGTGGTCTGCCTCAATGCCGCTGTCGAGCAGGTCGTCTTTCAGCATATCTAAAATGGTTGATTTTCCGCAGCGACGGATTCCGGCAAGAATCTTCACCAACGGAACATCACGATAGGTTTTAAGTATATCCAAATAGTAGGGTCTAACGATCATAGTATCGCCTCCTTGCTGTTAGTATAGCCAAAAACAGTCTTTCGGTCAACAGTTTTTACTGAAATTACAGAAAAACTTCCTGTATATCACAGCTTTTTAACTAAGGAGGCACAAAAAAACCGCCGTACGGCAGTTCTTTTGGCACCCCCTGCGAGAATCGAACTCACAACTAACCCTTAGGAGTGACCTCAGCATACAGTTGTTGAGTCACTTCCTATGCCCGATAACCCCGTATTTTCAAGGCTTTTTCGCACTTTAAGTGTTAAGCCGTGTTGCGGAATTACTGCTAATTTCACCCCGTTTTCAACTGTATGATTAGACGGGAATTAGCACGGAGTTCGGTCTTTGGGAAACGGTCAAATTGCTCACGAATGCGTGCATTTAATCGCTTGTCACTCGGTTTGTTATCGAGTACCGAGGATTAGCATAAATATATTATAGTCGATTTCTGTGAAAAATTCAACACAATAAATCAAAAAGAAAACGGCAAGACCATCGAATGATCTCGCCGTTGCGCTTTTTTATTGAGTTTCATACGCCAAGTAGAGCCTTGAACTTTTGTAGGAACTCAGGGTTGTTTATGAGGTAATTGAGCATCGTTTCATCTGTAATACCTCCGTCTTGTGGTGACTTGCGGTCATCATCTGAATAAGTGTTTTGCGTGTCAGGCATCAATTTCTCAGCACTACTTTCAGAGAGTTCTTTGTGCTGATAGAAGGCTTCTTCAAATCTCTGTGCGTTGAGCCGCCTGTCCTCATCTAAGATATGAGAATACACATCAGTAACCATCTTCACCTGAGCGTGTCCTGAGTCACCCTGAACGGACTTAATATCCCCACCGTTGAGTTTCAACTTGTAGGTGATACTTGTGTGTCGTAGGCTATGAAAAACTACGGGCGGCAGGTTGTTTTCTCTTATGAGTTTCTGCAAGGCACGGGTTATAATCTGACTTTCCATCGGTCTGCCGTTTGCACTACAAAATACAAGGTTAAAATCTTGAAATTCATCTCCGAACAGTTCCTTGTATTCCTGAATTTCCTGATAGCGATTTTTGAGCATTTCTGCAACCGTTTTGGGCAAAAACACCTTTCGGGTACTTGTCTTTGTTTTTGGCTCTTTGAGAACCAAAGCGGTGTTTGTCCTCGCAAAGAAAGCAGGAAATTTGAAAACAATGCCTTTCTCGTTCAACTTCTCAAGGGCGTCACGATTAACTCGCTGAAGTTCTTTGTTGACGAATATAAAAGCCGTACCGTTTGCTATGCTTGCATCTGAGATTTCAACACAGTCCCAAGTCAGACCGAGCATTTCGCCAATTCGCAATGAGCAGGAAAACGCAAGGTTTATCGCAAGTTTTAGTATTTCGTCATCGCACAGTTCAAGTGCCTTAAAGAGCGTGGGCGCATCCCATATATCACGAGCCTTGTGTTCCTCTTGCGGGAGTGTTGCATTGATACAAGGGTTCTTCTGCATCAGTTCCCATTTTACCGCCTGATTAAATGCGCTACGAAGTAGTTTGTGGACTTCTCGGACTGTATGACAGGATAAATACTCCGTATTTGGCTTGCGGTTGTTTACCACCCTTGATTTGACTTTGAGCAAGTTCTGATAATACTTCTCCATCAGTCGGGTGTTCAGATCAGAGAGTTTCACATCTCCGATAATTGGGTTAATGTAATTGAATATTAGGCTTCGCCTTGCTTCATAGGTAGACATCGCCCAAGTGTTCACTCCGTAAATTGAAGTGTAATCCTCAAGCAACTCCTTTACAGTCTTTGCTTCGGGAATAACAAGAGTACCGGACTCTTGTTGAAACTCAACTTCCGCTTTACGCCGTTTGGCTTCAGCGTTGGTCGCAAAGGTTTCCCACTTCTGACGCTTCTCGCCTTTGTCGTCTTTGTAGGTGTAAACTACTGAATATTTGCTTTTTCTTTTTACGATAGATGCCATATAGCACTTCCTCCTTACTTAGTATTACTGTCAAGCCAAGCATCAAATTCCGACTTGGGAATTCTAACCTCTCTACCGATACGGAAACTACGAAACTTATTTGACTTAACAAGTTTGGTAGCAGAGGAACGACATATGCCGAGAATAGCCATTATCTCTGAGAGGTTATAACTCTTTTTTCCTTTGGGAGTGCCGTTCTTCTCATTGAGCCTCAGACAATTCTGCTCTATCATAGAAGTCCTCCTTTCCCTCGACTATCTTGTAGTGAGTCTGCTTTTTGAGCCATTCATTAAAAGTGACTTTGTCAATCAGCAACCGTTGGCTGCTATATTCGGTTTTTACCGACCGAAAATGTAATCTGTGTATCAGTTCATAAGCGTTTGCTTCTTTGATACCTAAGAGTTTCGCCATAGTAGGAACTGTCATAGTGCGCTTGAGCAGTTCCTTACCGGGCAATTCGCCGCTTATTTTTTTGTAGTGAAGTTGATTTGCGTACCACCTCTCAAAACTCTCTACCATTACTCTCATTTTGCCTGCGACAAATCGTGTTTCAAACTGTTCCTTGTGAACGAGCCAATACGACTCTGTTTTGCCCAAGCCGAGAGATTTACCCATCTCCATTACAGACATACTTGTTTTGCTCATTATTGAACCTCCTTTTTTTGAGCCATATAGCCAAGCCGCTTTGCTTGGCTATATGGTACTCAAAATCGAAAGTTTTGTTAATGATGCGATTAGGTGTCATCGCATACTTGACAAGAATTGCTTTTTTCATCGAGCCAAGCATCGAAACTCCTTTTTGAAATGCGAATGATACCACCGATACGAACCGTACTGAAATATCCTTTTTTCACGATAGCATAAGCAGCGTTCCGTCCTATACCGAGAATATCCTGAATTTCCGAAACGGTATAGGTTCGCTTCTCATAATAAGGTGGGTGAGCCATTGTCTGCTGATTTAAGTCAGCGACCTTATCCTCAAACATCAGAACCACCCTCGTTGTTTGTCGGGCGCTTGGTTCGCTTTGTGATTAAATAATCGTATCCGTAGCCAACCTGACACTTATCGCAAGGTTCTTTTTCAACCTGCAAGGGATCTACTCGCCTAAGAATGTTCTCCGGTATGCAGAAGAACTCGGCACGGCACTTCGGGCAAAGGCTAAGAATATATCCCGTCCTGATAGGCTTTTTCTTTCTCGTCAGTTGGAATTGATAACGGATACCGTCTTTAATTTTTGCGATTGTTTCTCCGTCATCAACTCTGCCAACGAAAGAAATCAGTTCTTCGGCTTTGTCGATAGTCCTTAATTGCTCAAGCATTACCATAGACGGTTCTTTGAGTCCACAATTCGTTTCTAACGGGATATGAGAAGCAATATCTTCTCTTTTGCGAACCGATGTAATGACTGCCACAACAACCGTAGGACTATTGCAATTCAATTTGTTCGTTTGCACTACTAACACGGGGCGAACACCACATTGAACCGAACCTTTCATAGTGCCGAGATCGCAAGTATAAATCTCGCCCCATTTGATTTTAAATAAATCTTTTTTTTCCATTTGTAATACCTCTCAATGATTTATTCGAAGGGATTACAAAGCAGTCCCTTCACTAATTCCCACTGAGAGAAGCCGTTTGGCAACCATTTTACAGAACTTTCTTTAGTTTTTTCAGAGCGCCGTTGATAGACTTGCATACTGCCTGATGTGAGCAACCTTCTTCTTCAGCAATTTCATAGGTGGTTTTATTGTCAAAGAAGTATTTGATAACCCTTTGCTTTTGCAAGGGCTTTAATGACGATAGGGCTTGACGAACCTTTTGGCATCGTTCATCAAAGAGCATTTCGGGAAAAGCATCCGCAATAAGTTCAGGGTGATGTGCCATAAGCAAATCATCGTCATAATCAAAAGGTTCAATAGAGCGAACCGCTCTCATAAGGTGCTTCTTTTCGTTCCTTCTGTAATCATCACGAACTTCGCCAAAAGAGCGAGGAAGAACGATAAACGGTTTTAATGGGGCAATTTGCTCTGCATATTTGCCTTTCAATTCTTCTTCGGTCAGGTCGGTTATGATAATCCATTTCTCAACTCCTGTGTATTGTGGGTACTCATACTTCGTTTCGATAACCTCACAATCAATGTAAAATTGCTCGCTCTGAGCAGAAATATTAGTATTGTTCATTCCTTAATCTCCTTAAACTTTTTGAATTTTTGATTTTCAAAAGATGTGGAGATCAGGGATATTTGGCAAGTAAACAATGCCAACGGTTTAATAAGAACATAAAAAAGGCTTCCTTTCTGATTTCTCAGCCGGAAGCCCTTTCGTTTGTCTGCCAAATGAAAAAAGCCACCGGCAAGACAGAGTTAGCCTATGGCTATCTGTCTTGTCGGCAGCCTCTCATATTAGCGTTTAGCAGGTTTGGTTTAACATACCGATAGTTTTCAAAGCAACTGACCTGATAAGGAATTATG
>CAKTDF010000024.1 GCA_934541115.1 uncultured Eubacteriales bacterium
TCTATTTTTTGAAGGGTGGTGATCACGGGGAGAGCAAAGGTATATTGAGACCCACGCGTTTTACGTGAGGGACTCACATTAGAAAATGTGTGTGTACTTGAAACGTTACACAGAAGCTTTGGAGTGACTATTTAGGTTGTTATAGCACAAAAACTTCTGTGCTTGCTTTCTCGCTGAAAACAAACCGCTTATATTGATATTACAAGCTCTTTATTTCCAATCAACAAAACCATCAATTTTTCTGTCATCTTTGTATGTGACATATTTTCCATCAAGCAAACGAACCACTTTATAAATAAAGAATCTGTCTGTATTTCCTGCAAAATAATCCTTATCATCAATCATACAATACAGAAGTTTGTCTGAATTGGGACTCAGCACCGCATGATTTGGTTGCTCATCAACGTCAGTCGATGATATTAAATCAAAATCAGTAGCATTATACAAATTTATTTTTTTATTATAATAAAAAGCAACTGAATCGTCATTTGCAGCTATCAGACTTCCAATAATTTTGTTTTCCGGAACAGTTTTGATCTCAGAATTATCAAAATACAAATATTGACTTCCGTTTTTTAAGTATAACCTTTCACTTTGAGTAGCCAAAAGAAAAATTTCTTTGTCTGTCTCAAATATTACCTCATTTTCATTTGTTCTTAGGTTTACCTTCAAAACTGAATGTTTATTATTATTCGTTTCGACATAATAATAATTATCTTCCTTAACAATTCCTGTTTCAGAAACGGTTACGGGTTCGTTATTCTCATCTGATGTCTTTACATATACCACATTGCCAGCAGATTCTGTACAGATTTTTGCAACTTCCGCTTGTTTAGAAATATAAAAACTATGTATGTCCTTTTCACCGGTTATAATAGTTTTTGGAGTTTCTAAATTTTGGCATGAAACTACTTTCTTCTTTTGCTCTTCCGAATAGCCCTCAGTCTCAACCCAGTATATTGTTCCGCCACTAAGCATTTCTTTAAATGCAGATTTTTTTATTAATGGCGCAACAAAAATGACCGACACCACAGCTAAACACAAAATTAAAATTAATATAATTATGGTTTTGTATTTGTTCTTCATTGTAAAGCCTCCTCAACGCACTGGAAATCTGAACCAAATATCTGTCATAGCACTAACCATTTTTTCAACCCGACTGGGTGAAAGAACCATAAACATCGGAAGTTTAGTCTTGTCAGTGAACTTCTTATCAAAAGTGTATCTCAAAGCATCTCTGACAAAAGTAGAACAGTTGGTCTTATATAATTTATACTCTAAGTATTTGCCCTTGTACACGCTGTTTGCAATAACATATCCTGTATTTGAGTGCGACGCAAATTCTTCAATTCTTACGCATCTGATTACATCGGCTATGAAATCATTCAACTTACGATACTCTTTTTTTGTCAGAAAAATCCAGTAGGCTTTTACGTATTTATACATCCCCTTATTATAATGCAACCATTCGGACATATTTGCCATCATCAATCTTCCTTGCTTCTTTTTGGTGCCCTGTATGTATTCTGGGCGACCATCTCTGGCGTAATTTCCGTATGAGAACACGCACTCATCAAGTTCAAAATCAGCATGTGCAACACCACCTTCAAAATCATAATAAAAGTTGATAAATAAAGGATATTTAAAACGATTACTCTGTTTCTTCTCACCATTATCATCCAAATAGTTTACCGGCTCGTTCTCGCAATACGCAAATCCATTCCAGCCAATTGCAGTATCATTTCCACCAATAAACTCCGGGTCATCACAGTTAATGAATCTGCCGACTTCCGGGTCATAGTAACGGCTTTGGAGATAATAAAGTCCTGTTTCGGTGTCATACACATAGCCGCGATAACGAACCGAGTTCATTATTCCGATATTTGACGAGCTTGTGATTGCCGAGCCGCTGCCGTTCTTGATCGATACTATTTTGCCCCACGCGTCATAGGTGTACTCAACAAGAATCGCTCCGCTGCCGGAAAGAATCCTCACAACGTCGCCCTGTGTATTCGTCACCACGTTGTAATAATAATTCTTTGCCTCGTCAAAGTTATACCGCACGATCATTGACAGCTTTCCCTCGTTGTCATAACGATAGAACAGCTCATAATCGCTGCCGACCTTTTCATACATCAGAACGCTGTCAACGTAGTAATAATCATGCTGAACGCCGTTGACGGTTTTTGAGGTTCTCAAACCGTTTTCATCATATTTATAGGCTACGCTGTTGCTGCCCTTTGAATATGACTGCATCTGACGTCCGAACCACGTGGCTGTCGCTCCGCGGTACGTTGTGGGATTGCCTATGGCATCGTATGAAACAGCCTCTCCGTTGAACGCCGTCAGCTTATCTTTCCAACTGCTGTCGCCGTAGGTATAGCTGACTGTTCCGGTTGCCTCGCCCACCGTTCCGGTCGTATACGGATATGAAACCTTTGAAGTGATATTTCCATAACCGTCATAATTATACAAAATCGTGGAATTAGAGTCAAGGTTATTTTCGCGAATCAGCTGCCCCTCGGAGTCATAAACATAGCTCTTTCTGAGAACGCCGTCCTTTTTGATCTCCGTTATTTTTCCGTCGTCGTCATAGGTATAGGCAAAAACGGAAGTTCCGCTTATCTCCTGCGAAACATAGCCGTCACTGTCATAGGTATATGACTGAACGTACGGACTCTTGGTGGAGATAGTCCGCGTTGTTATCCTTGACTCCGCGTCGTAAACGGAGGTTACGCCCCTTGTGCTCGTGAACGTGCTGACGATTCTGTCGTTTCCGTCGTCGGTCGAGTCATAGGCGTAGCTGTTTTTCACCGTGCCGTTGACTGAGGAAACCGTGCTTTGCGTCACTCTGCCCTCATCGTCATAAACCAAAGCGGTGTTATACAGGTCATTCGAATATGCATTTGAGTTGACCGTTGAAACAACGTGCTCGCCGATGTTCCTGCCCTGCTTGTCATACTTATAGTATGTGCGGAAATTGCCGACATTGTCCCTTGTATAAACAAGGATTCCTTTTGAATCGTAGTTGAAAGAATACGAGCCGACGCCAACCGCGTTTACGTTTGAAACCATACCGTAGGAATTGTATGAGTATTTTTCCGTGCTGCCGTTTCCGTATGTCTTTTTGGAGAGAACACCGTGGTTCGGCTTATAGGAATATGACTCAAGGGTCTGACTTCCGATCTTTACGGCTTTTTTGTTGCCCCATACGTCATATGTGTAGTTATATGAGTTGCCGTTGCGGGTAACAGACGCCAAATTTCCGTCGCTGTATGAATAGGCTATGGTTTTTCCGTTTTCGGTTTTTGAAATCAGATTGCCGCTGCTGTCATAGGCATAGAGAGAAATAACGCTGCCGTCTTTCTCCTCGCGAATCAGTCTGCTCTCCTTGTCATAATAACGGGTAACGCCGTCACTGTCCAGTGTATAAGAGCTGTCCAATTCGGAGCGATCGTTTTCACCGTCGTTATCATCGTCAAAATAGGAATAGATATAATTTTCCGTTGTTCCGTCGGAGCATACCGAGGAGAGAATATTGCCAAAGCTGTCGCGCGTATATGTGTATGTTGTGGTTGAGCCGTCTTCTGTTTCAGAAAGTATGCAGCCAAAGCTGTCATATGTCGCAGTGTAGGTTACAGCGTTTTCCTTTGTTTTTGTTACAACAGATGAAATTACGCCGTCAATGTAATCTGTCGTTGTTACGTTCTCCTGTGAATCGGTGAAAACGGTTTTCAAAAGCTTTCCGTCGGAGTAGGTATATGTTGTGACCTCGCCGTTATTGTTTTCGGATATGATATCGCCGAGCGCGTTATATTCTGCGTGATAGACAGTGTTGCCCTCAGCGTCAACCGTTGTTTCAGAAAGCTTGACTTTGTTGTTATTATAGGTGTATGTTGTTACGTTTCCGCTTTCGTCAACGCTTCTGATGATATTTCCGTTTTCATCTTTTTCAACAACCGTGTTGTCTGTGTAATCAAAAACATTGTTGCTTTCAATCAGATTGATTGTTTTGACCTCAACTTGGTTGAGGTTTTTGTAATACATGAAATAAACACGGATTTTCACCGCTTTTGAGCCGGTTGCCGACGGCGGAACGGAATAAGCGGCTTGAATGTACTGTTCTTCATAGTTATATGCATTGAACTTTGTTGTTGCGCTTGAATCGCCGTATGTTCCGTCCTCATAAAACGTTCTCAATCTGACGGAAAAAGCCGCTTTTGAAAAAGGCATTGAGCTGCCCCTTGCCACCGCTTTGAGAACGTAGCTTTTGTTCTGATCCGCCTCGGTGAGAACAACGTCCTGATAAATATACTTGTTCTTTGAAACATCACCGCCGATAACAAAGCTTCCGTCTGAAATTCCGTCTGAAGAAGAAAGATATTTTCTTATCCAGTTGTTGCCGGTATTGCCGGTTGTGCTTTCGGAATAATCAAAGCTGTTGTTTTCAAGGAGGTTATACTCGCTCGGCACTCTGCCCTTTTCAAGCTGAATACCGTCAAAATACGCCGTTCCGGTGCCGTTCCTAACGAGGAGATACACGGTCAGCTTGTTGCAGTTTTCGGGTATACTGACCCAGGTGAACACTCTTTCCCACTCGCCGTTGCTGTCTTTGACCGCCTCGGTGTATGACCTCGTTGAGCTCGTTCCGTCATTAAAGCCAAGGCGAATCATTGCGGCGGCGCCAAAGTTGCGGTTGTCACTCGTGTCTGCGTCGCGGCTGATGCCCGCCGTTTTTATGTGCGCAGAAACAACATACTCCCCGCCTCTTTGAAGAACGCTTGAATCTGAAACTGTGAATTCCTGATAAACGCCCGCTCCGCCCGTGGCGGTCATGTCGTTGACGGTGACCTTGACGCTTCCGTTGCCAACAAAGCTTTCTTCTGTTGTATAGACCGCAGAATAATCGCACGCGGAGTCATCAATGCTTTTCGGCGTCCAGTCTGTGAGGCTTTCAACATTATGGTTTTTCAGACAGTTGTCAGCTATTCTGCCGGAGGAGGCAACGCCGGAGACTTCATTATCATTGTATGAATATGAAACCGAATCCAATTCCTCGCCGTCAGCCGTTTTTGCCTGTGTGCAAATCAATCTGCAATTATTGTCAAAGCTGTACTTTGTGAGAACGTCATCGCCGTTGTTGAACACGCCGTCAACGCCCTCTGTTCTTTCGGTGCAGCTGTCATATGTTCTTGAATAAGTGACCTTTTTTCCGGCGGTTGTGTTTTGGAACTCCTGAACAGAAACGACCTTATAGCTGCCCTCATCGTCAGCGCTGTTATATTCAAACTCAAGCCTGTAGCCTTTGTCGTTTTCAACCGAGGTCATTCTGTTTGCAGAGTCATATGTATAGGCTGAAACCGTCTGTCCGTTTTTTTCAACGGAAATTACGTTGCCTTCTTCGTCTGTGGTAATCGTTTCAACGTCGCCGATTCCGCCGCCGGGAAGAATCTGCGTCATGGTTTTTGAGTTTTCGGACACTGAAACGTGTATTTTATTTTCGTCAGCGTCTGCAATATAATAAGAATTTCCGGACTCATCATTAGGATCCGGATATTTGCCCATCACCGTGCGGTATGTGTCGTTTTCATCCTTGACCGCAATTTCGGTGAGATTATATTCACTTGTATAAGTATATCTTGTTGCTCCCTCATCAGCCGTCAAAAGATATCTCGTTGCGGAGGGTATTGAAATTGTGCATTCGAGAACCGTGTTCTCAAACAGCACATATTCAGTGGTCTGTGTTTCAAGTATCTCAAGGGTTGTAAATCCGTAATTATTCTTTTTTAATTTGCGAACGTTGTCGTCCTCTCCCTCTTCTTCTTCGGGATAAAGAACAGACACAGTTGCGTTTTCGTCAATATACAAAAGTCCCAAAAAGGCTACGCTTGCGTCAAAATTGTGCATCCACATGCCGCTGCCAAGGGTTGACATTGAGTTATATGCCGAATTGATTTCATAAGCATGCTCGCCGGAGCCGGTTGCAATGTCGTCTCTCTTTATAACGAGGTTGCCGCTCTGCTTGTTTATATATGCCGTGCCTGCAGCACCGAGATCGAATGATGTATATTCAAAATCATCATCAAGACCCGCTGTTATAATGTAATTATATGAAAAAACAACTTTCGGCGCGCCGCTCGCCATGAAGAGAGTGTCGTTATCATCGGCGTTTGAAATGCTTTTTCCGAGAGTGACGGAGCTTGAAGAACCGAGAACAACCATGCCGGAATCGCTCCTCAATGCAGAGGTAACGTCAAGGCTTATGTATTTTCCGTCGTCCCCATATTCTTTGACCGTGGCGTAATCAATGCATCTAATGTGAGAAGCGATGTCGCTGTATGAAAAAGAAGCGCTGTCGTCGATTTTGTCAAGGTAATATGCATATACGACCGCGTCTGTACTTCCGCTCACTACTGGCAAATAGAGATATGCCGTCTTGACATGATAATTGTTCAGCTCGGCAACGGTAGGTATTTCAACAAAACCATAGGAATTTGAGCTGACAAGAATGTTTTCTTCATCTGAATGGTCGTCGTCTTCGCCGTCCGTTGACTTCACATATGTTGCAGAAACAGAATTATTATTCCTGTTATGACTCGGTGCACGCATCGGACCGTTAGCCGATCCTGTCACATTATGAGAAAAAATACCGTGTTCAAAAGAGCCGTCGCTCATGAGATATGTTTTGCTGTTTGCTGTTCGTGAAGATTCCTCTTCTGCAACAAAGTCAAGAGAATCTTCGGGATCAAACTCTCTTTCAAGTTCATTCAAAGCAATTTCTTGCGCAAAGACAGGGGTGATGCATTCGACCGTTGTGAGGATCATCAGCACTGCAAGAAATACGGACAAAATTTTTGTAATTCCTTTCATTTCGTCTTCCTCCTGTTTAATATCCGGTAATGTTTGAGCCTATCGGGTATAGCAGCTTTTATCACCCCTCCTTTTTTGAAAGGCAGCTTAGCTTGCGTATCTGAAGCAAACTATCGTTTCGTTTCCGACTTCAAAGGTCACTTTCAATCTGTATGTTGAGAGCACATTGATGATCCTTGTCTCCGACATTTCGATTGAAGTAGCCGTTTTGCTTTCTGACCATGTTTCAATGGTTTTGTATTCGCCGCTTTTGAGCTTTTGCAATTCCATTGTTACGCTCAATTCCATTTTTTTGGTAGCGTACAATTTTGCAATTGAAGTTGAATTGGCTCCGGAGATACTGAATGAGCAGTCCTTGTCCTTAACATAAGTATATCTCATGGGTACGACTGCAAGAGCAGAAATCTGCACGCACGAAAAAACCATAACGGCGCATATGAGAATAGCAAGAAGTCTTTTTGTGTTTTTCATAATGTTCACCTCCCTTCTATTATATACGTCGGGAGAGCACAAAATCTTACAAAAAAATTTGAAAAAAACGGCAAAAAAACAAAGTTTCCACTTTATAACCAAAAATATGCTATATTATTTGTGAAAAATCACGTCAAATGAGGGGGCAAAACCGTTCAAAGCGCTTTTGAATAACCAATACTTTTGAATAACCAATAAATAACACTCCCTCATATTTATATACGAAAAAAAGACAAAAATCTTACCGATATATGAAAAAAATAACAGAGAAAAAACCCTTTTCTCTGTTATTCATAAAAACGCATTTATATATTTGTCAATTTTAACTAACGCCCACAGCAATTTTGAGCATTTCCTCTTCACTTAAGTTTGACGGGAATACTTTATAGCAGTATCCTCTGTCAAACCATATTACACCTCTTCCGTGAACATCTTCACCAAAGAAAATATATTTTATTCCATTTGTCTCAACAATATGGGCGGCACCGTATTCTGTATTAATGCTAGTTGATCCAATTGTGTCTTTTTCAATCAAAATAAAGTCTTCACCGGCAAAATACTCTTTCTTTGAAAGATACCTATCGGTCTTAGATTCTGTTATTTCATATCCCTCGGGAACATAGGTGACAACCACCTCACGATCTATTGCTTTTGCATAATAATTGACCGAAACCTCAGAATAGATTCCATAATCCGCAATTTTGATTTCAAGAGTAGGATATGCAATTACTGTTCCAAAAATAAGTGTATTTATGACAGCCACAGCCAACATGGTTTTCCAAAGCTTTGTACGGAATCTTCCTGTTGAAGCCTCGCTGACAATCATACGTACGTTGCTCGAGCGCTGCCTTTTGGTCAACTGATAAGATGTTCTCTCCTCAAGTCTGAGTATGCCGTCAATACACTCATAAACTACGTCTGTGTCAGGACTCTCCTTTTGAAGCTCAACTTCTATTAAATTGTCAAGCTTGGTAAATATACCGTTTTTTATGTTCTCCATGTTTATCACCTATATATGTACGGCACGAAATGCAAAATCTTACAAGTTTTTTCAGAAATTCTTTAATTGAGCTTGAAAAAGAATATTCTCAACATAAAATCAATTGTTGAAATTATCTCTTTTGATTTTTTTCTGACGCGATGAGACTTAACATAAAGATTATCTTTGGTCAAACCAAGCTCATCGCTTACAACAGTAACATTCTTTTTTTCCATATACAGCTTTATAAACAAGTTTTTTTCTTCTTCGTTAAGTATTGAAAGTATTTTTTTTTGTGCTTTGTTGAGCAATTCTTCAAACTCTTCTTCGCTGAGAGTTTCTTCAAGCTCATCATAAACCTCAATGTCTTCGCAATCCTCAAAGCTTCTGTTTCTTTCTGCCCGTTTCCGCTTTTTTAAATGCACTTTCACTTCAAATTCGGCTGTTTTATAGAGCCACGCACGCACATTGATATCCTCAATGCTGTCAGCCTTTTTGAAAAGAGCCAAAAAGCTTTCATGCGTAATATCGGCAGCCGCGTCCTTATCCTGAACTCTGGCAACGCTGAACTTATATATATCGTCGTAATACCTGTTGGTAATGTCTTCAATGACAGATTTTGAAAGTCCCATATTTTTCCCCTGTTCGTACTCATCTTAATCGGTACTCATCTTCATTGATATATAAAAAAACGGTCTGAAAACAACTGATTTTGCAATGCCGAAAGTAACGTCAGACAGTGAAAGTGACTCATTCTCACATGTCGCTGTTAAATTATAGCACATTAATTCAAAATAGTCTACTGTTATCAGACATTTGAGGAAAATATGTTGCGGCTAATAAAAGGCGAACAGCCGCCGGGGGTTTTGATATGCCCCCAAAAGTTATTGACCTTTGGGGGCGATTCATTCTTTCAAAAGGGCTTTTTTCAGTCTTCGCAAACGAGTTTGAGGATTCTTTCAACTCCAAAGTCAACCTCCTCGCGTTTTCTTGTCAGCCTGCTGTCAAGAAAATGCACCGTTTTCGGCATACTGAGACTTCTGTTGAGAACTATGAATGAAAGAATCGAATTCATGATGAAAACATCAATACTTTTCACCTTGAGAACTGCTGCATTTGATTTCAAAACAATCTTTTTCATAGACATGACACCATCACTTTCATAATACAATATGTTGTGTTACCTCACCTTCCATGCACCGACAGCATACAACATTTGCAATGAAAAATCTTGTCGTTGATTGTCGAAAAACTATTAAACTTTATAAAGGCTGTCTTTTATTTTGAAAAAACATAGAAAAAAGGCAGTATTTTGAATTTTAATAACTAATTTGAAAATTTATCCCGCATTTCTTTCACTTTTCCGCAGCTGAGTCTGCCCTCGGGGCACTTGCCCTTTGAAAAACAGCTGGGACCGTAGTTTTTGAAAAGCGTTGGAGAAATTTTACGCAGTTCAAAAAGCAAAGCCGTTGCTTTTTCGCGTATCTCCCACTGAGCTCTTGTGCACGTACGAAGCTCAAAAAACAGCTTCAGCTCGCGCGCATTCATTGTTGAAACAACATCAACCGTATTTCCGCTCAAAAGGCAATACACGCTTTGACCTTTCGGCGCGTGGTTTTCCTCAAGCTTTTTATAAAACGCCGCAGTCTTTTCAAAAGCGTCAACATATTTATCAAGATATTCACTGTCTCTCACCGAGGCGGGAATAATATAGCCTGTTCTGTCGCAGTCACAGAGCCGGGGAACCAAAAGGCTCTGCATTCTGTGGCGCGCAATATGAGTGAGCGTTGAAAGCGAAACATCATTGAACCTGACGGTGAACGCCGCGCTTTCGAGCGCACGAGGTCTTGAGGAGGCAAATACCGCGTCAATGACCCGTTCATCCGTTTTTTCCTCGGCGAGTGCGCTGCAAATCGCCGCAGAAGAAAGCTGCGTGCATTCGGCAAGCGCTGCCTTTGCAATCAGCCTCTCGCAGTCCGGCGTGTAGCCGAGCACCTCAACGTCGCTTTTGAGGCTTGCTTTTTCATCTTCAGCCGCTTCAACAAAGGAGAGGTCAACAAGGTCGCAGTAAGAGCAGTTGTCCTCCTCAAAATTTGAAAAAGCGCCAGGAGCCTTTTCCTTGCATTGAGCGAGAAGAGACTCTCCGAGTGCATAGATTTCCGGTATATCTTTTCCGCGCCCATAAAGCATTGCACGAAGAACATTGATCATCTCCCTGCCGCCGAGCGAACAGAAAAAGTTGCTGAAAAAGCAGTATGGCAAAACAAAGCGCGCGTCTTCTTTTGGTATTCCGCCCTCGCAAAGCTCTGAATAAAGCTCAAAAAGCGAGTCCATTCTTTTAACATAACCTTCTCTGAGCTCTGCGCTTTCAAAATCAGGCACATAGTAACCGCTGTCTGAAAAATCAACATATCTCCTTGATTTGACTGTGAACGACGCAAGTCTGAACTCAATCATAAATTGTTCAACAACAACCGAAACATTTTCAAAAGCAAGATTGAAAAGCATATGCTCAATCGTTGAAGTGTGACCTGAACGGATAACCTTTGAAATGAGATTGGCGTTTTTTTCGGCGTCCGCAGAGCGCTCAAAAATTTCAAGCGCCGTGCCTTTTTGAGTTGAAATTCTTCCGGAGGCGGCGCAGACACGCTCGCCGCAGTCTGAAAATCCGATAATATATACACCTGGTGCTGACATCTTCTTCTCCCCTTTTTTTGTGTGTTGCGGCAATGCCGCGCAGATTCTGCACATAGCATTATCTTAATCATTCTACCACACCGCACGGCACGATTCAACAAAAAGTTTTCTCTTTTTTACTCCGCCGCCATAGGGAAGTACACCAGCAAAAAGTATCGGACGGTATTTACAAAATTGTTCTTGATATATTGCACATTTGTTGCTATAATGATTTGGATTATTATAGTATTGGAGTTTTCATAATGATTAAAAGAGCAAATGATATGACAGCAACCGTAAAAGTCAATATGCGCGGCGGCGACGGACAAGCCGTTGTTACCGATATTCTGAACAAAGGTGAATACAAGGGCAGTGCAAGACTGCTCGGAACAATTCTGCTTGAGCCGGGCTGTTCTATAGGCGAACATATCCACGAAAACGAAGAAGAAGTCTTTTATGTTATAGAAGGTACGGCAACGTATGACGACAACGGAAAAACCGAAATTCTCCACAAGGGCGACAGCTGCATCTGCCTCGGCGGTCAAAAGCACTCCATTGCAAATCGTACCGAAAACGAAAACCTGACCGTTTTTGCCGCCATTCTCACATATTGAGCGGAGAAAAATGATGGGTAAGCTTATAGTTATTGAAGGTCTTGACGCAAGCGGAAAAGGTACGCAGGCAGCGCTGCTTTTGAAAAAACTGCGCGCAAGCGGAAAGGACGCGTTCGAGATCGATTTGCCGAACTATGCCGACAAATCAAGCACACTTGTCAAAATGTATCTTGACGGCGAGCTTGGCGACCGCCCCGGAGACGTGAACGGGTTCGCCGCGTCAACGTTTTTCGCCGTTGACCGCTACGCCAGCTTTAAAAAGTCTTGGGGCAAGGAATATGAAAGCGGAAAAATAATTGTTGCCAACCGCTACACGACCTCAAACGCTTGCCACCAGATGACAAAGCTTGACAGAGAGGACTGGGACAGCTTTCTTTCATGGCTGTTTGATTTTGAATACGTCAAGCTCGGTATACCCGAGCCGGACTGCGTTGTTTTTCTTGACATGCCTGTTGACGTTTCGCAAAGGCTTCTTCAAAAAAGGTATCACAACGATGACAGCAAAAAAGACGTCCATGAGCGCGACGCCGACTATCTCAGTCACTGCCGTGACGCTGCGATTTACGCCTGCGAAAAGCTCGGCTGGAAAAGGATCGTATGCGCCGAAAACGGAGAGCCAAAAAGTGTTGAGGAAATTTCAGACCTCGTTTTTAAAACAGTTTCTGATTTTATTTGAGGATAACGGAGGTAAGTTTTTATGGTATATTGTTTTCTTGGAAACGGCTTTGAGGAAATCGAAGCAATCGCTCCGATCGACATACTCAAAAGAGCCGGCATTGCCGTTACAACGGTCGGAATAGGCGACCGCGCCATCACCGGCAACCACGGCATTTCTGTGACCGCAGATATCACGGACAGTGAGTTCTGCGCCGATGAAAGCCTTGAGGCGATTATTCTCCCCGGCGGAATGCCCGGCTTTATTAACCTTGACGGTTCGCTGACCGTTCACCGCGCAATTGACTTTGCTAATGAAAAGCAAAAGCTCATTTGCGCAATTTGCGCCGCGCCGTCCATTCTTGGCAAAAAAGGACTCCTTGACTCTCGCGAAGCCATCGCTTTCCCCGGCTTTGAAAAAGATCTTAGAGGCGCAGTGATCAGCAAAAAGTCCGTTGTGCGCGACGGAAACATTATCACTGCCAAGGGCGCGGGCGTTGCCGTAAAATTCGGTTTTGAAATTGCGGCAGCTCTTGCCGGCAGAAAAAAGAGCGATGAGATCTTTGAGCAGATCCAATGCGAATGAGCTGCGAAAAAGCCGCACTCAGAAAATTCTATAAAGAGAAAGCAGCTCTTCTTGAAAACAAAGAGGCGTTAAGTCAAAAAATCGCCGCAAGGCTCTTTGCGCTTGACGAATTTAAAAATTGCAGTCTGCTTTTTGCTTATTACTCTCTTTTGTCTGAGGTTTCAACCGAACCGATTATCAAAAGAGCCAAAGAGGACAGCAAGCCTGTTGCTCTGCCAAGATGCGCAAAAAGCGGAAATGAAATGTGCTTTTATCTTTTGCAAAATGAAAACGAGCTTGAAGCGGTACGGTTCAAAGGCATTTTTGAGCCAAAGACCTCTCTGCAAAAAGCTGTGTGTGATGAAGAATCACTTCTTCTTGTGCCTGCTGTTGCCTACGGCAAAAACGGCTCGCGGCTCGGCAAGGGCATGGGCTTTTATGACCGCTTTATTGCCTCGTTCAAAGGCAAAACAGTCGGGCTGTGCTTTGAAAGCTGCCTTGATAACGCCTTGCCGGAAACGGCGTTTGACAAAAGAGTGCAAATAGTAATTACAGAAAATGAAACTTTATTCATAAAATAGGAGGATCCTGTATGGACGACTCAAGATCATACCCGCCTAACGGCAAAAACAGCGGCGACGGTTTTGAACCCTTCCGCCCGGCGCGAAACAGCGGAAAAGACGAATTCAAAGTCTCAATTGACGCCTTTGGCGATATTCCGCAATACAAATCGCCGACTCCCGTCACACCGCCTGCATTCTCGGCTCAACCCACACCGCCGCAAAGACC
Organism: uncultured Eubacteriales bacterium; assembly: GCA_934541115.1. Taxonomy (GTDB): domain Bacteria; phylum Bacillota; class Clostridia; order Oscillospirales; family Acutalibacteraceae; genus UBA6857. Next base: position 13,619 of record CAKTDF010000024.1, read on the forward strand.
GCAGAACAGTTTTTCTCAACCCAAAGCCGAACGCTTTGAGGTCAACATTCCGCAAAAAAAGCGCCCGGTTCAGCCGCAAGGCACCAAAAGACCGTCAGGTACTTCAGCCCGCGGTCATAATTCGGCGCAAAAAAGAACCGCCTCAAATGGCAGGAGCGGCAACTCAAAAGACTCCGTCTCAAAAAGCGGCGCAGTTCAAAAGCTCACCCCTGCGCAGGAAAAAAAGCTTCAGGAAAAGAAAAAGTATATGCGCATTCGCGGACTGATGATCACGCTCATTTGTCTCATCATTATTGCGGTACTCACTGCAACCGCGTCTGCCATTGCGATTTCAACCATCAACGATATCCTTGCCCTCAACAAGAGTGACAACGACAGCACACAGACAGTCAACATAGTTATTCCCGAGGGCGCGGATTTTGACACTGTGTATGACCTGCTTTGCGACAACGGTCTTGTCAAGCAAAAGCAGATCACAAAGCTTTTCTGCAAGTTCAGACACTATGATGAGGCGTATTCGTCAAGCCAAAAGAAATACGTCAAAATCGAATATCAGCCCGGCGCCTACTACTTTGAACCGCACAGCGGGATCGAAGCAATGCTTGAGGCTGTAAAAATCTCAAACGCAGTTTCAAAGAACACCGTCAGACTCACCTTCCCCGAGGGCTGGTCAATTGCTCAGATATTTGCAAAAATTGAAAAGTATAACGTATGCTCAGCCGAAAAGCTTTATGCAAACCTTGACATTGTCGGAAATCAGTTTGATTTTTACAAAGACATTCCGTCAAACTCCGGCAGATATCTAAAAGCGGAGGGTTACATCTTCCCCGACACCTATGACTTCTATATCGGTGAAAACTCTGCCTCGGTACTCAAAAAGCTTTTTTCAAACTTCACAACAAAATGGAAAAAGAGCTACACCAAAAAGGCAAAAGAGCTTGGAATGACAAAAGATGAAGTCATTATTCTGGCGTCAATTATTCAGCGCGAGGCAAAGGACAAGTCGCAGATGGCGGATATCTCCTCTGTTCTCCACAACCGACTTGCAGATCCTGCCACCTATCCCCTGCTCCAAATGAATTCAACAAAAGACTATATCACATCAGTCAACGAATACGGCGTGTTCTCGGAATTTTATTATTCTATATATTTGGATTCATACAATACCTACAGCGCAGAGGGACTTCCTCCCGGTGCTATCTGTAACCCCGGTATTGACGCAATCGAAGCGGCACTCAATCCGAGCGAGACAGACTACCATTACTTCAGACACGATTCAAAGGGCAAGATTTATCTCGCCGTTACGCGCGCAGAACATGACAAGAACGGTGAGATCATCTTTAACCAGGACGGAGGTCAGTAATGGCACAAACCGGATTCATCAAAAAACCGGAGCTTCTTGCCCCCGCCGGTGACATGGAAAGACTCAAAGCAGCAGTTAAATATAAAGCGGATGCCGTCTATTTAGGCGGCTCTGTTTTCGGTATGCGAACCGCACCGGAAAATTTTGCAGGCGAAAAGCTGAAAATTGCCTGCAATTACTGTCACGAAAGGGGCGTAAAAGTTTATCTAACAGTCAACACATTGCCGCGCAATGATGAACTGCCACTGCTGCCAAAGTTTCTCGAATATGCGGCGGAGTGCGGCGTTGACGCTTTCATCATATCCGACCTCGGAGTACTCGAATATGCTAAGAAATATGCGCCCGAAATCGAGATACATATTTCAACTCAAGCGGGCGTCGTGAATTACGCGGCAGCAAACGCATTTTATGAGCTCGGGGCAAAGCGCATAGTTACGGCACGCGAGCTTTCAATGAAAGAAATTATAGAAATCCGAAAGAACATTCCAGCCGACATGGACATTGAATGTTTTGTTCACGGAGCAATGTGCGTTTCATTTTCAGGTCGTTGTCTGCTTTCAAACTACCTCGTTTCAAGAGACTGCAACCGCGGAGACTGCGCTCAGCCCTGCCGCTGGAAATATGCGCTTGTTGAGGAAAAAAGACCCGGAATGTATTTCCCGATCGAAGACAGCGAGGACGGCGGAACATATATCCTCAACTCAAAAGATATGTGCATGATTGAGCACATTCCGGAGCTTGTTAAAGCAGGCGTAACCAGCTTTAAAATCGAAGGACGTGCAAAATCGGAATACTATGTCTCGGTTGTTACCAATGCCTATCGCAGAGCAATTGACGGCTATTTTGAAAATTTGAGCGACAATTATCGCCCCGAGCAATGGATTCTTGATGAAATGAGAAAAATCAGCTATCGCGACTACTGCACCGGATTTTTCTTTGGAGATCCAAAAGACGACGCGAACATAAGTCTGCGAGGCGGCTACAACCGTGAATGGGACGTTATGGCCGTTGTTGACGAATGGAAAGACGGCGTTGCATTCTGTACACAGCGCAACCGCTTTTTTGAGGGTGACGAACTTGAGGTTCTTGAGAGTGACAAGCCGCCTTTCACCGTAACGGCAAAAGGACTCAAAAATGCCGAATCACAGCCGATTGAAACCACCAATCACCCAATGATGCACTTTTCCTTTGACTGCCCTACGCCGCTTGAAAGCGGAGCGATTTTGCGCAAAGAGCGCGCTGAGGCTGCAAGAGTTATCGTTTAAACCGCCGCATTGACGCAAGCGAAAAATCAAGCCAAAATAAAAAGCCATAATTCATAGATAATGTCCGTTCTATGAATTATGGCTTTTCTTTTTAAGTTAAAAAACGGCAAGCTCTGATTGAAGCCTGCCGTTTTTGGTGGGAACGGTGGGGATCGAACCCACGACCTCACGCATGTGAAACGTGCGCTCTAACCGGCTGAGCTACGCCCCCGTTAATATAATAGTACCACTTTTTCCTTTTGTTTTCAAGAAAAACTCAATATTTTTTGCTTCATTTTTCGCCCTTTATCATTGCGGTATGATTATCACCTTTCAAAAAGCCGAGACATTCTACATATTTGAATCCGGCTGACCTTATGGCTTCAAGCTCATGCTCAAGTGTGAGCGGTGTATCAAAATGAACAAACTCCTCCGGCGGTATTCCGTCTCTTTTTCGTCTGCGCTCGCATTCAGCCGCAGTCAGCTTTTCAATTTTCTCACATACTGCGATGTAGTCGCATTCAATATACACTCCGCCCGGCTTCAATGCAGAGTAAATTTTTTTGAAGATCTCACGTTTCTTTTCCGCCTTAAAGTGATGAAGAGTCTGAAATGTTATCGCGGCGTCAAAGCTTTCGCGCTTCGGCTCATATAAAAAGTAATCAGCAAGAACAAGGTGCAAATTTTTGTCTGGGTGCTTTTTTCTCAGCAGATCGAGCATTTTTTCCGAAAGGTCAACGCCGGTAACCTCGACAGACGGAAAACGCCTAAAAATTCTGTCAAGCTCAAGTCCCGTTCCGCAACCAAGGTCAAGAAGCGTTGAAGTATCTTTCGGCAGCAGCTCACTAAGCCACTCATAATGTCTTTTCCACTGACTCATGTGCACTTCATAAGTGTCCGCTCTTTCAGAAAAGAATCCGTCCATACTTTCAAGTGAAATATCACGGGTTTCTTCAAGCCAGTTTTTAAGCTCGATATAATCGTTGTCCATCGTGTTCTCCTTAAAATTCAAACTGCGGTGCGATCGTTTGACCGCACCGCAGTTGTTATAAGCTTTTATACAAGCCGTGCATTTGCAGCATTACACCGCAGGAAAAATGCCACTTACCAGTGCTTTGCGCCGCAGGTGCAATACTGGTTGACCTTGAAGAGCTTCCAAATTATTCTTACAAATCTGTATACCAAAGCTCTGAAGCCGGTACCGTGGCAGAAACAGGTATCTGTGCCGGTCTTGTCGGTCATTACCTTGCCGCAAGTATCGCACTTTCCGTCACCGCCGAGATCCATGTGGCTGGTCATCGGAATCTCCTTCTGTGCAACAAAGACCTTTCCGCAGACGGAGCAGTGTGAGCCGGCGGTGAGACCGGTCTTAACGCAGGTTGCGGGAACCTCAGGATCGGCAACACGAGTGTGCTTGGTCATTGCAACTGTTTCTGTTTCAACGCCGTTGCAGCGGTCGCAAATTCTCTGCTTGGTTCCGTTTTCAACGCAAGTCGGTTCCTTGACAACGGTCCAGTCGCCGTAGTGGTGACCGAGTCTGCCGAGAACAACGGTTTCAACATGACCTTCATCTGTTCCCTTGCAGCCGTCATTTATGCAGGTACGTTCCTTGATTCCGGTGTTTTCGCAGGTCGGCTCAACTTTGACTACCCATTCACCGTAGGTATGAGCAAGCTTCGGAATTTCAACATAGTTGCTCTTATCCTGCTCAAAGCTGCCGCAGTTGATGCAGTAGTGAGCCTTTGAACCGGTTGAATGGCAGGTCGGCTCAATGAGAACCCTGTAATCGTTTGAATACTTGTGACCGAGTTTCGGTGTGTAATCCTTGATGATCGAATGGTTGTGGCAAACGGTGCAGGTATAGGTTGTGTAACCGTCTGTTGTGCAGGTCGGCGGCGTTACAACGCCCTCTTCGGGATATACATGCTCGCCGATGCCGGTCGAGATTGTTTCGGTCTCGCCACATACAGTACATTCTCTCTGTCTCTGACCCTCAACGGCGCAGGTGCCGCCTGAAATAACTTTCCAGTCGCTCCACTTGTGACCGAGAGCCGGAGTATACTCAATGTCCTTGATCAGCTTTCCGCAGACGGAGCACTTGGTTGTGACTGAACCCTTTGTGGTACAGGTTGCGTCAATCTTTACAACAACTTCCGTGTGCGCAGTCTTTTCAATTACAGTCTCGCGGATGATCTTTCCGCAATCCTTACAAGTGATGCGTGTGTAGCCCTCGCTTGTGCAGGTTGCGTCCTTTGTGACTGATTCCGTGTGCTTATGGTTCAGTTTTTCGCCTGTCTTGACGAACTTCTGAGCGTCGCAATGCTTACAGTTATAAACCTCGTAGCCGTCGGTGGTGCAGGTTGCGTCAACCTTGATTGACGGAGTGCTCTCAAAATCATGAGCGCTCGTATCCATTTCAAGCTCGGTAACCTTCTCGTGTTCGCAGACTTCGCAGCGTTCTGTAACCTTGCCCTTTGAGCCGCAGGTTGCTCTTTCAACCTTGACAACGATGTACTTATGAGCAGCCGGAATAACAACGGTATCTCCGATCTGCGTTCCGCATACTGAGCACTTGACAACAATTGAACCGTTGACAAGTGAGCCGTCCTCTTTGCAAACAGGATCTTTCTTAACAATGCTGTCTGCCGTTGCGCTGTGTTCTGCAAACGGGAGCTTTTCGGTATGGTTCTTTGCACAGTTTTTATGTGTGCGGCAGGTGTACTCAATTGTTCCATGCTCCTTGCAGGTTGACTGTTTTGTAATTTTGCCTTCAAACGCGTGAACTGTTGTTCCATCGTCTTCAGTGACAAACTTTTCGGCGATAATTTTGCTGTCGCAGCGAGAGCACCTGACAACGCCGTTGCCCTCATTAACTGAGTAGTCGTGACCGAGAGGATCAATTGCCTTGATCGTAGCCTTATCAACTGCATCGCATTCAGTGCACTTGTTGTAAGTATAGCCGGCATTCTCGCAGGTCGGGTCAAGCTTTACGGTTTTCTTGTAATTATGCTTGCCTGTTGCGGGAACTTCATAATCGTAACCGTCTTTGCCGCAAGCAGAGCACTTGAAGTACTTATGGCCAACGGTTGAGCAGGTCGGGTCAACCGTGCGTGCGGTGTCTTCAACATAGTTGTGACCGTTCGCAGACTTTGTGACAACATTGTAGCTTGCTGTGCAGCCGTCAACCGAGCAGACATAAACATCATAACCACTGTAAATGCAGGTCGGCGGAACGCTGTGATCGAGCTTGTATTCATGCGGAATCTTATCAAGCGGAGTGACAAGAGTTGCCGTGCAGCCATCTGTTGTGCAGGTATAAGTTATGCTGCCGGTTGTCTGACATGTTGCAGGAACAATCTCTTTCTTTGTATCGTTAAAGGTGTGCGGGAGTTTTGCGAGCGTCTTATTATAAAGCTCTGCATTGCATACTTTACACTTGACAACAGCCGAGCCTTCTGCAAGGCAGGTTGCCTCAGCGATTTCAACGTCGCCTGTTTTGTGTCCGAGAGCGGGAATCTCTTCTGTGTAATTCTTCTCGCAGTTCTCGTGAACGGTGCAGGTATAAGTTCTTACTCCCTTTTCGGTGCAGGTCGGTTCCTTTGTAACCTCAGATGTGAAGTCATGACCGGAAGCCGGAATGATTGATTTGAGAGTTTCCTCACAGCCGTCACGTGAACACTTATAGATTACATAGCCGCTTTCCTTGGCTGTTGCGTCCTTCTTTTCAACAAATATGCTGAAGTCATGACCGAGAGCGTCTTTGAGAACCACACTGGTTTCATCAAGCTTTCCGCAAACTGAGCACTTGTTGTAGCTGTAGCTGCTGCTCGTGCAGGTCGGTTCTGCATTGTCAGACTTGACTGTCTCCCATGTATGCTTTCCTGTTGCTGCAATAGGTCTTGTTTCCATGATGGCGCCGCAGTCCTTACATTCAAGAACCTCATAGCCGTCACCGTGGCAGTTCGCTTGCTTAACAACGGTACACTTGTCTTTTGCGGTATGCTGTACGGGATCTTTGATCTGCATCATGTATTTGTGATCGCAGCCCTGGTTTGCGCACTTATATGCCTTGTAACCGGCCTCGGTGCAGGTTGCTTCCTTTGAATTTTCGGTATCCTCAACCATGTTGTGAGCGTTCGGATTTACGGGAAGAACCTGAGTCTGAGTTTCGCTGCAGCCGCTGTTGCTGCAGGCATAGGTTACCGAGCCTTCCTCTTTGCAGGTTGCCGGAACATATGTGCCCTGAAGATAGGTATTGAAGCTGTGACCTGTTGCAGAAATTGTTTCATTAACAAATACTTTACTGCAAAGGGCACATCTTGCAATATATGAGCCGGGGTTTGTGCAGGTTGCCGCAACGTAATCAACAACAACGTTGTGCTGGAGCGGAACGCCGACGGTCTTGACGTAGGTCTTATATTCGTTCGTTCCATTGCAAAGGTCGCAGCCTGTGCACTGATAGGTTTCGGTTGCAGCCTCTGTGCAGCTTGCGTCGGTTGTTGCAATCGGAGTATCGCCCCAGTGGTGGATGCTTGCCGGAATCGGTGCGGTTTCGGTTTCGTCGCAGTTGTTGCACTTGCGTACCTGTTCACCGTTTTCGCCCGTTTCTTCGTTCGGCTCTTTGGTAACTTTCCATTTGCCAAAGCTGTGGCCGAGCGGAGACTTGGTGATTTCCGTCTTATCATACGGGCAGCCCACGGTTTCGCAGGTATATCTTGTCATTTCGGGAAGAGTGCAGGACTGTTCCTGCGTTACTTCACTCTTAATTTCATGGTTTCCTGTTGCAGGAAGATCATATTCATACGTAGCGGCGCAGTTCTTGCACTTGAAGACGTAGTGACCACGCTGATAGCAGTTAGGCTCAACGCTTGTCGACTGCTTTTCATATACATGCTGAGCGGGAGCTTCAAGAATTTCTTTGAATTCCTCGCCGCAGTATTCGCACTTATAAAGCTGATATCCGCTTGAGGTGCAGGTTGCGGGGGTGGGATCGCCCGAAGGAAGATAGTTATGGTTCTTTTTGCCGATGTTCTTTGTGATGGTGTGTCCTGTCTGAGCGTCTGTGCAGCCATCTCTTGTGCAGGTGAAGGTTACGATTCCGTCCTGTTTGCACGTCTGTTCTGTTGTAATCACGCCTTCGTCATAGGTGTGACCTACTGCCGGAACAGAAACCGTCGTGTCAACATTAGCGCAATGCTTACAGGTAATTTTGAGCGTTCCGGCAGTTGTGCAGGTTGCCGGTGTTTCGGTCGTTACGACATATTCATGCTCACCGGATTCGGTAATGTTCAGTGAATCTGCTTTGATTACTCCGCAAACTGAGCACTTTGCATAAGTGACCTTTGAGCCGTTACACTCTTTCGGAAGTTCAACGGTAACTTCTTCCCAGGTGTGTGCTGACGGATTAATAACTTCAACACTCATAAGCTGACCGCAGGAGCAGTATTTTGAAACAGAACCGGCGGTTGTGCAGGTTGCGGGAACGGTTACGGTTTTGCTTTCGTCAACCGTATGTCCGTTTGCCTCATCAACCTTGACAAGCTTTTCTTCTCCGCAGTACTTACAATTATACTTCTCATACTTCGGTGAAGTGCAGGTTGCGTCAACATATTTGCCTGTTGCCTCATAAGCGTGAGGAACAACGGGGATTACTTCTGTCGGGTTTGTTGTTGCTCCGCAGACTGCACAGGTATAAACCTTTGAACCCGGAGTTGTGCAGGTCGGGTCGGTGATTGTTACCTTTTCGGCATGAGCTTTCTGCTCAAGTGTTTTTTCGTCAAGAACATAGTTGCAGGTTTCGCAGATTGCCTTGACGTATCCGGCTTCGGTGCAGGTTGCTTCTTTTACATCAACCTTTGCGGTGTGACCGGTTGCGGGGATCGTTTCGGTGTAGGTTGCCTTTTTGTCCGCCTTGCAGGCGCAGGTTCCGTCAGCGACGCAGGTATAGGTCTTTACGCCCTCTGTGGTGCAGGTCGCCGGAGTCGTAACAACGCCGTCGTCCCAATTGTGGTTACCTGTGGGTGCGGTGTACTCATACTCATAGAGCTTACATACCGAGCACTGTTTAACTTTGATTCCGGGGTGGGTTTCGTCAGCTGTCTGAACAACTTTCAATTCGCCCCAGCTGTGGTCGGCAAGAGTGCTTGAATATTTTGTCTCTGTTTCGTCACAGCGTGAGCACTGCTTTGTAACGTAACCGACGGTGTTGCAGGTTGAAGCAACGTTTGCGATTTCTTTGCTGAAGTCGTGGCCGAGAGCCGGTGTTATGATTTCAACATTGTTGTTTGTATCGTGACAAACCGAACACTCCATAACAACTTTTCCGCCAGAAACGCAGGTTGCTTCTTTGCTGTATTTAAGTACATAGCTGTGCTGAGCGAAATCGGTTTCAACGGTAATTGAAATGCCGCAATCTTTATGCGTGGTGCAAGTATAAGTTCTGCTGCCCTTTGCGGTGCAGGTCGCTTTTACTTCTTCATATTTCGTTGTGTCAAACGTATGGTCACCGGCAGGAATTTCGACGGTTTCGATTTCATCGCAGTTTTCACAGGTGCGTGTTGCACTTCCTGCTTTATCGTTCGTCGGGTTAACGATTGTCCAATCAGTCCAAGCATGACCGTTAGCCTTTGCACCGGCATGAACAACATCCTTTGTCATATGGCATGTTGAACACTCAAAGGTTGTGTATTCACCGTGGGTGCAATCAGCCATATGGACTGTTCCTTTATTCCATGTATGCCCGAGCTTCGGAATTGCAATTTCAATTGTATCATCGCAGCGTGTACACTTAACGGTTTTAACGCCGTCTGTTTCGCAGGTGGCCGCAGTTATAACACTTTCTTCTCCACCGACATAGTTGTGACCGAGTGCGCCAATTTTAACGGTTTCACCGATTGTTTTTTTGCAAAGTTCACAATAGCTGTATGCCGTACCCTCAACTGTGCAGGTTGCAGCGGTGACAATTGTTTTAATTTTGTGTGCGTTCGGGTTAACCGGAAGAGTTGCGGTAACAGACGAAGTACAGCTTGAATTATGCTGTTTGTTGCAAGCAATTTTGATTGTTCCTTCGGCAGAGCAAGTCGGCTGAGTTGTAACTTCAACATTAGTATAAGTATGACCCTCTGCAACTTCAACAGTTTGGCTGTGCTTTGTGTGGCAAATTGTGCATTCACAAGTGACTGTCAGTGTTGTTCCGCTTTGCGAGGTTGAGAAAGTCCAATTGTGAGCGGCGGTATCAGCCGTTCCGGTAAAACTTTTATATGTTTTTCCACAGCCGTATGCACAGGTATATTCATCGTATGCCGGAGTTGAGCAGGTTGCGTTATGATGAACGGGATTTTCAAACTTATGTGCATCTGGATTGACATCAAGCTCAACCGTCTTTTTCTCTGTGCAATTTGCACACTTAAATGTAATATGACCCTTGGTCTGACAGGTTGAAGCTTCATATTCGGTTTGCTCGGTGAACGAGTGACCGTTTGCCGGAATTTCGGTTGTTGCAAGAGTTTTTCCGCAATCGCCGCAGGTTGAAACGACCTTGCCCTTTGAAGTGCATGAAGCATTTGTCAAGGCGTTCGTAACAGACTTGTGAGCATTTTCATTTTTCGCAAGCGTAACAGTGAAAGTCTCGTTGCAGCTTGCATCGGCGCAGGAAAGAACAATCGAGCCGACTTCTTTGCAGGTTGCAGGAGTTTGAGACTTGATATTTTTGAAATCGTGAGCACTGTTTACTGTTTCTGAGAACGTTGCGCCGCAAGTACGGCAAGTTCCGGTTACGGTTGTTTTTCCGTGAGAAACAGTAGAGTTAATGTTCCAATTGTGATTTTTGCTTGCGCCGCCATTGATCACATTATAACCGGCAACGCCGCAGTTTCTTGAACAGGTGTACGGAATATATCCGCTGCTTGCACAGGTTGCTTCAACCGGGGTTCCGGCAACAAAATTGTGACCGAGAGCTTCTGAAATTATTGTTGTTTTTTCATAATCGCAGCGTGAGCATTTTTCAACCTTTTTGCTGCCTACGGTGCAGGTTGCTGTGGTTGTGGTTGTGGTGAGGGCATGACCGAGAGCCGGGATTACGGTAACATCCTTAACCTCGTTGCAGCGTGAGCAATGGGTTGACTGCTGTCCGGCACTGATGCAGGTTGCCGCATAATCAACCTGCGGTGCTTTCCAATCGTGTCCGAGCTTTGCAATAGTTTCAGTCTTGGTGTGTCCACAGCCGGCAACCGTACACTGATATGCCTTTACGCCGTTCTGTGTGCAGGTTGCATGAGCAAGGATTTCACCTTCGTCATAGCTGTGTCCTTTTGCAGGAATTTCTTCAATTGTGTCTGTGCTGATTACATCACAAACCGAGCAGTGAATTGATTTTTGACCCTTTGTTGTGCAGGTAGGTTCAATATCAACTGTTTGCTCCTTGTTCCAACTATGACCCTTGGCAGAAATAATATCATACTTTTTGAGTCCGCAAACCGAGCAGTATGAAACATCATATCCAACGCCTACGCATGAAGGAGCAACACACTCACTGGCTTTTTTAACATAGTTATGAGCAATCGGGTCGGTGAACGAACCGATAAGCGTTTTTCCGCAAACTTCGCAGGTTGAGGTTGTGTAACCCTTTGAAGTACAGGTCGGTGCTGTGACCGTATCTTTCATCTTATGACCGATCGGGTCGGTTGTAATATAATCATTGTATCCGCAACGAGTACATTCTCTGATGCTTACACCGATAGTATCACATGAAACCGGAACAATGACCTCCGGCTCAACTCCGTCGTAATCATGTCCGAGTGCCGGAATAGCCGTTTCATCTTTTGTTGCTGTGCAAAGAGTACAGTGGTGCGACTTTGAACCGGGCTGTGTGCAGGTTGCAGGGTTATCAATCGTCCATTCGGTTGACCAAACATGGTCTCCGTAGGTTCCGGAATAGGTTGTGTAGCTATATCCGCAAACCGTGCAGGTGTATTTTGTTCCGCCCTGCGCCACACAGTTTGAGTCAACATGCTGCTGCGTATAATTATGTGCGGTTTTATTGAATTTCGCAATTACTGTCAGGTTCTTTTCAACGGTTGAAAGGTTTGTCTCCTGAGCAGACCCAACCCATTCCTTGAAGGTATAGTGGTAGTTTTTATCATGGCTCATTGACGGGTTTGCAGGATACTGAATCGTGTCACCGAAAACATTCGGATAGCTGAACTTAATAATTGAATTATCTCTGCCGTCCATGAACACAACAGAATACTTCTGTCCTTCAAGAGCTTCAATGGCATCCTTTATGCGCTGAGCATATCCGTCAACAACATCCTGCTGTGTTCGACCCTTTCCGGTAACGACCGCATCAAGAGCCGCCTGAAGGTTATCACGGCTGGATTGCGTGTAAATAGCTTCGTAGTTGGGGTTACTCTTAATTCTTGCGGCTTCGTTTTGCTGCGCTGTAACACCTGAATAGTCAGCCTGAACAAAAGTTCCGTTATACTGTGCCTTATATCTTGCACCGGCAGTAGTCATTATCGGAAGCGAGGAGGCTTCATAAACATTTCCTGCGCTATTTTTCCATTTTCCGTTAAAAGTATAATGATAATCTCCCTCGTCATACTCTTCAACATTTGTCGGTGCAACAGGTCTTGAATTGAAATCAGTTGCAACATTTGCAATTAAATATTCCTGAACAGCTGCCGGATATGTTGCCCTGTTTCCTTTAAATTCTGCATTATACTTAATTGGAGTCCAATGTGCATATGCTGTTGAATTTTTTGTAACCTTAGTGTCGGCAGAGTACTGTGTTCCGCCGGAAGCAGCAGACCAAATTCCGTTAAAGGTGTAGCCTTCTCTGATTCCGGTCGTTGGGAACTTTTCGGCTGTGAGACCGGCAACATTATTACTTGTCGCTGTCGAAGTATCGGCACTGACTTTCTGATTAAGATAGGCATAAGTATAATTTGTTCCGAGCGTTCCGCCGTTTCCGCTATAAGTAACCTTATAACGGGGATTATAGACTTTAAATGTATATGTACTGTCACTGTGCTGACTGGTATTTGAACTGTTGTCGTTCTTCCAATTAAGTTTAACCGTTTCTGTCTGATATATAGCAGTCTTACTCACAGTTGTTGAACTATCAGCAGTAACAGTATAAGCGTTACCGATGCTTCCATTAGTTGTAAGACCGGTTACCCCTGAAAAAGTATAAGATGTCGGCTCATAACGAACACCATACTGGTCAGTAGTGTAGTATTGCATTGTTGTTGTCGATGTGGATACATCTTTTTTGTCACCAAGTGGGGGGATGCCGATGTTGGATGCTGCCGTTGCGGTGGAAATGCTTTTTGAAGTTGCAACGTAAGGATACTTGGAACCGTTATCCCATGAGAAATTGCCACTAACTGCGCTGTTGCCCCAACCGCCGCTTTTAATAGCTTTATTCGGTGCGTTGACTGATGTTCCGCCGTTTGTTTTTGATGATGATACATATATCTCACAGAGCGTATAATGTACCTTGTCATCCCATGTGGCATCGTGATAATAACTCATCTTTGTAGGAAAACCCGGAACGCTGACATGCATGTACTGATTATTACTTTGATTACTCAAAACACCATATTCATTTTCCTTAAGGTCATATTTCATGGTCGCTTCATCGCCACGTCCATTATTGGGTCTGTAAGTTATATTCCAATAGCTGTCTTGAATATGACTCTTATCATCAGCCTTATTAGTAACATTGACTCTAACGTTAAGCCAATAACTACCGTTAGCCGCTTCCGCCTTCTCCGGCGCAACGAACACCCAGGTAGTCATAACCATGAGGGCGGCGAGGAAAACAGAAAGCGCCTTTTTCCCTGTTCGTGTGAATTTTTTCATTATTTTTCCACCTTTCATAATAATGAACTTGCCGCCGCCGGGCACGCCGGGGGTCAGCGTATGTAAACGGTTTTTGGTACCGATTGTTAAGGGGGTCTGCGGACACAACGCCCGAACGTTCGCTTGTAGGGGCGTCTCACGAGGCGCCCGTGGAGCTTTACAGTTTGCTCTGTGTAAATTATGTAGTTAGCTTGACAGTTTAAGTCCTGCACGAACAACTTAACGGATTTGCAACAGGGTTAGGTTGCACGGGCGATTCGTGAATCGCCCCTACAATTAAACCGCACGGACTGCAAACAAAAGGGAATAATGTTTTCCTTTGGAAAACATTCAAGGGGCTGCCCCTTGAACAAAAATACCTACATTGACGCAAGTTTGCAGTATAAAGATACATTTTGATTATATCCCCTTTTGCCACAAGAAGTCAACCTTTTCTTCACGATTTGTTCACAGAAATTGCGGCGCGGAATTTGTTGAAAACGCCGAAAGAAAGAAGACATTTTTGAGCGAAGCATACAAAATCAAATATTTGCCAAAAAAATAGAAAAATTCCCTTGACAGTCCGGCACTTTGTGAATATAATAAACATCGAAGTCGTGGTGACACGGACACGACTATCTTTAAATTCTGGTTACACGGGGAAACGCCGCTACTTTCGGGTAGCGGTGTCTCTCTTTGTTTTGCCGAAGTATACCGTTTGTGCCGCTTTTTAACCATAAATAATGCCGCTTGACAAACAAGCGGCAGATGAGTATAATATAAGTACAAAGAGGCTCTGCAGTAAGCGGTTGCCCTCAAACTACGTATTAATAAAAAATAACCGTAATCTTGCAGGATGGGCGGTTATTTTTTATTACCTTTATCGCTATGGTCAGCCGTTTTTCCGACTACAATTATGTAGCCTGTGGCGAACACAATAATCAATGTAATCATTGCGAGATATTCCATTAGCATCCCTCCTTTCCGGAGGGCAACAGATAATAAAACTTGCTCCCTCCTTTTTGGGAAAGTACCAAAAAAAGAGGGCAACCGCCTACCGTTTCGGCAGAACCTACGGGGATTCTATCACATCTGTTGAATTTTGTCAATCATGAAAAATACCGCTTGACAAACAAGCGGCAGATGAGTATAATGTAGCTGTAGAGGGTGCCGCGATAAGCGGTTGCTCCAAATGTTGATGTTTTTAAGAAACACCGCCATGTAGGAGTGGGCGGTGTTTCTTACTTTCTATGTAAGATTACTTATCTTTGCTGAAAATGTTATAGC
>CAKTDF010000025.1 GCA_934541115.1 uncultured Eubacteriales bacterium
TTGTGAGACAAAAAGAGCCGCAATGTGCCGGAAAACAAATTCTTCAGGCGCATTGCGTTCGACTCTCCTCAGCTTAAATATAAGGAAAATGAATGCAGCTGTTTAATAAAAGTTAATAATATTACGGTTGTTTCCCTGGCGTACAAATGGTAATATTATTCGGTGGTTTGGGAATTTTGAGGTCGGCTTACGTTTCGGATAATTTTCGATAAGCGTAAAATCCGAGGTGGAGGTTCTCGATTGAACAGCAGTTACCGGGGGGGTTAAGTTGAACAAACAATCCAAAAGACGAAAAAGGGTTTTCAGAAGTTTGCTGATTGTCGTTATAGTGCTGACGGTTGGTGCATGCTTTTTTGCAGCCGAGATGTTTTTTTCGGTTGCCGTTGACCGCAATTCGATTATTAACAGGATAATAGGCAGAGGTCATACCGAAACCGTTGTCTCGTTGCAGGAACAAAACGGCAGCGATGGAACAAAAAAAGGCAAGTCATGGTTTGAAAAAACGGCAGAGGACGTTTATATTACTTCAGACGACGGGTTGAAGCTGCATGGATATCTTGCAGAGAACGAAAAATCCGGAGGGAAGTATGTCATCGTTTTTCATGGTTATACAAGTGAAGGCAGTCACATGAAAAAATATGTAAAGCGGTTTTACGACCTCGGATACGGTGTTCTTGCGCTCGATGCAAGAGCTCACGGAGCAAGCGAGGGAGATATCTGCGGTATGGGCTGGCTTGAAAGAAAGGACGCTTTGCGCTGGATTGATATGCTCATTCAAAAGAATGCCGACTGCAAAATCGTTCTTTTCGGCGTATCAATGGGAGGCGCAACGGTTATGATGACAGCGGGAGAAGAAGAGCTCCCGAGTCAGGTGGTTGCCGGCATTGAGGATTGCGGCTACACTTCTGTGTGGGACGAATTCGGATATCGGCTCAAAAAAATGTTCAGATTGCCGTCATTCCCAATTCTTAATCTTGCGAGCCTTATCACAAAATGGCGCGGCGGTTATGATTTCAAAGAGGCGTCTGCAATTGAACAGGTCAAAAAGTGCAGGATCCCCATGCTGTTCATTCATGGTGAGAAAGATAAATTTGTTCCCTTTTCAATGCTTGACAAGCTTTATAATGCCGCAGAATGCGACAAACGAAAACTTATAATTCCCGGTGCGGGTCACACGAAAAGCGCTTCAACAGACCCGGATACATATTGGGGAACGGTTGAAGAATTTCTTGGCGGTTATCTGCCGAAAAAATAATCAGAGGTGTTTCATATGATTTGCAGAAATTGCAGCGCGCTCATTGAGGACGGTTCAAAAAAATGTCCCGTTTGTCACAAGGATCCGGGCAAGCGCGGCTCGAACGGAAAGGGTAAGGGAATTTTTGTTGTAATTCTTGTTCTTTTGCTGATCGGTGCCGCGGCATACCTTGTTTTTTCAAATCTTGACCTTGTCAGAAAAAAGGTGAGTGCATTCCTGCCGGCTCCCACAACGTCAAATGCAACCACGCTGAATTTTAACGATACCGGTGTGGCTGAAACCGAAAGCACAACGCGCAAGGAAACAGAGACAAAGCCGGTTGAAAAAATCTCGTTGCTCAAAGCAAAAATCAGTACCCATGCACTGAAAAAAGGCGATAATAAGGTTGCCGCATACGGAACGCTTGAACTGCAAAAAGCTCAGCTCAAGTCGCTCACCCATACACAATTCTCAGACTTTTGTGTAAAGCGCGTCAGCCAGTCGGAGCTTGCATGGCTGACTCTGAAGTGCGAAGACGGCACGGGAATCGTTTTCAGCGGAAACTGCATAACCACGGCGGTCTACGGCACACTTGACGCTAACGATTGCATCAAAGAGGCTCTTGGAACGATTCTGCTTTCTTCCGCCGGAAAATACATTTGTATATCTCCGGACGGCTCGTCAGGTTCGGTTGAAATCACCGTGACCGGAAAGCAGACGGAAACTGCCGCCACAAAAGCTCCGGCGGGAAGCACAAAAGCTGAAAACACATCAGCCGAAAAAAACACCAAGGATTCCGCAAAGGTTGTGTTTGTTGAAAGCGGCAGCAAAACATATCACAAAAGCTCCTGCAAGCTCCTCTCAAAGTCAAAAAAATCAATTGAAAAAAGTGTAGCGGTGAAGAAAGGTTATACTCCCTGCAAAAAATGCAAGCCCTGAATAACCGCTCATCGACCGACAGATACAATTTTGCCGATACCGCAGTGCTGCTTGCGAGGTCTGCCGCTTGAGGCAAAATCTTTTCTTTGACCTTATAAAAACGGCGGGCTGTTCCGATGGTTTTCGGAACAGCCCGTTAAATATAAATGATGTGCTTATTAGCCGTAAAATGCTCTCTTGAGAGCCTCAATGCGCATCGCGACGTATTTTTTGACGATCTTTGTTTTGAGAGCAATGTCATAGCCGTGGACAGTGCCTTTTGTTTCTGTCACGGTCACCTGTGCGCCGGCATCTCTGAGCCGCTCTGCGTACGCCTTGCCCTCATCATGCAGGCAGTCGATTTCTGCAAGCTCAATGTATGCAGGCGCAACATTCTTTGACAATGCTGTTTTAAACGGCGAGATTTCATCAAAAGAGCGACCGCCGGCATAGAGATTCCACATTTTTTCATTGTTCACCGAGTTCCAGAACGGGGTATCGGTGAATTTTTTCATGGAATCTGTCTTCTGTTCCGGGTCGCAGACCGGATAAAGAAGCAGCTGAAAACACGGCGATTTTTCGGCTTGGTTTGCCGTGTAAATTGCGAGTGCTCCGCCGGCACTGTCTCCGCCAACGGCAATTTTTGAGTTGGGATATCTTTTGACTGTGTCATTGTATGCGGCGATGCAGTCGTCTTTTGCCGCCGGATAGGGATACTTGGGCAGCAGACGATAGTCAGGACAAATAACGCGGCAGCGGACCTCTTTTGCATAGACGGCGGCAAGCTTTTTGTGGAACGGAGAGGCGATATATCCGAATCCTCCGCCGTGGAGATAAAAAAGCACAGGAGCTTTTGCGTCGGCGTTTTCCGGCTCAAAAATATCAAGACGAAGTTTTCCCCAATCTGTTTTAACGAACTCTTTTTTGTGTCTTACACCGCTTTCAATCGGCACCATGGCATACATGAGCCGCATAAACGGCAGTGAAATGCGCAGCATAAGCGGCGAAAAAGGAATGTTCCTGCAATATTTTTTCAGCTCTCGGTCGATTGAATAGCTTTTCATTGGAATTCCTCCGGAATATGCATTTTTTCTATTGTACTATATCAAACGCCGTTTTTCAACACCGGGAGAAACCAAAAAACTGTCTGCGCCGAAAATTGCAAACAGTTTTTGGTTAATATTGCTTATTTTATTTCTTCGACCCAAGCAGAAACTTCGCTTTCGCTTGCTTGGGAACTGAATCTTTTGCCTGCGTGCCACAAACCGCCGTCAGCCTTTTTTGAAAGCAGGTTTGCGCTGTCTCCGAGACCGGAGGAGGCTGAGGTGCAGAAGGGAACGACTGTTTTGCCCTCAAAGCTGTTCTTTTGAACAAATGAATCAGCCGTCCAAGCGGAAATTCCCCACCAGACGGGATATCCGATATAAACGGTGTCATAGCTTTCCCAATCGTCCGGGGTGTCTTTTTTGAGTTCAACGGCGCGCTTTGTTTCATCGTCATGCTCAAGGGAGACACGGCTCTCCTTGTTGTTGTAATTGAGGTCGTCGCTTGTATAAGGATCAGCCGGCTCAATCTCAAAAATGTCCGCGCCGAGCTTTTGGGCAATTACTTCTGCAACGCGCTTTGTGCTGCCGGTTGCGGAAAAATAGACAACGAGAGCTTTTCCGCTTTCTTCTGTACCGTTGCTCTTGCTTTCGTCGGCAGCTTTTGTTGTCTGAACTGCCGAACCCGGCGCAGTTGTTCCGCTTTGCTCTTTTGAACCGCAGGCGGCGAGAGAACAAAGGAGCATAACGCCGAGAATAATGAAAAGAACTTTTTTGAAGGTTGTTTTCTTCATCACTTAACCTCCTGCCTTTTCGATCCATGAATCAATTTCTTTTTGCTTTGTTCTGAGTGAGGAGCCGCTGAAGTAAACGTCAAGTCCCTTTCTGACGTCTGAGTCGGGACAGCCCTTTTTGAAATCCGATAACGTGTGACCTACCCAACCGCCGTTGGTTGCAAAAGGAAAAACCGTTTTGCCGGAAAGATCGGTATTTTCAAGAAAGCTTTTGATTGCAGGCGCATATGTGTACCACCACACAGGTGTGCCGATGAAAACGGTGTCGTAAGCCGCAGCGTCAACGCCGAGAGGCTCAATAGCAGGAGAAAATCCGCTTTCAATCTCGCGCTTGCCCTGTTCAACAATGCTGTTGTAGCTGCCGGTATACGGAACCTTTGTTTTGATTTCGGCAATATCTCCGCCGAGCTTTTTTTGAATCATTTCAGCGATTTTTCTTGTGTTGCCGGAATGTGAGTAATATACCGTCAAAATTTTCATCATTCGTCCTCCCTGGAATAGACTTCCTTTGCCATTCTGAACGCCGCCCACGCTTTGGGCCAGCCTGCATAAAAGGCGAGATGGGTGAGAGCCTCGCTCATTTCTTCTTTTGTTACGCCGTTTTCTTTTGCGTGAGAAATATGGTATTGCAGCGAGGAATCGAGGATGCCGCTTGCCATGAGGGCGGAAACGGTAATGAGACTGCGGTCGCGGGGAGAAAGCTTATCTTCTCTTGACCAAACCTCGCCAAAAAGCACATCATCGTTAAGCTCTGCAAATTTTGGCGCAAATTCTCCGAGTGCGTCATGTCCTGCCGTAACTTTTTTCATAGTAGTCTTCCTTTCTGTGTTTAAAATCAAAGTTTGTTGTATTCTTCGTTCGTAAGCTGCGGCAGACGTATAGTCAGAATCATTTTGATTGATTCTTTTTGAGTTGGCTTTGGCGGAATCTTTTGCCGATGCTGCACGAGAGCTTTTGGCAGATAGGCTCCAACCGAAGTCAACCCATATTGACTAACTGCGTCGTTTGATATATAATCAAACTGCAAGTTCGTTCATATTCTACAACTTAAAGTGCACTTCAAGTCAAGAGGGTTTCAAAAATTTTTTTGGAGGATAAGGAAATGGTATATACAGTGGGAGAAACCGCAAGAAGAGTGGGCGTTGCACCGTCAACGCTCAGATATTATGACAAGGAGGGATTGCTGCCCTTTGTTGAACGCTCCGGCGGAGGAATAAGGATGTTCAAGGAATCCGACTTCGATTGGCTTTCTCTTATTGAATGCCTTAAAAAGACCGGTCTGCCAATTAAGGAGATAAAGAACTTTATAGACTGGTATATGGAGGGCGACTCAACAATTTCAAAACGTTTGGAGCTCATTGACCGCCAGAGGGAAGAAGTTGAAAAGCAGATTGAGCAAATGCACAAAACGCTCGATATGCTCAACTATAAGCATTGGTATTATGAAACCGCGCTGGAGGCAGGAACCTGCGATATTCACAAAACAATGCGCGAGGAGGATATTCCGCAGGAGATACGCGAACTTCAGAAACGGATAAAAGGCGAATAAAGCCGAGCGCTCAAAACAAGTTTGAGTACATGTCGGCTACATTACATGAAGAAAGAAAGAGCTGTAATTCACACGCTACAACAGTGAATTACAGCTCTTGGTGTTTTTATGCCTTAACTGTTTTAACTACGGAAAAACTTAATACTGAATGTCGTATACGTCCATATCGTTTGTGAGTCTTGCAGTTCCGTCGATGGTTGAAAAAGCGACCTTTGCATTTGCGGCGATGTCAACGTTGATGTGGTGAATGATTGAGGTCACGTGGTCGTTTGTCGGGTCATAGGTGACCTGGAATGTGCTGTCGCAATAGGTAAGTTCAAAGTTGTTGACTGCAACGCCGGGGAGCTTGCTGACAACCTTGTCAACTTCTGTGTTGATGTCCTTCATGCTCGCGGGCATCATGACTGCGCCGTGGTATGAAACGGGAACAGCGGTATCTGCCGGGGTCGGTTCGGGGTTCTTTTCATCATTAAGCTCAAATTTGAGCGTGCGCGTTCCGTTTGCGTTGTCAATGCACTCGGCAGATTTTACGCAGCTGTAATCCGTGAGAACGCAGCCCTTGTCCGTGTTGCAGATTGGCAGTTCGTGGTTGATTCTCGGCATGGTTGTTCCGTCTTCGGCGGTATAAATCTCGCCCTTGGTTGCAGAAACAATAGCCTTTGGGTCATCTTCTTTGGTCATATACGCCTCGCCGAACTGGAGGAATTTGTTGATCACGCTTGAAAAATTTCTGTATTCCTCGGGAAGAGCCTGATACTCCTTTTTGGTATAGGCGGGCTGATCCTGCTTCATCTTGTTGAGAAGCTCCGCATACTTTTTGACAATTTCCTCATTTGTCTGCGGCTTTGCGTCTGAAACCGATGAGTCTTCTGCTTTGGCGTCGGTTTTTGCATCGGCTGCGGGAGCCTTTGTTTCGGCTGCGGGTGCAACCGAGACAGGCTCCGAAGAAACGGGTGCAACAACCTGAACAGCTGCCTGCGGAGCTTGTCCGCCTGCGTTTTCATATTCAATATTGGCGTTCACTTCAATATTGAAGTTGACGATTTTGTATGCGCCGAAGAGAGCAAGCAGAATAACCACAACTGCGGCAAATATCGGCAGGTTCTTTTTGTTGCGCGCCTTGCGGCGTGCTTTTTTTTGCTCTTTCAAAAGCTTTTTTTCTTCCGGTGTTTTCTTCATAATAAAACTCTCCTTTTCCATGTTTTTCCAACATTTGTATACTATCACTTTTTTGGCTCTCGGTCAATAGGCAATTTCCTTTTCGGCGAAGTATCACGAACGGAAAAGCCGGGAGATTCACTTCAACCGCTAAAATTCCCATGAAAAAAGGTTTTTTGTGCAGAATTTTTGCGATTAAAGGCGGAATCTTGTTCTTTAAATATAGATTTAATGCTTGAGATATGTTATAATAACATGTCTGACTTTGCTTGAAAAATCGATCGAAAAGATTGGCGGATATGGCTTGATTACATACCGCATATGAATTTTTTGCACTTTACAGTGTATGTCTTTTTTTGATAAAATAAAGCAATATGTGTAAAGCGCCGTCGTTTTGTATGCTGCGCTTTAAAGGCTGTATCAAGGCGGCTGTTCAATTTGATTTGACGGGGGATCTTTATGAAAATCACAATCTGTATAGGCAGCTCGTGCCACATCAAAGGCTCTCATGAGGTTGTTACCCGTTTACAGGAGCTTGTGAGCGAAAAAGAGCTTGAAGACAGAATTGAGCTTTCCGGTGCTTTTTGCATGAACAACTGCCGTGACGGAGTTTGTGTAACGGTTGACGGAGAACTGTTTTCGGTATCGCCGGAAACGGTTGAAAGCTTTTTTGAAAATACTGTGATTAAAAGGCTCGGTCTTTGAGCCGACGGGAGAGGATTACAAATCCGATTGAGATATTTTTTGTTTTAAATGAGGGATAAAGTGTTATGCGAAAATTTGACACAAAGGTGCAGTACCTAAAATACAAGGTGCTCAGAGAGGTGGCACGGCAGGCGTGGAACGGAACTCTTTATGAAAACCTTTTTGACATACCGAAAATCATTATTCCGGGTAACACGCCGACGATGCGCTGCTGCGTATATAAAGAAAGGGCGATTCTTTCCGAAAGGGTCAAGATCGCTATGGGAGGCAGCAGGGACGATCCGAATGTTATTGAAGTCATAGAAACCGCCTGTGACGAATGCCCGATGGGCGGCTATGAAATCACCAACTCATGCCGCGGCTGCCTTGCAAACCGCTGTGAGGACGTGTGCAAAAGGGGAGCCATCTCTTTTGACCATAACCATGTTGCCCACATTGATAAATCAAAATGTGTTGACTGCGGAATGTGCGCAAAAGTCTGTCCCTTTTCTGCAATAGTCAACCGCAAGCGCCCATGTCAGAGCGCGTGCAAGGTCAAGGCTATTTCAATGGACGAAAACAAGGCTGCAAAGATTGACTATGAAAAGTGTATAGCCTGCGGTTCCTGCGTTTATCAGTGTCCTTTCGGCGCAATAACCGATAAATCATATATCCTTGAAGTTATCAACATGATAAAAGACAGCGCGTCCAACAGCAATTATAAGGTATACGCTCTTGTGGCGCCGTCAATTTCAAGTCAGTTTACTTATGCAAAACACGGTCAGGTCATTGCCGGTCTGAAAGCTCTCGGTTTTCACACGGCAATAGAGGCGGCTCTCGGCGCGGACATGGTTGCGTATTCCGAATCGCAGGAGCTTGCCGAAAAAGGCTTTTTGATGAGCTCGTGCTGTCCGGCGTTTGTAAAATATATTGAAAAGAATTTTCCTATGATGAAAGAACATATTTCTCATAATCTTTCACCTATGGCTGCAATTGCAAAATACATCAAGAGCACCGACCCGACAGCAAGAATTGTGTTCATCGGTCCGTGTACCGCCAAAAAAGCAGAGGTCAGAAAACCTGAGGTAAAGGAATATGTTGACTCTGCCGTTACGTTTGAGGAGCTTCAGGCGCTTTTTGACAGCAGAGACATTGATATAACCGCGCTTGAGGAGGACGTTCTTGACAACGCCTCGTATTTTGGCAGAATTTTTGCAAGGAGCGGCGGACTTTCCGACGCTGTTGCGCAGGGACTCAAGGAGCACGGCATCACGGACTTTGAGCTGAACAGCGCGATCTGCGACGGAATTGAAGAATGCAGAACGGCTCTTGTCAAAAAGAGCAGGAACGTTCTTGTCGCTAATTTTATTGAAGGCATGGCGTGCGTCGGCGGCTGCATCGGCGGCGCGGGCTGTTTGACTCACGGCGAGAAAAACAAGGCCGAGGTTGACAAATACGGCGCCGAAGCTTTTGAAAAAACAATAACCGATGCTATTTCGGTCATTAAGAATATATAAGGAGTGGGACAAGAAATGGTATACAGTTACTATCCCGGTTGTACTTTGAAAACAAAGGCAAAAGACCTTGACATCTACGGAAGAGAAGCGGCTGAAAAGCTCGGCATCACTCTTGAAGAGCTGCCGGAATGGCAGTGCTGCGGCGGAGTTTATCCGCTCGCGAGTGACGAAATTGCAACAAAGCTTTCTTCTGTCAGGGCACTGCTTGCCGCAAGAGACAAGGATCAGACGCTTTTGACGATGTGCTCCGCTTGCCACCACGTCATCAAAAGAGTCAACTATGACATGAAAAACAAGCAGGATTTTTCGACCAAGGTGAACAACTATCTCGGACTTTTTGAGGAGTATCACGGTGAAACAAGAGTTGTTCACTACCTTGAAATGCTCAGAGACGACCTCGGCTTTGACAAGCTCAAAGAAAAGGTTGTAAAGCCGCTCACAGGCAGAAAGATAGCCGCATATTACGGTTGTCTGCTTTTGAGACCGGGCAAGGAAATGGCGTTTGACAACCCGGAAAATCCGACCATTATTGAAGACTTCATCAAAGCTATCGGTGCAACTCCGGTCAAATATCCGTTCCGCAACGAATGCTGCGGCGGCTACATGACAATGACGGACAAGCCCCTTGCAAGCAAGATGGCAACGGCGGTTGTTGATTCCGCAAGATACAAGGGTGCCGACTGCATTATAACCGCATGTCCGCTTTGCCTTTATAATCTCAAGCAAAGCAGTGTGGATAAAATTCCCGTCTATTATTTCACCGAGCTTCTTGCAGAAGCGCTCGGCTTAAAGTAAGGAGGAGAGCTTATGGACACAAAGGAACTGTGCAAGGAAGCCATAAGGATCAGCGGCATAGACCCGCGCAAATGCATGAAATGCGGCAAATGCTCGGCAACCTGCCCCGCATTTGAAGACATGGATATCCACCCGCATGAATTTGTTTCAATGCTGTGCGACGGAAGAATTGACAGGCTGCTCACTTCAAAATCGCTCTGGAGATGCGTTTCCTGCTTTGCCTGCGTTGAAAGATGCCCGCGGGGCGTTGAGCCGGCAAGACTCATTGAGGCTGTTAGGGTCTGCCTGATCAGAAACAGAAACGAGAATTTCATCTCTCCCGATGAAATCCCTGCCATGCTTGATCCGCAGCTGCCTCAGCAGGCGATAGTCAGCACTTTCAGAAAGTTCAGAAAATAAGGAGTGTTAAGTTTGCAAAGAATAGGAGTTTTCGTCTGTTGGTGCGGAAGCAATATCGCCGCCACGGTTGACGTAAAAAAAGTCGTCGAAGAAATCAAAAAAGAGTCCGGCGTCGTTTTTGCCCAGGACTACCAGTATATGTGCTCGGAGGCAGGTCAGCTGCTTGTTAAAAACGCGATTGCGGAGTATAAGCTCACAGGAGTTGTTATCTGCTCCTGCTCGCCGAGAATGCACGAGGCAACTTTCAGAAAAACCGCCTCTGCCGCAGGTCTCAACCCGTACATGGTTGAGGTTGCGAATATCCGTGAGCAGTGCTCATGGATTCATAAGGACAAAGAAGAAGCCACGGAAAAGGCGATCATTCTTGCCCGCGCCGCCGTTGCAAAGGTCAGCCTCAACGCTCCCTTGCAGCCGGGTGAGAGCGCAGTTACCAAAAGGGCGCTCATAATCGGCGGCGGTATTGCCGGTATCCAGTCTGCGCTTGACATTGCAGACGCCGGATACAAGGTTGACATTGTTGAAAGAGAGCCGACTATCGGCGGAAAGATGGCTCAGCTTGACAAAACTTTCCCCACTCTTGACTGCGCAGCCTGCATTCTTACCCCGAAAATGGTTGAAGCGGCGCAGCATGAAAATATCACTCTTTATACCTATAGCGAGGTTGAAGAGGTCAAGGGCTTTGTTGGCAATTTTGATGTAAAAATCAGAAAAAAAGCAAGATATGTTGACGAGACAAAGTGCACCGGCTGCGCCGTTTGCACAAACAAGTGCCCGTCAAGAAAAGCCGGCAATGAATTCAACTGCTCGCTTGACAAGCGCGGCGCAATTTACATTCCCTTTGCACAGGCTGTTCCCAATGTTGCCGTAATCGATACGGAACACTGCATACACTTTAAAACCGGCAAGTGCGGTCTTTGCGAAAGGAACTGCTCGGCAAAGGCAATCAACTTTGATCAGAAAGATGAGATAATTGAAGAAAAGTACGGCGCAATCGTTGTTGCGACCGGATATCAGATCAGCGACGTTACAAAATACGATGAGTTCCAGTATACCGAGCACCCGGACGTTGTGACTTCGCTTGAACTTGAAAGACTTATGAACGCCGCAGGTCCCACAAAGGGTACCCTCCTGCGTCCGTCAAACCTTGAACACCCGAAGGATATAGTTTTCATTCAGTGTGTGGGTTCAAGAGATATTACCGAAAGAGGTAAGTGCTACTGCTCAAAAATCTGCTGCATGTACACGGCAAAGCACGCAATGCTTATCAGAGAAAAATATCCCGATGTAAAGGTTCATGTCTTTTATATTGACGTCAGAACTCCGGGCAAGAACTTTGATGAGTTTTATCGCAGAGCCGTTGAGCAGTATAATGTTGATTACATCAAGGGTATGGTCGGAAAGGTGTATGAAAATGACAAGGGCGGTCTCACCGTCAGAGCTGTCAATCTCATTACTAATGAGCGCGTTATGATTGACACGGACATGGTTGTTCTCGCCGCCGCAATTGAGCCGAGCAAGGGCGTCAAAAAAGTCGCCTCAATGCTCACGGCGAGTATTGACACCAACAACTTCCTCACCGAGGCTCACCCGAAGCTCAAGCCCGTTGAAAGTCCTACGGCAGGAGTCTTCCTTTCCGGTGTATGCCAGGGACCGAAGGATATACCGGAGACGGTTTCTCAGGCGGGTGCCGCTGCTGTTAAGGTTGTCGGATTGCTTGCCAAAGATAAGCTTGTTACCAATCCTTGCACCGCAATGCCGAACGAACTGATGTGCAACGGCTGCTCCTCGTGCGAAAAGGTCTGCCCCTACGGCGCTATCACATATATTGAAAAGCTCGTAAATGACCACGGAATCAAGGAAACAAGAAGAATCGCTTCTGTCAATTCTGCCGTCTGCCAGGGCTGCGGCGCCTGCACGGTTGCCTGCCCGAGCGGAGCGATGGACCTCAAGGGATTCAGCAATAAACAAATAATGGCGGAGGTAGACGCAATATGCAGATAAATGAAAACGTTGAAACATCTGAATTCAGACCGCTCATTGTTGCGTTTTGCTGCAACTGGTGCAGCTACGCCGGCGCCGACCTTGCCGGAACCGGCAGACTTGCCTATCCGGCGGACGTAAAAATCATTCGTGTTCCATGCTCATGCAGAGTCAATCCCATGTTCATTCTCAAGGCGTTTGAAAGAGGTGCGGACGGCGTTATAATCTGCGGCTGTCACCCCGGAGATTGCCATTACAGTACCGGCAACTATTACGCAAGAAGAAGAATGACGCTCCTTTTCTCAATGCTCGATTATCTCGGTATTGAAAGAGGCAGAACGAGAGTTGAGTGGGTATCGGCGGCTGAGGGTCAGAAATTCTCACTCGTTATGAACGACTTTTCAAAGCAGATTCACGCACTCGGCGAGAATAAGAAACTGGGGGATATAAGATGCAAAAAACAGCAGGATTGATTAAAAAGAAAGCTCTTGAGCTTTTGGAAAACGGTACTGTGACAAGAGTTCTTGCATGGTCCCGCAGCGAAGATTTTATATATGAAGTGTCGCCGTCCTTTTTCACAAAGGACAACATTGACGATATGATCTACGACAGCTTTTGTGCCGCAAACCTCAGCAAGTATCTTATAAAGGCATGCAAGGAGCAGGATGAGGGCAAGGTTCTTGTTGTTCTCAAGCCCTGCGACACATACAGCTTCAACGAATTGCTTTGCGAGCACAGAATTGACAGAGACAAGATATATGTTCTTTCAGTTCCCTGCACGGGAATGATCGACCATGAAAAGCTTTCAAAAAAAGGCTTTTCATGTGTTTCAAAGG
The DNA here is from genome assembly GCA_934541115.1 of uncultured Eubacteriales bacterium. Lineage (GTDB taxonomy): Bacteria > Bacillota > Clostridia > Oscillospirales > Acutalibacteraceae > UBA6857. The sequence goes on from CAKTDF010000025.1 coordinate 12,908, forward strand.
TTATTGACAAGGGCGAAGCTTTTGACGTATTTTCGCTTGACGGTGAAGAAAGCGTGGGCAAAACCGATGTCATCTATGAGAAGTGCCTTTGCTGCAAGGGCAGTGAACCGGTAGCTTTTGATGAGAAAATTGAGCTTGACGGTGAACCGTTCAATGCCGCACAGGATCGTTTTGCAGAGGTTGAAAAGCTCGAGGAGATGACTCCGGACGAAAGATTTGCATTTTGGCAAAGTGAGCTTTCAAAATGTATCAGATGTAACGCCTGCCGCAATGTGTGCCCGGCGTGCAGCTGTATGAAATGCGTTTTTGATAACCCGAATTCCGGCGTTGCCTCAAAGGCAAACGACGATTCGTTTGAAGAAAAGCTCTTTCATATCATCAGAGCATTCCACGTTGCAGGACGCTGCACGGACTGCGGTGAATGCAGCCGCGTTTGTCCGCAGGGAATTCCTATTCATCTGCTCAACAGAAAGTTCATAAAGGATATCAACTCAATTTACGGCGAATATCAGGCGGGCGCCGATCCGGATTCAAGAGCGCCGCTGGTCAATTACAAAAACGAGGACGCAGAACCGTCCATAGTTGAAGAAAGGGGTAACTGAGAATGTATAAGATTTCAAAAGACAGGCTCGGCTTGCTTTTTGCAATGATTTCAGAAAATGCCCCTCTTTATATGCCAGTGATGAAAAACGGTCACTCCGATTTCTGTCAGTGGTCTGAGGGAACGGAATACTGTGAAAGCGAGCTTAAAACCGCAAAATCCGCAAAAGACCTTTTCTTTCCTCAAAGTGAGAATATAATCTCTTTCAAAAAGAAAGACGGAAGATTCACCGTTGAAACAAATGAAAAAAGCTTTGATTCCTTTGTGCTCTTCGGCGTCAGAGGCTGCGACCTCAAAGGCATTGAAGTGCTTGACAGGGTGTTCCTTGCCGAGCCTGTCGATGAGTTCTATGCAGCGAAAAGAGAGAGCGGAATTGTTATCACAACCGCCTGCTCAAAGCCGGAGGAAACCTGTTTTTGCTCGGCTTTCGGCATTGACGCTTCGATTCCCGGAGGAGACATTACAACGTGGCTCGACGGCACGGATCTTTATTGGAAAGCAAACACCGAAAAAGGCGAAAAGCTCACTTCGGCAGTCGCTTCGCTCCTCACGGAATGCGGCGACGACAGTGCCGACGGCATAAAAGAGGAAATTTCCGCAAAGCTTGAAAAGCTTCCGCTGCACTCATTGAGCCTTGACGGCTGGGGTGAGAGCGTGGTCAAGGAACGCTTTGAAAGCGAGAACTGGAAAAAGCTCAGCGAAAGCTGCCTCGGCTGCGGCGCATGCACCTTTGTTTGTCCTACATGTCAGTGCTATGACATAAGAGACTATGACACCGGTCACGGCGTAAAGAGATACAGATGCTGGGATTCGTGCATGTATAACGACTTCACAATGATGGCTCACGGCACGCCGAGACCCACACAGATGCAGCGTTTCAGACAGAGATTTATGCACAAGCTTGCATACTTCCCGGCCAACAACGGCGGCGAGTTCTCCTGCGTCGGCTGCGGCAGATGCATAAAGAAGTGTCCGTCAAAGCTTAACATAGTCAAAGTAATCAGAGCATTCGGAGGCAGTGAAAAATGAGTATAGATATTTCAAACGATAAGCTTATACCGAAGATTGCGGTTGTGGCTTCTGTCAGAGAGGATACCCCCGATGTCAAAACTTTCCGCGTTGTTCCGAAAGATGGCGAAACGCTTTTTGACCACATGCCCGGTCAGTGTGCAATGCTGTCTCTCCCGGGCGTGGGCGAGGCGATGTTTTCAATCACGTCTTCTCCAACCGAAAAGGGATACAAAGACTTCAGCATCAAACGCTGCGGAACGCTGACGGAACAGCTCCATCAGCTTGAGGCAGGCATGGAAGTCGGAATCAGAGGACCGTTTGGCCGTCCGTTTCCGGTTGACAGCGAGTTCAAGGGCAAAAACCTGCTGTTTGTTGCCGGCGGTATAGGTCTTGCACCGTTGCACTCGGTCATAAACTATGTCAGACATTTCAGAGACGATTACGGCCGGATCGATATTCTTTACGGCTCAAGGAGCGCGGATGACCTTGTTGACTATGATGAAATTGTCAACGAATGGTGCAAGGAAGACGGAATCAATGTATATCTCACTATTGACCGCGAGCAGGAGGGCTGGGACGGTCACGTCGGTTTTGTTCCGTCGTACCTCAAAGAGCTTGAAATTGCAAAGGACAGCACTGTTATCATCTGCGGACCGCCGATCATGATCAAGTTTGTTCTTGCGGCTCTGCTTGAAATGGGCTTTGACAAAACTCAGGTTTACACAACGCTTGAGCTCAAAATGAAATGCGGAATCGGCAAATGCGGCAGATGTAACATCGGCAAAAAGTATGTCTGCAAAGACGGACCTGTTTTCCGTTTTGATGAAATTGACGAGTTGCCCGACGAATATTAAGGGAGGAAAAGTAACATGAACGATATGGTCAACATTTACCTCATGGGAAAAAAATATGAGGTACCTGCAACGCTGACTATCATGACGGCGATGGAATATGCAGGATATAAATATGTACGCGGCTGCGGCTGCCGCAACGGCTTTTGCGGAGCCTGCGCAACTATATACAGAATCAAGGGCGAGTTTGACGTAAAGACGGGTCTTGCCTGCCAGACTCAGGTTCAGGACGGAATGTATGTTTCAACCCTGCCGTTCTTCCCGACCAAAAAGGCGGAGTATGACATCAACAAAATCAAACCCACCGAGCAGATCATGATGGAGCTTTATCCCGAAATTTACAGCTGCATCGGCTGCAATGCATGCACCAAGTCCTGCACACAGGGGCTTTCAGTCATGCAGTACATCGCTTATGCTCAGCGCGGTGAGTACGAAAAATGTGCAGAGGAATCCTTTGACTGCGTTGCCTGCGGCGTTTGCAGTTCAAGGTGTCCGGCAGGAATCTCGCACCCGCAGGTTGCCGTTCTTGCCCGCAGACTTACAGGAAAGTATATTGCTCCCGAGTCAAAGCACTTGACCAAGAGAGTTGATGAAATCAAAAAGGGCGAATACGAGGAACTCATAGAACAGGTTATGCAAAAGCCTATTGAAGAACTCAAGGAATTATATAACCACAGAGACATTGAAGAATAAGGGGGTAGGACAATGCTGACACATGAAATGATAGAATCAATCAAAAAGGTTGAGGCAACAAGACAGGAAAGACTCGGCATGGATTTGCCGAAAATGTCCGCAGAAGAGAAATCAGAACTGCTTAAACAATATCACCCCGATTTCAGAGAAGACGGCTTTGAAATTCTCAAAGTGGGTCCGAATAAAGGCGAAAAGGTTCCAAAGCAGCTTTGCCGCCTTCTTCAGGGTCAGAGCAGAATCAGCGGAAAAGCAATTGACCTTTCAAAGATTGACTACGATGTTGACGTTCTCATCATCGGCGGCGGCGGAGCAGGCGCTTCGGCTGCAATTGAGGCACAGGCGGCGGGTGCCAACACTATGATCGTTACAAAGCTCCGCCTCGGCGATGCAAACACCATGATGGCAGAGGGCGGAATCCAGGCTGCCGACAAGGAAAACGATTCTCCGGCACAGCACTATCTTGACGCTCTCGGCGGCGGTCACTTTTTCAATGTTCCGGAGCTTCTCAAAAAGCTTGTTATGGACGCTCCCGGCGCAATAAAGTGGCTCAACGAGCTTGGCGTTATGTTTGACAAAGAGGGTGACGGCACCATGGTAACCACACATGGCGGCGGAACCTCAAGAAAAAGAATGCATGCCTGCAAGGATTACTCCGGCGCAGAGATCATGCGCGTTCTTCGCGACGAAGTCTGGAACAGGGAAATTCCCGTTGTTGACTATACGGCGGCAATCGAGCTTATAAAGGACGAGGAAGGCAAAGTTGCCGGTGCTGTTCTTGAAAATATGGAAACCGGCGAGCTGCTTATTGCCAAAGCAAAAACCGTAATCATCGCAACCGGCGGCGCGGGCAGACTCCATTATCAGGGCTTCCCGACCTCTAACCATTACGGCGCAACCGCAGATGGTCTTGTTCTTGCATACAGAGCCGGTGCAAGCCTGCTTTATGCGGATACGATTCAGTACCATCCTACAGGCGTTGCGTTCCCGAGACAGATTTACGGTGCTCTTGTTACGGAAAAGGTTCGTTCACTCGGCGCTCAGCTTGTCAACGTTGACGGTGTAGCTTTTATGAATCCGCTTGAAACGAGAGACGTTACAGCCTCCTGCATTATCAGAGAATGCACGACCAACGGCAAGGGTATACCCACGTCAAGGACACGTTTCGGCGTATGGCTCGATACCCCGATGATTGAACTTCTCAACGGAGAGGGCACAATTGAAAAGCGTATTCCGGCGATGCTCAGAATGTACCTTGAATACGGCATTGATATGAGAAAAGAGCCGATTCTCGTTTATCCGACTCTTCACTATCAGAACGGCGGAATCAAAATTACTCCGGACGGCATGTCTGACCTTGAAAACCTCTTTGTTGCCGGCGAGGCAGTCGGAGGAATCCACGGAAAGAACAGACTTATGGGTAACTCGCTGCTTGACGTTATCGTATTCGGCAGAAATGCCGGTCAGCACGCTGCCGCAAAGGCGAAGGAAACCTCACAGACCGGTGAGCTCACCCTTGGTCATATTTATGATTTTGAGGCCGAGATGAAAAAAGCCGGCGTAACCATTGACTGTGTTTCGCCAAAGCTCCTTCCGACCTATACACACGGCAGCAAGAGAAATATTGAAAGCAATAGCTGAGGAGGAACATGATGAGAGAAATAGACGTAAAACTGCTCACTTCCAACATCAAGGAAATGTGCATTGAAGCTACGCATTACCTCACGCCGGATATGGAAAAAGCGCTTGAGGACGCAAAGAACGCAGAGGTTGCACCTCTCGGAAAGCAGATTCTTGAACAGCTCCAGGAAAATCTTGATATCGCCGGAAAAGAAATGATTCCCATTTGCCAGGATACCGGCATGGCGGTTGTTTTTCTTGAAATCGGTCAGGATGTTCATTTCGTTGGCGGCGATCTCAATGAGGCGGTTCATGAGGGCGTGCGCCGCGGCTATGTTGACGGATTTTTGCGCAAGTCCGTGGTCGGAGATCCGCTCCTCAGAGTCAACACAAAGGATAATACCCCGGCTATCATTCATACGGAAATCGTACCGGGCGACAAGGTTAAGATCACTGTTTCTCCAAAGGGCTTTGGCAGTGAAAACAAGAGCCGCATTTTCATGCTTACCCCGGCAGACGGCGTTGAGGGCGTTAAAAAAGCAATTCTCACCGCTGTCAACGACGCAGGTCCGAACGCCTGCCCACCGATGGTTGTCGGCGTAGGCATCGGCGGCACATTTGAAAAGTGTGCCCTGCTTGCAAAAAAGGCGTTGCTTCGCAATGTTTCGGAGCATTCCGAACTTCCGCATATCAGAGCGCTTGAAGAAGAGCTGCTTGAAACTATCAACAAAAGCGGAATCGGTCCCGGAGGTCTCGGCGGTTCAACAACGGCTCTTGCGGTCAATATCAACACCTATGCAACGCATATTGCAGGACTCCCGGTTGCAATTAATATCTGCTGTCATGTAAACAGACACGCAGTCAGAGAGATATGAGGTGACGGTAATGGACAAGAAGATAAATGTACCTTTGAGCAAAGAGGACGCGGCAACACTTCGTACCGGTGACTATGTATATCTCACCGGCACAGTTTACACGGCGAGAGACGCAGCCCACAAAAGAATGGACGAGGCGCTCAAAAACGGCGAAAAGCTCCCGTTTGACGTTGAGGGCAATGTGATTTATTACATGGGACCCTCACCGGCAAGAGAGGGCAGACCCATCGGCAGCGCAGGTCCGACCACTGCCGGCAGAATGGATCCTTACGCACCCGAGCTGCTTGACCTCGGTCTGAGAGGTATGATAGGTAAGGGCAGAAGAACCAAGGAAGTCAGCGATGCAATTGTTCGCAACAAGGCAGTCTACTTTGCTGCTGTCGGCGGAGCGGGCGCGCTGCTGTCTCAGTGCATCAAATCATCTCAGGTCATTGCTTATGACGACCTTGGCGCAGAAGCTATACGCAAGCTTTATGTTGAAAACTTCCCGGTCATCGTCGTCATTGACAGTGAGGGTACCAACCTCTATGACATTGCCCTGGAAAAATATAAGAAACTTTAAGTGATCGCCTGTCAACTGATAAGCGCAAATCTTTAAAGAGTATTTGTACTCTCAGCTGATAATCGGTTGCCGAATTTGAAAGGAATTTTATAAAATGGCAGAGATTCTTGAAACGATAATGCTCATATGCTTCGGTTGCTCGTGGCCGATGAATGCCTATAAAAATGCCAAGGCAAAGAGCGCAAAGAACATGAGCCTTTCGTTCACTCTTCTTATTATTACCGGCTACGTTGCCGGAATTGCGGCAAAGTTCGTTGCGGCAAGCAACGGTGTAATTGAAATCAAGGGCAAGACGGCTTTTGTTCTTGCTGTATATTTTCTTAACCTTGTTATGGTTTCAGCCAATGTTGTTATCTACTTCATTAACAAAAAGTATGATAAGCAGGCTGAAGAGGCGAATAAGAAATAAGCTGTACATAAGAGATTAAAGAAAGCTCCGTTTTGAAGACATTCGTCTGAAAACGGAGCTTTTTCTCTTTCTTTAATTCCTCTTTGCTGTTTGCTTTTCCTTTTGTAATGTAGTATAATGACAAAAAATATGAACAATACGGGTGATAGCATGAAAACGATTTTTAAAAACTGCACGCTTCTTGACGGAAGTAAGAACATGACAGCAAAGCCGAACACAGATGTTGCGGTTGAAAACGGAAAAATCGTTGCGATAGGTTCCGTCAAACCGGAAAACGGCGACAGGGTAATTGACCTTTCGGGCAAGTATCTCATACCGGGACTCATTAATCTCCACGTTCATCTCCCTGCCGGAGGCAGACCGAAGAACAAGCCGCTTAAAGCAGACGAACTTGCAAAATTTGCGCTTTCTTCGGCATTTATGAGAGCGGTTACGCTCAAAATCTGCCACTCCTATGCTATGCAGGAACTTATGTCCGGTGTTACAACCATTCGTGCGGTCGGCGGACTTGGCGATGTTGACACAAAGCTCCGGGACAAAATCAATTCAGGAAAGCTTGACGGACCGAGAGTTCTTGCCGCAAACTACGCGATAGGCGTACCGGAAGGTCACATGGTCGGTTCGGTTGCAAGAGGTGCAGAAACAATTGAAGAAGCGGTTGCAATGGTTGACGAGCTTGCCTCTCAAAAAGTTGACCTCATCAAGTTGATGATTACGGGCGGCGTTATGGACGCAAAGGTCAAGGGCGAGCCTGGCAGACTCATGATGCAGGCTGATATGATCAAGGCTTGCTGCGACAGGGCGCATTCTCACGGCCTCAAGGTTGCCGCTCACGTGCAAAGCCCCGAGGGAGTGAGAACCGCAGTGAACAACGGCGTTGATTCAATTGAACACGGCTCAACTCTTTCTCAGGCAGAGATTGAGGCTTTTAAAAAGAGCGGCGCCGCAATGGTTTGTACACTTTCTCCGGCAATGCCCATGGCGAGGTTTGACAGGGCAACACTCGGCATTTCAGAGGCTGTTCAGTATAATTCAAACGTTGTATATAACAATATGGTTGCAGGCTCAAAAACTGCGCTTGAAAACGATATTCCGGTAGGTCTCGGCACCGATACCGGCTGTCCGTATACAACACATTACAACATGTGGAGAGAGCTGCATTATTTTGAAAGGGACGTTGAGGTTTCTCCGGCGTTTGCGCTTTACACCGCAACACTCAGAAATGCAGAGATTCTCGGCATAGCAGGAGAGACCGGCAGCATTGAAGTGGGCAAGTGCGCGGATATCCTTGTGTCTTCAGCAAACCCTCTTGACGATTTCAGAACTCTTTCGCAGCCGTATATGGTTGTTGCAAGAGGCAAGGTGTTCTCTGAGCCTAAAATCAAGAAATATGAAAAATGTGACGCAGAGCTGGATAAGTATTACAACTGAAAAGGCTGACAAGGGGGAAAACACATGAAGAAAACCGAAGATAAAAACCAAAAAAGAGGCAGGGTAAAAAGAATAACTGTTGCAGTTGTTGCAGCAGCTCTTGTCGCTGCCGTAATCGGCGGCGTTGTTGCAGTTGTTCTTTCGCGCAGACCGGTTACTGTTGCGCAAAAGCCAAAGCCTGCCGAAACGGCGGAGCAGCCTTTTGTACCCATGACAACAGGCGAAAGTGAAAATTTTCGCATACCGGCTATGGTAACGCTTGAAAGCGGCAGAATCGTTGCAGCTGCCGACGCAAGATATGACAAAACCCAGGACGGCGGCGGATTGGACACAGTTGTTGCGCTCAGTGATGACAACGGCAAGACATGGAAAAGCTATACCGCAAATTACCTTGGCGACAACGGTAATGTTTTTTCGCCACGTTCAACGGCGATCATGGATCCGGAGCTTTTGACGGACGGAAAAAATGTTTGGATGCTTGCAACATTTTATTCCGGAGGTCGCAATATCGTTTTGCGTTCCGGAATGAAAGGTGCTTCAGACGGTTCTGCGTTCAACGATGACGGAACTTTGAAGATTTCCTCAAATCACGGACTGAACTATAACTGCAAGGCAGATATTGAAAATTTCACGAACGGTTATTCTGATATACTCAAGAAAGACGGAACAAAGACGGGCTACAAAATTGACGAATACTTCTATTGCTACAATGAAAACGGTGAGTGCGAGGGCAACATTTTTTACATAAAAGGTTCGGTTAAATACTCGGTTGTTCCCACTACATACCTTTATCTGACATGCTCTTCTGACGGCGGTGAGAGCTTTGGTGCGCCAAAGCTTTTGAACGTAAAAAAAGAAAGCGAGACCTTTTACGGCGCAGGTCCCGGCAGGGGAGTATTTACAAAGGACGGCACGCTCATTTTTTCGGCATATTCTTTCTATAAAAATGCTAACGGACAGAGGGCGTCGTTTATCTATTCCGAGGATAACGGAAAAACATGGAAGAGAAGTAAGGACTTTGAAAACAGAGAAGAATTTGCTTATTCCGGCGAAAGTCAGCTGGTTGAGCTTTCAGACGGCACTCTCCGCTGTTTCTTCCGTAATTCAAGCGACAGAATATGCTATACGGACGCCGTTAAAGAAAACGGTGAATACGTGTGGAAAACTCCGGTTGTGACAGGCGTTGAGGCTACGTCCTCCTGCATGCTCAGTGCAATTACTGTTGAGGGCAAAAAGGAAGAATACATTCTTGTTTCTTGCCCAACAGGCACTGCAGACGGAAAGCACACGCGCAGCGACGGAAAGATTTTTGTCTTTGAGGCAAAGAGCATGGAGCTGCTCAAAACTACCGAATTGCCGAAAGGCGAGTTTATGTATTCCTGCATGAGTGAACTGAAAAACGGCAGCGTTGCAATGCTTTATGAAAACGCAGACGGAAAAATCACTTTCACATCTTTTGAAAGGGAAAAGCTGATTCCATAAGCAAATCCTTTAATTTACATCTTGATACTAATTCAGAGCTTGCGGCAGTCGGAATCCCAATGGCTGCGGCTGCCGTGAGCACTTGCTGAATTCGGTGCGTTTTTTGATTTTATATATCATAGTGAAATACGAACCCGCACAGTTGTCAGATAAAAAATGTAAAATGTGTATGCTTTTCGCATTGTTGGAAAACATTGCAAACGCTAAATAAAAATTATGGATTCTCACGGCAAAAACTCGAAAATTTTTCAAAAAACCCTTGCTTTTTGGCGCAATATCTGTTAGAATATTTCTCGCTTATGGTTCATCAATAGTTATAAGGAGGTGCTGAAGATGGCTAAATGCGATTTCTGCGGTAAGGATGTATCCTTCGGCATTAAGGTTTCTCACTCACACAGACGTTCAAACAGAACTTGGAAGCCCAACGTTAAGCGCGTAAAGGCTATAGTGAACGGTTCGCCCAAGCGCGTTTACGCTTGCACTCGTTGCCTTCGTTCGGGTAAGGTCACCCGCGCAATCTGATTTGATTTGAAACTTTATGGGCTTTCTTGGCAAAGCCCTTTTTTCGTCTGAAAAAAGCAAAAGCCGATTGTGTCTGTTCGCTTGGCGGTGCGGTGCTTTCGGTCAATACGCCGGAATGATGGAATTGGCAGACGTGCTGGACTCAAAATCCAGTGGTGGCGACACCGTGCGGGTTCGACCCCCGCTTCCGGCACCAACTCTTAAAATTTTGCAAACCCTTGATATGATTGGGTTTGCGGAATTTTTTTACTTGTATTTCTACTTCTTCATGTGCTTCACTCGCATACCGGCAGATTTGTTGTTTGTAGTTTTTGAAAAATATAGAATAAAACGTATTGACAGAACCGACATTGCTATCGCCGATTTATCGGTTAATATGTAAATTTTGATACGCACGGATTGACAATCTCTGTTCGCTGATGTATAATTCAAGTTATACATAACGCAAGTTATAAATACGGAGGTGCGAATATGCCCGCAAAAGCAAAAGTCACAAGAGAAATGATTATTGACGCAGCCTTTGCGGTTGCCCGCGAAACAGGTGCGGAAAACATCAACGCAAGGACTGTTTCGGAAAGACTGCATTGCTCCACACAGCCCGTCATGTATCATTTTGCGACGATTGAAGAATTGAAACGGACTGTCTATGCGAAGGCTGATCTTTATCATTCACAATATCTGATGAATATGAGAAAAACACCGGAAGGTGCTGCGCTCGGAATCGGAATGAATTATATCCGCTTTGCAATCGAGGAACCACACTTGTTCCGTTTTCTTTTTCAGTCGGATTTTTTTAGCGGAAAGACAATGCTTGAACTGATCGATGCCGAGGAACTTACACCTGTTCTTTCGGCGATGCAGCGAGCCTTGGGTGTCGGTATGGAGCAGACAAAAAGTGTCTTTCTGATTGTTTTCTTGTTTGCTCACGGGTATGCAAGCATTATCGCCAACAATTCACTGAAATACGACGAGAAGCTTATCAATTCTCATTTGGAGCGGGCATACAGAGGCGCAATATTGGCGGCGCAGAAGGAAATGCTATGACGAGATCAATGGACGACCATTTGCGATTGGAGGCGGTATGAATGGCGGAGACTTTGAAATCGAAATTGGAGTGGCTTTTCTGTCCCAAATGCGGCGGCAAAACAAGAATACAGGTACGACCGCATACGGTGTTAGAGGACTTTCCTTTGTTTTGCCCAAAGTGCAAATATACCTGTGTGATTCGTTTCAAAAATGAGAAAATTGAAGAAACCAAAATGCCAGACTCTTAGACGCAGTGCAAATCGGTGAATCGGTTTGTGTTGCGTCTATTGTTTTTTAGGCTGGAAGTTTGCAGGAAGGTCTTGCTGTGAATGATGTAATGCGTGAACTTTGAAATTTGAAGCATGTCGTTGTGGAGGGTGTTGTTCTTACACGATACTGCATCGATGAAATTTGCGGAAATAGAAATGAATAGAGAAGAAATATTAAAAACAAATAAGCATTACTGGGATACATACGCTGATCTGTGGTTTGGCACTACTGCGCTTCCTACATATGGCGTACACTTTGTAACTGAGGATGAATTACACTTACTCGGTGATGTTTCGGGAAAGAAAATGCCTGAGATTTGCTGTGGCAGCGGTCATTCTCTGAAATATCATGCAGATAGAAATGCCGGAGAATTATGGAGTGTTGATTTTTCTCATAAACAGCTTGAAAATGCTGAACGGTATTTGAGTGAAAACGGTTACGCTGCTAATTTTATCTGCTCTCCGATGGAAGCTGATATGGATATCCCGAAAGAGTATTTCGATTTCGTATACTCGATATATGGTATCGGATGGACAACTGATTTGGACGGTACTTTCCAGAAGATCGCATCGTATCTGAAAAAAGACGGCATCTTCATTTTTAGCCGGCATCATACCGATAATATAATTCCAAACAGTGGAAAGACCGGCTGCGGCGGCTGAAATAAAAGCCGCGTAGACTATGGATAAAATTTGATTACAGTCTGTCACATCAGCAGCCTAAAAAGCCGTAATCACAACTGGTATAAATTCCATATTGCAAGTTTTGATTGCTCTGATACCTATGTATTGGATAGTAGAGGTAATAAAGCATAAATTTTGTAATTCTGATTTTTTGTTTATTCAAATATTGATTTTTATATAAAAATGTGATAAATTTGTTAAGAGACTATTTAAAAACGGAGGAGAAGAAAATGAAAACAGCAAAAAAGACCTTGACGTTCGCTTTTATCCTCGCAGCTCTGCTGTGCTTGCTTGTTATTTCCGCAAGTGCGTATGACGGCACACAGTACAGAAACACGGGCATATACTACGAAATTAAAAACGGCGAGGCAAGAATCACCGACGCAGACAGAAATATTGTAAAAGCTGACATACCAAAAAGTATAAACGGTTGTCCGGTAACTAGCATTGGCGGTTATGCGTTCTACGGTTGCACGGGACTTACAAGCATAACAATTCCGAACAGCGTAACGAGCATTGGCAATTCTGCGTTCTGGGGCTGCACGAGACTTACAAGCATAACAATCCCGAACAGTGTTACGAGCATTGGCATTTCTACGTTCTGGGGATGCTCGGGACTTACAAGCATAACAATTCCGAACGCTGTAACAAGCATTAGCGATTTTACGTTCATGAGTTGCACGGGGCTTACAAGTATAACAATCCCGAACAGCGTAACGAGCATTGGCAATTCTGCGTTCAACGGTTGCACGGGACTTACAAGCATAACGATTCCGAACAGCGTGAATAACATTGGAGTATGTGCGTTCGTTGATTGCGCGGAACTCACAAGCATAACAATTCCTTACAGCGTGACAAGCATTGGCTCTTCTGCGTTTAGCGACTGCACAGGACTTACAAGCATAACAATTCCGAACAGCGTAACGGGCATTGGCAATTCTGCGTTCAGTTGTTGCACCGGACTTACAAGCATAACAATTCCAAACAGCGTGACGAGCATTGGCGGTGGTGCATTCCGTGGCTGCAGTGGACTGGAAAGAATAAGCGTAAATTCCGGAAACAAGTTTTATATTGGCAAGAACAACTGCCTTATTGAGAAAAAATCCAAATCGCTGATTTCCGGTTGCAAGAACAGTATAATTCCGTCTGACGGCAGCGTAACGAATATTGGCTATTCTGCGTTCGAAGGCTGCGCGGGACTTAAAAGCATAACAATCCCGAACAGCGTAACGGGCATTGGCAATTCTACGTTTTGGGGCTGCACAGGGCTTACAAGCGTAACAATAGGCAACAGCGTAACGAGTATTGGCAATTGGGTGTTTTCGTGTTGCACTTCTCTTAAAAGCATAACAATAGGCAACAGCGTGACGAGCATTGGCGATGGTGCTTTCTCAGGTTGCACGGGACTTACAAGCATAACAATCCCGAACAGTGCAAAGAACATTGGAAGTTTTTCGTTCTCCGATTGCACAAACCTTGAAAAAGTATATTACACAGGCACCGAAGAACAATGGAAAAAAATCTCAATCGGAAGCTATAACGATGACCTGTTAAATGCTGCAATTCATTATAATTATTCCGAGCCGGTTTTGGACAGCTATACCAACGAACATCTGAACTTT
>CAKTDF010000026.1 GCA_934541115.1 uncultured Eubacteriales bacterium
ATGATCCTCCGGGTAGGCGCAAAAATACACTCTCTGCTTTCCTTGCGGCGAAGAGTCACCTCTCGTTTTTACTTTAAATTCAAGCATTTTCCTCGTCCTTTCATTTTTCCTGTTTTTGATATCAGATATTAAAAAAACTGTTTCACATCATGTTTTTCGCAAGAAATTAAAAATTTCATACCCCCGTCAGGTCAAAATCCGGAATAAAGCTTTTCTCCGCCGAAGAAAGCTCCTGCAAAAACACATTTTCAAAACCAAGTTCATCAAGATATGAAACAACTTTTTCATATTCGCGCCGGGTAATTCTGCGGTTAAGCTCCGGCAAAGCGTCAAGCTTTCCGCAAGGCGTATACTGAGCCATAAGGCTGATGTAGGTTTTTGTTCCGAGATTGCTTTTTATCCAGTCAAAAATCAACTTTGACTGGTTGGTGTTTTTCGGCAGAACAAGGTGACGAACAATGAGACCTTTTTTCATAAGACCGTTTTCAATAACATCTTCCGGCTGCTGACGGCGCATTTCAAGAATTGCCTCAGAAGCGTTTTCAAAATAATCCGGCGCAAGAGAATATCGCTTTGCCCTTTCATCGCTTATGTATTTGAAATCGGGCAGGTACACGTCAACAAGACCTTCAAGCTTTTTGAGCGTTTTTGTTTTTTCATACCCGCCGCAATTGTACACAACCGGTACGGGCGAATGATAATCTTTGAGCACCGCTTCAAGGCGCTCGGCATAATGGGACGGCGTAACAAGATTCAGATTGTTCGCGCCATCTTCAATGAGACGGTCAAAAATTCTTATCAGTTGTTCATCGGTAATTTCTTTTCCGATTTTTGCACGGCTGAGGTCGTAGTTCTGACAAAACGCACAGCGGAGGTTACAGCCGCAAAAGAACACCGCACCCGAGCCCTCTGTTCCGCTTATCACAGGCTCTTCCCAATAATGCTTTGCAGCTCTGGCAACAACAAAATTTTCCCCAACGCCGCAAAAGCCCTTTTTATCGTCTCTGTCTGTATCGCAGTTACGCGGACAGGCATTACAAACCATTTTTTCTCCTCCTTTTCAGAAGCTACCTGTATTCTACCACATTAAATTGACTTTTTCCACCATGCGTAATATAATCAGTATTATATTAGTTTTAACTTAATGAAATTGCAAACGCAACAGCGGCGAACTTACGCACTGTTGCTTTTCACAGATACATGTCCGTTAAATTTTGCCTGTGGCATACTTTGGGGATAGATAAAAACACCGTCACGCCTTGTCCGGCTGTAACAGGGATTCAACGTGATACAAAATATTTTTGCAGCCGGAAAGGCTATGGTAATTATGCTTTTGACAATAGATATCGGAAACTCAAATATAACGCTCGGTGCATATCAAGATGATTCCCTGCTTTTTGTTTCAAGAATGTATACCGCAAGGCACAAAACGAGTGACGAATTTGCAACAAAGCTGCTTGAAATTTTCAAGCTTTATGAAGTTAAGGCGAGCGACTTTTCAGGCTCGGTCATCAGCTGCGTTGTTCCGGAAATTGAGGGCAGCGTGGTGCGGGCGGTAGAAATGATCACCGGAAAAGAGCCGATAACCGTAGGCGAAAAGCACCACGGAAATTTTGAGATCGACGTGCTTCCGGTTTCTGCAATCGGCGCAGACCTCATTGCCGCAGCCGTTGCCGCAAAGGCAAAGTACCCCCTCCCCTGCCTCGTTGCCGACCTCGGAACGGCGAGCAAGATCATTGTTGTTGACAAGAGCGGAAAATTTGTCGGCTGCACCATTTCTCCCGGCGTCAAAATTTCATTGGATGCGTTGGCAGCCCGTGCCTCGCTGCTCCCCTCTGTCAGTCTTACAACCCCAAAAAGCGCAGTCGGTACAAATACGGTTGAATGTATCCAGTCCGGAGTGGTCTACGGAACGGCAGCAATGCTTGACGGACTGACAAAACGAATTATTAACGAGCTGTCGCTTGAAAACGCAACGATCGTTGCAACCGGAGGGTGCAGCCGCGGAATTGTTCCATGCTGCGAAACGAAAATTATCTATGACGAGAATCTTGTTTTAGACGGTTTGCGAGAAATATTAAAGAATTCTTAACTTTTTTTGGTGAAAATGTTGTTTTCTTTCTTTTTGTGTGTTATTATACTTTCAGTGTAATAAAAAACATTAGGAGGAAAGCCATGAAAAATCGTTTAAAAAAATCACTCTGCCTGTTTTTGACGGTACTCATGCTGTCACTCTCGCTTATGCCTCTCGCTCTTGCCGCCGAGGAGGAATATCCCATTGTTTATCTTTCCGGTTACGGCTTTGATCTTTATGATGCAAACGGAAATTTAATCGACGCTAAAGACGTTGACAAGGATTACGTTCTGAATGCAACAAAAGAGGTACTGAAAGAAATGCCTGCAAATCCCAACGGCGATTGGAGCAGGTATTGCGACGCTCTTTACAACTCATTCGCTCCACTTTATGACGATGTTCGCCTCAACAAGGACGGTGAACCCGTCGATGGCGGTGCAGCCCACATTTATCGCAGCATCAACTGGCTGCCGAGGAAGTATTCAAACTACGGCTGCTATGACTACCACTTCAATTATGACTGGCGCATTGACCCGTATGAATCCGCAAAAGAGCTCAGTCTTTACATTGACAAAGTTCTTTCGGTGACAGGAAAAAGCAAGGTCACACTCGTTGGTCGCTGCCTCGGCGCGTGCATTGTTGCCGCCTATCTTGAGATGACAGAAAACGTTGAAAACAAAGTTGCGAACGTTATTTTCAATATCCCCTCCGTCGGCGGTATTGCCGTTGCCGGTGCAATTTTTTCCGGTAATATTATTATCGACGATGAGGCTCTTGACCGTTTTCTCAACGACAATACCGACAGAAAACCTCTGCTTGAAGATACCGCTCTGCAATCGCTGCTCGTCTCTGCGGTTTCTCTCGCAAGATACTGCAAGGTGCTCGGTTTCACGACCGAAACAATAATGCAGATCTACAAAAGAGTATACAAAAACCTTGTTCCCCGTCTCGCCCTTGCGAGCTACGGTTCCTACCCCGCTTTCTGGAGCATGGTCGGCACCGACTACTACGAGGAGGCAAGAGACTTTGTCTTTGCCGGTAAGGAAGATGAATACGCAGGAATGATTGAAAAAATCGATCATTTTTATTACAACATAACAGCAAAACTCCCCGAGCTTCTCAAAGAGCTTGACGGAAAGGGCATCAACTTCTCATACATTGCAAAATACAACGGCGCGATGATTCCGCTTTATGATGGCTGTGATGTTCAGGGTGACGGCACCTCCGAGCTTTCGGACATTTCCGGCGGTGCAACGAGCGCAAAACTGCGCGAAGTTCTTCCGGACAGCTACATTGAGGCGGCAAAGGCTAACGGAACAGATAAATACATATCCGCCGACAAAATGGTTGACGCGTCAACCTGCCTTTTCCCGGACAGAACCTGGTTTGCAAAAGATCTTCCGCACGGTCTTACTCCGGACTGCCTTGACAGGCTCACAGAGTACATTTCAAGAGGCAACGGCAATGTCACCGTTTTTTCAAGCGAGCAGTATCCGCAATATATGACCTATCACCTTGATGATGAATCACTCACGCCGGGCGTCAGCTCAGAGCAAACAAAACGTGAAGAGCCGAAAGACTTTTTCAAAGCATTGTTCGATTTTCTCACAAGGTTTTTCAGATATCTCAAGCAAGCATTTGAAAAGAAACTTCAAAAGTAAATAACTGCTGCTAAAGTGACAGCCACGGGCAATGATTGCCCGTGGCTGTTTGATGTCTGACCATACAAAAAGGGGCTGTCGCATTTAGATGCAGAAAGCGTTTTCTTTGCCCCAAGCTGTATGTAGATACCGCGAGTGGGCAAAAAAACGCTTAAAAGAGCAAAATTATTTTTAGATTCTATCAATAAGCAAAGACTATATTTCATAGGAAACCTCGGTTTTGATAAGCTTCGTGAAATATAGTCTTTTTCTTTTTGTTTTGCTCTTTGGTCTGCGCTAAATGCGACAGCCCCTAAAATTTATGTCTGAATTATTCAGCGCAGTTTTTCTTGAGGGTTTCAAGCTCTTCTCTGAGTTCCTTGGGAAGCTTGTTGCCAAACTTTGCATAGAACTCTTCGATTCCCTTTGCATCCTCAGCCCAAAGTGACTTGTCAACGTCAAGGATAGACTTAAGTGAGTCGAGAGTAACTTCGTCTTCAAGTCCTTCAAGGTTGATGTCCTCAGCGTGGGGAAGATATCCGATAGCGGTTTCTTCTGCGTCAACCTTGCCCTCGCATCTCTTGAGGATCCACTCAAGAACACGAAGATTGTCGCCAAAGCCCGGCCACATGAAATGACCTTCGTCATCCTTGCGGAACCAGTTGACGTTAAAAATCTTCGGAGCCTTATCCGGATCAAGGGTTGCACCGATGTCGATCCAGTGCTGCCAATAATCAGCCATGTCATAACCGCAGAACGGAAGCATAGCCATCGGGTCACGACGAACAACACCTACTGCGCCGGCTGCGGCTGCGGTAGTCTCCGAAGCCATGATAGAACCGACAAATACGCCGTGGTTCCAGTCTCTTGACTGATATACCAGCGGAGCAAGCTTTGCGCGACGACCGCCGAATACAAATGCCGAAATGGGTACGCCTTCCGGATTTTCAAATTCGCTTGAAAGGCAGGGGCAGTTCTTTGCCGGAGCGGTGAATCTTGAGTTGGGATGTGCACCGGTGCAAGTGTCAACCTTGCCGTTCCAGGGCTTGCCTGTCCACTCAATTGCGTGCTCGGGCGGATTCTTGTCAAGACCCTCCCACCAAACGGTGTTGTCATCAAGGTTGAGAGCAACGTTGGTGAAGATGGTGCCTTTCTTTGTTGAAAGCAGAGCGTTCGGGTTGGACTTCATGTTGGTACCCGGAGCAACGCCGAAGAAGCCGTTTTCGGGGTTAATTGCATAAAGTCTTCCGTCTGCACCCTTGCGGATCCATGAAATATCGTCGCCTACGCACCATACTTTATAGCCCTTTGACTTATAAACCTCCGGCGGAATAAGCATTGCAAGGTTGGTCTTGCCGCATGCCGAGGGGAATGCTGCGCAGATATACTTAACCTCGTGCTCGGGATTTTCAATACCGAGAATGAGCATATGCTCTGCCTGCCAGCCTTCCTTACGTCCCTGGTTGGAAGCAATACGGAGTGCAAAGCACTTTTTGCCGAGAAGAACGTTTCCGCCGTAACCCGAGTTGACGGAGATGATGGTGTTGTCCTGCGGGAACTGGCAAATGTATCTCTTTTCTGCGTCGATGTCGCAGCGGCAGTGAAGTCCGCGAACCCAGTCGTCGCTGTCTCCGAGAGCGTCAAGTACATTGAAACCTACTCTTGTCATGATGCACATGTTGAGAACAACATAGATCGAATCAGTAAGCTCAATGCCTGCCTTTGAAAACTTTGAACCGACAGGACCCATTGAATAGGGAATAATGTAAGCGGTTCTGCCCTTATAGCTGTCTCTTGCGATATCATAAAGCATATCATAAGCAGCGGTGGGCTCCATCCAGTTATTGGTAGGACCTGCTTCTTCCTTGGTGGTTGAGCAGATGAAGGTTCTCGCCTCAACGCGTGCAACGTCGTTGACAGCTGTTCTGTGAAGATAGCAATCGGGAAGAAGTTCCTGATTGAGTTTGATCATTTCTCCGGTTGAGCAAGCCTCTGCGCGCAGAGCTTCAATTTGCTCCTCGCTGCCGTCGATCCAAACGATCTTGTCGGGATTAACGAGTTTGAGCTTGTCTTCAAGCCATGCAAGAACGGTGGGGTTCTTGGTCGGTGCATTACTGAGCATTGTAATCGTCCCTTTCATATTTGAAATAAAACATTAAGTAGTAGGCAGATATATCCGCCGAAAATGCTCCTTGTTCTCCATACTACTCACATTCTCTTGTATTATACTTTTTTTCTCTCCGTTTTGCAAGAGCTAAAAGAACAAAAGACAAAATTTTGCGCGAAATCTCTTTTTTTGCTAAAAATGGCGGGATTTTAAGGAGGGTTTTGAGTGGAATTGAGGGTAAAAAATAAAGCTGCCATGCGACAGCTGATTTTATATATCTTTGCTTTCAATGTTTAACTGTGGTGAGTCGTTAAATCAACAGCGGCTCTTTTTCTTTTTCCCTTGCGCAATCGCTCAATCAGTGCTATTATATTCATCGTTAAAAAGCAAGACAAAAGAGGGATCTTTAAAAGTGGAAATTTTCAAGCGAAATTCAAAAATCGCGTTCTTTTACATTCTTGCAATTCTGAAATGGGTTGCCGTCGCTGCCGTTGTCGGTGTTGTCGGCGGAGCAGTCGGCAGCGCATTCCATGTCAGCGTTGAAAAAGTGACCGAACTGCGTGCCGCTCATGAATGGATAGTTTATCTTTTGCCCATTGGCGGTCTTGCAATCGCCGGGCTTTATAAGCTTTTTAAAATGGAAAAGCTTGGAACTGACAACGTTATTGAATCGATCCGAACAGAAAAAAGCGTACCGTTCCTCTTGGCTCCGTTGATTTTTGTTTCAACGGTAATAACCCACCTTTTCGGCGGCTCTGCGGGACGCGAGGGCGCCGCACTGCAGCTTGGCGGCAGTATAGGTGCACAAGTGGGACGCGTGCTGAAGTTTGACGAAAAGGATATGCACCTTGCAACACTTTGCGGAATGAGCGCGGTTTTTTCCGCCCTCTTCGGAACTCCGCTGACGGCAACGCTTTTTGCGCTTGAGGTTATCTCGGTGGGCGTTGTTTATTATTCAGGCATTGTCCCCTGCCTCACCTCATCGCTTGTGGCATACCGGATTGCAAAGCTCTGCCACGTTTCACCGGTACGTTTTGCGCTTTCAAATATTCCGGAAATGAGCTTCGCCTCGTTTTGGCGCACGCTTGTGCTTTCTGCCGTCTGCGGAGTGCTCAGCATTGCATTCTGCCTTTTGATGCACTTTTCTCACAAAGGAGCAGCAAAGCTTTTCAAAAACAGCTTTTTGCGTGCATTTGCCGGAGGCGCGGCTGTCGTTGGTCTGACCCTCATTTTCGGTCATGACTACAACGGTGCAGGAATGAACATCATTGAAAACGCAATGAACGGACAAGCTCTGCCGTATGCGTTTTTACTGAAAATGGTTTTCACCGCTTTAACGATAGGCTTTGGCTTCAAGGGCGGAGAGATCGTTCCGACATTTTTCATCGGCTCAACCTTTGGCTGCGTTTTTGGTTCGCTGCTCGGACTCGACCCCGGCTTTTCCGCTGCGCTCGGGCTTGTTGCTCTTTTCTGCGGTGCAGTCAACTGTCCGTTAGCCTCTGTATTTTTGAGTATAGAACTGTTCGGCGCTAACGGAATCGTTTATTTTGCCGCCGCATGTGCGGTGAGCTTTGCGCTTTCCGGCTACTTCGGTCTTTACAGCAGCCAAAAAATCGTATATTCAAAAACAAGAGCAGAATATATAAATATAAACACCGCCCAAGAGTTAAAGTGAGTCTGACGCAGTCTCATTTTAGCTTGAATCGGTGTGCTATGTATGACACTCAAAAAACCTCCCTGTACTTGGCAAGCGCCGTCTTTAGGGAGGTTTTTCTATTAAACGCGAAACACGCATACTTTTTCTTTGCATGCTCCGCTTTCTCGTAATTTTAATAAGTCTGAACCGTTTCGGTAAATAAACAGACAAGCCGGAATTATTATTCCGAATGTACAGTTTCCGGCGTGTTCATGCACCGCTAATCCATGTAAAAATAAAAATCACATTTATCATTGCCTCGTCCTATCGTGCCTTGCCGTTCAAATGTGATGCCGCACATGTCACCGTAAACACGGTCGTCGCTTAGGCAAAAAGTACCTGTCAGTTCTTTACAGCCAAGTAATTCGCAATACTTCATATAGGGACATTGCAGAACATCGACCCTGTAATGTTTACTGTCGAATTCGATTTCTGCGAATTTGAAGCCAGCGTCTCCGTTGAACATAGTTCCTATCATCTTATGGAAAATCTTAAAGAAAAGAGGGCGAACAAATGGAATTTTCGTCGCAATATGCAGGCGTTTTCGATCAGGCTCCACGCCTATTCTTACAGATTCCTCTATCAAGCTTATGGATTCTTCACACGAGATATATTTAATCATCTGCAGATAAATAGCCGCCCGTGGAAAAATCATCTGTTCAGTATGTATCTTTTCTTATTTAGAAAGGTCTTTGTATTTATCACATAGTTCATTGCAAAAGCTTACTGCATCATTAACCAGAACATCGGTCTGTTCATTGCCGATTTTCTTTCTCAGTTCACTCAAAAGATAAGAGAAACCGCCAAGCGTTTCATAATATCTTATATTGATCATAATTCTATGCCCCCGGCACTTGCAAATTCAAATTTCTGTTTATTTTTCTTTAACCTTTTTATCAAATCCGGACAAATACCAATCACAGTCAAGTACAAATAACCTGTTTTGAATCACACGATATTTCAAATTTCGTTTCGGCATTCAGTCTCATATTTTAGTCAGCAATACCACGCACTCAACATGCACCGTCCGCGGGAACATATCTACCGGTGTGATCGCGTTCGTTTCATAGCCGAGCGACTTAAAAATTGCGCAATCCCTTGCGAGTGTGGCGCTGTCGCATGAAACATAAACTATTCGCTTTGGGTTCATTTTCACCGCAGCTTCAACAACGTCACGGCTGCAGCCCTTTCTCGGCGGGTCAAGAATTATCACGTCAATTTCAGTTCCGCTTTCGCTCAACCGCTTTGAGGCGCCGGAAGCATCGTCGCAAAAAAACTCGGCATTCTCTATTTTGTTGAGTTTTGCATTCTCTTTTGCGTTTTCTATAGCCTGAGGAATGATTTCAACACCGATGACTTTCTTGGCTCTTTTCGCCATTGAAAGACCTATTGTGCCCGTTCCGCAGTAGAGATCGAGAAGAACCTCGTTCCCGGTCAGACCCGCATATTCGGCTGCTTTTTCATAGAGGATCTGCGCTCCCTCCGGGTTGACTTGGAAAAACGAAAGCGGAGATATTCTGAACCGCAGCGAACACAGCTCGTCTTCAATATATTCCTCCCCCCAAAGCGTATGACATTCCTCGGAGAGAATAACATTCGTGTCCTTTGAATTGACATTGAGAACGACACTTTTTATGTTTTCATTTTCATCAAGCAGCGCTTTGACAAGCTGTTCCTGTTTTGGAACAAAACGGCTTGTCATAACAAGACAAACCATGACCTGCCCGGTTTTAAAGCCTTTTCTTATATAAATATGGCGCAGGAGTCCTCGCTTTTCTTTTTCGTTATAAATCGAAACGCCTGCAAGTGCCGCCCAGTGTTCAACAACACGCAGTATACCCTCAAATTCAGCCGGCTGCAAAAGACAGTCGCGGCAGTCAACCACACGATGGCTCTTTTTGGCGTAAAAGCCTATGAGCGTCTTCCCCTCCGGAGTGAGCGCAACCGGATACTGAGCTTTGTTGCGGTACCTTTCCGTGCGTCCGCCGTGGAGAATCTCTCCAACAGGAGTGTCGATCGACCCTATACGTTCAAAGGCGTCTGACACTCTCTTGCGCTTTTCACGCAGTTCCTCATCATAGGATATGTGTCTGTATGAGCAGCCGCCGCAGGAGCTGAATGCACCGCAGTCACAGGCTATGCGATGCTTTGAGGGCTTGAGCAGCTTTTTGATTATTCCGACCGCATAGCTGCTTTTGACAAGAATGATGTACGCCAGAATGAGGTCTCCCGGAGCCGTGCCCTCAACAAAAACCGCCATTGAGTCAAAACGACCGACCCCGCTACCCTGCGAGGTCAGTGCCGTTATTTCAAGTGTTATTTCGTCGTTCTTTTTGAGAACGGCATTTTTTCGTGCTTTGCTCATGCCTTATTCCTCATAGAGCGGTATTACGCCCTCATAAATAAGCTCGTGAATATAGTCAACCTCATGCGCCCAGTTCATGATTATGACCTCAAAGCCGTCCCGCAAAACGAGCTGATACGGTTTTGCCGGAACAAGGTATTGACTTATATCCCATTTAAGATAGTTCAGAGCAGAGGCAAGCTGATACACGATCTCGCCTCTTGTCAGGTCTGTTGTAACCAGCGGAAGAACCTGGTTGAGCAAGCTGATTGCCTGCGCGGCAGTAATATTCCTGCATTTTTGAGCGAGAGAAAGAAGAACCTTTCTTTGCCTTCCGGTTCTGTCGCGGTCAGTGTCGATTTTCCGCAGTCTTGCATATTTGAGCGCAAGATCACCGTTGAGAGTGTAGGTTCCTGCGCCGGAAAAACCGCTGTTATACTGCTTCATTGCCTTTGACTCCGCGTTAGTCAGCGTAATGTCAACTCCGCCGAAAGCGTCGATAATTTTGATGAATGATTCAAAGGTGCAGCTTATATAATTATCGATTCTGATTTTATAGTTCTGCTCAATAGCCTGAATGGCAAGCGGTGCTCCGCCGTAACCGTGAGCATGGCTGAGTCTGGTATTGGGATAGCCCGGAATGGCGGCATAGGCTGTTCTTGAAAGAGAAATCAGCTTGACCTTATTCACCGCTTTATTGATTGAAACGATTATCATTGAGTCTGAACGACCGTACGGAAACTTTTTGCTGCCGTTGTCAATGCCGAGCAACGCGATGTTCATGACCTGATCGCTATACCACTTTTTGCTGTCGTCAAGGTTTGCACGGATATCATCGTCGGCGTCCTTGAGGGCGTCCTTTGTGTCTTTTGAAAGCTTTCCGATGCTGTCGATATCATGGTCATCGTCATTAGCCTCGGTTGTTATTTTCTCTCCGTTTTCGTCCGTTCCGGTTTCTGCTGGTGCGGTTGAAATTGTCGGCGCCGTCTGAGGCGGCGTACCGTCATAGGCTATATTGATTTTACTCAAAAAATACACGACGGTTCCGACAGTTGAAAGAACAAGAACAAGAATCACCGAGACAATAACGGTCAGGATCTTATGCTTTAATATAAAATTCTTAAATGCCATCACTTTTCCTCAATTCAGGCATCGGCAAATTTTCCGACACCGTTTCCTTTTTATTATTTGACTTTTTGAAGTTCTATACACACCTCAAGACCGCCGAGCGCACTGCGCCTTGCATAAATACTTCCGCCGTGACTTTCAACGATCTCGCGGCAAATTGCAAGTCCGAGTCCTGCAACCTTTCTGCCCTCATCAGAGGTATAAAGAGGTTCAAAAATAATTTCAAGCTTTTCTTCCTCAACGCCCTCTCCGCTGTCGGCAATGTTGCAATACACCTTGTCTCTGTCGCATGAAATATCAACTTCGATTTTTTTGACATCGGAGCGCATGTGCTTAACGCTGTTGCCGATAATGTTGCCCACAACGCGGCGCATTTTCATTATGTCTATCATAACAGACGCCTTCGGCGCATTGTTGACAACAGAAAATCCAACTCCGGACATTTCAAGCTCGGCACCGTACTCACTTTCAAGAGCTTTGACGATCTCCGTGGTTGAAACCTTTTCCGTACTCACCTGCTTTGTCATGTTATAGCCGAGATACTCGTCAAATTCATCAACAAGCTCCTGAATCTCAAGCGCTTTTTCATATACCGTGTCAAGATATTCAAGCTTGCGTTTTTCGCTTATATTGCCGCTTTTGATGCGTTCGGCATAGCCGAGAATTGAGGTCAGCGGAGTTTTGATATCATGCGAAATTGAGGCAATTATCCTTTGCTGATTTTCCTGCTGATGCTCAAGGTTGTGGGTCAAAGAAAAGAAGCGGTCATACACCTTGCCGATATATCCGCGGAAGTGATGCTTTGAAAGGGTCTTGCCTCTCTCATATTCCTCAATGAGCTGATAGAACGTTCTGTAAGGTCTCAGCATCATTGTGTATATGATAAAAATAAGCAGACACAGCGCGGAAATACCTATCAAAAACTCAACAAACACAAACTTTACAAGCACCTTGCTGTCGGCTGTGTAATCGCGCAGAAAATATACGGAAGACACTATCATATATGCATTGTTGCGGTACTCAAAGGCGGTTCTGACCTTGACGTCAAGCGCCGTCCAGTCACGGTCCTTTGTTCTGGTAACAATATTGTTTGAACCGTCCTCAATGACAATGACTATGTCGCGATACTGCTCAATTATATCAGACCACTCTGCCGTGCTCTTTGTGTTTTCAAGTTTTTCTATTATCTCGTTATTATATCGCTGAAGGCTCGCCTTGTCGTTATACGCCGAATTTGTGACAGCTGTCGTTACCGAGGCATTGTATGAATACGCAAAAGCAACAATGACCGCCAAAAAAAGGAGTATCACAACAACGTTGGCTTTTCTGTCTTTTGACATCGTTTTCTTCCCCTTTATCAGTGGGTCTTGACGAATTTATAGCCTACGCCCCAGACGGTTTTAATATACTCGTTGTTCGGGTCAAGCTTATCTCTGATGCTTTTGATATTTACGGCAACCGTACCGATATCGCCGAATTCCGTGTCCCAAACATGGCTGAATATCTGCTCGCGGGTGAGAACCTTTCCGGCGTTTTCCATCAGGTACTGAAGCAGCTGAAACTCACGCGTTGAAAACTGAATGGGCTTTTGATTTTTGAACACCTCAAAAGAGCCGGTGTGGATTTCAATATCGCCCACACGGATAACGCCTTCCTCCTCAACATCGCGGTTGCGCAACTCACGGCGAAGATGTGCTTTCACCCTCGCAACAAGTTCTTCAACAACAAACGGCTTTGAGATATAATCGTCGCCGCCCATTTCAAGACCGAGAACCGTATCAAGCGTTTTGCCCTTTGCCGAAACAAAAATAATCGGGCAGTCAACCTTGCTTCTGATCATTCTGCAAAGTTCAAGTCCGCTGAGCCCCGGCATCATTATGTCAAGCGTGATGAGCGAAATATCGCCGGCATTTGCCTCAATGTAATCATACGCTTCGTTTCCGTCGGAACAGATTTTTGTTTCAAGACCCTCGTCTTCAAGCGCGTCTGAAACAAGATTGGCAATTGCGCGGTCATCGTCAATAATAAGTATGTGGCTCATATTAAACCTCCTGTATTTTAAACGCGAATTATGAAACGAACATTTTCATCAGCTCGCAGCCCTTTTCAACAAAAACGCCTGTTGCTTTTGCAGACTCCTCATTGATTGAGTCAACGCCCTTTACTTCGCCGTTTTTGTGATAGATCATGAACGGAACGGGATCTCTCGCGTGCGTCATGGTTACTATCGGCGTCGGATGATCGGGCAAAATCATTATTTTGTAATCGTCATATTTTTCAAGCGCTTTGAGAAGCAGCGGAAGAACACGCTCGTCAATCAGCTCAATTGAATGAACCTTGTTTTCCGGCTCGTTCCTGTGACCGCATTCATCGGGCGCCTCAAAATGGATATATACGAAATCCTTTCCGCTTTCAAGCTCGTCAACAGCCGCTTGCGCCTTGCCCTCAAAGTTTGTGTCAATGTATCCGGTTGCGCCCTCAACCTCGGGTGCGTCCATTCCCGAACTCAGCGCAATGCCCTTGAGCAGGTCAACGGCGGAGATCACTGCGCCTTTGAGACCGAAAAGACTTTCAAACGACGGAAGCATCGGCTTTTTGCCCTCTCCCCAAAGCCAAATTGAATTTGCCGGGCGCTTGCCCTCGGCAATACGCTTTCGGTTGACCGGATGATCCTTCAGAAAGTCATAGCTTTCTTTCATCATGGCTATGAGCTCTTTTGCATTTTCACTTTGCGAAAGATAAGAGGCAATAACCTTTCCACTGATATCGTGCGGCGGCGTCATATTGCCGAGATCAACCGTTCCGCCGTGAACAACAAGGCAGTGACGATAGCTGACTCCGGGATAATAAGTAAATTTATCGCTGCCGAAATGCTCCTCAACGCTTTTCATGATTTCATGCGCTTCGGCGGTTGAGATATCGCCTGCGGAGTAGTCCACCATGGTTTTGTTTTCATACGGCTCATCTTCTGAGAGCGTAACAAGATTGCAGCGCAAGGTCACGTCATCGTCACAAAGCTTTACACCGATGCTGACAGCCTCAAGCGGCGAGCGACCGGTATAATACTTGAGCGGATCAAAGCCCATAACGCTCATATTGGCAACGTCGGAACCGGGCTTGAGAGAATCGTCAACGGTTTTGACAAGTCCAACAATGCTCTTTTGTGCAAGAGAATCAAAAACCGGCTTTTTGGCGCACATCATAGGAGTTTTTCCGCCGAGGGCGGGAACCGGATAATCCGCCATTCCATCATAAAGAACAACAACATATTTCATATAAACACCTTCTTATCAGAAAAAGCAGCTTGGTGCCGCCTAAATCTCAGTCAGGGAAAAAACGCACAATCGTTTTGACTATCCCCGACCGTAATCTACGTCATAATAGCACATTTTGAGAACATTTTCAACTCAGAAGACCATTTTTCCGCGGATAACAACGTGAGCAATCGTCATTTTTTTGTCAACAAAAATCAAATCGGCATTTTTGCCCTCTTTTATGCTGCCGCAAACGCCGTCCATACCAATCACTCTCGCCGGATTGACTGTGCAGGCGGCAAGCGCGTCTTTGAACGGTATGCCAAAGGAAAGCAGGTTTTTGAACTCGTCAAAAAGATTGGTGGTGCTGCCGGCGATAGTTCCGTCTTCAAGATGAGCACGTGAATTTTTGACAATAACTTTCTGACCGCCGAGAACATACTCGCCGTCCTCGCAGCCGGCACTGCTGAGAGAATCGCTGATTGCAACAGCCCGCTTTGCACCGAGAATTTTGAACGCAAGCTTCACCGTTGCCGGCGCAAGGTGAAAACCGTCGCAGATAAGCTCCGCCGTTACACTGTCTGAAGAAAAAACCGCGCCGACAACTCCCGGTTTTCTGCTTTCAAACGGCGTCATTGCATTAAAAAGATGTGTAGCGTGGCTGAAACCGTTTTCAAAACCGGCTTGTGCCTGCTCAAAATCCGCAGCCGTGTGCGCAACGCTGCAAACGGCTTTTTTGGAAATGCTGTTTGAAAAATCCAACGTTCCCGGCATCTCCGGAGCAAGATCCACCAACAGGATTTTTGAAATCGCGTTCAAGCGTTCAAACTCTTTTTCGTCTGCACGTCTGATGTATTTTGGATTTTGAGCACCGCGTTTTTCATAGGAGATGTAAGGACCCTCCATGTTCACGCCGTGGATATATGCACCGCGCTCATTGCCTTTGAGCTTTTCAATTGCAAAAAGAATTTTTGAAAGTTCGCTTTCCGGCAAAGTCATTGTTGTTGGGCAAACCGAGGTTACGCCATGCTTTGCATAATACATTGAAAGCTTTTGGAGCTTATCCTCGTCGCAGTCGCACCAATCAACCTTGTCTCCGCCATGGGTATGAATATCCACAAAACCCGGCAGAACAAAGAATTCTCCCATATCCTCGCCCTCTGCCCGCTGAGAGAGAGAAGAAATGCATTCACCCTCGGTTTCAATGCTGCCGTTTTTTATTTCAAAATTTTCGTCAACATATCTGAGATTTGAAAAAAGCATAAAAGACCTCCGATCGTATAAGAATAATATAGATTCAGCCGAATGAAACAAATTTCGGAAAAAATCTCCAAAAAGGCTTGACAACCGGACAGAAATAATATATTATAGACAAGCTGTTTGATTCATTAGCTCAGTTGGCAGAGCACTTGACTTTTAATCAAGGTGTCCGGGGTTCGAATCCCCGATGGATCACCAGAGGGAAAGCTGCGCAGTAGCGTGGCTTTTCTTTTTTAATTTTCAAAGTAATCTTGCTTTCTGTTCTGAACTGTGACATTGTCATTTTACACTTTTGACGATACAAAAACAAGAGTTATGACAGTAATTTGACAAAGTGATTTTTCAGTATAGCGGAAAATGCACAAAGATTCAGACATATTAAAACGCAGCTGCGCCCCTTGAACTGCAAAGTTCAAAGGGCGCAATATTTATCGGCTTTATACTAAAATGTTTGATGGGTTTGAGAAAAAGCAGAGCATGAATACGATTGAAAAGCTTATGCTGACGGTCATTTGAACGTTTTGCTTATCCGCATTAAAATACGCTTTCAAATCTTTGACCGGATATAACGGAAACGTTGTCTTTGAAACACTGCATTTTCGCTTCAAAATACATTAGAAGACTCCACTTACGGAGTGCATCGTCTTTTATCTACAGCTTTAAAAGCAACACCTGCTGACAGTGTCAGGATAATGAGCACCAATATAGAATAAACAGGAACTCTACTTATCGGATTAAAGTAATTAATTGTTCTGTTTTTTCCGTGTGGGTTATAAAAATTGTATTCATTGCGATTGAGTAGAAGATTCTGTTCACCGCTATTATCAATTATTTCAAATACGCCCCACATCATATTGTCCCCACTTGGTACAGTATACTTCTCGCCACTTTCAATGGTTATAACCTCTGTGTCTGTATAAAATAAGGCAAATAGATACGTTTTGCCAAGAATGTAATTTATACTTGCATCGGATATACCAAACTTCTTTTTCGTGATATTATTTAATACATCTACGTTAAAGTATTTTCCCAAATCCGGCTCTTCTAACAACTCAGGCATAATGTATGAACCTCCGATTTGAGTGAAAGCCACGTTTGTAAGACCTGAAATGAACACCGACAAAACAGATGCTTTTAATCTATCAACGCTTTTAAAATGACATTTTTTTAATATCTCATTAAATTCAATAATAGATGATTCACTATATGTCTTCAACTTTGTCCACGACTCTTTGCCTTGGTTTTCACGAGCATTTCTTTGACTTGTAAAACCAAGTGTGTAAAGTTGATCACTAAGCATGTCGGGATTAAAAAAGATTGAATCGTAGTCAACCACATCGTCAAAGCTTACATACCCGCCTGTATAATCATCGTCGTGAATACTATTGTTTTGATATAGATTCGCCACAGGAACAATAATTAATATACCAATCAAAATAATTTCAACAAGCACAGCAAACCTTAGTACATGGTATTTCATTTTTCTCCTCCATTAATACCTGTGTAAACGTCAAATAATTTCTCTATCCAATAATAAATAAAATTATACGCATACCATTAATGCGCGGATGTCATAACAATATAAAATGCATAATCACTGCCGAACTTTTCATACATCAGAACGCTGTCAACGTACCACCCTCACCGCAGCCCGGGGTGTGAGGGCTGCGGTGAGACTGTCAAGCCCTTGCTTGTACTTTGGCTGAAGTTCTCTGCCCTCCTCGCAAATTTTGAAGGATGGTGATGCGGGGAGAGCAAAGGTATATTGAGACCCACGCGTTTTACGTGAGGGACTCACGTTGAAAAATGTGTGTACTGAAATGTTACGCAAAATATGCTTTTCAGTCTATTGTCGGTGCAACTTTTTTATAGATCAAGTCGCCGTCCGCGTAAAGCGATGCTTGCCACACGGGATTATCATAATCCGAACAGCTCAAAACAACTTTTTCATATCTATCCCATTCAATTTGAACTTTTTTCTGCACTTCACCGGAGTTTATATCAATACAGTAAAAGCTGTTTTCTTTTGAGTTATAAATCAAAGCAACATCAGAATTGTAATCCACTATCCATTCCTTATTTGCAGACTTATAGCAGTATTTTATATTACCGTCATTGTCTATGACAACTAACATATCTCCACGGTGTGTTTTGTCATTATACGAAAAATAACTGAGCATACAGCTAAAAATAAAGCAATAGTCGTTGCCCCTCTTAAAGCAGGTCTGCAATTGATATTCGCTCGTCTTTGTCGTTTCACAGTTAATTGTTATTATGTTTGACTTATGAGGCAATTTAACCAAGGTTGTGTCAGAAATATCCTCGTACTGAACATATTCGGATTCACCCTTGCTTTCAATGTCAATACAGTTCAATAGCAAATCTGTTTTGTATTCAACCTCAATTTCAATGGAATTAAAATCGTAATAACTTTCCAATAACGGGTTTTGAAAAATCAAAAGAAGTACCACTATAAAAATCAGAAAAATAGAAATCCACTTAAAATTTTCCACTAAGACTCACCTCACTATTTTATATGCTACAACAATGAAGCCGCACCGGCTGAAACAGCCTAAAGCATAATAATGTACAACTATACGGCTACAAGAGGCATGTATATCTGCTTTTTCAGGTCTTATAAAAAGATGTCAATTCACAATGCCAACCAAGATGGTTTTTAATAATACTTGCAAACTCATTATTAAGAACGTCTAAGTCTTTTGAAAAAGCAAGAAAAGCAGCATTATGCCCAACTTGTATTAATATTTGTTTAGATTGAAGATAAAAATATGACTGTGTCAAATATCGCATATTTCCTTCTATCAGTTTTTCAATTAGCGCCTTATCTTTTTTGACGTTTGCCAAATAATACTTTTTGGGTTTTAATTGTGATTTGAGTTCTTGAACTAAATTGAAAGCGTTGATATCCTTCCACTTGCAATAATTTGACATTTCAAGGAAAGGTCCGATGTATATGTTCTCCTCATGGTAAAAATCAAATGCTTCAAACAGAATGTCTGACAACTGAGAGGCAACAGCATAAAATTCCGACTTGGTTTTCAGAGACATTTC
The DNA here is from genome assembly GCA_934541115.1 of uncultured Eubacteriales bacterium. Lineage (GTDB taxonomy): Bacteria > Bacillota > Clostridia > Oscillospirales > Acutalibacteraceae > UBA6857. The sequence continues at coordinate 18,576 of CAKTDF010000026.1, forward strand.
ACTTGGTCTTACACCCTCCCAATCTCTTTCATTGTAAACAAGAACATATATATTCTCATCAATGCTGTTAATATCAACATCTTTAATATCCACTTTTTTCATGATTAAATTAACCACTCCCGTCTACAGTGCGATCATTTACAGCTTTCCCTCGTTGTCATAACGATAGAGCGGCTAATAATCACTGCAGATTTTTATACATGAACACAAGTCAAATGCACTACCCTCACCGCAGCCCGGGGTGTGAGAGCTGCGATAAAACCGTCAAGCCCTGCTTGTCCTCTGACTAAAACCCTCTGCTCTCCCCAAAATCTATTTTTTGAAGGGTGGTGATCACGGGGAGAGCAAAGGTATATTGAGACCCACGCGTTTTACGTGAGGGACTCACGTTGGAACAGTTAAATTACACCAAATCACAAAGTATAATTTTCAATGCCTAAAACTTTGCTTGAAGAATCATAATGAATTAAATAAACCATTCCATTTTCAAAGATGTGATACGAAACCTTTGGATACTCCGTCCAACTGCTATATAAGAACGGATAACTGCCATTCGGGTCCAATTTCCTGACCTCTTCCACAGATGAACCTTTATTAACGTTTTTCAACGACTCACAAGCAGAATCTTCAGAAAATGATATCTTTTCCCAATTGTTAAAACTCATATCAGTATCAAAGTACACAATTATTGGACCCTCTTCTGTACCGATAACAGTGTAGTACAAATTGGATAAACGCTTATAAAAACCGTTTTTATACTTTTTATTCAATTGATCAATACTCGGCTTTTTATCTAAAAATTTTGATACACTACTATATTTATATTCGTTCTTTATCAAACCCAAACTTGAGACATCGGATTCAACAATATCCAAAGTCTGTTTATTGTCATTGGCACAAGAATTAAAACACAACATAACAGCTATTAAAATAACAGCAAGAGTTATTCGTTTCATAAATCTACCTCCCATCATGTGGTGATTGCCGAATATATTGTTTCATTGTTATAATAGTTTTTGGTTTCGCAATCTCACAGTGTTTTGCAGAGTTTCTTTTTGCTGCTACCCTCACCGCAGCACAATTTACGTACTGCGGCAAGACCGTCAAGCCCTGCTTGTCCTCTGACTAAAGCCCTCTGCTCTCCCCACAAATCTATTTTTTGAAGGGTGGTGATCACGGGGAGAGCAAAGGTATATTGAGACCCACGCGTTTTACGTGAGGGACTCACGTTAGAAAATGTGCGCACTGAAGTGTTATGCAAAATACACCACAGCTTTTAAAACTATAATATCGATTCAATTACTTCCGGGATACAGCATTTCTTGCTATGTGATACTTCAGAAAAATCAAATATAGCGTTATGATTTCTAACCAACACTCTGGTATTGTATGCCGTATCACCCCTAAATCCATAAAACAAAGGATCAGCAGATCTTCTATATGACGTGAGACTTAGTGTATAATTAAAACTATTGTCATCATACGATTCATCGACTGCAACTATTTCATATGGTCTATTAAGCATATTTTTGTAATACTCTAATGCTGATTCTTCGTCATCAAATACTAATACATTCAGATAAATCGAATTCGCACCATCGTCATTAACAATTTGCTTTTTAGCCTCTGTTGTTAAATCTTCTCCATCATTATAACGCTCGATTTCGCTTTTTGTGAAATGGCTGTCAAGCCAGTCATCGGTAACGTCAATATCTTTTATCCTAAATATATCCTCTTTTGTTATATTGCTGTTAATTAAACCATCATCTAAAAATGCAAACGCAGTATAAGACAAACACGATATCGAAAATATAGAAACAACAATTGTCAGTATTTTAAACACGGTATTATGTCTTTTCCTGTACAAATACATGCTTATCCCAAAGAAAATGATTCCCAAACATGACATTAAAACAAGAATCATGGTTACCACACCTTCTTTCTTCCGTAATACTTAACATATATTTTTTCAAAAGCTTTAATTACGTCTCTAGTTGCACCTAACGAACCACAATATTTTTTATTGCCAACTTTATAGTTGTCAATTCAATAAAGTTGAACAGTTAAAACACCGTCAAATGTACTCCACCACCGCAACACAGTTTATGTACTGCGGCGAGACCGTCAAGCCCTGCTTGTCCTTTGACTAAAATCCTCTGCTCTCCCCAAAATCTATTTTTTGAAGGGTGGTGATCACGGGGAAAGCAAAGCCCGCTAACGATTTGCAAAACTATTACACAAATTACCATATCTAAAAGCTAGACATATACAATCAAGTATGCTTGTACTACTCATATGGTACAAATGTCAAATGTGTAATACTTTTTGGAATAATGCTGCCATCGTTTTCAATAATATCGTAGCATATTCTTTTGGGATTAATGACTATTCTGAAATTACCCTGCAATGACCACACTCCCTTTTTTCTTTCATCAAATCCCATATATGATGTATTTCCCATACATACCCATGGAAAATGGTCTTCACCCTCAAAACCAAACCATGTCTCTTTTCCGTCGATTATAAGCTTTCCCTTTACATATTTCTCCAATTCGTCCCTATTGTATAACGTGAGACACTGATATATATTTGTCTTATATACGTCATCAACATAGAGCGTCATGTCTATTTCTTTCGCTTTCCAGACTCGTTCTTTTGACAAACACCATTGAGGACTGAGGGTAAGATAAGGCAAAACTACTGCTGACAAAATCACAATCGCTACAATTCTAATGATCTTTTTAGGTTTAATATTAAAAAAACGTGTAGCCATACAAAAAGAATCTTCCTCTCTTTCTAAGAGCTTCATAACTGAGATATTCTCTCTGACCGTAACCATTAAATACTCTAAACACTTTTCTTTTTTTGTCGTAATAAAAAGCAAATGTATGTATAGAAAATTCTAAATACGCTTTGTTTATACTACTGGTCTTATTAGAATAGGAAGCAATACATATTTTAGCTTTTTTGAATATTTCTCAAATCTTTTATATTCGGATCAATACACGAAAAAACTTTAATCGATATTGTTTATATATGTTTTTATGATATCTTGCAGTTTATCGGTCAAAGCTTTGTCATTTTTATTGTCAAATCTTATCTTATTATCTTCAAGATATATGCTGCCATTTTCATTTAGCTGAAATACACCGCCACAGCTATTCGATACGGCATAAAATATTATTGAAGAATCGTTCTGATTGTTCTCAGACATATTAAGAGTTGATAATAAATCGATAATATTGTCAATGTGTTCTCTGTTTTCAATGAATATATCTTTATCTTCTGCCTCACTGTGCAGTATCAGTTTGTCAACTGTATTTGATTCAGGGAATTTTGGAATAGTATACGAATTCTTTTTATAAACCGTTGCGCCTAAAGCATCTTTATAATAGATAAAGTTTTTATCAACGTCCGTTTTTAAAAAAGATAAACCCAAAAAGTTACGATAACCGATATCTGCCTCATACCAACTATTATCCGCACCAAACGGGATAAAGTCATCTAAACAATCAAATTTAGTATATTCCTCATTGAAAAATTTAATTGTTATTTTATCGCAAACATACGTTCGAAAACCGATTGAAACCAAAATATACAAAAGAAAAACAGATAGTACACACACAAGAGATATTTTCGAAAACTTTTTCATAGCAATACTCCTTTCCCTCGTTGTCATAACGATAGAACAAATCATAATCACTTCTGACATTTTCATACGCCGGAACGCTGCAAATGTACCACCCTCATCGCAGTCCGGGGTGTGAGGACTACGGTAAAAACCGTCAATCCCTGCTGCTTGTCCTTTGACTAAAACCCTCTGCTCTCCCCAAAATCTATTTTTTGAAGGAATGGTGATCACGGGGAGAGCAAAGGTGTATTGAGACCCACGCGCTTTACGTGAGGGACTCACGTTAGAAAAACCGGTAAATTCAAGGGTACACTCTCCCAATCACAAAATTTCCAAAGAGCTATAGCAAAAAGTATAATTACTGCATACCCTTTCATAAATGCAATATCGAATAGTGTTTCATCAGCCGGCGAGCTCTTTTTATTTGTTATCTTCCCCAGAATCAAATAGATTCCGGTTTCAATAAGCAATAGCGGAACAATAATAATAACTTCCACAAATATTTTATATGCTGTCAACTTGCTAATCATTTTAATTCTCCTTGCCGCGTGCTCGCCAATGTTCCTGCCCTGCTTGTCCTTTGACTAAAACCCTCTGCTCTCCCCACAAATCTATTTTTTGAAGGGTGGTGATCACGGGGAGAGCAAAGGTATATTGAGACCCACGCATTTTACGTGAGGGCCTCACGTTATGTTTGTCTGTTGCACTTTAATCAGTGGCAACAAACTTAACAAGGGGTCGGAAGAAAAAGAATTCTTCGACCGTGCCGCCTTTCGGCGCATGAACTTTCAGACCGGGTGTAAGCAAAAAGCTATTGTAATATAAACCGCAGTCCTTTGACTCAAAATAAATATCTTTCAGCGATGTACAACCCGAAAAAACGTCTGAGCCCATTGATTCAATGCTTGCCGGAATCGTTATTGACTTCAGCGACCTACAATAACAGAACACACTTGATGGAAGCCCTGTAAGATTTTCGGGAATGCTGACTGTTTCAAGGCTGATGCAACCCTCGAACAATCCCCAACCAAAGCCGTTTTCTGTGTCACCGATAGTTTTGGGTATTACTACTTTCTTCAGTTTTTCGCAATCTGAAAATACACCGGCACAAAGTGAATGTATGCTGTCAGGTATAACAACCTCTGTGAGTGCCGTTTTTTCAAATGCAGACGCATAAATATCCATCAAATTATTACCGAAATCAACTTTAGCAAGTTTTTTGCAGCTATTGAATGCTTCACGCGTAATCAAAACGAGTTCATCGGAAAACTCTGCCTTTTCAATACTTGAGCAATTCATAAATGTTCTATCTCCAATTGCCCTCAACTTTTTTGGGAACGTGATATCTTTTAAATTCTCACAATTATAAAATGCATCCATGCATATAGCCATCACGCTTTCCGGCATTGCCACAGACTCGAGCGAATGCAGCTCTGAAAAAGCCGAATTGCCAATTGCAAAAATTCCGTCAGGCAGTATTATCCGTTTTACATTTTTGTTTTTAATGGCATTTGCTCCAATGTATGCAACTTTTTTTCCGTCAATCTCGGATGGTATACTTATCTCATTGCTGTTTGAAAAAACTCTTTCTATCTCAACATAACCGTTTCTACGGATAATATATTTATAATCCTCGTTTTCGCGTCTCTCTTCAATTCCCGAAATCACAAAAATATTCCATCCACCGTCAATTAGATAATACGTTCCCTCTTTTGAGGGTGATGAAAAATCCACTCCGGTTGATTCAAATCCGTATAGCGTATCGCCTTCAATATAATTTGACCTATCCTCTGAAACGCTTGTAACTGAGCTATTTGATGAGGTGGAGTTCTCAATAACAACGGGTGCCGCTGAAGCAGCTGTGCTCGTAGTAATTTCCGCTGCAGTGGTTTCATTGATATTCTCATCGCTGCCCGTCATCTCTGCGTTGGCGTTTTCTTTTTTACAGGAACAAAGTGCCGCACAAGCAAGCATCATCAGCAGCAAAACCGAAAAAACTTTAATGGACGTTTTCATGAATATCCCTCCCTTGTTATTTTTTAATTCCGATATTCGACGAGCTTGTGATTGCCGAAATGCAACCATTTGCAATCGATACTATCTCTCCCCACCGCAACACAGTTTAAATACTGCGGCAAGACCGTCAAGCCCTGCTTGTCCTCTGACTAAATCCTCTGCTCTCCCCACGAATCTATTTTTTGAAGGGATGGTGATCACGGGGAGAGCAAAGGTATATTGAGACCCACGCGTTTTACGTGAGGGACTCACGTTGTGTTGTCTGTTGCACTTTAATCAGTAGCAACAAACTTAACAAGGGGTCGGAAGAAAAAGAATTCTTCGACCGTGCCGCCTTTCGGCGCATGAACTTTCAGACCGGGTGTAAGCAAAAAGCTATTGTAATATAAACCGCAGTCCTTTGACTCAAAATAAATATCTTTCAGCGATGTACAACCCGAAAAAACGTCTGAGCCCATTGATTCAATGCTTGCCGGAATCGTTATTGACTTCAGCGACCTACAATAACAGAACACACTTGATGGAAGCCCTGTAAGATTTTCGGGAATGCTGACTGTTTCAAGGCTGATGCAACCCTCGAACAATCCCCAACCAAAGCCGTTTTCTGTGTCACCGATAGTTTTGGGTATTACTACTTTCTTCAGTTTTTCGCAATCTGAAAATACACCGGCACAAAGTGAATGTATGCTGTCAGGTATAACAACCTCTGTGAGTGCCGTTTTTTCAAATGCAGACGCATAAATATCCATCAAATTATTACCGAAATCAACTTTAGCAAGTTTTTTGCAGCTATTGAATGCTTCACGCGTAATCAAAACGAGTTCATCGGAAAACTCTGCCTTTTCAATACTTGAGCAATTCATAAATGTTCTATCTCCAATTGCCCTCAACTTTTTTGGGAACGTGATATCTTTTAAATTCTCACAATTATAAAATGCATCCATGCATATAGCCATCACGCTTTCCGGCATTGCCACAGACTCGAGCGAATGCAGCTCTGAAAAAGCCGAATTGCCAATTGCAAAAATTCCGTCAGGCAGTATTATCCGTTTTACATTTTTGTTTTTAATGGCATTTGCTCCAATGTATGCAACTTTTTTTCCGTCAATCTCGGATGGTATACTTATCTCATTGCTGTTTGAAAAAACTCTTTCTATCTCAACATAACCGTTTCTACGGATAATATATTTATAATCCTCGTTTTCGCGTCTCTCTTCAATTCCCGAAATCACAAAAATATTCCATCCACCGTCAATTAGATAATACGTTCCCTCTTTTGAGGGTGATGAAAAATCCACTCCGGTTGATTCAAATCCGTATAGCGTATCGCCTTCAATATAATTTGACCTATCCTCTGAAACGCTTGTAACTGAGCTATTTGATGAGGTGGAGTTCTCAATAACAACGGGTGCCGCTGAAGCAGCTGTGCTCGTAGTAATTTCCGCTGCAGTGGTTTCATTGATATTCTCATCGCTGCCCGTCATCTCTGCGTTGGCGTTTTCTTTTTTACAGGAACAAAGTGCCGCACAAGCAAGCATCATCAGCAGCAAAACCGAAAAAACTTTAATGGACGTTTTCATGAATATCCCTCCCTTGTTATTTTTTAATTCCGATATTCGACGAGCTTGTGATTGCCGAAATGCAACCATTTGCAATCGATACTATCTCTCCCCACCGCAGCACAGTTTAAGTACTGCGGCAAGACCGTCAAGCCCTGCTTAAAATCCTCTGCTCTCCCCACAAATCTATTTTTTGAAGGGTGGTGATCACGGGGAGAGCAAAGGTATATTGAGACCCACGCGTTTTACGTGAGGGACTCACATTAGAAAAACCGGTAAATTCAAGGGTACACTCTCCCAATCATAAAATTTCCAAAGAGCTATAGCAAAAAGTATAATTACTGCATACCCTTTCATAAATGCAATATCGAATAGTGTTTCA
>CAKTDF010000027.1 GCA_934541115.1 uncultured Eubacteriales bacterium
TGGTGGGCCATCAGGGACTCGAACCCCGGACCGACCGGTTATGAGCCGGTTGCTCTAACCAACTGAGCTAATGGCCCATGTCGTGGCTGACTTACGAAGTATACCAAAAACACTCTTATTTTGTCAATAGGTTTTTATTAAAAATTATTGATTTTACACTTTATTATTTTTGCATTTTCTGTTTGTCAACTTTTTTGCAACAAGACACTTGATGATTATCCTACATTTGTTAATTTGTTAATAGTTTTTAATAAATTTATTAATTTTTCTTTGTTACGCTTGAGAAGTGCCGAGACGCCTTGCATCGGAAGCGAAAGCTGTCCTTCCTGTTCTTCAAAGCCTACAGTCAAACAGCACACAACGAACCTTGCCCGAGGGAGAAACGGGCAAAGCTTTGCTGCGAACCGAAATGCTTTTTGAACATCATGGCAACCGTTTCAAACCGGGGACCTTGCCTTTTCAGGACTGCGTCAACACACAATCCGACTGCACAAAACTATCGGTAATTAAAGAAAAGTGAGGAAGAAAACATGATTGGTTCCGGAAATTATACGATGTGCGAAACCGGAGATATGAACTGTTATCAGTTCTACCTTGAGGCAACAAAACAATATGGAGACTACGATGCCGTTCAACACATGGATCTGCGCGTAAAGCGCTCGCAATTTATCAACGACATTGAATCGCTTGCCGCATACTTTTATAATGAACTCGGACTAAGGCGCGGAGATACTTATACAATTTTTTGCCCGACAGACGTTGAAAGTCTCGTTGGATTTTATGCTCTCAACAAGCTCGGCGTAATCGTTTCATTCGTTCACCCTCTGCTGCCTACGGAAATGCTGCGTGAGTACGTTGAATCTGCAAAATCAAAGGGTGTAATGCTGCTCGACCTGCTTTCAAAAAAACATATTAAAACCCTCAATGCGCTTGGCATCCCCGTTCTTCTGTGCAGAAATTCGGATTATGCCGCACCGCTCAAAAAGGCTGCGGCAAGACTCGGCGAGGGCATTCTTGAAGCGGTTTTTCCAAAGCTCAAAAACTGCGAAAGCTATTCCTCCGCGCTGAAAAAGTACCGCGGAATCAGAGTTCCCGGTGTAAAAAACAACGCTTCGGATATAGCCGTATATCTGAACGGCGGCGGCACAACAGGAAAAAGCAAAACCATTATGCTCACCAACAAAAACGTCAATGAAGTGCCGTACAAAACAGCGTATATTGACGAAATCCACGAGCCGGGAGAAGAAGCGGAAATTATTATTCTGCCGTTTTTCCACGCTTTCGGACTGTGCCTTGCCGGTCATATGGCACTTTGCAACGCAGGCAGAGTCATTCCCCTGATGCGTTTTGACGCAAAGCTTGTTGTAAAGCTCTATAAAAAGAACAACATCATCGCCCTTGTCGGCATTCCCAATATGTTCAAAAAGCTTTATAACACCAAGGGCTTTGACGGTCCGCACCTTTCAAACACAAGAATGATGTTCGTTGGCGGAGACGATCTTTCGCCGTCATTTCTGCGCGACTTCAATGATATGCTTGAACGCAACGGCACCTCTGCAAGACTCCGTCAGGGCTACGGTCTGACAGAGGTTTGCGCACCCTGCTGCGCAAACACCAACTGGGTACATAAAGAAGGCTCAATCGGAAAACCCTTTGAAGGCATACGCATGGAAATTTGGGACGACAATTGCCAACGGGTTCCCAACGGCGTAGTCGGTGAAATTTGCATAACCGGCTCAACCGTTATGGCGGGCTATTATGACGGTACCGACAAAAAGGGAGTTGGGCTTTACTACGATGATGAAGGCACCCCGTGGGTAAGAAGCGGCGATCTCGGTTACATGGACGATGACGGTTTCTTTTTCTTTGCCGGACGCAAAAAACGCATGATCATTATTTCAGGCTACAACATATATCCCGTTGATATCGAAAACCTTATGGACACACTGCCGTTTGTTCGCGAAAGCTGCGCTGTCTGCGGCGAAAAGGACGGCAAACGCCTTGTTCGTCTCTATGTCTCGCTCAAAGAGAAACGGCTTGATACCGACGAGCTGCGCCAAACAATAATCAAAACGTGCGAGGATAATCTTGACAAATTTTCTGTTCCGCGCGAAGTGATATTCATGGATGAATTGCCGCACACTCCGCTTGAAAAGGTTGATTTTATTTCGCTTGAAAAGCTTGCGGTCTGACTTTACGCATCGGCTGCTTTCGGCACAGAGTCTTTGCTTTTTAATCGCTTGCTATCGCTGCAATGGTCTAAATCTCATAATACGACCTGACTTTTATATTATTAAAGCTACACAACGGTTCTAATACTTTTTTCATATTATTAACTGCTTGTTAATATTCAAGCCATAAAGTCACATTATTATTACAGTGTAGATTACAAAATGCACAAAATAGAATTGAAAGGACGATAAAAATGGTAGGAATCGGCAAATGGGCAGCCACGGTCAACACCCTTGTTTTCAAAGGAGAGGTTATCGTTGACATCATGGACAATAACGGTGAATACGATATTAATTTTAATTTGCCCGAGAAATTCAAGAACATAGAAATCAAATACTACGATGTTCATGCAGAGGGCAATACCATATACGGAAAAGGCGAGATCACCCTCCTGCCCGGAAAAGTTATGGAAGCCGCAGTCACCTTTGAAGGCGACACAATGACCGGCTCGCTCAAGCTTCCCTTCCTCGGCAATAAGGAAATCAAGCTCAAGAACGGTCGCAGAATCGGCTGAGAAAGGCTCGGTATTTTAAAATGATAGAATCAGGAAACTATAACTGTTTTGAATTTTACTGTGCTGCCACCGAACAGTACGGAGATTTTGACACCGTTCAGCACATGGACAAACGTGTAAAACGTTCTGAATTCATCAGAGAGGTTGAGGCTCTTGCCGCGTACTTCTATCATGAACTCGGTCTCAGACGCGGAGATGTTTACACCATTTTTTGCCCGACCAATGTTGAAAGCCTTGTCGGCTTTTATGCGCTCAACAAGTTGGGTGTTATTGTTTCCTTTGTTCATCCGCTTCTTCCGCCGGAAATGCTGCGGGAATACATTGAAACCGGTCGTTCAAAGGGCGTGATGATTCTCGATCTGCTCTCTTCAAAGCATGTCAAAATGCTCAACGAGCTTGGCGTACCTGTTCTTCTTTGCAGAAATTCAGATTATGCCGCACCCTTGAAAGCAGTTGCAACAAGAGTCGGCGAAGGACTGCTTGAAGCCATCTTTCCGAAATTCACCAACTGCGAAAGCTATTCCTCGGCACTGAAAAAGTACCTTGGCAAAAGTGTGCCGGGTGTAAAGAACAACGCCGAAGATATTGCCGTTTATCTCAACGGCGGCGGCACAACCGGCAAAAGCAAAACAATTATGCACACCAATAAGGCAATAAATGAGCTGGTTCACAAAATGGGCTACATTGACGAGATTCAGGATCCCGGTGAAGAAGCAGAAATCATTATTCTGCCGTTCTTCCACGCTTTCGGTCTCTGCGTTGCCGCCCACATGGCGCTTTGCAACGCCGCAAGAATCATTCCTCTCATGCAGTTCAATGCAAAGCTCGTTGTAAAGCTGTATCAGAACAACCGCATTTCCGGAATCGGCGGCATTCCTAATATGTTTAAAAAGCTTTATCGTGCAAAAGGCTTTGACGGTCCGCACCTTGCAAACACAAGAATGATGTTTGTTGGCGGAGACGATCTTTCGCCCTCATTCCTGCATGACTTCAATCAGATGCTGGAGCGCAACGGAACCTCGGCAAGGCTCCGTCAGGGCTACGGTCTGACAGAGGTTTGTGCAGCGTGCTGCACAAATACCAACTGGGTCAACAAGGACGGTTCCATAGGAAAGCCTCTTGAGGGCATTCGTATGGAAATTTGGGACGATGACTGCAAGCCGCTTCCTCCCGGTGAGGTTGGCGAAATCTGCATTTCCGGCTCAACCGTTATGGCGGGATACTATGACGGTACCGGCGAAAAGGGTCTCGGTCTGCACTATGATGACGAGGGAACCGCATGGGTAAGAAGCGGCGACCTCGGATATATGGACGACGATGGTTTCTTCTTCTTTGCCGGACGCAAAAAACGCCTTATCATAATTTCCGGCTACAATGTGTATCCGGTTGACATTGAAAACCTCATGGATACACTTCCGTTCGTGAAAGAAAGCTGCGCTGTCCGCGGAGAAAAGGACGGCAAGCCCCTTGTCAGACTTTATGTTTCTCTCAAGCAAAAAGGTGATGAAGAGGAATACAGAGAAAAAATCGTCAAAGTCTGCGAGGATAACCTTGACAAGTTCTCTGTTCCGCGCGAAATTGTTTTCATGAACGAACTTCCGCATACACCGCTTGAAAAGGTTGACTTCATGGCTCTTGAAAAAGAAGGCGTAACCGTCTGACAACGTATAACTAAATAAATTAAATTACGGAGGTAATTATTATGGGAAAATATTCATTTGCAGAAACCACAGTAGGCGATATTCTCGACAACGAGGACGCTTTTGAGCTATTCAAAGAACTTGCTCCCGAGGCTATTGACCACCCGATGCTTGAAATCGGCAGACCGTTCACCATTGACCAGGCTCTCCCGTTCATTGTCAACATCGCTGAGGGAATGGGTCTCGGCGATATTTCAGAAAGAATTGACGACTTCAAGGCTAAGCTTGAGGCTCTTGAATAATTTTTTCAAAAGCTTTTCCTGAACCGATACATACATAAAGCAACGACCGGGTGCCATACTCTGTCGCTGTTTTGCTTAACCGAACTCATGCGGTTGACTTTTCGTTTTTCTTATGCTACAATATCTTTAGCCTATAAAGAGTGCGCGAGAGACAAGCTCGCTGACCGCACAGCAACCTGCCACCACGGCAAGGTGCTAAAGCTTGAACGATGGGTAGTTAAAAAGCTCTGCGCCCGTCGTTATCGATGGGTGCTTTTGTTTTTATGTGCTCTTTTATGGCAAAATCAAAAAGAAAGAAGAGTTATCATGAGAACAATTGAGAGTATTTTAAACGGAAAAGAAAAAATCCTTGTGCACGTAACGGATAAAGAAAGCGCAGAAAGCTTTCTTCGGCAGGCAGAAAAGGAGGACTTCACTTGCTCCGACGGTGTATTGCCGACAAAGCGGCCGTTCGGAGATCTCTATGCCGTGATGAACAACAAAACGCTTTGCTTTTTAGGCACTGTCGGTCATATTAGTATTCAGTGCGGCAAGCCATATTATAAATGGAGCGTCAACAATGCCGAATATGTTTCGGGGCACGGTATATCGGACCGCGAATATGATGATAATATATCATATAATACTTTCAAAAAAGGGAGACGGTCTGATATGCAGTTAAAAGAATCAAAAACAGAAGCTAATCTTCTTGCCGCTTTCGCCGGAGAAAGCGAAGCGAGAAACAAGTATACCTACTACGCCGCAAAGGCAAAAAAGGACGGCTTTGAACAAATTGCAGCCATTTTTGAAGAAACGGCAAACAACGAACGCGCACATGCAAAAATCTGGTGGACTCTTTTGACCGGTGGCGCAAAAGGAACAAAAGAAAACCTCATTGACGCTGCCGCCGGCGAAAATTACGAATGGACGCAGATGTATCGCGACTTTGCCCTCCAGGCAAAAGAAGAGGGCTTTGAGCAAATTGCCGCTCTGTTTGAACTTGTCGGCAGAATTGAACAGGAGCACGAAGAACGTTTTCGCCGTCTTGTTCAAAATCTTGAGGACGGGCTTGTTTTTTCAAAGGACGGCGACCGCATATGGATCTGCCGCAATTGCGGACACATTCATTTTGGCAGCGAAGCGCCGCAGGTCTGCCCGGTCTGTTCGCATCCGCAGGCGTTTTTTGAAATAAAAGCAGAGAATTATTAAGCACACCCGGAATAAAACAAGCGGCAAGCAAAAAGACTATATTTCTCAACAGCTCAAGGATGTTGGTGAAATATAGTCTTTATATTTTCACATTACAGTTCTTTATACGCTTTTTTGCTCACAGCAATTGAGAAAACGCTTTTTGTATATCAATCGGCGTTTTCTTCTTCGATTTTGTCAACTATCTCCTGCGGAATTGCCTCACCGTGCTTGACGAAGAGTATGCAGAACATACAAAGCAGGAATGCAATCGGACAGTAATAGAACAGCGACATGTATGTTCCGCTGACCATTGCAACAAAGCCGTAAACTATAGGTGACGCAATCTGTGCCGAAAATGTTGCGGTATAATAATAGCCGGTAAAGGTTCCAACCTTTTCAATTCCGCCGATTTCAAGAACAAGCGGCAGGGTGTTGACGGTGATGAACATATTGGCGGCACCGCCGAGAATGAGTACCGGGAAAATCAGTACGCTAAGGATTTTGACAACGCCGTCAACTGCGTCCATAATGTTTGTCATCGCAGTTGCATAATCGCCATCTGCAACGTCTTTTTGAAGAACGTCGCGGCTGGTTGCAATCAATGACTCATGGCTGTATCCGCCGTTGGTGCTTTCCTTGAGAGACTCATCAACCTTTGCATACGGACTGCTGTCACTCGGAGCCTTGAGGTACTCAACATAACCGTTAAGGTCAAGCGTAACATATGTCAAACCGGAATCATCCCCCGCAGCCTTTTTATTTGCGGTATTGATATCGTTCATTGCGGATTCAATGTTGGCATAAACCTTGTTGGCGGCAACATACTTTCCGCTTGAAAGTCCGTCGGAAGCGAGCATAACGGTAAACACACCGAAAAATACAACGAAAACGGCAAGGAAAGTGCAAAGACCTGCCATAATAGTTTTCTTTCTGCCCCATTTTGTTCCGAGCTTGCCTGCGGGAATCGCAGCGGCGCCGGAGCAAAGACCAAAGATTGCCATAAGAATGGTTGCCTTTGCGGTTTTGAGGTGAAGAATTTCCGCCGCAAAGAGCGAGAAAAACGTTGTGATTGCATTTGAGGCGCAGAAAAGGAAGAACAGCGAAAGGAGCATGAAGATGAGGCTCTTGCGCTCGGCTTTTGTGAGCTTTTGCTTTTTGCGTTCTGCTTTCTCAGCTCTCTTGGCCTCTTTTTCAGCCTGTTTTCTTGCTTTGGCGTCAAGAACCTGATTCTTGTCAGCCTTGATTCTAATGCTGGTATCCTCCTCCTTGACAAAGAAGAGAAGAACAAGCGTGCCGATGATCATGACAACTGAGCCAATGAGGAAAACGATCGGGAATGTCTGTGATTCATCGGTATATTGACCAAAAAGATGAACATAGATAAAGCTTGCGATCGTTCCGGCAACCATGCCTATAAGACTGCCGACAGAACCGGTGAGGTTAATAACCGCATTACCTTCGGAACGAAGCTCCGGCGGAGTAAGATCCGGCATGAGAGCAACAACTGGCGCACGCCACAGCGACATAACAAAAACAAAAAGAATGATGATTGCCATTGTTGCCGCAACGCTGTTGGTTCTGAGCGCGATTATCGGTATAAGCGCAAAAAGAACAGCTGAGATCGGCGCGCCGGTGACGATGAACGGACGGCGTTTTCCGAGCTTTGAATGGCAGCGGTCGGAAAACTTTCCGAAAGTGGGCTGAAAAATAACGCCGAAAATGTTATCGAACGTCATGATGATTCCGATGAACAGCGGAACAAGGGTGATGCTTGCGCCAAAACCGACATCTTCACCCTGTGCTCTGGCGAGATTGGCGAGCCACGGAAGTGCCTCGTTGAGCTTTGCGCTGAGCTTTGTTACAAAATCAGATGATGAAAGCAGTCGATTGAGAATTTTGGTTACATACGGGTCATAAATTGCCCACGCGATTGAAGAAGCCATAAAGCCAAAGCCGGTCAAAATGGTCAGCTTATAATTGAGCTTTTGCTTTTTCGGCGCGTCTGGCGTCTTTGTTTTTTCTGCCATAATTTTCTCCTTTTACAAAATTTCATTGGGCTCTTATAAGTTTCAAACCGCACGGCTGCAAAGCACAGCCGTGCGATAAAACTGCATTATTGGGCTTTATCAGTCGTCAGCGTTCTGAACGGCTTCGTCAAGCCACGAGGTATCCTCGTCCTTTGAGACCTCGCCGTGCTTTACACGGGAGATGATTGCAAGACCGACAAGGAACGCAAGAGCGCAGAACAAGAACATGAAGTTATAATCTTCACCGAACAAGCCTATGAGAAGACCGCAGAGAATCGGACCGGAAACGGCTGCCGAAAATGTTGCGGTGTAGTAATAACCGGTAAAGGTTCCAACAAACTCTCTGCCGCCGATTGCAAGAACAAGCGGAAGAGTGTTAATGTTGATCATTCCGACGCAAGCGCCGCCGACAACAAGGGCAATCCAGAATGAAACCCATGTTACCGTGCTCTGATTGCCGAAGATCTGAGAAACAGCAAGATAGATACCGAAGAAAACAATGCAGCCGATAAGACCGATGATAATTGTTTTCTTTCTGCCTATTTTTCTGCCGAGTGTACCGGCGGGAATACCGAACGCTGCGAGCGAAACGGCAAAAACAGCCATCATGAGAGTTGAATAAATGGGCTTTACAGCGAGGGTTTCCTCAGCAAAGTTTGTGAAGTTCGGAATAATAGCCTCAGTTGCATTGCAGATGAAGAAGAGCGCGGCGAGCATGAGAAGAAGGCTCTTTCTTTCTTCCTTTGAAATCGGAAGGTCGCGAATCTTGATCTTCTTGGGCTTTTCGCCGTCCGCGGTTTCAATTGTGGCAGCGGCGGAAAGGTCATACTTTTTGTTCTTCTTGTAGAATGCCACAAGAGCAACAAGGCTGAGAACAGCTATAATTGCAGCAACAACGAAAATCGGAGTATAATTGACATACTGAACAACGCCGTCAACAACAAGAACTCTCTTTTGAGCAAGAGTAACGCCGTCAACAACAAAGGTGTCGTGCTTGCCCTCAAAGAAGACCTTGAACTTTTCTGCAAGCTCTGCCGGGCAGTTATAAATGCCGGTAACGTTGCCGAGACTGTCTACCGCGTCAACGATTATGCTGCCGTCCGGGTTGGTTGCAAGAATCTGACCGAGAGTATTCGTCTTTGCCTTGAGCATTTCTGCCATACCGTTCAGACCGACCAGACCGGCAACCGTTGAAACAATAGTTCCGATTACAAAGCCGAGAACCTGACCGATGCCGCCCATGATGTTAATTACAGCATTGGCGTCACTCTGAAGATTTGAGGGAGTGAAGTCCGGCATAAGCGAAACAACGGGAGAACGCCAAACAGACATGACAAAGTTGAAGCAGATAACAACTGCCATCATGAGCGCAATGCTCAAAGCGATTGCCTTGACCGAGAAAGCAACAACCGGAATGAAGCAGAAGAATACGGCGCAAATCGGAAGTCCGATGATGATGTACGGCATTCTTTTGCCAAATTTCGACTTGGTGCCATCGCTCTTTTTGCCGAAGTACGGCTGAAAAATAACACCGAAGATGTTGTCGATCGTCATGATTGCGTTGACGATGAGAGGTACCGAAATCCATGCGAGAGCAGGAATTTTTTCATGGAACGCGTCAATTCCGCCCTCGGCGGCAAAAAGCTCCGTGAACTTTGCCTTGAGTATAACGGGAACGTATGAGTTATAGATTGACCACAGCAGCATACACGCCATAAAACCGAGACCGATCAAAAAGGTCCGCTTATAGTTCAGCTTCTGCGTCTGGGGAGCGGCAGCTCCCTTTGCTTTTCCAGACATATTTTTTCCTCCGTTTGCAAATAGAGTAATAGTTTTTCCGCTCAAAGAACTGCCCGTCTGTATGCCGCCGAAAACACTGTTTTTTAAACGGCAAACAACGAACGCAAATGAGCGAGACTTCGTGTTATTATACTATAAAACAGCCGCCCTTTTCAAGAAAAAGGCGGCTTTGTAAAATTTATCTACTATATGCACAAAAATGAGGCTGCGTTTTTGTTGACAAATGTCGGAAGAATTGTCCTATACGGCAACCGATTCGTCTCCATTTTCAGAATTGACGGAATATTTCCGATATTCTTCACAAAAACTCCCGTTGATATTCAAGCGGCTGCCACGCCGCAAGGCGCTTTTTTCAGCTTCTTTCTTCAATCAGACGAACCACATCGCCAACTGTCTGAATGTCCATGGCGTCGCGGTCCGAAACGACGATATCAAACTCGTCCTCAATCGCGCCGGCAAGATTGATAAGCTGCAGCGAATCGAGAGCAAGATCTCCCGTGAGATTTGTATTTTCCGTGATTGATTCCGGGTCTGCGTTTGTGTACTCGCACAACACATTTACAACTCTTTTAAACATAAGACTTTCTCCTTTTGTTTTTCATATTCTTCGTATTCTTTTTCAACACTCCTGCGTATAATTTTAAGCGTTGAAGTTTTTTCAAACTCGTGGCTGACCGCCATAACGTCAGAGATATGCTCATATGACGGCAGCTGACGGTTGAGGCGGTATACCTGCGCAAGAGCCTCATCATGAATTTGAGCGGCGGTTTTGTTTTTGCAGTATTCCGCGTCAACACTCACGGCAAGGACAAGCAGCTTTGTGCTTTCTTTCGAAACCGTTTTTGTGCGTTCAAGCACGACCGCCTCTTTGAAAAGCGGACTGTTTTCCGTGAAGAAATCTTCAATAGCCTCCGGGCAGATGTTTTTTCCGTTGTCAAGGATAATCAGATTTTTCTTTCTGCCGGAAATATGCAACCTGCCCTTTTTATCAAGTCTTCCGTAATCACCGGTCAGGAACCACCCGTCTTTGAAAGAGACCTCCGTAGCCTTCTCGTCCTTATAATAGCCCTTGGTCACATTGCTGCCGCGAACGGCAATTTCTCCCACGCCGTCACTGTCCGGGTCAAAAATTCTGCATTCGGCGTCCCCGGCACACCTGCCAACGGAATCCGGACAGTGAAAAACGTCCGGGTTGATGGTGACTATCGGCGAAGCCTCTGTGAGTCCGTATCCGACGTATATATCAAAGCCGAGACTTGAAAGAAAACCGACTCTTTTTGTGTTCACCGGAGCGCCGCCGACAGACATCATAGGAAAGCGATAGCCGAAACTTTTCATTATATCTTTAAAAAGGAGCTTTCTGAGGTCTATGCCGAAACGGCGCAGAAAATTGCTGAACCCAACTGTTTTCATCAACAGCTGCAGCTTGCCTTTTTCCTCTGCCTTTTTGATTATGGTTTCATATATATTGTCCGGAATGAGCGGAACGGCAGCCATCGCCTCAGGCTGAAACTCACGGAGGTTCTTTTGAAAATGACGAAAGCTGTCATTGATATAAAGCACTGAGCCGAGGCATATTGCAGGAAGTACACAACATGAAAGCTCATATGTATGATTCATCGGCAAAACAGAAATCGCAGAGAAAACCGGTTCTATGACGTTCAGAACGCCCTGAACGCTTGAAACAATGTTTCTATGGCTCAAAACCACACCCTTGTTTTCTCCCGTTGTTCCGGAGGTGAAGACAATTGCCGCCGGGTCGTCGCTTTCGACTTTTAAATACTTTTCAATTGTATACCCGTTTTGCAAAAGTTCTTTTCCGCTTTTGAGAGCGGCGCAAAAGTCCTCATTGTCAAGGCAGAGCGCAAGGTGCTTTGTGTTTTCACAAAAAGCTTCGGCAGCGTTCTTATATGTCCAACTGAAAAGGAAAGCCGTACAGTCTGCCTTTTCGGCAAGGCGAACAAGCTGTCTGTCCGGCAGTTCGCGGTCAAGCGGAACCGCAACAAATCCGGCGCAGGTAACGGCAAAAAATGAAACCAGCCACGAATATGAATTTTCTCCGACGATGGCAACATTTCCGCAAAATCCGTTATTCACAAGAAACGCTGAAAGAGCGCGGACATCTGCGCAAAACTCGTCCGCCGTGTGAGTAATGACCTGCTTTTTTACACGTTCAACAATGCAGTCCCGCCCGGAGTAAAACGTTTCAACCCTTTGGAGTATGTCTGCAAGAGAAACCAAGCTGCCTTTTTCAAAAAAGAGCTTCCGCGCTCTTTTGATACGGCGGATATATTCTCTGTTCGGTTTATCCATAACAGCAAGTTCTCCTTTTCACAGTATATACTTATTATTTACACTTGATATATGAAGTGTATATTAACCTGTGATTAAACTTGCGTTAATATTTAGTTAATACATTCGCAAAGATTGTTTCAAATTGATACATAACTCCCCTCCGATATACCAATTCAACGTCATGAAACCACATAAAAAATCCGGAAAGCTTGAACAAATCAAGCTTTCCGGACAAATATCAACACTTTTGCCGTACCGTTACGGAGCGGCAAGAAATGGATTTTAATATGTGAAAGTGTAGCTTTCTTTCAAAGCAGCGTCGAACCTTACGTCAACAAGCAGATTTTTGACAGCGATCTGCGCCTTGACAGCAATGGGAGCAACGGTAACAAGAGAAACCAGCTTTCCGCTTTCGTCAACTGTTGCAATGATTTTTGCATCGGAATAATCAAGCGTTGCGCTTTCAATATCCTCACCGGTGAAGTTGAGCGGCTCAATATACTGCGCGTGATTTTCCGGAACGGTGAGGCCTGTTTTTTTGATTGAAGCGGTTTCGTGGAAAAGACGCAGGGTAATTACCTTTCCGCCCTCATCAAGCTCTTGAATAGACGCGTCCTTGAGCTTTTTGTCGTTGACAACGGCACACTCTGCGCCGTAAGGTCTGAGGAGGTCATTGGCGCTCTTTCCGTCGGCGGTTGCTCCGCCGGAAACGGCAAAGGTCTCGCTGCTCATTGCCTCATAGCCTTTGAGGAAATCTTTAATCGCGGATTCAAGCGCGTCTGATGACGGCGTTGTCTGGCAGTTATATGATTTGAGAGCGAGCTTTCTGATTATGTCCTTTTGAACGGTAACATTCTGTTGAGCCTTGGCACTGTTGATTACCTCGTTGAAAGCGGCAACAGCCTTGTTCATTGCTTCTGTGCGATCCTCTTTAAATTCCTGAAGATCCTTGAAAATACCGAGAGCCTTTGAAAACATTCTGACAAAGGTGAGCATTGCGCAGCGAACAACGCGTATCGCGTGAAGCTCCTCTCCCTTTTTCTCTTCCCAAACGGCATAAAGGGTGCATTCGCCGTCAACATAAAAGCTGTCGCCTGCATAATAAAGATTGCCGTTCTTATCTTTCCAGCAAACAAAATCGTGGTCAATGGCAATGGGAGTATCCTTTGTAACGGTAACAAAGCCCGGACCGCTGAAAGAAACCGTCGGGTTGGGTTTATACATCATCTTGACCCCGTCAAGAGTCTGATTCTGATAGGTTATGCAGTAAAGCATAGGCTCTTCTTCGCCGATGATATCAAGAATATCAAGGTCATCTATCGACAGCGCGGAGGCGGGAGCCGCAAAGCATGAGAAAACACAGAGGATTGAAAGAAAAACCGCAATAAATTTTTTCATATATACCGTCCTTTCGGTTTAGGCAGAAGAGAGCCGGACTCAATGATTTCTGAGGCGTTTTCCGCTCCTTTTCCAGCCTATTAGTCATTTTCATTATACAAGCACATCACAAAGTTATATTTACACGCTGCAAATAAAAGGCAACAATGTTTATAATTTTTTAACAAAATCGTTTACTTTACCACACAATAGCCGTATAATGTTCTGGTATAGGAACTATAAAATGATGATCAGACGAGAGTACAAGCATTTTATCCCCTTACATGCAGGCGTATCGGAAATACGGATCGCATGATATTGCAAAAGATATGCCGTAAATTGTACTTATTTATCGGCAGTCAAAAAAGCAGACAAAGCTACGGGAGGTTCAAAAATATGGCGGTCATTATCGGAATTGCAGGCGGCACCGGCTCCGGCAAAACAACGCTGACAAAGCAGCTCAAAAAGCAGTTTTCAGAGAAGGTCAGCATTGTCTATCACGACAACTATTACAAACGCAACGACGGACTTTCGCTTGAGGAAAGGAAAAAAATCAACTATGATTCGCCGTCAGCCTTTGACACCGACATGATGGTTGCCGACCTCAAAGATCTCAAAGACGGAAAGACCGTATACTGCCCCGTTTATGACTACACCATTCATAACAGAACAGACGAAACACGGCGCATTGAACCGGCAGACGTCATCATTGTTGAGGGTATTCTTGTTTTTCAGAGCAAGGCGCTCAGGGATTTGATGGACATCAAAATTTTTGTTGACACAGACGCCGATGAAAGAATAATCCGCAGAATCCTGCGCGACGCCGGAGAAAGGGGACGTTCCCTCGACTCAATCGTTACCCAATACCGCACCACCGTAAAGCCGATGCATGAAAAATATGTTGAACCGAGCAAAAAATATGCCGACATAATCGTTGTCGGCGGGGGAAAGAACCTTGTTGCCTTTGACATGATAAGCACAAAGGTTCAGCAGCTTTTGAACAGACAGTAATTGAAACAAAACAGGTACCGCCATCAAAAAGCGGTACCTGTTGTTTTTATACTAAGCTTATTTCATGAGACGTCTGATAACTGCTTCGCAGTCTGCCTCGTCCATAATCTTGGGAACGGGATAAAGCGGGTTAGCCTCTTTAAGAGCACGCTTGACGATGGTCGGGATATCTTCTTCCTTGATGCAGTCAAATTTATCCTGAATGTTCATGTCGCTGTTGAGCTTCTTAACGGCTTCGATGAAAGCATTTGCCTTCTCTTCGTCGGTACCCTCGGTCTTTACACCGGTGATAACAGCCAGCTTTGCAAGGCGCTTGTGTGCACTCTCGCCGTAATACTCAAGAACATACGGAAGAATAACGGCCATTGCAAGACCGTGCGGAATATGATAGAAACCGCCGAGATTATGACCGATCGCGTGTACATAACCGACGTATGCTCTCGTGAACGCCATACCTGCGTAATAGGAGGCTTTGAGCATATTATTTCTCGCTTCAATGTCCTTGCCGTCATTGTATGCTTTTTCAACATTGGCAAAAATCATACGAACAGCCTTTTCCGCATAGGCCTCGGTCGAACGAACATTGCTCTTGCCGATATAAGCTTCAACAGCGTGGGTCAATGCGTCCATACCTGTTGTTGAGGTAATGTGCGGCGGAAGACCGACTGTGAGCTCCGGGTCAAGAACAGCGAACTTCGGACGAAGTCTCGGGTCATTGATTGCGTTTTTTTCATGAGTTTCCGGGTCGGAAACAACGGCGGCGAGTGTGGTCTCGGAGCCTGTTCCGGCAGTTGTGGGTACGGCAAAGAGCGGCGGGAGCTTGTGATGGAGCTTAATTACGCCTCTCATCTGCTTAACCGAAAGCTTAGGATTGGTAACTCTTGCCGCAGCTGCCTTTGCGCAGTCCATCGGTGAACCGCCGCCAAAAGCAATCACGCCTTCGCAGTTGTTGTCAAGATAAAGCTGACGTGCGTCCTCAATGTTGTCAATTGTCGGGTTCGGCTGAGTACCGTCATAAACAACGTATTCAATTCCGTCCTTTTCAAGCGCAGCAAAGAGACCGTCAAGAATGTGCAGGCTCATAAGTCCCTTATCGGTAACGATGAGCACACGCTTGAGTCCTTTTGATTCAATGAGCGCAGGGAGCTTTGCGATTGAACCGGGACCTTCAAGAAGCTCCGGCTCGGACCAGTCAAAAGCATACATTGCAATCTTCATAACCTTTTGAAAAGCTCTGTAATACGCTTTTTTTAGTTGCCACATTGAAATTCATCCTTTCTTTCCGGCGCAATACGTCCGGTCTGTAAAAAATAGCATAATTATTCTACTATTTTTTACCGGGCATTTCAAGTCCTTTATATGAATTTCATGCATTGATCCACAATTTTTGACTCTTTTGGGGAATACTCTGAATGAGGTGAACCTGAATGAGCAAAAAAATTGCAATCACAACAGAAAGCAGTGCCGATATCTCAAAGCAGCTGCAAAAAGAGCTTGACATCCATGTAATACCAATGACCGTTCTCATTTGCGATGAAGAATTTAAGGACGGAGTTGACCTGACAGTCAATGAGCTTTATGAAAAAAGCGAGCTTTACGGCGAAGTACCGAAGACCGCCGGAATCTCTCCGCATGACTTTAAGCTTGTTTTTGAAACGCTGACAAACCAAGGGTTTGATGTTATTCACGTTTCTATCAGCGGAAAAATTTCTTCATGCTATCAAAACGCGCGTTTTGCATCAAACAGCTTTGAAAACGTTTTTGTTGTTGACTCGCTGAATCTTTCCGCAGGAATGGCAATGCTTGTCTATGAAGCCTGCCGTTTGAGAGACAAGGGCGAAAGCGCACAGGCAATAGCCGCAGAGCTTGAAAAACTGCGGCTGAAAATCAGCACGAGTTTTATTCTTGAAGACACCGACTATCTGCGGCGCGGCGGACGATGCAGCAAAGCGGAACAGCTGACGGCAAATCTGTTCTCTTTGCGCCCGAGCATCGAAATCATCGGAGGAAAGCTAATGCCCGGAAAGCGTTTTCGCGGAAGAGGTCTTGATGCGGACAAAAAATACATTGAAAAAACTCTCGAGGGAAAATCTGCCGACAAAAAGCTTTGTCTTCTCAATTATTCCGATCTCAAAGACAACGAGGTTGACGAGTTGGTTTCATTTGTAAAAAAGAGTTATCCGTTTGAGGAGGTGCTCTCCAGCGAGGCCGGCTGCTGCATTTCATCACACTGCGGGCGCGGCTGCATGGGAATCATATTCAAAGAGGAGTGACTATCGCCGCAAAGCGGCATGGGTACCGGGTGTTTTTGCTTTAACGGTGCTCCGAACTTCCCTAAACCCAACGTTTGCTTTTAATATATAAATGGTTATGCGCCTCTATATCCGTACGCTCCGCGGGGTTACTTTTGTCGGTTGTAACAAAAGTAACCAAAAATACGCTTCTGTACGGCGCCCAAGAGAGCGAAATCGGATTCCTTGGGGGAATCTCGATTATCGCTCTCTAACGCGCCTACACATTACTCGTGTGCCACGCTTTCCTAATTTAAACACCAATCCGCTATTGCCCTATCTACACTCTGTCGAAGTGTTCAGTCAGAACAAAGTAAAAACAGCATTTTCTGTTTTCCACAACTCGCGGATTTATTGTGCCGTGTGAAAAGTTCTGCTTGTTTTTTTATGTAATACTATTCCTCTTAAATCCAACGCTTACTTTTAATATATAAATGGTTATGCGCTTTTATATCCGTACGCTCCGCTGGGGTTACTTTTGTTACAACCGACAAAAGTAACCCCAGCGGAGCGTACGGATATAAAAGTGAATAACCATTTATACATAAAAGTAAGTGTTAGATTTAAGGGGGATAGCAGCACGTTAAAAAAACAAGCAGAATTTTTCACATTGCACAAGATAGGCTTTCAATGCTTTGTTTTGTTACAACCGACAAAAGTGACCCCAGCGGAGCGTACGGGTGTAAAAGCGCATAACCGTTTATATATTAAAAGCAAACGTTGGGCTTAGGAGAGATAGTAGCACGTAAAAAAACAAGTAGAACTTTTCACATTCCACAATAAATCCGTGAGTGGAGGAAAGCAAAAAAGCTATAATTCACACCGTACCGTCAAAAAGTACCGTGTAAATTATAGCTTTGTTTTTCAGTAAAGATTATCAAAAACCCGGCTTTTAATACTTGCCGAGATATTTTTCAATCTCCCATTGAGAAACGCGGGTACTGTACTCTTTCCATTCCTCTTTCTTTGCGGCAGCATATTTTTTAAATATGTGCTCTCCCATGCACTCACGCATAAAGTCGCTTTTTTCAAAAGCAAGGATCGCTTCGCCGAGTGTTTTCGGCAGAGAACCGATGCCTTCGTTTCTGCGCTCCTCATCGGTGAGACTGAAAATGTTCGAGTCTTTTGCCGGAGGCGGAGTCAAACCTCTTTCAATTCCGTCCAGACCCGCAAAAATGCTTGCCGCCATTTCAAGATACGGATTGGCTGCCGGGTCGGGATTACGCAGCTCAACACGCGTTGCGACTCCCTTAGCGGAGGGAATACGGATAAGCGGACTGCGGTTTTTTGCCGACCATGCAATGTAAACCGGAGCCTCATAGCCGGGAACAAGACGCTTGTATGAATTCACTATGGGATTAGTCAACAGCGTCATGCTTTCAATATGCTCCATTACGCCGGCAATAAAGCTGTATGCGGTTTTTGAAAGACCGTACTCATCGCTTTCATCATAAAAAGCGTTCTTTCCGTCTTTGAAAAGCGAAATGTTTGTGTGCATTCCGGAACCGCATTCTCCGAACACCGGTTTCGGCATAAAGGTTGCATAAAGCCCGTGACGGTTAGCAAGATTTTTGACAACGAGCTTAAAGGTCATAACGTTGTCTGCCGTACGCAAAACCTCATCATACTTAAAGTCTATTTCATGCTGACCTTTTGCATTTTCGTGATGAGAGGCTTCAATCTCAAAGCCCATGCTTTCAAGCGTAAGGCAAATGTCCTTTCGGCAGTCTTCGCCTTTATCGATCGGACCCAAATCAAAATATCCGCCGGTATCATGGCAATATGTTGTAGGTCTACCTTTTTCGTCCTGACGAAAAAGGAAAAATTCGCATTCGGGACCGACATTGCAGGTGTATCCCATGTAGGCGGCTTTTTTGATTGCCCTCTTGAGCACATGACGCGGATCGCCTTCAAACGGCGTTCCGTCCGTAAAATATACGTCGCAGATAAGCCTTGCGGTTTTTCCGCTCTCATTCTCCCACGGCAGGACAACAAAAGAGTCCAGATCCGGGTGCAGGCACATATCCGATTCTTCAATTCTCACAAAGCCGTCGATTGAAGAACCGTCAAAGCAGCATCGGTTTGAAAGCGCCTTTTCAAGCTGACTGCGCGTGATTGAAACACTCTTGAGCATTCCGAGAATATCGGTAAACTGAAGGCAGATAAACTTGACGTCCTCTTCCTTTGCAATACGCAAAATATCTTCTTTACTGTAGCCCATAAACACTGTTCCTTTTCAGTTTTTCGGTCCTTCCGTCTCCTACCACTTCAAGACCATTTTAAAGTCTAACATTCCGGCGCGCTTTTGTCAACAGAAGAATGCGCTAAGCTGAATTCATGCGAAACAGCTGTAAAGCCGTATAACTTTACACGGCGGTAGATCGTTCAAAAATTATTGCACATTTTCAACATTTAAATGTTCAAAATCTTGGCTTTGCAGTTGAAAATTTCAATTTAATGTTCAAAATCCCGTTCAAAATGTTGAAAACTCCCCCAAACCCGTTGAAAAAGCGGTTAAATCCGCAGGTTTGGGGGAGTTCATGGGTTTTTAATCGTAACGATTCGGATAATCCACTCGCCAGCCATCGCTTTGCTTGACAAGATAAAGCACTGAAGTATGAGTATCTTTTGTTTTTGAACCTTTTGCTGTAATTTTCAGTTCAACTTCCATAACCTTTGAAATATTCGATGTGTCAGCTCCGCTTTGCTCCGCCTGCTCAAAAAGATTTTTGAGATTTCTTCCGTCAAGCTTATAGGAGTCAACAATCTCATAGCTGATTTTCGGGTCATGACCGACAAGCTCTTCAAGTCTTTCAAGATTGTTTTCAACAACATTTTCAAATTGATCCTCAACACTTGTTGAAAGGGTGCCGCCGTAATAACTGTCGCTCGCGCTCGAATTGTAATAGGCATAGCTCATGTCGCTG
The DNA here is from genome assembly GCA_934541115.1 of uncultured Eubacteriales bacterium. Taxonomy (GTDB): domain Bacteria; phylum Bacillota; class Clostridia; order Oscillospirales; family Acutalibacteraceae; genus UBA6857. The sequence continues at coordinate 19,587 of CAKTDF010000027.1, forward strand.
GCGACCTCACAAAGAGTATTCATATCAAAGTCTTCATAAGCATTAATTGTTTTTCTGAGCGTTCCCCGCCAACCCGTGAACGATACCGTAACCTTGATTGCAATTGAAACCAATGCAATAACGATAACCGCAGCAAATACCTTTTTGACCGTTGCTTTGATTTTTTTCTTGTCAACGCTTTTTCCGGTACCGCCGACGCCGGGTATTTTTTTCGGCGCTTTTGGCGGAGTATAAGAAGTCGGCGCAGACGGCGGCGCTGCCTTTACCGATTCGGGAGGAAATTTTGTTCCGCACTGTCCGCAAACGACAGCCGAATCATCCATTTTTGCACCGCAGTTTCCACAAAACTTTGCCATAATCAAGCCACCTTCCTTTTTTGCTTTTTCTTTTCGATTTTCTTTCTTACTACTATGTATCCAATGAGAACCGCCGCAACAGCAGCAAAGCCCAATGCAATCCAAAGCAGGAATGAATTGTCAACAAGCTTTCCGTATCCGTTTTCTCCCGCACGATATTTTTCATCATATCTTCCGTCGCCGTCAGTGTCAACATTAAGCTGTGTTTTTCCGCTGCGCTCGGTCGAAGTATCGATAACGGTCTGCTTTGTTATTGGGATTCTTTTGAATCTTCTCAAATCCGTGTAATCACCGTCGTCATTCATGAACCCTATGGTATAGTCCATCTTGCCGCGACCGGTTCCCGTTATTCGTATGTCATAGTCCGCTCCGCTTTTCAGCCTGAGCGTCTTTATTGTGTCGTCGCTGTCCTGCTGCTGTTCAACAGTCAGCACGCCAAACGTTGTTCTGGCATTATAATTATCATCTGCCGAGGAAAGCGTTTCTCCGTTGTGGGTAACCTCGACCGAAACCGGACATGCAACACGAACATAAACATACTGCTGACCGTTCAACTGGTCTGCAATATCATTGAAGAAAGCCGTCAGATTCACTGCGCTGTCAACTTCAAAGTGGCAGCCGTCGCTTGCAAGTTTTTCCATGAGCGCCTGCGGAGCCGATTTATCGCTGACATTTTCAAAAAAGCCGAGAGTATAAATATATATTCCTTTATCTTTCAGGCTGTTTGCATAAGAAACCAGCTCGTCTCCGACTCTGCCCTCATTAGGCTCACCGTCACTCATCAGAACAATAATCTTTTTTCGTGCCTCGCTCTCCTCGAGCAACCTTTCCGCATAGCTGAGACCCATGTCGATACTGGTTCCGCCGCCGGCGTCAATTTCATCAATCGCATCGTTCAAAACCAAACTGTTCATGCTGAAATCCGAACGTTCGGTTGCCATGCTGTTATAGGTAACAAGTGAAATTGCCGCATCCTGTGCAAGGATATTTCCCACAAACTGTTCGGCAGCTGTTTTTGTTTCATTAAGCGGTGCACCCACCATACTGCCCGAATTGTCAAGAACCAAAACAATGTCCTTTTCAGAAGAGGTCTGACGAACATTTTTCGGAATTTCAACATCTTTTCCGAACAGTCTGAGGAGGTCTGCGTCGGTGTAGCTTGCAACGAGCTTTTTGCTCGACTCCGGCAAAAAGCCGAGAGAATAATCTGAATTATCCGCCTCGAGCATCTTCACATCGGCAAGATATCCTGCAATTTTTTTGTTGCTCTTTTCAAGCTCGGCAATCGCAGCCTTTGCGTTCTCTTTATTCTTTACATCTTCAAGCGAACCGATTGTTGCGGCTCTGGTAATATAGGCAGATTTCAGATATGTATAGGCATATCTTGAAAGCTTATATGCATTTGCCACAGTCATCATTTCCTGATTATTGTGCACGGAACACCGATAATCAACGTATCCTAAATATGCACTGTCAAGAAATGCGGTTGAATAAATTGCCAGCTCCGCATTGTCTGCGGAACTGAGTCCGTCTCTGATAAACGGAATCAGATTGCTTGCCAAATCCCATGCAAGCAGCAGGAGCGTTGCCGGTCCTCCCAATACAGACGATAACGACACGCCTGCCATATCCTGTATAATGTCAAGCGCATTATTTTTGAGATAACTGGCAACCGAATATGTGAGTATGTCCGATTCAAGCACTTTTGAATAGTCCCTCATTGCTTTAACCATGTTATTGAGGCTTTCTCGATCGTCGGTATATGTGGACGTAAAGGACTGGAGGGCATTGATGGCATATGAATCCCGATTTGCATACTCTCCGAGGTATCCGACAAACTCAACAACTTTTCCGAGAACGCTGAATGTCTTTGTTACTTCGGAGATTGCGCCTTGAACCTCCTGCGCAGCATTTGCTATGTCGGTGAACAAGCCTTGTTCATCAAGCAGATTTTCAAGCTGTTCGTATTTTATGTTATATTGCTGCAGGGCGGAATTGTTTTCCTTAATTTTTCCAAAGAGATTCTGACACTCCTCAAAGAGCCTGCCGACATCGCTGTCATAGTCGTCGCCTATCATTTTAAGGGCGTCTGCAAGCTTTCCGTCATCGCCGAGAACATCTGTAAAAAGAGAAATGCGTTCATTCGTTTCTTTGAGCTCATCGCTTGAATTTGTGCAGAAGAGCTTTGCAAACTTTTCACCGAATTTGGTGTCAAGCGAGGTTGTCTTAGCTGCATATGCCTCAATGATCGCCAGCCACGACGCACCTTCAAAAGTAATCAGACCGTTGAGCATATTTATGAACCGACTCAAAACCGAAACGACCGATGCCCTCAATTCAGAGTCATACAGGTCCGTAAAATAGTTATAGAAAATATCGTCATGATTTTTTCCTATGTATGAAAGCGTGTCAAGAAGGTCCAATGTGGGCATCTCAATAGTAACATAGTCCCCGGTCGCGGAAACAAGCAGGTTGCTTCCCATGGAGAAAAGCATATATTTGAGAGGAACCCAAATGCCATCGTCGTTTTTGACTGTTTCACACGGTCCGGTGTACTCAATAAGCGTTCCGAAGCTGCGGCAAAGTACTGTTTTTGAGTTGTATCTGAAGACCGACAGTCTGTCAATTGTTTCGCCTTTTCCGTTGTTTGAAATTGCAATTCCGTCATTGCTGAGCTTTACATTGCAGCCGAGACGGGAGCCGAGCTGCTCGGCGTCGGCAAGAACATAATTGTCTTTCACAAGCACTCTGAGATGTTCTATGACACCTCCGTTACCGGCATATTCAACCGGCAACGAAGCATAAAACATTTCGCTTTCCGTTCCGGAAATAGGTTCTGCGGCAGCCGTTGAAACCGTTGTAAAAATTAGGAGAACGGCAAGGAAAACACTGATTACTTTTTTCATCTGCCTGTCACCTCTTTCTGGAGGAGCGCATAAAGCTCGCCGTATTCCGTAATAAAGCCGCCCGTTATGGCGTCAAGGAACTGTTCGGTTTGATAATTGAATACAAGATTTCCGTCAACCTCCTCAAAGGTGACCTCAACCTCGGTTTCTTTCATTTGTGCCGCCGTAATGTGTTCAATGAGCTTTTTTTCCAGTTCTTCACGACTCTCCACATCGGTAATTCCGGTTAAAGAGTCCTTCATGTCCGGGGCACTGACTTTATATTTGACGCTGTCTTTTCCGATTCTTCCGACAGTAACGGTGGTTCTTTCAAGAATCTTTGCAATAAATCCGTCCTTGTTAAAAGTATCATTCCCGCTCTGATCGTCAAAAGTGATTCCGAACTCGTCTTCAACCTGCTGTTCAAGGGCACTCTTCTTTTTTCCGAAAATCAAACGGTTGATTTCCTCAACATCATGCTCTGAAAAAGCGGTCTCAATCTTTTTTGCCTCGCTCCTGTCTGAAAGCTTGTCAACAATATAAGCAACCGCAGGGGATATCACGGGAACATTCACAACATTAAAATATGAAAGCGCCGCAATAATGCCCACAGCCAAAACACCCAACGCCAAAACTGCCGCCAAAAGCTTGAGGAAAAAGCGCTTAACTTTTTGTCCTGTGGTGAGTGCAGCATGCTTGGCGCGCTTTTTTTCGGCTTTTATCTCTTTTTTTGAAAGCTTTTTCTCTGCTTTATGCGCAGGCTTCACCTTTTCTTTTTGAGGATTTGCTGTTACCGTTTTATCACAGTTGGGGCAAAGACCGGTTTTTTCATCAATCGGACTGCCGCATTTTCCGCAGAATTTTGCCATTTTTCCTCACTCCTTTAATCAATCGGCTGCTTAAGCTGAGGAGAGCCTATCCCAATGCGCCTGAAGAATTTGTTTTCCGACACATTGCGGCTCTTTTTGTCCCACAATACGAAAGTATTGCCTCGCCAAGGAAGAACCACACTGCACCAAAAACAAATCCATCTGGTGTAAAGCAGTTTTTTAAGAGCAAATTTTTCCTTAATACGCAGTATCGGTGAAAATTTGCCTTAAAAAACCGCATTGCGTTCGACTCTCCTCAGCTTACATGTTAAAAATCACAAATGACCTTCCATTTGCCTTTAACTTTAATAACTAACATCTCCAATTCTTCGGTATCGGAGCGACCGTCACCGCTTATTGTCACATTAAGATGGTATTCCCATATGCCCTTAACGTTATTTTCGTTCTTTAACTCCTCAATCTCACTGTCGTCCGACGTCTTTAAAGCGTCTACTTTTTCCGCAATATCATAATCAATTGAATAGCGGTCACCATAGTCGCCCTTAATGTCACTGACCACAAGTCTGTAAACAATATAGAACTCATCCTCGTTCACTTCTTCGCCAATATCGAGCGGAGCAAGTTCAACCATTGCTTCAACATCGCCTTTTTCAAAAGCCCTCATAAATTTTTTGACGGCCTTATCCGGTCCCGAGCCTGAAAAAGCCGCAATGAGTACAATCACAACCACGGCCACAGCCGCAACGGGGAGAAGAACTTTTACGTTAATCTTCTTTTTTTCTGAAGCGGGTCTTGTCGGGTCAAAGTTCTTCGGCAACGCTGCCCCGGGATTATAACCGTTCTGCACAGCCGTCGGCTGTGACGGAGTCTTCATCGGTTTTCCGCATTCCGGACAGAAAGCTGCTCCGTCTTCCATCTTACATCCACAATTTCCACAAAATTTTGCCATGATTTTTCTCTCCTTTTAAATTTGATATTTTTATATTACATCTATAATGCGATTACAGACCGAATAAAACCTTCCACTTTCCGTCTTCTTTGAGAACCAAAGCGCCGATTTCATCATCTGTTGAACCGTAAGAGCCTTTGAACGTAACGTTCATTTCATAGAGCCAGCCCTCTTTGATTTGGTATCGATTCTTCAGCTTTTTAGCCATAATGAAATCCCTGTCATCAATGGTGCTGTTAATAAAGTCCTTTTTTTCGGTAATCTCATAGTCAATTGAATAGTGCCGTCCGCATTCTTCCCGAGCCATCTCAACAAATTCTTCGTAATAGCCCTCAACGGTGCTTCTTGAAGTCATGTTATAATTAAGTATTGCCTCGGGCAGCATTTCTCCGAGCGTTTCAATATCGCCTTTTTCAAGTGCCCTCACAACTTTTTTGAGTGCCCCGTCCGGCCCGGATCCGCCGGAAAAAGCATTGACAGCAACCACTGCCACAATCACTATCGCCACAACGGGAAGAAGCAGCTTTAAGCCGAGTAATTTTTTTCCTGCGGCAGGTTTCGGATTAAAATCGGATCCGCCTGTCGGGGGAGTGTAAGAGTTCTGCGCTTCCGGCTGCAGTGATGATTTCGTTCCGCAATTCGGGCAAAACGCTGCGCCGTCATTCATCTGCTGTCCGCAGTTTCTGCAATATTTTGACATAGCTTCCCCTCGCTTTTATCTGTATTTCGCAAATAAATCGATTACAAAAGCACTGACCAAACGGAAAGCCTCACTATCCGTTTGATCAAAATTTAATGCCAAAGCAATACCGCACAAATGCGGCGAATGCCTTTCTTGAATCTGTGCTCCGTCAAGCCGCACCAAAAAACCTCGCCTTGCGTCGGCAAGACTGCAAATTTTTTTGCACAGCCTGACGAAAAATCTTACTCCTGCACCGCACACCTCGATGTGCGGTGCTGCCTTAAATCTTTCTTCCGCAGTTTGTACAGAACGAGAGACCCGGTGCAATGGGTTTTCCACAACCGGGACATCTTCTCTCTGAATTGACAGGCGTTCCGCAATTTGTGCAGAAAGACAATCCCGGCGCAACGGGTCTTCCGCAGCCGCGGCAGATTCTACCCTCGCTTTGAGGTTTGGCAACATTTCCTACCGGTGTTCCGCATACGGTGCAGAATGAAAAGCCTGCCGGTATGCTGCTGTTGCAGCGCGGGCATATCTTGGTGTCTGCGCCTGCGCTTTCCTCAACAACGGGTTCGGGTGCCGGCTCT
>CAKTDF010000028.1 GCA_934541115.1 uncultured Eubacteriales bacterium
AAGAAGCATACATCTTGCACTTGGAGCAGCGGTAAAGTGACAAAAGCTGCAACGTGTACTTCAACCGGCACAAAGGAATATACATGTACGCTTTGCGGTGCGAAAAAGACATCAAAAATAAAAGCACTTGGACATACATTTGGCAGTGGTTCCGGTTGGTGTTCGAGATGTGGATATTGGAAAGTTAAGTCTACTTCTTCGTTAAATAATGAAAAATATGTGGTTGTTACAAATGATGCGACAGTACGCAATGGACCGTATGGCGCTTGTGCGCCCGTAAAAAAACTTTCCAAGAAGACGGTGATATATGTAACGCAGAAAGTTAAAAACGGACAAGACAACATATGGTACAAGTATAGCGACGGTTACATTTTTGAGGATCACGTCAAGAAGCATACATCTTGCACTTGGAGCAGCGGTAAAGTGACAAAAGCTGCAACGTGTACTTCAACCGGCACAAAGGAGTATACATGTACGCTTTGCGGTGCGAAGAAGACATCAAAAATAGCCAAAGATTCGTCAAAGCACAAATGGAATAAATATGTGTGTGTATATTGCAAAGCATGGGACTCAAAGAGCCTTAAATCAAAAACATCACTGAATAACGTAAAATATCGTGTTGAAGTTGGGTCAGCTCCAACTTATGCGGGACCTTATAACACTTCAAAATCCAAAGGCAACATTGGCGTAGGAAAAATTGTAACTGCGGTGCAGAAGGTAAAAAATGCATACGGAAACGTATGGTATAAGCTCAGCGACAACAGATACATATTTGATGGGAATGTTAAAAAGTATGTTTCGAGCAACTATGAGGGTTTAAAATTAAACACAAAGAGCGTTGAAACGTATGTAGGATCAACGGTAATAATTAAGGCAAGCACAGAAAAGGGATATTTCCCTGTTGGAGTGTCAATTTCGGTAAGTGATCCTAAAATGCTTACTGTTACTCAAAAAACGTTTACTCAGAAAAAGGACCTCCTTGTCTCTAATTATGAATTTACAGTTAAGGTTAATAGCATTGGTAAAAACTCCGGACACGGAAAAGTGTATGTTTCTTATAACTTCAATGGAAAAGAGTATACTAAAATTTGCACATTTACTGTAAGGAGTAACAATATAGTGCTCGCAGAGGGAGCGACTTATACACCGACATTCAAAAAAAATGGAAAAGATGTCAATGGCGTGACGTATTCAAGTAGATATAATAACAAAAAAAATGTGTTATGCTCAGGCGAAAAAATTAAAGCGGCTCACACAGGAAAAGTGACGATTAATTATGAAAACAGTTTTACAAGCGGAAGCTTAAAAGTTACTGTTGTGCCAAAATTTGAGTCCAGTCTCATTGACATTTCGAAGAACACAGAATATCAACATGATCTGGCTAGATTTTGTGCGGATTTTTGTTATCTTGGATATGATGTATCCAATGGCAGTATGCAAAAACGTCTGAAAAAGGCGGGCTTTGATGTGTCAAACATTTCTGTTAATATGAACGCAGAAAGAGATGAAGTGAATTACTTTATTGTTAAAAAGTCATTGGGTAAAAAGACACTTGTTTTCATAGCTGCAATCGGCTCAAATAAGGATCAGTGGTATTCAAATTTTGATCCGGCAGGATATTCCAATGAACGAAAATCTAAATATGCCAAGGATGAATCTGTTCATGTGGGATTTAACGATGCTAAGGAATATGTGTATTCAAAACTAAAAAAGTATCTTAATGACAACGGATTAACAAATAAAAATAATACGGTGTTCTTGATAACTGGACACAGCAGAGGGGCTGCAACTGCAAACTTGCTTGCTGCAAAGCTGATTGATGATTCAAGTTATCCGAATTCAAATATTTTTGCTTATACTTTTGCAACGCCAAATGTTGCGAAAGAAAGAGAATTTACTAATAAGGTGTATAGTTGCATATTTAACATATTGAATCCAGAGGATTTTGTGACTTATGTTATGCTTGAAAAATGGGGATATAGTAGATATGGAAAATCGTATGTTTTGCCCAGTAGCACAAACTGCAACAATTATAGTACATATAAAAAGAGAGTTAATGAATCCTACAAAAAGTACTATCATCCTCAAGGTTCAGATTATGATCCATACCCCAAAGGAGAAAAGGCAACCAAGACTATTATTGAAAAAATGGGTCAAAGCTTTCCAACGGCAGCATCACTGTATGAGGATAAATACAATTATACGTATGCGGTTATTTCTACAACCGGTTCTACATATGCTTCTTCGACTGAAGGTTCTACAGTTTTAAGTGATAGACTCTCTGGATATGAAATGTTTAAGAAAACAATTCTTCCGGTTGTGGCAAAAGATAAAGAGAACACAAACTACATGTATTTGCTTGGAGGAGCAGCTTTTGATAGGGGAATATACGGCGACATAATAAGATACTTCATTAAACCTGATGCCGATGTTCAGGATTTCACCGATATGGACATATCAAAAATGATTGACATTGCCGGTGGTCGGTTTGCAAAGGCTCACGGTATGGAGACGTACTGTTCTTTCATGCAGGCTATGAGTGCCGAAGAAATTAAGGTGGAAAGCAGAAAAAAATAGAGTAAATTGAAGGAAAGATTATAATGCACAAAAATTTGTCTATTATAATAGTGTTAATGTAATCTGAAAAGCATCGCAAAAGTTTTTCAACTATCTTTCCGAATAGTCTAATATGAGGAGTAAGGCTTTAGCACGAATATGCGAATACAGATTATAGAAATCTGTTTTGGGTTATTACACAACTTTAACTGGCTGACAGGCGATACTGTCTGCAGTTTGCACCTCTTTGCCGGAAATAACCGATATCTTTAAATAACCTTTGAAAAGAAAGTGAAGCTGTCACTGTGAAAACTCACGGTGACAGCTTTGTTTTTTACAGGAAATATTCTAATTATAGGCGATTTTTCGGCAGCCAAATCAAAACGCACATAGTGAAATATTTATCGGATATATGGAAAGCCCGCAAAAAGCCGCAGCAAAATTGCTATATGTACCTGTTCGGGCAACACGTCAAAAATATTCAGCACTTTACAGCATTCTGATTTTAAAACTCAATTTAATTAAAAGTCCTGTCTATCAGTTCACAATATTCTTTGTATGCCTGATGACTGTCTAAATCAACGAGGCATTCAGCAATGCTTTTGTAATACCAATAGTGCTCATTTTTGTCTTTTTGATGAAACCGATTCCAAAGCTCATCGCCGATAGTGAGGTTATCACGATAAATTGTGCGAATGTTGGAGAGTTTATCTCCGAGGGTTATCATTTTGACTTCTATAGGAGCGGTTTTCAAGTGATCTATGGTTTCTTGCTTGCGCAGTTTCCATGTAGCCTCTGCCGGGAGATTTTCGCGTTTATCCTCACTTTCCGCAGCGACCAATGCTGCAACACGCTCTCCAAACTGCTCTTTTACCTGCTCAACGGTAGCGTCGGTGTCTTCAACAACATCGTGCAGAACAGCAGCTGCAATAATTTCATCGTCGGTAGTCATTGTTCCCACAATTGCGGCTGCCTCTAATGGATGCAGAATATACGGTATTTTTGTGCCTTTGCGAAACTGACCTTCATGTGCGTTCGTCGCAAATAAAATCGCCTGGTTTAATAAAGTGCTCATATGATCCTCCGTTTTTTAATTGTTTGATGTTTGTCAGCTTTTTTCAAATCTGTCGCGTATGTAAAAACATTGACAGGTTTTTGAATAAGCAGCGCAATTCCTTTTTTATTTAATATGGATTTCTTTTTGATTGACGGCTTTGTTGGGTATCAATAGAAAGAAAAGTCAGATCACATATAAGGCGACAAATATCATTGTTTGCATTTTTCTTCCCATTCGGATTCCCTAAACCCGACCAATATATAATCGTCACTTATCAGCAGCGGTCTTTTGACAAGCATACCGTCTGTTGCAAGAAGCTTCAGCGCTTCCTCTTCACTGATTTCGGCGAGCTTGTTTTTTAGACCTAATGACTTATAAAGCATACCGCTGGTGTTGAAGAACCTTTTAAGCGGCAGCGTGCTTTTTCTGTACCATTCGGTCAGTTCTTCAACCGAGGGGTTATTGAGCTTTATATCTATAAGCTCATATTCGATTCGGTTGTCGTCTAACCACTTTTTTGCTCTTTGGCAGGTGGAACACTTGGAATAGCAAATAAACTTGATCATAATTTCACGCTCCGGGCAGGCTTGGTCAAGGGCGAACAGTGCCTTATTGATTTCAGCCGTTATTTAACATACGTTGACGGAACCTCAATGACGAGGTCTGAAAGAGCAAACGTTGCGCACGGGTGGATATATCCGCTCACCTTGTCAGAGGCACGGCGACCCTCGTCGTTTTCGGCAGGAACATAAACATCGCCGGAAATGAGCTTTGACCTGCACCAACCGCATTCGCCGCTTCTGCAACGCGAGGGTGCGGCGATGCCGGCGCGTTCAATCGCCGCAAGAACCGATTCGTTGGCAGCTACGGGAATGGTATGCTCCTGTGAGCCTTGACGGATTACCGCTGAAAATGTTTTTTCTTTAAATTCTGACGGATAGTCGGCTTTTTCCCAAATCTTTTTTGTAACCCCGAGAAGTTCGCGGCGTATGTGCTTTTTGTCAAGTCCCGGCTTTTCAAGCTCTTTTTCGGCAAAGAGATACATAGCTTCCGGACCGCACATAAATACGGAATAAGGCTTTTCGGCAGGAGCGTATTTGGAAATAATGTCGGCGTTGATGAATCCGTTTTCGTAGCCGTCCTTTTTCTCGTCCGAGAGGACGTAGACAACCTTGATCTTTTCGCATTTCTTTGCAATTTCATCAAGCTCGCTCTTGAACAAAATACTGTTTTCGGTTCTGCTTCCGAAAAGAATAGTGAGGTTAAAGCTTTCGTCTCCGTCTGCAATTGCACGCGCCATTGAAATGAACGGGGTGATACCGCTGCCGCCGGCGAGAGCGATTACATCGGTTTCGTCACGCAGACCTTCATAGTAAAAGTTGCCGAGCGGTTCGGATACCGTTACGGTGTCTCCGACTTTCCAGTTGTCAAGAATATAGTCGGAAGCAAAGCCGTCGGGCGTACGTCTCACGGTGACGGAGTATCTGCCCTCTTTTGAAAGTGACGGGGTGCTGCTTATCGAATATGGACGTGTGAGAACGCTGTCGCCGATATTAAGGCTGACGCTGAGGTACTGTCCGGCTCTGAAATATGCAGCGGTATCGGCGGAGAGAATGAACGTTTTTGCTTCGGCGCCTGAATGTTCAACAACTTTTTCAATTGTCATCTTCTGATAATCGGGATGAAGCTTTTTTGCGTGGTCGTTGATTTTAAAATCGCCTGAAATTTCTTTTGTAGGAGTGGCTTTTATCACACGATTTTTTTCAAGAATATGAGATATCAGCTTTTTTATATCGGCAAATCCGTTTTTTCCGATATAAAGTTTGTTTGCCATTATTTTGCACCTCCAGCGTTGAGTTCTTTGATTGCAGACTTGGCAACTATACTGCCGCACATATATGCGGAACTGTATCCGTCGCCGCGCATTCCGGAGGTTCCGATGGGTTTGAGTCCCTTGATGGGAAAATCAGCGCCCTGCGAAACGGTTCTTGAAAGTATGCTGTCCCAGCCGGCTGTCATATATCCGTAAACGCTGCCCTCGGGAACGCCGAGATATCTCGCAAAGGTGAGAGGGGAGGCAACGGAGATTTCTTCAATATACGGGGCAATGGTGATACCGGTTTTGCTTTCAAAGTTGCCAATGATCTTTTTGGCAAGCTTGTTTTTGGTTTTTACATAGTCCTCATCGGCAATGCTGTTCCAATCATCGGGAGCGACAAACATCGTTGTGAAGCTGCACATTGAAGTTCCCTCGGGAGACGCTTTCGGATTCGCAATATTGTAGCAAAGGAAAATAGAATAGTCATTGGTGTCAATCTTGCGAAGAGAAGCAAATTCTTTTTCCGAGTCGGCAGAGCCGGCAAGAAAAATGCTGTAATCTTTGATTCCGAGTTCTTCCGGGCTCTTGTTTAATCCGAGATAAACGGTGAACATTCTTGCACCGAAATTGCGGTTCCTTGCCGCAGAAAGTTTCTTTTCCCTTTCGGGAATGAGCTGCTTTGGCATCATTTTGCCGTAGATAATATCGGGATTGATGTTTGCAAGAACCATGTCAGCCGTCAGGTCGCCCTCGTTGGTTCTGACTCCGCAGCAGCGCTCTCCGTCAAAAAGGAACTGTTCGGCGCGGCAGTTGAACCTGATTTCTCCCCCGAGCTCGCGGAACCGCTCGATCATGCCGTTGCTGATTTCGTGCGAGGTATATGTGGGAATATAGGCGCCGCTCACAACATAGCTGTAAACCATTGACGCATAATGGAAGAAAGAAAGGTTCTTCATATCAACGCCGAGATATGACCAATAAACCGAAAGAATGTCTTTGCATTTTTGAGGGAGACCGACTGCGTTGAAAACATCTTCGGTGGCATAGCCTGCCGCTCTGAATGCGTTTCCGAAGTTTTTCAGTAGGTAAGCCGGAGAAACTTTCGGCAAGCTGATATATTCGATAAGATCAGAATTTTCACGCAGAAGGTCAAAAAATTCCGTCATCTTTTTTCTGCTGCCCGGAACATACTCCTCCGTTTTTTCAATGAAAGCCCGAACTCCCGTCGGAAGTGTAACGTCCATGGGAGTGCCGTCGCTGTAGGTTGAAATGCATCTGAAACAGTCGTCAACTCTGTTCCACTGAATTTTCACGCCGAAGTCGTTCATTAATTTACGAACGGAACCGGGAGCGTTTTCCGGACCGACGCCGCACAGCTCATGGAGCGACGGTTCAAACTCAAATCTTCCCCTGCAAAAGCTTGAAGCACAGCCGCCGGGCAGGTTGTGCTTTTCAATAAGCAATGTCTTTTTTCCTGCTGTTATCAGTTCCAGAGCGGCGGCAAGACCGGCACAGCCGGAGCCGACAACAATAGCACCGTATTTTCTCATAGTGCACCTCATTTTTGGTTAATGAATATACCTTTTTTATTTTATCATACTTTTGTAAAATTCCAAGCCTTTTTTGTGAAAAAACCGTATTGAGTTCGACTTTAAGCATACCGGTCGGAAAGGTTCTTGAAGAATTTGGGCTTTCAATTGCTTTGAATATCTGCAAAATGAACGTACTCATGCCGGAACAAATATAATTAACCGGGTGACGTTGCACAAATAAATCTGCAAGACGTTTTAGATTGAATGAGGGAAAAGGCTTGCTTTTTTTGAAAAGCATGCTATAATTAATACGCGTATTAGTTTGCGAACAATGAGGTGAATGAATGTCAACAAGAAAGGACAGCGCCGAAACAAAAAAGCGAATTCTTTCCGTTTGTGCAAGGCTGTTTCTTGAACAGGGCTATAAAGAAACAACGGTAAGTCAGATTGTTGAGGCGTCGGGCGTGGCGAGGGGCAGCTATCAGAACTTTTTTCACACAAAAGACAGTATTCTGATGGAGTTTGTTGAGGCTATGTTCGGCGGTCAGTTCGATAAGGCGCGCATAATTGCGGGGGCAAACCTTCCCCCGCTTTATATCTATGCGGTTGAAACGGCTATTCAGCTTGCAATCACCGAGCTGAACGAAAACCTGCGCGAAATTTATATCGAGGCATACTCTTTGCCGAACACCGCTGAATATATTTTTCTCAACACGACAAAGGAACTGAAACAGATTTTCGGTGCATATCTTCCGGATTATACAGACAGCGATTTTTATGATATGGAGATAGGCTCCGCAGGTCTCATGCGCGGATATATGGCAAGAAAATGTGACATTCATTTTCCGCTGGTCAGAAAGCTTGAGTGCTTTCTGACGGCGTCAATGCGTGTGTATAAAGTTCCTGAACAGGAAATTGAGAACGTGGTTGACTTTATATCGGGTCTTGACGTTGAGACTATGGCTCACGATGTTATGCAGAAGATTTTTGCAATGCTTGAAATGAAGTTCGATTTTAAGCTCGGCAAATCGGAGAGGTAAGTATTTTTTCATATGCTCCGCCCCACGGAAAAGCATTTTTATCGTATGTGACCGCTGAAGTGTCAGCGATTTACATAAATAACAATTATTATAATGGATAAAAATAACCGATGAAAACAACAAAAAGTTTTTGGCAGTCCTGCTGAGTATTCTCATGCTCTTCTCGTCTGTCGCTTTCGTCTCTTCAGCATATACTTAAGTTGAAGAAAAGTACGCAGATTTCTGCACTTTCAAGTACGATACCGAATCGATTAAAAGTATCACCGATGTAAGAGTCGAGCAGTCGGAAAAATATGAAGGTCTTGCAGACATTTATTTCACTGTAACTCTCAAAGAAGGCTATTGTAACCCCCGTTTCTTTTTTAAAACAGATGCTCCGATTGAGCCTGTATTTAGGCAGAACGGCTACGTGTATGAATGTGTTTATACAACAAGCATAGAGGAAAAATTTGCAAAGATTACAGTCTTTTCAAACGAACAGAAAGTTTTCGACATTCACCTCATCAACAGCAGATTTGACGAGGAGTCGGATAGCTATCACGTATTTTGGGACGGCATGCCCTACGGCTCAACTCCCGAATATGACGAGCCGGAAAGCTACAGAACCGAGGACGGCGGAATCTATGAGTTCATCGGCTGGGACATCGCAGTTGACAAAGTATTCGACGGAAAGGTTGACGCAAAGAAAATTGAAAAATTGATTACATTGAGCCCCTTGGTCATGACTTCGGCGAATGGGTAGTTATCACCGAGCCGACCTGCATCGAAAAAGGTCAGGCAGAACGTACCTGCAAAAATGACAGCAGCCACAAGGAATATAAAGATATTGACCCAACCGGAAAGCACGTTGACAGCGACGGTGACAAGCACTGCGATAACTGCGGCGAAGAGTTCGGTCACTGCTTAGACTGCATCTGCCACCGCGGCAACATTCTTTCCACGGTTATGCGTTATCTTTGCACTTTCCTTTCAAGAATGTTCCATACCGAGTTAAAGTGCTGCGAATGCATGGAATGGTATGACGGAAACATTTCTTCAATATCATAACGATATCTTTACGTTTTAACCGATACATAAAACGAGAAAAGACGATATATAACTTTTTATGAAAGTGAGGTGCGGCATAATGACGGCAGAAGATTTCAGAAACGGCTTGGCAAACGTGAGCAGTTTCATTGAAAAGCTTATTAAGGTTTTCACAGACCTTTATAACTTCCTCAAGGAGCAGATGGAAAGCTTTCAAAAATAAGCTTGTTTTAAATTAAAAACAGACTGTTCTTAAAAATCACAGCTTAAAAAAAGTGCTGAACCGAATGGCGAAAGCCGTCCGATTCAGCGCATAAGAACAAGAAAGTCGAAAACCGCTTTAATCGACTTCTTGTCATTACTTAAGACAAACGAGGAGAATTTTGATATATGAATACCGAAAAAACGAGATTTTTGACTTTCAAAAAGCAGGTTGTTTGCCTGTGTCTCGCGGCAGTACTTTTGCTGACGCTCTTGTCCGGCTGCAAAAATGGATCCGCTCCGTCCCCCGGAAAAGAAACCTCGTCTTCACCTTACTCAGAGAGCGCTGATCGGCAAACAACCGATGAAGAGACCGTATCCGCCTCTCTTGACGGGACAACGCTTTCAACGGAAACTTCTGCTGTTTCACAGCAGAAAAGCAATGAAAGAAAGCTCGCGGAAAAACGCATAAAAAGCGATGTTGACCTCGCGCTTTGGTATGTAAACGAAAACAGAAATAACGGTTCAAAGGTCAGCTTTCCGTATGAACAAGACAAAACGGCATACTCTGAGCTGACCAAAGCGCAAAAAGCGCTTTACAAAGAGATGCTCCCAATGGTGAAAGCTATGACGCCGTTTGAATACACGGCAAAAGAACACGGATATGACACCCTTGACAATGTTTTGGTCGCCTCCGCTGCCCTCTGCGACGATTACCCGGAGTATGAAATCTACTTTGACATTGAAGAAGTTTTTGAAGAAGACACAACAACCGCGCTCAGGGCATCGTATTTTCTTCCAAGCGATCCGGACGCAAAAAGCAGAAAGAATACGGCTGAAATTAAGCAGGAAGTACAAATTTTTGAGGAGGAGTGCAGCCTGATCGTTGAGTCCATTCCGAAAAATTACAGTACCTACGATAAGTACCGCTATTTGGCGGCTGTTATTTCAATCAGAACAGCCTATGACAACAACTTCGACGGCGGAAAGTCAACTTCAACTGCTTACGGAGCAATTCAGGGACCGAGTGCGATCTGTCAGGGCTACGCCACCGCTTTTGAATATCTCTGTCGCAAGGCAAATCTGTGGTGCAGGCAGGTCAGCGGAGTTTCGCAGGGTGTTTCTCACGCCTGGAACCTCGTCAAGCTCAAAGGCGGAACATATCATGTTGATGTAACGTGGGCAGACTCCGACATGAATCTGACGCTTGATGAGGGCTGGCAAAGATACTTTATGCTGACGCAGGAAGAAATTCTTGAAGACCATGAAATTGATGACGGAACGGTTGCAACGGGAAAATCTTTGGCTCAGACCGAAGCAGCCGGATAAGCGGCATAATTTTTCTGTCTCCGGCAAAACACAAAAATTCCCCTTGTATGTATCGCACAGTAATTGACAACCTCAGAGGATCGCACGGCTTTTGCCGCACAGTCCTCTGAGGTTGATTTGCTTTGATAATGCTTAAATTGTACTAAAGACAGAAACTTTTGAAAAAATCAAGCGACTGCAATGATGTTGAAAAACAGTGCTGCAAATGACGTATACAAGACCGACAGGAGAGTTTTACTCAAAAATGTGTCGCCAAGCAAATAATATGCATTTTTTCAACGGTTTTCTTGATTTTAAGATAATATGCAATGTATGATGACAAGTATATAAATGTCAGAGAAAGGCGGAGGCAGTGTGAATGTGAGAACAATAACGTCAAAAGATATAGCGGCGTTCAGAGTACATCTTGAACTTGAGGAAAAAAGTGCGGCAACGATTGAAAAGTACATACGCGACGTCAACAGATTTTATGAATTTTCAAAAGGGAACGCATTGACTAAAAAGACCGTTATAAATTACAAGAACCAAATGATCGCCTCCGGATATGCAATACGGAGCATTAATTCGGTGATTGCTTCTGTCAACAGCCTTTTTGGATTTTTGGAATGGAACGATTTAAAAATTAAATCAATGAAAGTGCAAAAGGGCGCCTTTGTTTCTGAAAATGCGGAGCTGACAAAGGCGGAATACATAAGGCTCATCAACTCGGCGCAGAAATCCGGAAACGAGAGGCTTGAAATGCTTATGCAAACCATATGCGCAACCGGAATACGTGTCAGCGAACTGAAGTATGTAACCGTAAAGGCTGTTATGGACGGCAGCGTTGTGGTCAGCTGCAAAGCAAAAAGCAGGGTGGTCTTTTTGGTTAAAGCTCTCAGAAAAAAACTGCTCGGTTACATAAAAAAGCACCAAATAACCGACGGTCCGGTTTTTATAACGAAAAATAAAACTCCGATCGACAGAACGAATATTTGGAGAGAAATGAAACGGATATGCAAGGCGGCGGGGGTTGACGCGTCAAAGGTATATCCGCACAATCTGAGACATTTGTTTGCGAGAATGTTTTACAGCGTTGAAAAAGACATTGTAAAGCTTGCGGATATTCTTGGTCACAGCAGTATAAATACAACAAGAATTTATACGATTTCAACCGGACGTGAGCACTTGAAAAAGCTTGAAAAGATGAATCTGATAATATAAAATGCACCGTCAAAACTGACAGTGCAACATAATTTCTATTATGTTGTATGATTTGTTGTGAATCCCGAATCAAACGGTCAGTTAAAATAAAAACAGGTACGCCCAAAAAGCCCTTGCTGCAAAATGCGCAGAGAAGGGCTTGTTCAGCGTACCTGTTTTCTGTTTCCTGTACAATTTGGAATTTTTTCTAATAATTATTGACTTGCCGTTTTCTGTGTGATAAAATAAATCATCATGGGGTGTTAGTATCCCGATGTGTTTGACAACATAATAGAAATTATGTTGTATGCGCATTAAGAACACAACAATGCATATTGTAAAAGGTTTAAAGGGAAGTGCACATATGTTAAAAAAGACTTTTTTGGTGTTGATGGCGATTGTGTTGGCGGTTACTGCATTGCCTGTAGCCTTTGCCGGCGGGGAACCGAGAATTATTGTAACAAGTGCAACCGCAATGCCGGGAGAAACAGTAACGCTGAGCGTTAAGCTTGAAAACAATCCGGGGATAAATTCCTTTTCCTTGGGATTCAATTATGACAAAGAAAGGCTCGAGCTTAAAAATGTAACGGTATCGCCAAAGCTTGGCGGTCAGTTCGCATATAAAACCAGAGCGGTCTGGATAAGAAGCGACGACACAAAGTACAACGGCGAAATACTCAGCCTGACGTTCAAGGTGCGCGACAAGGCTAAGAACGGTGCGGCGGCTGTTTCCGTCAACTATCTTCAGGGAGAAATCAGTAACTATAATGAAGATGACGTCAATTTTTCTCCGGTCGCAGGAAAAATAGAGGTCGGAATATCTCAGTCGCTTATGAGGGATATTTTTGAACTGATGGGCCGCATTTTCAGTCTCCTCAGACGTCTGTTCGGAGTGTAAGAAATACATTGGTCAAAAATACTATATCATTTGACGCGTTGCTGTTCAAATGATTTGACATAGATAAAAAATCAATAAGGAGATTTGTGCTTATGAAAAAATCGTTCAAAAGAGCAGTTGCATTTTTCATGTGTGCGCTGATGATGCTTTCATGCGCCGATATTTCGTGCCTTAGCGGATTGGGCGTAATGCGTGCGGCTGCTGCGGAAGAAACGTCGGCTGTTTTGCCGAGCGGAGTTGTTGCGGGCGATATCAACGGCGACGGAAAGGTCAACAACAAGGACCTTACCCGTTTGCTTAAGTACCTTGCCGGTGAGGGCGTTACCGTAAACGAAACTTTGCTCGACACAAACGGCGACGGAAAGGTCAACAATAAGGACCTCACCCGTTTGCTCAGATACGTTTCGGGCGAGGCAGACATTGAGATTTTCCCAAAAGGCTGTCAGCATCAGATGCAGAAAATTGAAGAAGTTCAGGCAACCTGCACGGAAGACGGAAATATCGAGTATTGGCATTGCTCTGTCTGCGGAAAATTTTTCAGTGAAGAGAACGGTTCAAGAGAAATAACGGTTGATGAGACAGTGGTTAAGGCAATGGGGCACAACGTTGTTATTGATCCGGCTGTTTCTGCAACATATGAAAGCACAGGACTTACCGAAGGTTCACATTGCTCGGTGTGCGGAGAAGTTTTGAAGGAACAGGAGGTTATTCCTAAACTTCAAAAGACGGAATACGCTATTATATATCATGTTTCAAATAACGATTCATATTTGCAGTCAATTAAAATTGATAATCCAAATCCCGCAGTTTATACATCACAAGAGGGGTTGAAATTGTCAAGTCTGACAGTTGACGGATATATTTTTGAGGGCTGGTACGACGGTCAGGGTTCTAACGGCGAGCTTGTTAAAAGTATTGCGGTGGGAACAAAAGGCAATATTGACTTGTATGCCAAGTGGACTCCCGTTGTTTACACCGTTCAATATAAATCTGATATATTTGTTGATAAAAATAAAGATACTTATACAGTAAGAGAGGGACTCACCTTACCGACTCCGAGACTAAGCAACTATATTTTTACGGGTTGGACAGATGAAGATGGAAAGCTGTATAAAGATGGCACTATCCCGGTGGGAACAACAGGTTCAATAATTCTCACTGCCAACTGGACGAGTGAAAGAAACAAAACATTTACAAAGCCGAAACTTGATGCACCTATTATTACTGAAGATGAAAAGAGCAGCACGATTTTCTTTATGTATGAAATAGGTGAAATACAGAATGTACCGGTATATACCATACACGATTTTGGATATATTTCAGGCGATGGTATTACTCAAACCCAAACAGAAACTTTTTCTACAAAAATTAGCGACACGATGATGAATTCGTTTGCAAAGTCTGTTTCAAACGCTACCACAAAATCATCAAATTGGACTTTGTCAAAAGATTGGAATGAGATCACCAGTATTGATGAACAATCCTATACCGAAAAAGGATTGACCAAAGAACAGGCGGAAACCATTGCAAAAAGCAATTCAAGCACATGGAATATAAGCAGTGGTTCGAGTGGCTCAAGTTCAGATACAAAAGTTTCTACTAATAATGATGGTTGGGGAAATCAGGCGAAAGTAGACATTAATGGTTCGAGCAAAGTGTATCAGGATAATAGCTTAAGTGTAAAAACAGGACTTAATGCAAATTTAGGAACAAAAAAAGCAGGAATCGGCGGAAGTATTGAAGCCGGAGGAGAAACTAAATGGGGAAGTGAAAGCACTGCAGGCTTTAATGTTTCTGCAGGCAAAGACAAAACCCATTCAGAAGGCACGTCTGATACCTCTTTTAGTTCGTCTTCATGGAATAATAGTTCCAGCAAAGGTGGCAGTTCAACAAACAGCACGAGTCAAACAACATCAAATATCATTTCGGAAAAAATTGCTCAAACTTACGGATATGGCAAGTCGTATTCACAAGGCGGCGGAAGCAGTGAGACTCAAGGACTTCAATCTACCCAATCAGAAGGAGAAGAATATGAGTCTGCTGTAACATATTCAAAAGAAGAAGCAAAGTCAACAACAAGTACGTGGACGACGCAAGCGACTAAAGCCGGATATCACCGCTGGATCATGGTCGGAAAAGCTCATGTTTTTGCGGTAGTAGGCTATGATATGAAAACCGAAAGTTTCTTTACGTATACTTACAGTGTTATGGACGACACTGAACCGTTAAAGCAGTTTGAGGATTATTCATACACAACAGGCAGTTACAATGATGCAGAAAATGGCGTAATTCCATTTGAGGTTCCATTTGAAGTTGCTGAATATGTTGCTGAAAGAACATGCTATTCAAAAGGCTTGAAGGTTGACCAGTCAACAGGCACAATTACCGGATATACGGGAACAGACGATTATGTAGTTATTCCTGAATATATGAACGTAGGTGACGGAGATGTAGTTAAAATAACCGGAATCTCATCAACGGCATTTAAAGGAAATACGAAAATCAAAGAAATAAAATTGTCGGATTTTATAACAACTATACCTAACAATGCATTTGAGGGTTGCACTTCGTTGTTCGGTTTGTCCGGAGGCAGCATAACAAGCATTGGAGACAATGCATTTAAAGACTGCACATCTATGGATATTGTTACTGTTGATAAAGAAATTGTTTCTATCGGTAACAATGCCTTTAACAGCTGTGATTACTTATTGGTCAATGCTTCAAACAAGAAGGTTGCTTTGGCTGCTGTTAATTCCGGTGCAAAAAACATTCAGCTTTATATTAATCCGGAAATAATTGATGGCGGTTCAAATGCACTCAAATCAACAACTTTAGAAGTGCCTGCGTCCACAGAATCATTTGCATTGTTTGGATATAACGGAACCTATCCGGGATTTTCAATAGTTTCAAATGCAAATAATACAATGATCAATAAAGTGATTTTCACTGAAACGAGTTCTATCCCGTTAAAAATTTCATCTCCTGATGTTACGCTGAACCAAGTATCGGTCACTTCAAAAAGTATCGGACTGGTTTTGAGTGCGGATAGTACAAAACTGCTTATGCAAGGAAATATTTCCATTACATCAGATACTGATAAATCCGTTTTGAGCAAGGACATTTCATTTGGCGAATTAAATGAAAAGGTTGACGGAAAATTAACAGTATCGGGCAAAGTGTATGTTGCCGGAACTGCAAGCGGTTCAACTTATTTAGCTCAAAAGGGCGATGAAATTGCTCCTATTGACAAAGATGAGTTTGATAATTTCTTGAATTCACACAAGATAATATTTAATGCAAACGGTGGGCAGACTGACGAAACGACTAAGGTTGTCTATTATGGACAAAAGTACGGTGAACTCCCCAAGCCCAAGAGGGAGTATTATACCTTTGATGGTTGGTATACTGCCGCTTCCGGCGGCACTAAGGTAACAGAGTCAACTGTTTATTCAGTTACAGAAGATGTTACGCTTTATGCTCACTGGACAATCAATCCTGAAAAAGGCTGGATAAAGGCAGCCTCTTTGCCGAGTGGCGCTCAGGTTACCCAGAGAAAGTATTCATATACATTGAGGTCGTATACAGATTCCGGTTCTTCTTCGATGAGTGGTTGGACGAAATATGATACAAAACGCACCTCATGGGGAAGTACACAGGGACCGGTTTATTCTAATCCTTCAAACGGTTCAAGAAACGTTTGGTCTGAGCAGTATGTGTCATCTTCAAATTATAAGACGGTATATAAGTATTATAGATATGCGGTTAATTATACCGGAGGATATGGAAGTTACGCTCAGTCGAGCAGTTATCCAACATACTATGAGTATACTTTTGATTCACCGTTGGAGACTAATGGAACATCTGGCGGTCATACAAAATATAAGTATTGGTACAGTAGTTCTAATTACATAAGTGTCTATGATCAATGGACGGATCAACAATGGGTATCAGATAACTATTCCACCCGTTGGTACTATCAGGAGCCTGTTTATACCTATTATTTCTACAAGGATGAAAGCAAGGAATCAACAAGCTATCCCACCGGTTCCGATATCTCTAATATCCAGGAATGGGTAATGTATCGCGAAAAATAACCGTATAACTAACGCCTACCGGCACCGAGATAGGTGCCGGTAGGAAATGAACTATAGGCGGTTCATTATTTGGTAACGTGAATTTTACGTGATACAACAGTGTGCATTAAAATGTCAAGTTGCTGGAGTGCAAAGGAGGAATGACAATGAAAAAAGCAATTGCGCTATTATTGACGATATCAGTTTTATTTGGTTCAATGTTTTTTTGGGCAAATCCTACCAGTACTTTTTTTACAGCTGATGCCGCTTCGGTTTCATTAGCAGATTTGAAGTCAAAATTTCCACAAGACAAGTACTGGAATCACTATGTCTCGTCAACAACAGAATGTTACAATTATTTAAAAAGCAATGGCATTTCAACAAAGTATGATAGCAGTGTCAGCAGCAGCCCGTGCGCCAGTCATGAAAATACAGGTTATAGCTATTACGTAAATAAGTATGACTGCAACAGGTTTAATGGAGCATCACAGTGCTGTGGCTTCGCTCAGAAGCTCGCATATGTCGCATATAATTCGTATTGCACAGCTTGGAGTAAAGGGTCGTTATCATCCTTGAAACCTGGTGATGTGATACATTACTATGGTGATGGCTCGGGCTCAGAATGGGGTCATTGGGTAATGGTTACTTCTGTCAGCGGAAAAACAATAAAAGTAGGTGAGTGTAATTGGGGCGGCAAATGTCGTATTAGATGGGATCGCTCTATAAATACCGGAAACTTTTCGAGTTGTACTGTGTATAGCGCTCCGTGGACTTTGAGTGACAAATCAAGTGAGTCAGATCCGACTCCCACCATTGACTCACGTTATCCTGTTCCGTTCAACGCTTATACATCCGGAAATGACAATGTTACGGCATACGACGGAATTGAAGGAGTAAGTGTTGGCAGAATATATTCAACCGATGATTGTACAATTGAAGAAGTATATGTTGGCGGTTGGTGCAAAGTTAATTGTCCGTGGAGCGGATACAGCAACGGAAGAACGGTTTATACATATTTGTCAAACTTTCTCAGTGCAGAGTACACTCCTCAAAAAAAGACAGCCACACAGTATGCTTTGACATATATTCATGATGACATGTCAACAAACATAGGTTGGATAGACGCCGGAGACACGATATATATTGTTGGTACAAGCGGAAATAAAAGACAGATTATATATCCTAAGTCATCAAACGGATGGCGTTGTGGCTGGATATATAGCAGTGTTCTCGATCAGCCAAGCACTGAATCATGGCCTGTATTTATTTGCCGCACCATTTCAACTGAGAAAGTAAAATGCTACAATGAAGTTGGATTTTCATCATCACCCGGCAATATATATCCAACCGATGATTGTGTAATTACGGCGGTATATTCCAACGGTAAGGTTCAGTGCAAGTGCCCGTGGAGTGACGGAACCACCAAAATTGTGTATGTTAATAAGTCGGTGTTTATTAATTCATCAACAAGTCCGCAAAAGATGACCGCTCCGGGACATGCACTGACATACCTAAGAAACGGAGACACTTCTTCGTGGGGATGGATTGATGCCGGCGATACCATTTATAAACTTGGTGAAAGCGGCAGTATGACACAAATTATATACCCATGTGATTCTGACCCCGGAATGCGATGCGGTTGGGTATATACACCTGATCTTAAAAAGACATATACCGTTTCATATAATGCAAACGGTGGAACCGATGCTCCATCAGCTCAAACAAAAACGCATGATGTAAATCTTACATTAAGCTCTACCGTTCCTAAAAAGGCAGGGTATACATTTGTTGGTTGGTCAACAAGTTCGTCGGCTACATCGGCAACATATATGGCGGGAAGCGTTTATTCTTCAAATAGCTCGGTGACCCTTTATGCTGTTTGGAAAGCAAATCAGTATAACATCACTTACAATGCCAATGGCGGAACCGGAGCGCCTGACCCTCAAACAAAAACTCATGCAGTTATATTGAAACTCAGTGACAAAAAGCCCGAAAGAATAGGGTACACTTTTAAAGGCTGGTCACAAAACGCCTCTTCTACGACGGCAACATATGCTGCAGGCGCAAACTACAGCACCAACGCTTCGGTTACTTTGTATGCAGTATGGGAGGCAAACAAGTATACAATTTCATTTGACGCAAACGGAGGTTCAAAAGCGCCGGCAGCACAGATTAAAACGTACGGACAAGATATAAAACTCAGTGAATCGATTCCTGAGAGAGATGGTTACACATTTAAAGGCTGGTCTCAAAAAAATGATGCTACCGAACCGGAGTATGCCGCAGGAGATAATTATTATTACGATTCGTCGGTCACACTATATGCGGTTTGGGAAAAAGAAGCACAGACGACACATACGCCGGGAGATATTAACGCTGACGGACTTGTAAATAATAAGGATCTTACCCGTCTTCTTAAATATCTTTCCGGAGAAGATGTCGAAGTGGTTGATGAAGCACTGGATATTAACGGCGATGGAAACATAAACAATAAGGATTTGACACGTCTGTTGAAATACCTTGCCGGTGAAAATGCTGAAATTCACTAAGCTCATATTATTACCGTTCAGGGAGAATACAGCTATGAAAAGGAAAAAATTAGCATTAATACTATCGGTGTTTGTCCTGTTTGTTTCCATATCGTCTTTTGCGCCGGAAAAAGCTGTTGCATTATCGAATGAAACAGACTTCGAGGCAATGAAAGAGCGCGCCGAAGCAATTGTAAATTTTGAATGGACTCCATCTGAAAGAATAGATGTGTGGAATGAAAACCCATATAACGGGAAGATGTACTTTGAAGCCGGCGAGACGGTTAAAGGAATGCCATATACGCTGTTCACAAGCGAAATAGTGAGTGATAGCTTGCTTTCATTGGATCAATTCAAAGAAAAGGTACACGAAAACTACTCATCGACCGCGTATTGCTATTCGGTTGGAGCTACGCGAACGGGGCCGGTTTACGGATCCTGTTGCGCAACTTTTGTAAGCGAAGTGTTTGGCGGCAGCTTTATGAATGGAAGCAATCCGAAATACGATTCTGTTCAGGGTATACAGAATTCTGTATACAGCACCACAACAAGAAATGTTAAAGCAGAGGATATTGTTCCCGGAGATGCACTGAGCAGTTCGAGCGGAAGCCATATAGTTTGGGTCGGAGATGTTTCAGATTCGGAGATAACGATATATGAACAGACACCGCCGATTGCAAGAAAAGTAATTGTTGATCTTGAAACATCTATTAACGAAAGCGGTTACCTTATATACGGAGACGGAATATATAACGTCGTGACTAAGTCGAATGATAATCTGCCACCTCCTTATGAAGTGGATCAGAAATTCGAAAAATTCAGTGGCTTTAAAGCATATCCTTGCGTTTCGGCTAACTTTAAAACCAAGTCTGTTGACCTGGTGACAAATGACGGAGAAATATATGTTGGTGACTACTGCACAATTCATGAGGTCTATTCAAATGGATGGTGTAAGGTCAGTTTCCCGATAACGGCTACGGGTGGTACAAAGACTGCATATACCGAAATAACAAACTTTATTGAAAATCCGTCGTCTGTTATGTCATTGTTTACTGCGAAAGATTACATGCCGCTATTTCCGACGTCTGCTATGGATTCGAGAATATATCGAATATATCCGGGAGACAATTGTTATTATTTTGGCAAACCGGGAAAAAATACGCAATTGTTTATGCCTCACAATGATGGCTACTATGTTTTAGGCTGGGCGGATTTGAGTTTTTTAAAGGTTCCCGGTGATATCAATGGCGATGGGACTGTAAACAATAAAGATCTTACGCGATTGTTGAAGTATTTAGCCGGCGAGGATGTTGAGGTTGTTAAAGACGCGTCGGACACCAACAACGACGGCGCCGTCAACAATAAAGATCTTACGCGTTTGCTCAAATACATTGCGGGTGAAAATGTGGAAATGTTTTAAGGAGGTAATGAAATGAAAAATAAAATTATATCGTTGATTATGGCGATACTTGTTGTTGCTTCGTGCATTCCGTTTGTGTTGGCTTCCGATGATGCGACTATTACGGTTTCCTCGGCAACTGCCGTGCCGGGAGAAGAAGTCTCTCTTGATGTTGAAATTTCAAATAACCCCGGCATCAATACGTTCGCTTTGTCGTTCGATTATGACGCAACAAGGCTTGAACTCAAGAGCGTTGAAATTTCCGAGGCGCTTGGAGGACAGTTTGCATACGCCAAAAAGGCAGTGTGGCTCAATAATTCCGACACAAAATACAACGGAAAAATCCTGACCGCAAAATTCAAGGTGCTTGAAAACGCTCCGGTGGGAGAGGCGGCTGTTGCCGTTGCATACTCTGCCGGTGATATCGCAAACTATAACGAAGAAGACGTAGATTTCAAACTTGTTGCAGGAAAAATTACTGTTAAAAAAGAAGCGGTTGAATGCGGAAAAATCACTGTTTTCTCGGCAACGGCAGCACCGGGAGAAGAGGTTTCTCTTGATGTTTCTATTTCCGGAAACCCGGGAATAAACACGTTTTCACTTGCTTTTAATTATGACGCAACAAGACTTGAACTCAAGAGCGTTGAAATTTCCGAGGCGCTTGGAGGACAGTTTGCATACGCCAAAAAGGCGGTTTGGATCAATAATTCCGACACGAAATACAACGGAACGATTTTGACAGCAAAGTTCAAGGTACTTGATGACGCGGAAAACGGAGACGCAGCTGTTTCTGTTTCATACTCTGAGGGTGAAATTGCCAATTATAATGAGGAAGACGTTGATTTTGATTTGGTCAGCGGAAAAATTATCGTTAAAAAGAACGATCCGAACGCAAGCAAGATGACGGTTTCCACCGTTAAAACCACAGCCGGAAAGCAGGTAAAGGTTGCAATCTCTCTGAAAAACAATCCGGGCATCACGGCAGCAAGACTGTTCGTTGATTACGATTCATCGGTACTTACTTTGAAAAATGTTGAAAACGGTTTGGTTTTTGCTGACACAGCCCCGATGCTTTCTCCGTCATTCGACGTTGTGCCCTATCAGATGCAGTGGTCTGTCGGAGTAAAGGATACAGCGGTAAACGACGTTTTGGCAACGCTGACTTTTGAAGTCAACGAAAACGCCAAAGAGGGAAGCTATCCTATTTCGGTAACTTATGACGAGGACGAGATTTTTAATACCAATTTTGAAAACGTTGCTTTTGAAGTTGAAAACGGAGCGGTTGAGGTTATCAGCTATACTCCCGGCGATGTCAACGGAGACGGAACGGTCAATCTCAAGGACGTTGCTCTTTTGCAGCAGTATCTCAGCGGTTGGTCGGTAACAATAATTGAGGCTGCCGCAGATACAAACGGAGACGGAACGGTCAATCTCAAAGACGTTGCTCTTTTGCAGCAATTTCTTAGCGGCTGGTCGGTAACGCTGAAGTAAGGAGTTGATAACTATGAAAAAGGTAGTTGCAATACTTTTGTGTGTGGTGATGATGCTTGTCGGTACTCCTGTGGCACTGGCTGCCGACGATGCTGTTATTAAGGTTTCTGACGTAAAAGTGAATCCCGGAGATACGGTTTCCGTAACAATTTCTTTGGAAAACAATCCCGGAATAACCGGTGCCAGAATTTTTGTTGATTATAACTCAGATGTGCTGACGCTCAAAAACGTTGAAAACGGAAATGTTTTTGCCGGAACCGCGCCTGTTCTTTCGCCAAGCTTTGATGTTGTTCCATATCAGCTGCAATGGTCGATAGGCGTTAAGGATATGACGGATGACGGCGTTCTTGCAACGATGATTTTTGATGTCAATGAAAATGCCGAAGACGGAAAGTATGATATAAGCTTGACTTATGATCAGGAAGATATCTTCAACACTAAATTTGAAAATGTACATTTTGACGTTTCAAACGGAACGGTTGAAATCAGCTCGGGCCCCGCAACAATTGACGATTTTACTTATGAAATCAAAGACGGAGGAATAGTTATAACCGGCTATGTCGGCACCTCCGGTTCGGTAAAGATCGGTTCGGAGTATGAGATTGAGGGAACCGTATATAAGGTCATAGGTATTGCCGAGTCAGCCTTTGAGGGCAATGAAATTGTCAGATCCGTTGAAATTCCCGAGACGGTACAGTACGTTGGCGATTATGCTTTTTATGATTGCACTTCACTTGTCAAGGTGACTGTTTTGGGCAAAAACACCGTGCTTGGCGAAAAGTCACTGGGATATTACATGATAAATCGCAGACTTGACGGAGTTACAGAGGGCTTTACAATTTACGGATATACCGGCTCTACTGCCGAAGCTTATGCCGGCACAGAGGAAGAAATAACTTTTGTTGCGCTTTCAGAGGAGTGCAGTCATAACTATATTGAAAAGGTTGTAGCGCCTACCTGCGTAACAGAGGGATACACAATTTATGTTTGTGATTTGTGCGGAGAATCGTATATAGATAAGTATGTTGACAAGCT
>CAKTDF010000029.1 GCA_934541115.1 uncultured Eubacteriales bacterium
AAAAGTACTCTTTAACTCTTCTTGAAAAATCTCGGGTTCCTTCTCATCGTTGTTTAATTTTCAAGGTTCAATCGCTGTTCGCGTATTCGTAAACAGCTTGCTTATATTACCACTCATTTTACCAAATGTCAAGCGTTTTTTCAAACTTTTTTAAAAAGTTTTTGCAGAGCTGCGAAAAAACGGGTTGAAAAACGTTGCGCGCCTATCGGACGGTCAAGCGTCGCTGCTGATCAGATCAATTATCGCCAATATCGCTTTCTTTTTGCTCTCGCTCAACGCCTCTATCTTTTCGGCAAGAGAGCAATTCAGATTTTTATCTCCGGCATTTCCAAACATCAGCTCTTCCTCTTCAATGCCGAAAACACTGCTCATTCTTTCGATGAGCAGCAAGCTCGGTCTGTACGCTCCGTTTTCAATTCTGCTCAGATGCTCGGTGGAAATCTCCAGCTGCTCGGCAAGAGCCTCCTGCGTCATTGAAAGCAGCTTTCTTTCAGCTTTGATTCTTGTTCCAATTGCTTTGAAATTTATCACGGCAACACCGCCAAATCAAGTAGTTTGATATATAATATCAACATCGCGCACAAAAATTGAATGAATTTCAATATCATTGTTGACATTTAATATCAAGTATGATACTATTTGTTTGTTCATATTTTGCACGGCGGTTCTCAAACTGAAGAAATTCAGATAAATACATCGGAGGTGAAAAAAACACTTTATTATTGATAAATACAAGCTGCCAAGCGTCTTAGCACTGCTTGCATTATTTTTAAACACATAAGTCCGCCGGAATATGTGCATTCATGCATGGAGGCATTTACCGATAATGAGAATGACCCATTCTGTGTTTCGGCAAATATTGCTTTTTGCCGAAAATAACTTTCCCAACGAGGTCGGAGGAGCTTTAGGAGCAAAAGACGATGTTGTTGTTGAATTCTTTGCGGATAACGGTCTCGCTTACGGAAGAAAAGGCGCTTACGCCCCTAACACTGAGCTTATAAACAAGCAAATACAGATTTGGTCGAAAAACAACATAAGCTTTTCCGGAATATTTCACAGTCATCCGGATTGCGGCAAGTCCCTGTCCGGGAACGACATGTATTACATACAAAGAATCATGCGTTCTTTGCCCGCAAGTGTTGGCTCTCTGTACTTTCCTATAGTTACCCCTGCAAACGGCAGTATTCTTATTTTCAAAGCGGTTTTTAAAAATGGTGATTTGAAAATAACTCGGGAAGAATTAGAGACTTTCTAATAAAAGCTATATTTTTCCTTTATTCATAATCGCAATCCATGCACAGTTTTCACAAAAACAAGCATTTTATCAACAGGAGGGACATTGACATGAAAAAGAAGAAAAAAAGAAGGCTTTCGCCGGAGGCAGTTGAAAGAATATGTATACTCGTTGCATACATCGTTATGTACGGTTCAATGACTGCAATCGGTAAAATCGCCTCAAGCAACAGCGATGTTGTTTTTATTTCGTTTTCGGTAATCTGTATGTTTTTTGCATACAAATCCTGCAAGGGAAGATTGGTTTCATCTTTGAGCTTTCTTCCGACTCCGGCCGTTATTCTCCTCAGCTTAATGTTAGCAGAAGTTATCGGACTTTTTACCGCTCCGTATCATATTGCCAAATGGGTCGCCAAAAAAATCAATGCAGAATTGAAGTCGCTGTCAGATGATGACGATGACGATTGATAATGAACATCGTCATTCAGTACGCAAAATAAAATGCGGTCTTCTTCATTTAAATAAACATTTGGAAAGGAGGAAAGAGTATGCAAACGAAAAAAATTGAAATCCCCTGCGGAGTGTTCTGCGGTCACAACTGTGCCGACGGCTGCATATACTGGGAACCGTACAAGAGAGACAGAAGCGGCAGACAGTATTGCAGCTGGTACAAGGTGCATTATTATCCCAGCGAACGTCAGGGCTGCAACAGTTTCAGAGACTAAAAGTTAAAAACAGGTTGTCACAAAGCACATAAGCAGGCAGTGGCAGCCTGTTTTCTTTTGCATATGGAAATCTGTAAAAGTATTACGCATTCTGCTGCCGTAAAAAAAAGCATTCCCGAACTCATTCAAAAAGTTCGGGAGCGCTTTCCGTTATACTATAACTTTTAAATCATTCACTTTTGCCGAAGCGTTCAAGCAGCGGTCCGTAATGCGCAATGTCCATTGCAGAAATGTCGGTACTTATCAGATTCACGATGTCATCATACCGCTTTTGGGCGGTGTCGTCACCCTCGGTTCCAAAGGAAAGCTCAAGCAGCTTGAGCAACAGCCCGGTCAGAGCTTCGCTCTCTTCGGCGCGGCTGTCACACAGATATATAAAGTATTTTTCAAGGTTCTCAGCCGTGAATGTCTGAATCCCCTTTTCTATTATATAGCTAACTCCCTTATATTCGTGTCTGATCTCTTTTTTGACATCGACCGTCTGTTCACCGAAAATCTTTAAAAGCGAAAACAGGTTGTCCTCGTCAACCATAACATATCTGTCAATATCCGCTCCGCAGGCACGCACCGCATAAATCAGTCCGTCCTTGCCTGTGTTTTTGAAGTGGTCAACGATCGTACCCTCAGAAGATCCGACGGTGCAGGTCTGCTCCGGCGGCATGTATGAAATGTCAATGCTGCCGCTTTCGCTGTCAGCGGTTATCAAAGCAAGCAGACGAATCGTTCGCTCACTGTCGTTGCAAACGGCAAGCAGAAAATTGCCTTTCATGCTCTCTGCGGCGTTGCTGCTCAGAGCCATAACAGGTTCACCTTCGGTTGCCGGCAGCGTTTCAGAAAGCTTTCCACTCCTTTCGGAAATGAGAGTGGCGACTGAAACAATCGCAATCAAAATAACAACGCCCACAAAAACCGCAATGAGCTTTTTATTGTTCAAAATTCTGCCGAACTTGTCCTCGCGGCGCATATCGGCGTGAGTTTTTTCTCTTTTGTTCCAAAAATCGAACTTCATTTTTTCCCCTTTTCCGGTCCGGAACCCCGATTGACCGTACCAAAACAATGCAGCGCAGCTATGACGCACCGACTGCACAACAGTTTTTCATCAGACGGTACAAAAGCTTTCAGAATACCATCAAGTCAAGAATTTTTGCGTCGTATGACTGAAACAAATCCAAACAGAGCGCGCAGCGAATCCGGCGGCATCGCTCTTTTAAATTCAAGCAAAACATGCCCGGCAGAAGCTCCGGACACCCTCACACTCGCCTGCATTTTAACACACAGCGTAGTAATTGTCAAATCGCGGATCCTTTTGCGGCATCGCTTATATCCGATGCAGAAAGTATTTTTCTCTTTTGTTGACTGACCGAATACTACATGGTATAATACAACATGAGACAACAAAAAAGGAGACACATACCATGAAGAGAACATCAAGATTTTTAGCCGCGCTCATGGCGGCGGTAATGTTTTTGACCGCCGCTCCGCTTTCCGGTCTGTATTTCTCCGCCGCCGCAAACAGCAGTGTTTCTGACGGGGAAAACCATGAGCACACAAAAACAACCTCAGTCAAAAAGGCAACACTCTCAAAAAACGGAGCAAAAACAGTCACTTGCCGAGAATGTAAAAAGACTCTAAACAAAACCACAATTTACAAAATCGCCACGGTTAAGCTCAAAAAGACTTCATACACATACTCCGGCAAAGCAATCAAACCCGCCGTTACCGCAAAGGACAGCAAGGGCAAGACTCTCAAAGCCGGAACCGATTATACCGTAACCTACAAAAACAACAAAGCTGCCGGGAAAGCAACCGCAACCGTAACTTTCAAAGGCAGCTACAGCGGCAAAAAAACGCTCACGTTTTCTATTCTGCCGAAAATTACGGTCAAAAAAACAGCCTCCTCAATCACTGCCTCCTGGACAAAGGTCAGCGGTGCAAAAAGCTACGGCGTTTATCTTTACAAGGGCAGCTCGCTTGTCAAAAGTATAAGCACAGGCAAAACGAGCACAAAATTCACCGGTCTTTCCTCAAACACCGGATACACCGTGACCGTTAAGGCGAAAAATTCAAAGAGCGAAACACTCGTTACGGCAAAGGCAGCCGCCAAAACAAGCAAAGCCTCCTCCGGCGGAAACAGCGGCGGCTCTCAACAGTCGTACACCGTTTACATCACAAAAAGCGGTTCAAAGTTCCACCGCTCATCTTGTCCTACTCTCAAAAAGAGCCGTTCGATTTATTCCATCTCGCGTTCGTCCGCGGTTTCAAGAGGATACGGTGCCTGCAAGGTTTGCAAACCGTAAGTTACATATAAATTTTAAGGGAGAGAATATTTATGAAGATAGCACAAAGATTTCTGGCTGCCGCAATCGCCGCGGTAATGCTACTCACCGCCGCCCCCCTCACAGGGCTGAATCTGACGGCAGAGGCAAAATCATCAGCCTCACTGTTTCACACTCACAAAAAGGTTACTTCCGTTAAAAAGGCAACCCTTTCAAAAAACGGAGCAAAAACCGTAACATGCTCAAAATGCAAAAAAACTCTCCGCAAGACCACGATTTACAAAATCGCTGCGGTTAAGCTCAAAAAGACCTCATATACCTACACCGGAAAGGCTATCAAACCGGCTGTTGTTGTCAAGGGCAGCAAGGGAAACACCCTCAAAGCCGGAACCGACTATACCGTAACTTATAAAAACAACAAAGCGGTCGGAAAAGGCACTGTTACCGTAAAATTCAAGGGCAGCTACAGCGGAACCAAGACCCTTTCTTTTTCCATAGTGCCTAAGATCACCGCAAAGACCACAACATCCTCCGTCTCCGTTTCGTGGACAAAGGTCAGCGGTGCAAAGCTCTATACGGCCGAGCTTTACAGCGGCAAAAAGCTCCTTAAAAGCGTGACCGCAACAAAAACAACAAGCGCAAAATTCACTTCCCTTTCCGCAAACACAAGCTACACCGTCCGCTTGACCGCAAAGAACGGAAAAAAGGTGCTTTCTTCCGCCTCAATAACCGTAAAAACGGCGGCAAAGTCATCAAACAAACTCTCGCGTACCGAAAAATTCAACAAAACAGTTTCAAAGGGAACCTACCTTTTGAAATTCAAAACGACCGACAAAGAGCTTCAGGACGTGCTTGGAGACGCGCCGATAACCGTAGCCATGAAAAACGGCAATGCCTATGTCGAGGCGTCGTTCAACGGTATACGCACAAAAATGCTCATGCTTGCTCCGAAAAAGTCCAAAAATAATCCCACGGTGTATCTGGTCATTGACAGGTTCAAGGTTTACGGAAAAATGCCCGCAAGCGCCCTCGGCGAAGATTTCAAGATTTCGAGCTTTTCGGGTTCTGAAAAGCCTGTTGGAAAAATCACCGTTTCAAAGGTAAAGCAGGGCAAAAAGACCCTCATTTGCGAAAGCTACAAAACCGAATCCGGCAGCAAAGAGAAATTTTGGTTCGACGGCGATACGCCGGTCAAGCGCGAAACCACCGAGCCCGACGGAACAAAATATGCCATTACCATTTCAAAGTTCACAACAAAAGTGTCCGACTCTCTGTTCAAAATTCCGGACGGATACAGATATATAAACCTCGCTTTTCTTGACAAGCTCATCTGAATTTAAAGCAGAAAAAGCTATAATTCACACTTTGAATCATCATGTGAATTATAGCTTTTGTTTTTTTGAGCAGACTACATCAGTTGTCTTAAATCGGCAAATTCCTGCTTTTCTTTTTCTGCCTGTTCCCGTTCGCGCTTTGAAAAAACACAGCCGCAGTAGTCCTGGCGATAAAGCCCATATTCCCTTGAAAGCTCAACCGAGCGCTTGTAGCCGTTTTTCTTTTTGAAGTCGGACGGCAGATGGTGCACGCCGAATTTTTCTCCTGCCGCCTCGCCGATTTCGTTGAGCTTAGCCGCATTTTTCAAAGGACTTATTGTGAGGGTAGTTGTGAAAAAGTCAAAACCGTTTTCGCCTGCATATTCCGCCGCACGTTCAAGCCTCAGCCTGAAGCAGGCAAAGCACCGTTCCCCGCCCTCTTTTATATGTTCAAGACCTTTGACCGCAGAGTAAAACTCCTGCGGGTCGCCTTTCATTTCAATGAGAGAGATTTTGTTTTCCGCAGGCAGGGCGGCGATGAGCTTTCGCTGTTCAAAAACTCTGCGCTCATATTCCTCTGACGGATAAAGATTCGGATTATAATAAAACACGGTTATTTTAAAATATCGAGACAGGTATTCAAGACAATAGCTGCTGCACGGCGCGCAGCAGCTATGAAGAAGAAGAGACGGCGTTATGCCTTTCTTTTTGTTTTCTTCAATAGTTCTTTCAAGCTCTTTTTGATAATTACGCTTTGTTTGCACAGAGAATCGCCTCCACAATCTCCGCCGCGTCAGAAACAAGCTCGGCGCAGGGTCTCTTTCTGTAATACTCGGCAG
Source organism: uncultured Eubacteriales bacterium (assembly GCA_934541115.1). Taxonomy (GTDB): domain Bacteria; phylum Bacillota; class Clostridia; order Oscillospirales; family Acutalibacteraceae; genus UBA6857. The sequence goes on from CAKTDF010000029.1 coordinate 6,387, forward strand.
TTCTTTCGCTCGGCGCGGCGCTTTCCTTTGTCCTCTCGTCAAGACCGAGAAGCTCGCGGCAAATGATTGAGCCGTTGCGCCTTTTAAATTCGTCTGAAAATTCGCGTACCTTTTCATACGCACACTTTTTGTTCCGTCCGTCCTCACCGGAGCAAAGGTATCCCAACACTATTGCCGCGCCGGCGACGGCGCCGCAAACCTCGCGCTGCCTGCCCACTCCTCCGCCGAGTCCGGCTGCAAGCTTTGCCGCGGCTGTTTCGTCAAGGTTTATTACGTCAGCAAAAGCGACAACAACCGACTGCGAACAGTTGAGTCCGGTTTTGAACAATTCCTTTGCCAGTTCAGCTCTTTTCAACATTCTTCACCTCAATTGTTAAAAATTTTGCCGCATAATCGTCGTGCACGGCTCACACTGTAAAACACCTCATTGAATCAAACAAGCCGCGCAAAAATCGCCCGGTGCCCTTTTCAAGAATTTTTCAAAACTCATCGGAATACTACAAGGTGCGGTATTGCCTTAAATATTCAATCAGCGCTTTTGCGCTGTTTTCCCGCAAATCAAGAGTATTTTCCGGCAGGGGCATATTTTCAAGATAATGCGCGTCTGAATTGCGCAAAATCAGCTTGCCGCGTGTGCCGGGATACTTTTCAAAATATTGCTTTTCGTCCGCACGGGGCGTCAACTCAAAGCAGTTGACTTTCAAAGACTCGCTGAACGTTCCCAACGAGGAAATTATGCTGTATGAAGTGCGGTCAATATGCGCAGGAAAACAAACGCCGCCGTATTTTTCCACAAGTGCAGGAGCATCGTCAATGCTGATAAAGCTCGCTGTTGTAAGGAGAGTTTCCTCCCTTTCAAGTACGCTGTCCGCACTGTCCATAACAAGCTGATTTCCAAAAATGTGCGGCTTGTTTTTGATTTTCGGTATATTCTTTTCTATAAACTTTTCAAAATCCTCCGCCGCGTCAATTGACGGAAAAAGGCAGACGACGTGAATCTCTTCGCTTGTGCAAAGCTCTGCGCCCGGCACAACGGTAATGCCCGCCCTTCTTCCGGCTTCAACGGCTGCACGGCAGTTTTTTGTGCTGTTGTGGTCCGTAAGAGCAATAATGTCAAAGCCGAGCACCTTTGCCATATTGACAAGATTATACGGCGTCATCTCGTCGTCGCCGCAGGGCGAAAGACACGAGTGAATATGAAGATCATAAAACAATTTCATGATTTTTCCGGTTAAAGAACTTTTGACAGCTCTGCTGCAAGCTCGTATGCGTTCTTTTCACTTCTGAGGATAGAAACTCCTTCAATCGCGGCGCGTTCCTTTGCGTTTTCGTCAAGCGACGCGTTTTCGGTCAGAACAATGCAGGCGCAGTCTGTCAGAACCGCAACGGCAACAGCGTTGATGTTGCCCATAACGGTGAACCAACAGTCGCCCTCATTTGCGCGCGACATTACCCAACTCAGCAGATCTCCGCAGTAGCCGCCGGTAATTTCTTTTTCATCGCCGCCAGAGGTGAGGGAAACGAGATTCAGTTTTTCTTTGAGGTCTTTAACGAGCATAAGCCTCTCCTTTCGTTTTATTCCTTGCCGATAAAGTTTTCTTCAAAATCATTTGAGCTTTCCACGGGTTTTTCCGGTCTTTTTTCTCTGTGCCTGAACGGAGCCGGAAGCAGCTCCTCTCCCTTGCTCCTTGCCGTCCAGAAAATGCAATCGTCCTTTTCCGCGTATCCTCTGACAATGTCGTCCGCCAAAGCGCGGCAGGACGGCGCGCCGCAGATTCCGCAGTCAAGACCCGGCAGCTCGTTTTCAATCTGTCTAAGCTCGCTCATCATGCGCATGGCTTTGACAACATTGTCTGCAAGCTTCATTGCCGGCGAAGGAGAAAGCTCGTGAGTCCAGCTGAGAATGTCAATGTTGAAGCCGTTCGGCAAACGGTTGCAGGAGACCGGCATGAATTTGCGCAGCCGCTGGATTCTTGCCTTTGCAACATAAGGATTCTCAACCGTCAGAACTCCGCCCACGCAGCCCCCTGTGCAGCAGTTGAGTTCAATAAAATCAAGGTCATTGAGCTTTTCGTCTTCAAGCTCTTCAAGAACGTTGATAACGTTTTCAATGCCGTCTGCGGCGAGATATCTCTCTTTGAGAAGTCCCGAGGACTCTCCGCCGCTGCTTGCCCAGCCCACGCCGATTATTCCGGAATCGCTGAGCGTTTCAATCTCGCGTTCTTCGAGCTTATCCATCGTCTGAACCAGAACCGGATAGATATCCTTGATTGCAAAAGCACCGTTTATGATTCCGCCCTCATAGCACAGCGGATTTATGATCGCCGTTCTCTTTGCCGGACAGGGAGAAATAAAAAACACACCTATTTCTTCGTCTGCAAATCCGGTCTTTTTTTCTGCCGATTTTCTCGCAAGCCTTGCCGCAAGATCGACCGGCGTAAAAAGCGGCAAAATGTTGCCTATCAGATTCGGGAACCGCGTGCGTATAAGTCTGAGTACCGCCGGGCACGCAGATGAAATGACCGGACGTTTAAGTCCGCCGCTTTCGAGCATACGGCGCGAGGCGTCGCTGATTATTTCTGCCGCCTTTGAGACTTCAAACACCTCGTCAAAGCCCATTTTGACAAGACCGCTCAAAACGTAGTCAACATTGTCAAGATTGTTGAACTGACCGTAGAGCGAGGGTGCCGGCAGAGCAATTCTGTATTTATATTTTACAAGCTCGTTGAAGTGCTCGCTGACCGCATACTTCGCGTGGTGCGGACAGACTCTGATGCACTCGCCGCAGTCAATGCAGCGGTCCGAGATAATGTACGCTTTTTTGTTCCGCACGCGGATAGCCTGCGTGGGACAGCGTTTTATGCAGTTTGTGCAGCCCTGACATTTTTCATCGTCAAGCCGCACCGAGTGAAAAACATTCTCCATTTTTCTTCATATCGCGCGCCGCAGAGGTTTTGCGGAGCGCCTCTCCCGTTTTATATTCAACCGACAGTCGGTCGCATAAGTCTCACTGTATATATACTTTGAGAAAAAGAGTTGTCCCAGTGCCAACTTCTGTTTCAAGTTTGAATTCATCGGTATACTTTTTGATGTTGGGCAAGCCCATGCCTGCGCCGAACCCCAGGCAGCGAATGTTGTCCGGAGCGGTGGAATATCCCTCTTTCATTGCAAGTTCAACGTTTTCAATACCCGGACCGTGGTCTGCAAGGGTCATTGAAATCTCCTTTTCGCTGACTTCAACGTCAATTTCTCCGCCGCCGGCGTGGATAACCATGTTGATCTCGCCCTCATACATCGCAACGGCAACATTGCGAATAACCGCCGGCGATATGCCGAGCTGCTTGAGAGTCCTTTTGACGTCGCCGGATGCCGCGCCCGCACGGGTAAAGTCATCGCCCGGAACATCATAGTGAAGATTGAGGGTGTCCATTATACCCCGCTGCCCCCTCTCAACCCTGCCGAATAGAGCTTTCCGCAGGCAGTGAACATCTCCATTTTTGTGCAAAGCATAACCATGTCGCGTTCCTCCGCCAGCTCGATCATGTCAAGCCCCGGTCTTTTTCCGCGCACAAAAACTATGCAGTGCATGTCCATCATTTCAGCCGTGCGAACGACCTGCGCATTCACAAGACCCGTGAGCAGAACCGCCTGCTCTTTCACAAAAGCAAGCACATCGCTCATCATGTCGCTGCCGCAGGCGGTGTAAACCTCAACGTCAAGCAGATCCTCCCTGCAAATGAGGTCTGCGTCAAGAATTTTCATTACTTCTTTTACTGTCATAGCTGTATCTCCTCCGGTTTTCAAAAAAGGGCGAAAAGCCGCCTGATGGGAAATGACTGCCTTCGCCCTTGTTTAATTTGAGAATTACTCAGAAAACTGCGCGTTTTTGATCTCCTGCTCAATGACGGCGCAGGAGGCTTTCCAAACGGTTTTGCCCGCTTCAACAAAGCTCTCGTTGTCTTTTCTGACCGAGCAGAGCATTGCGAATGCCTCGCCTATATCGCTCTCGAGCCGATTGCCCTTTTTGAGCGCAAGATAATAGAACGTGAAAGCGGCGCCGTCGGATATGTTTTTATAGAAAACAGGGCTTTCTTTTCTGAGCCTGTCATGCATGGCGTTGATTGCCGTTGTTGAAAGCTGAGGCACGGCAATTTCAAGCTGGAGCAAGGATTCGGCGGCAAAAATCATCAGCACGCGTATCTGAAAAAGAATATCCTGCGACTGAAACTTGGGCGCAAGCAGCTTTTTGAAATCAACCGAAAGAGCGTCCTTTTCCGTTTCGTCAAGGCGCGGAGTGAGCGAAGCAAGCTTTTTTCCGAGCTCCTTTGCCTTGAGCAGGTCTCCGCTTTGGCGCAGAGTGTTGAGCGCCTCAATGTCGGTTGAAAGGTTAGCCGTCAAATCCTCAAGACTTTTTTTACTGCTGTAGATCTTTACGTCGTCAGCCATCAGAACTGGCACCTCCGAAATAATGATTATTTTGCGTTTTCGGCAACGGCTGCAGCGGCAGCCTTTTTCTTCTTTCTTTTCATTTTTGCTTTATAGCTGTAAAGGGCGGCAAGAGCGTCCTCATCGGGGCCGTATTCGCCGAGTCTTACCGGGTACGCGTTGTATCCGCCGTGGAAATCGCTTCCGCCGGTCATAACAAGCTTGTGCTTTTTGGCTTTCTTTTTGAGGTATTCCTGCTGCTCCGGAGAGTTTTCCGGATGCCAAACCTCAACGCCGTCAAGACCCAACTCAATAAGCTCGTCCAAAAGCTCAAAGTTGTCATAAAAGCCCGGGTGAGCGAGAACGGCAATTCCTCCTGCGTCATGTATAGCCTCAAGCGTTTCCTGCGGTGAGGGGAACTTTGTTTCAACAAGAATGCAGTTCTCTCCGTCCTTTTTGAAAAGGGAATCGAAAAGCTCGCCGAAAACGGTTGTGGTATATCCGCTTTCAATCAACGCCTGCATAATGTGCTGCTTAAAAATATTGGTTGAGCCTGTGGCGCACTTGACAATAAACTCCGGAGTTATCGGAAATATTTTGGCGGCTTTGAGAGCCATGAGTCTTCCGGCGTTTTTGCGTGTAACGGAGTTGCGTTTGCAAAGACCCTCCAGCCTCTCCGGGCTGTCGGGAAAATAGCAGAGCATATGCGCCTTGTTGCCGCGTTTTGGGTCGGTGCAGGTCAGCTCAACGCCGGGGATAACGGTGATGCCGTATCTTTCCCCTATCATGCGCGCGCGGACAGTGCCGGCAAGGCAGTCGTGGTCTGTGATTGCGAGTGTGGTCACACCGCTCTTTTTGGCAAGCACGAGTATGTCGTCAATACCCATAGTTCCGTCCGAAAGCTTGGTGTGACAGTGAAGGTCTGCGTTCAATTCAATTCTCCTCTCCCTTTTCCGGTCCCGAAAGCGAGGCGAAAGTCCTCTTTGACCGTGAAAGTTCCTTTGTTTTAAAATCTCTTCTCTTTTGTGATTTTCTGTTTCTCAGTTGTAATCTCTCTTATTTTGATATACAGCGCGCGAGCGGTATGGCAGAATATCTGCAAAACATATACAAAAAAGGTCAAATTACCGCGATAATACAATACACTATTTAATTATAGCACGGTTTTTATTTTTTTCAAGGGGTGAAAAGGCAAAATTTTACTGCCAAATCGCCACAAAATCCGCGGCACTTGATTTTTTAACCGTAATTTAGTATAATGAGTTACGGTATGTATGATTGCGGGCGTTATTATGCCCGTTCAAAGGCAGCATTTTCGATATTTTTTTCAATAAACTTTTTTATGAAAGGACGTGTTCCGAATGAAAAGAACTCTCGCGCTGCTTTTAAGCTTAACGCTCCTTTTCCTCTCGGCTGTCTGCGTATTCCCGGCGGCAACGACCGCAAAGGCTGCCACGCAGGCGGAGCTCCAGCAGCAGATCAATGAGCTTAACGGAAAGATCTCAGACAATAAAGAAAAACTCAATGAGCTTGAAAGCAAAAAGAAAGAGAACGAGGAATATCTTGACACTCTTGAAAGCCAGATTGAAACGGTTCAGGTCAAGGCCAACACCATTGAATCTCAAATCAAAGTCATTGACGGCGAAATTGCCGCCTTTGACAAACAGCTCAAAAAGCTCGACAATGAAATTACCGATACCAAAGAGGAGATCAAGGAGAACCAAAACAGCATTGATTCTGCAAAAGACGAGCTTTCCTCTCTTCTGCGTTCGTCATACGTCAACGGCGACCGCTCCGTAATGGAGCTGTTCATGGGTTCTCATGACCTTGCGAGCCTTTTGACCCACCTTGAATGGATGAAACGTACCTCGGAAAATGAAAAGCGCATCATTGAGGATTTCAACGCGAAAATAGAAAAGCTGCGCGCCTCGCAGAAAAAGCTCCAGGCAAAGCAGGACGAGGTTGAGGAAACAAAGCAAAAAAGCGTTGACAAAAAAACAGAGCTCAAAACCAAGCAGGACGAATACACCGCCACTGAAAAGCAGCTTGAAAGCAACCACAAAAAGGTCACCTCTCTCATCAATGAAATTGACCAAAACAGTGCGCTCTATCAAAGCTACATCAAAAAACTCCAGGCTCAGAAAGCGGCTGCCGACGCGGAAATTGACAAAATCATCAGCGCAAGAGCCTCAACAAACTCAAGCGCCGAACCGAGCATTTCTTCAAATGCAAGCTGGGTATTCCCGGTTTCAAGGAGCTGTTACATCAGCAGCGGCTACGGCAACCGCAGCGCCTCAATTTCCGGCTGGGGCTTTCACGGCGGAATTGACATCACGGGCGGCGGCTTCCAGGGTGCGGCGATTTATGCCACCAGAGCCGGAACCGTTATTGCCGCGAACTACGGCACAACGGGCTACGGCAACTATGTTGTGATCGACCACGGCGACGGCTTTACCTCGCTTTACGGTCACTGCTCCTCGCTCGCCGTTTCAACCGGTCAGTCGGTCAGCAAGGGTCAGCATATTGCAAACGCAGGCTCCTCCGGCAACTCGACCGGTCCGCACCTGCACTTTGAGATTCGCTATAACGGCGCAAAACAGAATCCTCTCAACTATGTTTCGGCATAAGTAATGGCTGCCGCATTCAGTGTAGACCTTAGAGTTAAACAATTCTTTTTACCCAAGAATAAAGCTATGATTCACAATGCACTTCATTTTGCTGCTATCCGTGGATTATAGCTTTTTGTTTTGATTTTTCTCTTTGGTTTGCTTCGAATGCGGCAGACCGCTTTTATGCATGCTTTTTTCCGTGTGTTTTTTCTGCCGCTCTTTCAAGCGATACAACCCAACCGCTGCCGCAGATTATCGCAATCTTCTCCACACGATAATGCTCTGCCGTGCGGGCGGCACGGCCAAAAAACTTTTGAGCTTTTTGCAACACTTTGCCGTATGTTTTTATCTAATATTGCGAAGCGCTTTCAAACCGATAAAATCCAAAAGGAGGAACATATTCATGAAAGCAGGAAAAACCACTTCGGCAGCAGCACTGCTTTGTGTTCTTGCCGTATTTGTTTCGCTTTTCACCGGTTGTACCCAAAGTGCGGCAGAGGACGGTAACGACCTCAAAAGCAAGGCGGTAATTTCTGCCCAAATCATTTCGGCAAGCAAGGACAGCCTTCTCGTCACCGCAGACAGCGGGCTTTACGTTGTTGCTCTCAAAGAGAACACGCCCGTCACCCAAGACGGCAATAACGTTGACAAAGGGGAGCTCATGCCCGGAATGAAAGTACAGATAGGCTTTGGCGGAGAGGTGCTTGAAACCTATCCGGCGCAGATTCCGAACACCGAGGCAATCAAAATCATCTCGCAGGACGACGACAATGTTGCGCTTTATCTTGAAGCCGCAAAACACATTTTTGAGGAAAGAGCCGGAAAGGATTTTGAAAAAAGCGAAATTTCAACCGTTGCTCTTGACGTAACAAAGCTTTCAACCCTTTCTAAGAACGAGAAAAACGCGCTTGAGTATGTTCTGCGTAACTATTTTTACACAGAAACAGGCGCAGATGTTATAAGGAGCAGCTATGAAGAGCTTTCAAGCGGCGGCAGACTGACAAAAGAAGGCGAGTTCAAAAACGGCGTGATAATTTCACTTGCGGCATCCGAGAGCAAAAAGACATTTTCTCTTTCGCTGACCCATTCCGGGCTTGGCGGCTACGGCTATGAGAGCTGCACGGCAAAGCGCAAAAACGGCGCATGGCAAATCAGTTATGACGACGCGTGGATAAGCTGAGGAGAGTCGAACGCAATGCGCCCGAAGAATTTGTTTTCCGGCACATTGCGGCTCTTTTTGTCTCACAAATAAGCTGAGGAGAAAAAACTCTCCTTGATAAAAAGTAAAAGCTATAATCCGCATACCCTGTTTCGGTATATGTGAATTATAGCTTTTTATCATTGCTCTGCTTTTTATTCCAGCTCAAACGCACCCGTATAAAGCTTGCAGTAAACGCCTTTTTCGGCGATAAGCTTTTCGTGGTTACCGCGTTCAATAATTCTGCCGTGGTCAAGCACCATAATTACGTCCGAATTGCGGACAGTTGAAAGCCTGTGCGCAATAACAAAGACCGTTCTGCCGTGCATGAGCGCGTCCATACCGTTCTGAACGAGCGCTTCCGTTCTGGTGTCGATTGACGACGTTGCCTCGTCAAGGATCATTACCGGCGGATCGGCGACGGCTGCCCTTGCAATTGAAAGCAGCTGGCGCTGTCCCTGCGAAAGGTTCGCTCCGTTGCCGGAAAGCATTGTGTTGTAACCGTCCGGCAAACGGCTGATGAATCCGTCTGCATTTGCAAGCTTCGCCGCCTTATACACCTGCTCGTCGGTTGCGTCGAGGTTTCCGTAGCGTATATTTTCCATGACGGTGCCGGTGAAAAGGTTTGTATCCTGCAAAACAATGCCGAGTGAACGGCGCAGGTCTGCCTTTTTGATCTTATTGATGTTTATTCCGTCATATCGGATCTTTCCGTCCGCAATGTCATAAAAACGGTTGATAAGATTCGTGATGGTTGTTTTTCCGGCGCCCGTTGCACCAACAAACGCAACCTTTTGTCCCGGTTCGGCATAAAGAGTAATTCCGTGCAAAACGTCCTTTTCCGGCGTGTAACCGAAATCAACATCATAGAATCTTACCTCGCCGCGCAGCTCGGTATAAGTCACACTGCCGTCCTCATGCGGGTGCTTCCACGCCCAAACGCCGGTTCTTTTTTCGCTCTCCGTGAGGTTGCCGCTGCTGTCCTTTTCGGCGTTGACGAGGGTAACATAGCCCTCATCCGCCTCCTCTTTTTCGTCAAAGAGGTCAAAGATTCTTTCCGCACCGGCGAGCGCCATAACAACCGAATTGAGCTGCTGAGAGAGCTGGTTTATCGGCATTACAAAGCTTTTTGAAAGCTGCATGAACGACGCGACCGACGCAAATGTCAAACCGCCTATTCCGTTCACCGAAAGCAGACCGCCGAGAACGGCAACAAGAACATACTGCAAATGACCGAGGTTGTTGTTGATGGGTCCGATGATATTTGCAAACTTGTTGGCGTGATATGCATTTTCAAAAAGCTCATCATTCTTTTTGTCAAAATCTTCTTTTGTTTTTTCCTCGTGACAAAAGACCTTGATGACCTTTTGCCCGTTTATCATTTCTTCAATATAGCCGTTTACGTCGCCGAGCGAGCGCTGCTGCTTTACAAAGAATTTTCCGCTGCGCTTTGCAACCTGACCGGTAATTATCATCATGAGTGTAATGCTTATGACAACATAAACCGTCAAATGCCAGCTGAGCACGCACATCGCCGAAAAAACGGCAACCACCATAACAAATGAAGACATCACCTGCGGAATAGTCTGAGAAATCATCTGTCTGAGCGTGTCCGTATCATTTGTGTATCGGCTCATGACATCGCCGTGGGTGTGAGTGTCAAAATATTTTATCGGCAAAGTCTGCATGTGAGCGAACATATCGTCTCTGACGGTTTTGAGTACGCCCTGCGAAACCACTGCCATGATTCTGTTTTGCAGATATACGGCGATTATGCCGGCAAGATAAATGCATGCCATTTTGACGATTGCACCGAAAAGCGGCGCAAAATTCTTTTCCTCTGCAGAAAGCAGCGGCTCAATATAATCGCCGATGAGCGTTTTTAAAAACAGTGAGGAGCCTACGCTCGCCGCCGCGGAAATACCTATGCAAATCATAACGGAAAGCAGCCTCAGCTTATTACCCTTGAGAATATAGCCGAAAAGACGTTTTGCGGTGCCTTTTTTCACCTTTTGCTTCGGCATTCCTCTGGCGTTCATATTTCTTCCGCCCGGTCCTGCCGGTACTTTTGCAGCTCTTTCCTGTGCCATTATTCTTTTCCTCCCTTCGTCTGAGAGTTATAGACCTCGGTATATATCGGGTCCTTGCCCAAAAGCTCTTCGTGCGTGCCGATATTTTCAATTTCGCCGTTGTCAAGAACAATAATCTTGTCGGCATGCTCCACGGAGGAGATGCGCTGGGCAATGATGATTTTTGTTGTCTCCGGTATATATGAGGCAAAGCCTTTGCGTATGAGGGCGTCCGTTTGTGTGTCAACGGCGCTCGTTGAGTCGTCAAGAACCAAAATTTTCGGCTTTTTCAAAAGGGAACGAGCGATGCACAAGCGCTGCTTTTGTCCGCCGGAAACATTGGTGCCGCCCTGCTCAATATATGTGTCGTATCCGTCCTCAAACGTTTGAACAAACGAGTCCGCCTGTGCCAGAACGCAGGCTTCTTTCATCTCCTCATCGGTTGCGTTCGGATTGCCCCAGCGCAAATTGTCTTTGATGGTACCGGAGAAAAGAACGTTTTTCTGAAGTACCATTGCAACCTTTTCTCTGAGCGTATCAAGGTCATAGTTGCGAACGTCAACTCCGCCGACCTTCACCGAGCCTGTGGTTACGTCATAGAGCCTTGCAATGAGCTGAACAAGCGTTGATTTTGAAGAACCGGTTGAACCGATGATACCCACCGTTTCGCCGGATTCGATTTTGAACGACGCATTTTTGAGGCAAAGCTTGTTTTCGTCGCCTTTATAGCTGAAGCCGACATTGTCAAACTCAACCGAGCCGTCCCCGACTTCCATAACCGGGTGTTCCGGGTTTTTGAGGCTGCTCTCCTCCGAAAGTACCTCTGAGATACGCTCGGCAGAGGAACGCGACATGGTGAGCATAACAAAAATCATTGAAAGCATCATGAGGTTCATAAGGATCTGCATGGCATAGGTAATGAGAATGACCAAACCGCCGGTGGTGAGACCCGCCTCAGGCACATTTCCGGTTGAAACGATAAGCTTTGCTCCGAACCACGAGATGAGCAGCATTGTTGAATAAGCCGAAGTCTGCATAAGCGGTGCGTTCAAAGCAAGCAGCTTTTCGGCAGAAACAAAGTCTGAATAGATTCTGTCCGACACTGAGTTGAACTTTTCCTTTTCATGCTCCTCACGCACAAAAGCCTTGACAACGCGGATTCCGTGCAGATTTTCCGAAACAATGTTATTGAGCTTGTCATAAGTTTTGAAAACACGCTTGAAAATCGGGTGTGCATGGGTAACGATGTAATAAAGTCCGAGTGCGAGCAGCGGCAGTACCGCAAGGAAAATGAGCGACAGCCGTGCGCTGACTCTGATTGCCATAATGAGCGAAAATATTATCATCAGCGGTGAACGCACTGCAATGCGAATAATCATCTGGTATGCGTTCTGAAGATTCGTAACATCCGTTGTCAGCCTTGTTACAAGACTTGACACCGAAAACTTATCGATATTTGAAAACGAAAAAGACTGAACGTTATGGAACATGTCGTGACGCAGATTTTTTGAAAATCCCGCTGAGGCATATGCGGCATATTTTCCTGCAAGCGCGCCGAAAACGAGAGACAGAACGCAGAAAACGGCAAGCATTGCACCCGTTTTGAGAATATAGTTCATGTCCTTTTGATTCACGCCGTAGTCAAGCATTTTTCCCATGTAATAGGGAATAATAACCTCCATGATAACCTCAAGCGCAACAAAAAAAGGCGTCAGCATCGAGGCTTTTTTATACTCGCGTATTGATTTTGAAAGTTTTTTAATCATCGTTGTCCTCCTCTCCTATGTTCTTTCTGATTTTTGAAAGCACGGCGAAGAACGTCTGAAGCTCCTCTTCGCTTATTCCATCTTTAATTTTTTTCTCAAGCTCGGCAAAGCGGTTTTCAATCATTTCTTGAATTTCAACCGCGCGGTCGGTGAGAACAATTTTTTTGAGTCTTGCGTCATAGTCAACGCCAACGCGCTTTATCATGCCGTTTTTTTCCATTCGCTGAAGCATCTGCGTTGCGCTGGAGCGGCGAATATTGCATTCCTTTTCAAAATCGCGTTGAAAAATATCTCTGTCACGATTATGGTATAAAAAGCCGATCACCCAGCCGTGTGCACCGGTGAGCTTTTCAACATTTTTGCACGCCGTCTGCGGATCGTTGTCAATATATCTTTTAATGAGACGCGCGCAGCGGTTCATTTCAAAGAAAATGTATTTGTTCTTATCCATCTGCTGACCTCCTTGTTTTATTTGTTAGGCGGCTAATTGTTAGTTTGCTAATTGTTAGCTCGCTAACATTTTATGTATTATAAACGGTTTTTATTCGGTTGTCAAGAAGAAAATGCAATTTTTATCTTTTCATACAGGCACATAAACAAGACCTTTCGGGTATTGACAGAAAGGCGGCAAGGTGGTAGAATAAGCGGGTGGTGTGCCTCCTTAGTTAAATGGATATAAGAACCTGAATGCTTACGCATTCAGAACCTTGTTACTCGCTACGCTCGTAATAATAAACCGTTAAAATGAATATATGCCTCCTTAGTTAAATGGATATAATAAACCCCTCCTAAGGTTGTACCAAATCATTCGCCCCGGAATCATAGTTATGTGGTAATTGTCCCCAAATTTAATATTCGTCCTCGTACCTCAGCAGGATAGAGGGTCCGCCTCCTAAGCGGAACGCCCCCGGTTCGAATCCGGGCGAGGACGCCACAAACAACGCCGAAAGCCTTTGTTTTCAAGGGTTTTCGGCTTTACTTTTTTATATGAGTCTGATACCACTCGATACTGACTATCTACTGTGGGCGTTCTGCTTCGCTTCGGTTGCGGACACTCTTTTCCTGAAAAATTCTTGCTAATCAAATTAGCAAGAAAAACCCGTTTTTGCTAATGAAAATCGCCTTTCTGCTAATCGGTTGAAAAATCGTGCTAAAAATCTTGCTAATTGAAATGTGTGCTTATTATAGTCCGACCTTGTTTTACCCCGTGCCTTTTAATCCCCTTGTTATCTTGTGTTAGGGCTTCACGCAACGCACATTTCACAGATTGCCTTTTCCTATATATAATTAAAGCATCAGGAGGAAACGATTATGAGAGATAAATACTACATAAATCTGAATGACAAAGAATATTTCAACGCACTTTCTTCTTTGGTGAGCAAGAGAAACAAATTGATCCAAAGCGGTAAGTATACTGATGGGATTGACGAAGTTATTATGAAAATGAAAAAGTCAAAGAAAAAGAAGTTTCGTGTCCTCTATATATAATATCCGAGTCAGACCGCCGAATTTCAATAGAATAGTCAACATAGCACCGTTTCGTTTTTTTGAACGAAACGGTGTTTTTTCTTTAAGCCACTCATTCCTTTCAAGGTTTGGGTGGCTTTTTTGTTTTTTCAAAAAATATTTCTGAAAGGGTTGCTAAAAGGCTCCGCTCAGTGGGAATTAGTGAAAGGGTTATTTCAACTCCGATTAGGAGCAGCCCTTTCGCTGTTCCTTGAAAATTGAATATACAGGTACTTAGGACTTTATTTCTGATGATTAGCCACCATAATGGGTACGCCAAGACTTCCTATATAGGACAGAGCGAGAACCCCCGTTATAACTATCAGGTTGCCCCTGATACGGCGATGACAGTCAGAATGATAATGATACTTCTCTACGGAGCAGGCGGCGAACCCGGCTGAGGTGAAATTCCTATGAAACGGTGAAGCACACCGTTACCTATGTACTTCCCTTGCAAGGGGCGTCGAGGACAAATTTTGCATAGAAACATCAGACTGAAGATAAACATTTCTTTGGTCTTTACATAGCACCTTTTCAAAGCGTGCTAATTCTAAATGAAAGGAGCAAAGACAATGCCCAACTGTAACACGATTGCTATATGCAATCAAAAAGGCGGTGTTGGTAAAACGACTACCACAGTAAACTTGGGTGTAGGTTTGGCTATGCAAGGTAAAAAGGTACTCCTTGTAGACGCAGATCCGCAGGGTGACCTAACAACTTGTCTTGGTTGGCGAGATACGGACAGTTTGCCCGTAGCACTACCGGACAAAATGCTTGAAGTAATGCAAGACAAATGCAAAGAACCAACGAAAGGTATTCTACATCATAAAGAAGGTGTTGACCTTATCCCATCCAATAGCGACCTTTTCGATTTTGAGATTAGTCTTGTAACCGCAATGAACCGTGAAGCCATTTTGAGAAACTACCTGAATGAGGTTAAACGCAATTACGATTATATTATTATCGACTGTTCGCCTTCGCTTGGTATGATGACTCTCAATGCTTTATCGGCAGCGGACAGCGTGATCATTCCCGTTCAGGCTCATTATCTTCCGGCGAAGTGTATGACGCAGTTAATGCGAACTATCACTAAGGTCAAAAAGCATATCAATCCAAAACTAAGTATTGACGGCATACTTTTAACTCTCGTAGACAACAGAACAAACCTTGCCAAAAGCACAATAGATGCCTTGCGTGAGAATTTCGGTAGTTATATCAAAATATATAACTCTCAAATTCCCATAGCAATAAAGGCGGCTGAGGTAAGTTCCAAAGGTAAAAGTATTTATGCCTATGAGCCTAACAGTACGGTGTCCAAAGCCTACACCGAATTTTCAAAGGAGGTGTTAGCCGATGGCAGGAAGAAAGAGCGACTTCACTCTGCCCAAGTTCGATGATATTTTTTCAACTCAGAAAATGCGAGATGAAGAAAAACTCTCGAAAATCCGAGATATACCTTTAGAACAAATTGACGATTTTCCCGACCACCCTTATCGGGTTCAAGATGATGAAGATATGGAACGGCTTGTTGAGAGCATTAAAGAGCGTGGTGTTATAACCCCTGCTATGGTTCGCCAGAAAGAAGATGGCAGATACGAACTCGTTTCAGGACACAGGCGAAAAAGAGCAAGTCAAATTGCAGGCTTTCCAACCCTGAGATGCGAAGTAGTTGAACTCACAAGAGATGAAGCCATAATCTTAATGGTAGAAAGCAACTATCAAAGAACACAACAGTTGCCTTCCGAGCGAGCCTTTGCATATAAGATGCGTCTTGATGCTATGGCAAGGCAAGGAAAACGAACCGACCTAACCTGTGCAACCGAGTTGCACAAGTCAGATGGAAAGAAAAGCAGAGATACGGTTGCCGATAAAAGTGGTGAAACAGTCCGAAGATATATCCGCTTGACAAATCTTGTTCCCGAACTTCTCGATATGGTAGACAATTCGGTAGTAAAGGATAAGGACTCTTTGCAAATGGCGTTGAAGCCTGCCGTTGAGTTATCATATCTTGATGAGGATAGTCAGCGTGATGTTGTTACAGAAATTGACTTAAACTACTGCACCCCATCTCACGAGCAAACTATTCGTATGCGAAAAATGTTTGAGGAAGGTAAACTCACTCCCGAAGCCATACAAGCAATTATGTCTGAGCAAAAACCAAATCAAAAAGAAAA
>CAKTDF010000030.1 GCA_934541115.1 uncultured Eubacteriales bacterium
ACTATATTCTAACGAACTCAATCGCTTTTTTTATTCTTTTTTTGATTTCAGTCTCACATCTATTGTAAAGCTACAGCATATTATTGACAGTGATTTATGCTGTATTGACAATGATGAAATCATTTGATATAATCTTTTTGCCTTATTGGATTATCCTGCGTTTTGTAGTGCGCAGTTTACTTTCTGTATGACCTCAATATGCATGATTTTGAGGTTTGAGAGTAGTGTAATTTCATAAGGTACAAAACGGTCTGCTCCGCTTTCGGCGGCGGCGGACAGTTTGAGAGTAGTGTAATTTCATAAGGTACAAAACAAAGTGAAAGCATAAAAGAAATGCCATACAGTTTGAGAGTAGTGTAATTTCATAAGGTACAAAACCTCGCTTATCAGCAGTATAACAGCGGTTATGTTTGAGAGTAGTGTAATTTCATAAGGTACAAAACAATAACTTTGCGAATGCCCCACCAGAAGAGTTTGAGAGTAGTGTAATTTCATAAGGTACAAAACATACCGACAAAAGCGCAGATGAAAGCCACTGTTTGAGAGTAGTGTAATTTCATAAGGTACAAAACCGGCAGTCTTGTCCTTAATACTCCCGATCAGTTTGAGAGTAGTGTAATTTCATAAGGTACAAAACAAAATTTTTAAAATTATGTTGACAGATATAGTTTGAGAGTAGTGTAATTTCATAAGGTACAAAACCTAACGAAAAGAAAGAGGTACAGAACAATGTGTTTGAGAGTAGTGTAATTTCATAAGGTACAAAACTACGAGAAAAAGAGCCTTTTGAATCCGGAGTTTGAGAGTAGTGTAATTTCATAAGGTACAAAACCTCATAGTATTTCATCTTCAAAATCTCCTTAGTTTGAGAGTAGTGTAATTTCATAAGGTACAAAACACATACTGACGGACATGGTTTTGAGATTTGTTTGAGAGTAGTGTAATTTCATAAAGTACAAAACGAGGCATTCGAAAGACTAAGATTCATCAAAGTTTGAGAGTAGTGTAATTTCATAAGGTACAAAACTTCGTCCGCTCTTCCGCGTTTCAACAGTGTGTTTGAGAGTAGTGTAATTTCATAAGGTACAAAACGCAGCACCATCTAAACCCCACGAGCGGACGGTTTGAGAGTAGTGTAATTTCATATGGTACAAAACGGTCATCGCTCAAAAGGAATACGGAAACGAGTTTGAGAGTAGTGTAATTTCATATGGTACAAAACGTCGCTCCGTAAAAAGTGGAATGAGGGCAAGTTTGAGAGTAGTATAATTTCATAAGGTACAAAACATTTAGGTGTTGCATTACACCGGAACTTAAGTTTGAGAGTAGTGTAATTTCATAAGGTACAAAACTGTGAAAAGCTCTTGCAACATATCACAGTGTTTGAGAGTAGTGTAATTTTGCGCAAATTGAAATTTGTGTTGCTGTCAAAACCATCAACAGCGCAAGGTACCGTAAATATGTCACCGGGGTTGTCGAACTTTGCACTGCTACAAAAAAGGCGGCTTAAAGGCAAAGGCGATGGTTATAGCCTTTCTTGTTACCTTAGCCGTTTACAAAGAACCATATCAAGTCCAAGCGTAACCCATAAACTAAAGCCGAAGAGAGTTGAGCACAAAGTCTCCGACTCTCTCCGGCTTGATTTATACTGTTCTGAAATCTGCGGCAATTAATATGCGTCCACTATTCTCTGCATTCGCTCGATCGCGTCTGCCCACTCCTTTTCGGCGTTTCTGTTACTTTCACAAACCCTTGCGAGGTTATTTTCGGCTTCAACCAGCAGCTTGCTGTTTTTGTTTCCTCCTCTGTCCTCAATGAACATAAAAATAACGACTATTAAAGATACAACGGCAATCGGATGCAAAAGCCAAAAAAATATCTCTACAAAAGTTCCTGAAATTTTAGACCAAAATGACGATAGATTATTAATCAGCGAGAACGCAGCAATTGCAACAATGACCAATAGTATTTTAATCATTTTTCTGCGTTTAATCGTAGGTCTTATTTTTTCAATGCGATTTTTAAGCTCGCTCTCAATGGCTGCATTGCTCTGTCTGAGCTTGGCAAGCTCTGTGCGGCACCTGTTGAGTTCATATTTGGCGGCAGCAAAGTTGTTATTTTTCACCGTATCTACCCAGAAACCACTGCCGTATTTCAAAAGGTTTTTATAATTTTCGCTGTATTCATAAAGACAGACATACCCTTTCATCTGCTCCCTGGTTTTTACCCCAAACTCGACCATCAATTTTCCGAGGTGCGCTTCTGTATTTTTGGGAGCCTGTTTGAGTACCTGTTCAAAATCTGCGTCGGCGTCTTCAAAACGACCGTTTTCAAGCAGCATAAATGCATGCCCAAGCAGCGGACTCACGCCTTTCGGAGCTTCGATAACCGTTGACATTCCGCAATATTCACACTTTACAACAGTCTCTCCGTCGCGGATACTAAGCGGTGCACCGCAATATTTGCATTCAAGTGAGTGCTTTTCTGTTCCCATATATAATATACCCTCCAAAAGACAGTTACAAGAAGAAATTATACTTTAATTCCGCCAAAAAATCAACACCTTTGTCCAATAATTATAACTACATAAATTCCGGACTTTTTTTTCTAATTTCCGTTTTGTTGTTGCATTGGCGAAAATATATGTTACAATGAATCGACAGTAAATGTTATGTAACTGTGAATTTTTTAAATTTTTATTGTAAGGAGAAAAATGATATGAAGAAGCTTATCTCTCTGTTACTCACACTTTGCATTCTCTTCACCTGTGTGCCAATGGCTTTTGCCGGTAATGTGCAGTTGACAGATTGTTGTGACGATCCCGTCATATATATTGCAGGTGACAGCGGACGCATTTATTACGACAACGACGAAAAGAGCTTTTGCATAGACAACACCGGAGACTTGCTCAATAACGGTGACGGCGATAAAAACGAAAAAATCTATGAAGCAACCGCAAGTATTCTTCTTCCCTTTATTCTTGAAGGTATTGCCTTTGACAAGTGGGACAATTATTACGCCGCCGTTGAAAAAGAAATCGGTGAGCTTTTTGAGCCGATAAGGCTTGACAACAACGGCAATGTTCCCGCCGAATCCGATTCCGGTATAGGTAAAGAGGCAAAAGCCGACAGAGAGTTCAAAATGACTCATGACCTTGCCAATGCTGACGGAAAATATGAAGAGAGAACCTATTTTTACAACTATGACTGGCGCCTTGACCCGATCGAGCTTGCAGATGACCTGCATGAATATATTGAGGGCGTAAAAAGAGCGACCGGTCACAGCCGTGTGTCAATTACCTGCAAGTGTCTCGGAACCAATGTTGTTCTTGCATATGTGAACAAATACGGCACAGAAAGTCTCAAAGGTATCGGCATTGACGTTGCAACGAGCAACGGCGCAGACTTTTTGAGCGGAGCCATCAGCGGCGACTTCACAATTGATGTCAACGGTCTTGTCAGACTTGCAAATGACATTGAGGCTCTTGGCAACAATTTTTCGGTCAGTCCCCTCATCAAAGCAACACTTGAGCTTCTCGCTAATACCGGTGTAACGTCAACGCTCACCAAAACAGCACGCAAGCTCCTTTACGGCAGGATAGAATACGGCATCATTTCTGCTCTTGCAACTTCAACAATGATGACCTTCCCCTGCTATTGGGCACTCATTGCCACAGAGGATTTTGACGATGCACTTGTTTATGCTTTCGGTGAAGAGGGCAGCGAAAAGCGTCAGCAGTATGCCGGTCTCATTGAAAAAATTACCGTCTATAATGAAACTATCAAAAAGAACGTCAACAAAATCGTTAAGTCGATTAAAGACCCTGACGCAAACGGAAACTCAACCAACATTTGCATCATTTCAAAATACGGAACACAGATGATTCCCATAATCAAAGATGACAGCATCCTCGGTGACTACTATGTTTCCGTCACCAGATCTTCTTTCGGCGCAACAACGTCAACGATTTATGATACTCTCTCAGACGAATACATTGCCGAACGCACCGCAGCCGGCTACGGCAAATACATATCACCCGACAAGCAGATTGACGCTTCAACCTGCCTGTTCCCAGATTACACATGGTTCGTAAAGGGCTGTGAGCACGGTCGTTTTCCGAATGACGAAAAGCAGCTTCTCCTTGCCGTGATCGATGCTGACCGTCAGCTCACTGTAGACGACTTTGATTGGACGCAATATATTCTCTACAGACATTCGAGCCTTTCGTTTGAAACCATGACCGAGGAAAACTGCCATGACAGCGACAACTGGAAAGCAGACCAAGACCTTGAAAAACCGCAGACCAAAGCGGAACGTCTGATTTCTTTCCTGCGTTCACTACTCAAATGGCTCAAAGCCGTTTTTGAGGCTCTTACCAATAAGGTAAATGTGAAACTCGGCAGAGGTTAAGTAATTTGAAATAACTGTTATAACAACGCGAAAAGCAGCCGCAAGATGCCTATGCATCGAACGGCTGCTTTGTTTCTTAACATTATGGCAGCTATGAAATAAAAGTGTCACAGTTTTTTGATTTTGTTGACTTTGTCAAAGTCTTTATGATACCATGCAAATGAATCAACAGAGCCCATACTCAAAGGAGGATACTCTAATGAAAATTCAAGCAAAACGTCTCCTTGCGTGCCTGTTGGCACTCGCCATGCTCATCTCAGCCGCTCCGATTGCGGTGCTTGCTGCAGGAGAAAAGGCAGCCACGTCATCTTCTGCCAACGGTTCGCACAGGCATACAAAGGTCGTCACTGTGAAAAAAGCCACTTTTTCAAAAGACGGTCTTATTACAACCAAGTGCTCGGACTGCCAGAAGGTTCTCAGCAAAAAGACAATTGCAAAAATCGATTCCGCAAAGCTCAAAAAGAACACCTTTGACTACACCGGAAAAGCAATTAAGCCCGCTTTCACCGTAAAAGACAAAAACAAAAAGGCGCTCAAAAAAGGCAGCGATTATACCTTTGCATACCTCAACAACGTCAAGCCGGGACTTGCCACGGTGAGAATCACTTTCAAAGGCAACTACAGCGGAACAAAACTGCTCACCTTTAAAATCACGCCGGCTTTCAATGCAATAATCAATGTTGAAGACGGAAAAAAGACCTTTGATATGACCCTTACATGGAACAAAGTGAACGGCGCAGTCTCAAACAAGGTCAGCTTTTACAACGGAAAAAAGCTTGTCAAAACCGTAAAAACAACAAAATCAGAAGTCATGTTTTCAAAGCTTTCGCCAAATACCGGGTACAGCATTGTGTTCTCGTCGTATAACTTCTTGGGACAAGAAATACTTTCAACCAAAGAGTCATTTAAAACGCCAAAGCTCAATTCAGATGTATCGGCTCCCAATGCAAAGGAGGCGGCAGCCCTCTACAACAAAGCGATAAACACTCTGAAAAACGAAAAGAACGTTCTGATGTACAAATCAGACAATCTGAATCTCAGCTGCACCGATTGCTCCGTCTCCGTTTTCAAAAACTCCGTCAACAAGCTGTTCAAATCAATTTCCACAGACAGCGATAAAACGATCACGTTCAAAAACGGAAAAGGCAATGACTCAAAAGGTCAAACGGTTGAAATCAACGACTTTGTTTCTCCTGCCGGCAGAAAATCCGCTCTAACCGCAGGCAGCATAAAAAAAGCCGAAATTGAAAAAACGTCTTCCGGCGGAAAGAAAATCACAATCGTCCTCAAAAAAGAGAGCGCAACCTTTAACGGCCTTTCGGCGACCTACCCGATAGGCAATTTTGCCGTCGCGGACCCCGTGATTCTCGGAACTCTCGATTTCTCAAAAACCACAAAAATCAACAGTGAGAAAACGACCTATACCGGAACAACCCTCCGGGCAACGCTGAACAAGAACGGAAAGCTCACAAAGCTAAAAATAACCATGCCGTTTGAAAGCGTTGCCACCGGCAAATTCAACACAGGCGGGCTGAGCGTTACAATAGAGGCAAAAGGCGCTCTCAAAGAAAGCTATGACATAACCTACTGAAAAAAACAGCCGCAAAACGTCTTTTACAACACGCTTTGCGGCCTATTTTCACGTTATTAATAAATTCTTACGTTTTTTGAATTTTGTTGACACAGGAAATCCTATATGATATTATGCAATAAAAGGAGGAATACACTATGAAAAATCAGTCAAAGCGAATTCTCGCCTGCCTCATGGCTCTTACCATGTTGCTTTCGGTTGCTCCGGTTTCCGTCTTTGCGGCAGGTATGCAGTCAACGGCAGCCGTCTCTGCAACGGCAACACACAAACACAAAAAAGTAACCTCTGTTAAAAAAGCCACTTTTTCAAAGGACGGACTTATTACGGTCAAATGCTCTGACTGCAAAAAAGTTCTCAGCAAAAAGACGGTTGCGAAAATTAAAACCGTTAAACTCAAAAAAGACGAATACAACTACACCGGAAAAGCAATCAAACCCACCGTTATTGTTAAAGACAGCAAAAACAAAACGCTCAAAAACGGAAAAGATTATACAGTCGCTTACATATCAAACAAAAATCCGGGCAAAGCGGTTGTAAAAGTTACATTCAAGGGCAATTACAGCGGAACAAAGCTGCTGAACTTTGCAATTGAACCGCTTTTCACGGCTTACGTAGTCAGTCAATACGGAAAAAAGACGGTTGATATGTATCTTTCGTGGGACAAGGTGACCGGTGCATTTTCCTATAAGGTCAGCCTTTATAAAGGCAAAAAGCTCATAAAAACGGTCAAGACCAAAGAAACCGCGGCTGAATTCAAAAGCATCTCAGAGAACACAAAGTACCGCCTTGTTTTCACCGCCTATAATCTTTTGGGCAAAAAAATAATTTCCAGTGACGGTGATTTAAAAGTCCCGAAATCTGACAGAGAAACGATTTCCGTTCTCAACTTAACCAAAAAAGAGATCGTTACAAGCTACAACAGCGCGGTCAACAAACTGAAAAATGAAAAGAATGTCAAAATACGCGAAGAAAGCGACATAAATCTTAAATGTACAGACTGCTCAACACCTATGCTGCAAAGCTCCGTCAACGCCGTGCTTCAAAGCTTTCTTGTTCCGGCAGATGACACCGTGAAATTCAAGAACGGAAAAGGCAAAAACTCAGCCGGAGAAACCACCACCGTCAATGACTTTGTTTCTCCGGTCGGAAGAAAAGCTAAGCTCAGCGAGAAAAACGTTGTGAGCGCCTCGGCGATAACGGACTTTTCCGGCAACACAAAACTCACAATTGTTCTGAAAAAGGAAACGGCAACCTTTGACGGAAAAAACACAAAGGACGCCCCCGGCAACCTCAGTGTTGCCGACCCGCTGAATATAGGCGCACTTGAACTTCCGGCGGGTGCAAAAATCACGAAGGCAAAAACCGTTTATCCGGAAACTACTCTCCAAGCCACAATAAACAAAAGCGGAAAACTCACAAAGTTAGAAATCGATCTTCCGCTTGAAAGCAGCATTACGGGAAAGCTTCGAACAAGTCTCACAATAGAGCTTACAGGAAGTCTCACAAGTACATACACAGTTACATACTGAAAGAAAGCATAAAAAATCAGCGGCTTCGTTTCATCAAATCGAAGCCGCTGTTATCTTTGTCTTTATCTTCTTCTTCTGCTTGCCACATAGGAACGCAGCGAGTAGCTGCTATCCGGAATCGAGTCAATGATCTTGTCAATAAAGTGCTGAATCGGACCGTATTCAACTCTGAGAGTTGAAAGCAACTGACGAACGATCAAGAGGATGTTCTTGGCTTTGAGCAGTCTCTGATTCATTTTGCTTTCGCTTTCTTCATCATACGGATTGACTCCATAAATACTTGAAGCCGTTTTCGCGTTCTTGATGCCGAAGATCATCTCAATATCAATGCAGTCTGCAAGCGCAAGCGCACCGGCGTCGGTCAAATGAATACCATCCTTTGTGAACTGATCGCGGAAAGCGGCAAAATCGCCCGGCTTTGCAAGATTGCCGGATTCAATATAGCCGTCGGCAACGTCATTGGTCTTTATCCATTCGTTGCATTCATCGCACATTTTTTGAAGCTCCTCGCTCCACACAATGTCTCCCTTTGAACCGAGAATGTCGCGGACATAACCTTTCCACGGAGTGATCTCCATGAAATAGATACGCTTTCCGCTCTCGTGCGCACGTTTTGCAAGGTCTTCATATCCCTTGATGATATCCTGAGCGGAAACATAGGGTGCTTCGGCTCCCATACTCTTTGATGACGGATGGAGAACATCATTGACGCCGATTTTGACAACAATAACCTCGCAGCCTGATATGTTAAGCGCGTCGCGCTCAAAGCGCTCGGTAACCGATTTTCCGTAAAGATTGCCGATAAGTCCGTGTCCGTCATAGAAAAGGCGGTTGCCCATGATGCCCTCATTTATGACCGAAACGTGTTTTTCTCCGGATTCAACCAATCTTCTTGAAACATATTCCGTTGTGTTGTTGACAATCGTCGAGTCGCCGATGAAAACGGCGGAGTATGCGTTCTCTGCAGTGGTGTATGTATCAACCGCGGTGAGGAACGGGATAATATGGTATGCATTCACACCGGTTGCAATGCTGATTTCAGACGGTCCTACCATTCTGCTTTCGTATGCCGCTCCCGGAACGGTTACTGAACAATATGTCTTTCCGCAGAAGAGACCTGCTGTTTTGACTGGCGTCTCCTTTGCAAAATACATACTGACGGTAAGCTTTTCAAGCGCGTCCGTTTTAAAATCGATCTCGTCGGACCAAATTACACCGCCGGCAGGAATAACAGCCTCTCTGCTGCCGCCGAAAGTCAGCTCGGTGGCAGACGACTTGTCTATTGCGCCGCTTTTTGAAGTATCGGTTCTTGCAACATTTGCGTTGATGAAGCTTACATCTCTGTCTCCGTACTCATTCGAAAACTTGAGACGGAGCTTTTCTCCGGCGGAGGAGACGGAAATTTCTGTCCTCGTCAGTGTTCCACCTGCGAGTTTTCCGTTGACAAGCAAGCCGGTGATATAGTTTTGGAGTGAGATGTAATAATCAACCGGAGACGTGCCCCAAGCTGCGACCCATTTGCCCTCATTTTCGTCTGCCGCAACTGCCGGAACGGCGAAAAATACGCCGAGCGCCATAACAAGAGCCAACAGGAGCGAAACGGTCTTTTTTGCTTTGCATAATACTTTCCTCATAATATTTTCCTCCAAGGATATTTGCTGTCGGCAGAAAAACTGCCGATGATTAAAAGGTGCCTTCTCCGCACCTTTGCCGTTTATAATTTTACTCGTTTAACCAAAAATGTCAACATAAAACGAACATTTTTAGAATATTTGAACATTTTTATGCAACTGTTTACTATCTCATCAGCTTTTAAGCCGCGTTTTTACAAAAATGCCGCATTCATATAAATGCTATTCGATTGACAACACCCGATTTTAATAATAAAATGAAACCGTAAGGGAGTGATTATTTTGAAAAACTTTATGGACGAAGGTTTTCTTCTCAAAACAAAGACCGCAAAAGAGCTTTTTAATTTATATGCAAAGGACGAGCCGATTTTTGACTGGCACTGCCATTTGAGCGCAAAAGAGATTTTTGAAAACAAACCGGCGTCGGACCTTTGCGAGCTTTGGCTTTCCGGCGACCATTACAAGTGGCGCATGATGCGCAGCGCCGGCATTGATGAAAAATACATTACCGGAAATGCCGAGCCGTTTGAAAAATTCAAAGCTTTTTCAAAAGCGCTTTCTCTCGCCGCCGGCAATCCCCTTTTCCATTGGAGTCACCTTGAACTTCAACGTTACTTCGGAATCTATGACGTTCTCTCCGAGGACACGGCGGAAAAAATCTGGGAGGAATCAAAAGCAAGAATCAGGCAAGGAGGCTTCACTCCCCGCGAGCTCATTATGAACTCAAACGTCTTTGCTCTTTGCACAACGGACGATCCGGCAGACTCGCTTGAGTGGCACCAAAAGCTCAGGGAAAGCAACTTTTCCGTCAGGGTTCTTCCTGCTTTTCGCCCGGACAAGGCAATCAATGCCGAGGCCCATGATTTTTCGTCGTATCTTGAACTTCTCGGCAAAGCGGCGGAAATCAAAATCGACAGTTTTTGCTCACTTAAAACCGCACTCAAAAAAAGACTGCTGCTTTTCAAATCGCTCGGCGCCGTTGCCTGTGATCAATCGGTCGATTCCGTTCCGTTCGCTCCGGCAAAGGAAGCGGAGATTGAAGAAATCTTTAAAAAATTGTCGGTTAATCAAGAGGTCAGCAAAGAGGAGCTTGAAAAATATAAATTTGCCGTGCTCTCTTTCCTTGGCAAGGAATATGCAAAAGAGGGACTCGTCATGGAGTTGCACCTTGGCGCAATGAGAAACAACAACTCGCGTGCCTTTGCCTCTCTCGGCGCAGATACAGGCTTTGACTCAATCGACGACCCGAGACAGGCACAAAAGCTTTCACGCTTTCTTGACTGTCTTGACAAAGACTCGCTTTTGCCAAAAACAATTCTTTTCAATCTCAATCCCAAGGACAACTATGTTCTCGCCGCCATGCTCGGCAACTTTCAATCCGCAGAGGCAAAGAGCAAGCTCCAGTTCGGTTCGGCATGGTGGTTCAACGACAACATTGACGGAATGACTGCTCAGCTCAGGGCACTCGCAAACCTCGGTGTCCTCGGCTGCTTTGTGGGAATGCTCACCGATTCCCGCTCGTTCCTTTCATATCCGCGCCATGAATATTTCAGAAGAATACTTTGCGAGCTCCTCGGTTCATGGGTTGAGGACGGACTTTATCCTTATGACAAAAAAACACTTGAAAAAATCGTTCGCGGAATATGCTTTGAAAATGCAAAAACATACTTTTTGAACTGAGGTACTGAAATGAAAAACGTCTACACCGTTGAACAGATAGGAAAAAGAACTTTTCGCATTGATGAATGCGGCAGGGACAACTGCTATCTTCTGCTCGGAGATGAACGTGCACTGCTCATTGACAGCTCAATAGGCACAGGCGACCTCAAAGCCGTTGTCAAAAGCATCACCGGTCTGCCGGTTACGGTTGCGGCGACTCACGCCCACGGCGACCACACCGGCGGCGCTTGCCAATTCGGCTCGGTTTATGTTCACAGCAAAGAATGCTCTTTAAAATTCAGACTTCTGAACACAAAGAGAGTCCGCGCAGATTTGATTTCAAACAAAATGAAATCTCTCGGAATCAGCCGAAAGGACGTACGCGGCAACGTTTTTAAAACAAAATGGATTCCCTTTGAAGACGGACAGGAGTTTGAACTTGGGAACCGCCTTGTTCATGCGATTCATACGCCGGGGCACTCGCCCGGCTCGATCGTTTTTCTTGACGAGGGTGAAAAAAAGATGTTCACCGGCGACAATGTTTGCGCAGTTCTTCTCATGAAAGTCATTTTTGCAAAGAGCCTTGAAGAATGGCAGCCGGGAGCAAAAAGAACTCTTTCCCTTTGCGATGAATATGAGCCTTGGGGCGGACACTCAGACGGACGGCAAAGCAAAGAGCAGATTCAAAAGCTGCTGCTTTTAAGCCAAGAGATCATTCAAAGGTATCCGCAAAACGGAAAAAGCAAAAAAACCACTTATCCGGAGTTTGACCCGAACGGCTGTATAATCTTTGACGAGGCAAATGTCCACAAAAAATGATATACATTTTTTGACAAATTGTTGGAGTTTTTAAAAAGTTTTAATCATCATTTAATATTTAAATTATTAAAAATACCACCTTTTCCAAGTATCATGAACAAAACAGTTCAGCAATACTTTGTTTTAGGTGGTAATTTTTATGATATTTGAAAAAGAAAAACTTGTTTCAAAAGAGGAAGTGCTCGCCGGAGTTGAAAAAATGAACAGCTTTGGCGTGAGAACAACGGGTTCCGGCGCTCAACGCGACTTTGTCTCTTACCTTAAAAGCGAAATTGAAAAAATGGGTCTTTCAACCTACAGCGACCTTTACTCTTTTAATCGTTGGAAAGAGATATCTCATTCAATCACGCTCCACAACGGCGGCAGTGACGAAACGATCGAGGTCTCCTCGGCATGGCCGTATTCCGGCGAAACAGGACCCCTTGGCGTCACTGCGGAAATTGTTGAAGTTTTCGGAAAACATCTGAACTATCTTCCGGCAGCCGGCAAAATTGCTCTCGTCAAGGTTCACGATCTCGGAGAAATTCCGAGCGGCGTTGCATTCAACCAAAGAAGAGCCTATCCCGAAGGACTCCATGTTCCCGAATATTACAAAGGACCGGTTGCAACCAGCTTTGTCAACGTTCCCTTTCTTGCGGCGGCAAAGCTCGCGGGCGTAAAAGGTGTAATCTGCATTTGGCAAGGTATGTCAAAAGAAATGGTTAAAGGTCAGTATCTTCCGTTCATTCTGAATTATCAGGGCGTACCTTGTCTTTGGGTATGTGAAGAAGAGGGACAAAAGCTTCTTGAGGCTGCAAGACTTAAAAATAAGGTTACGATGGTTCTTGAAGCAAAACACGAAAAACGTGCCAATTCCGAATCGTTCTATACCGTGCTTAAAGGAAAAAATCCTGATGAAGCCATCATCGTCAATACCCATACCGACGGCGTAAACTGCGTTGAGGAAAACGGAGCAATAGCTATGCTTGCAATGATGAAATATCTCAAGCAGTGCGAGCTTGAAAGGAGCGTTATTTTTGTCTTTGTGACAGGTCACTTCCGTTTGCCCGCATTCAAGCAGAACGATATTCAGGCTTCCTCAAAATGGCTCAAAAATCATCGCGACATGTGGGACGGAAAAAGCGGACACATCAAAGCCGTTGCCGGCGTTGCGGTTGAACATCTCGGCGCAACAGAATGGAAAGACGTCGGCGGAGTATATCAGAAAACGAACGACATTGACGCCGAGCTTACCTATACGGGAAACAAAATAATGGACGACATTTACTACCGCTCGCTCGAGGGCAGAACTCTCGTTCGCACAATCTCGCTCAAAGGGCACAACTTTCTGCACTTCGGCGAGGGTCAGCCGCTTCGCAATGTCGGCATTCCGCAAATCGGTTTTGTTCCGGCTCCTGATTATCTGACCGCAATCAGCGATGACCACGAGATGAGCAAGTTCAATATTGACCTCATGTATGAGCAGCTTCAATCGTTCATCAAAATGGTTCTCCTCATTGACGAAACACCAACAAAGCAGCTCGGTTCACCCGATCCCTATTCTCTCATTCTCGGTTCTGTGAAAGGATAACAAATCAAAAACAATACTTCTTCGGACAGCCGCTCATTCTGCGCTGTCCAATTTTTGTATCGTTTGATTCACTTTTTAGTTTTATTACATTTTTCTTTACAAATATTATTCTGATTAGTGATAAAAAATTAGATATATTATGGTATGATATGCACAATTGTGTTGAAAAATCAAAGCGGGCTTTATAAAAGGACGTCGAACCTCCGTCTTAGGTCTGCCTTTTTTCAGCATATAAATTGAGAGGAGTTTCAGTTTTGAGCAGATTATCGATTCCAACCCCGATAAGCGCTCAGGGTGTTATTGACGAGATCTACGGGGATCTTGTCCGCAGGCTCCAGGCCAACCCCGTGAGCGTTTGTCCCGTTGACATGGCTGCCGCTTTTGTTGGCGTCTGCCACAGTCAGTCATGCGGAAAATGTACGCCCTGTCGCGTCGGTCTCGGTCAGCTCCACAAGCTGATTGAAACCGTCCTTGACGGCGACGCAACCGAAAGCACGCTTGACCTCATTGAAAAAACTGCGCGCGTGATCAATGCAACCGCAGACTGCGCAATAGGCTATGAGGCGGCTCAAATGGTTCTTCGCGGTCTGAACGGTTTTAGAGAAGACTATGAGGCACATCTCAAAGGCACCTGCCTTTGCCGTTTTGACAAAGCAGTACCCTGCGTTTCGCTCTGCCCTGCCAATGTTGACATTCCGGGCTATGTTGCCCTTGTCAAAGCAGGCAGATATCAGGACGCAGTCCGCCTTATCCGCAAAGACAATCCTTTCCCCTCCGCCTGCGCGCTCATTTGCGAGCACCCATGCGAATCACATTGCCGCAGAAGACTCGTTGACGCGGCGGTCAATATCCGCGGTCTAAAGAGAATGGCGGTTGACAACGCGGGAAAAGTTCCGGTACCGCCCTGTGCAAAGGAAACCGGCAAAAAAGTTGCCGTCATCGGCGGAGGCCCGTCCGGTCTCACTGCGGCTTACTTCCTTTCCCTCATGGGGCACAAGGTCACAGTTTTTGAAAAAAGGAAGTATCTCGGAGGAATGCTGCGCTACGGCATTCCAAGCTACCGCCTGCCAAGAGAAATTCTTGAAGACGAAATCGACTCAATTCTTTCAACCGGAATTGAAGTAAAAATGGGCGTAGATATCGGAACAGACATTACCTTTGAGGAAATCAGAGAAAAATATGACGCAACCTACATAGCAATCGGCGCCCATACAGACAACAAACTCGGCATTGACGGCGAGGACGGCAACGGCGTAATTTCAGCCGTTGAAATGCTGCGCGCCATCGGTGACGGAGAAATGCCCGATTACAGCGGCAAAAACGTTGTTGTCATCGGTGGAGGAAACGTTGCAATGGACTGCACAAGAAGCTCCATGCGCCTTGGCGCAAAGAGCGTAACCTGCGTTTACAGAAGACGAAGAGAGGACATGACCGCCATGCCCGAAGAAGTTGAGGGCGCAATGGCTGAGGACTGCGATATTCTTGAGCTTATGACTCCGGAGAGAATTGAACTCGATGAAAACGGAAATGTCAAGGCTCTTTGGGTCGCCCCGCAGATGATAAGCAACATCAAGCGAGGCAGACCGGCTCCGATACGCACCGACGAGCCGCTGCGCAGAATTGAATGCGACCTTATTGTTGTTGCGATCGGTCAGGCAATAGAATCGCGCCACTTTGCCAGCAGCGGCGTTCAAACCAAATGGGGACGCATTATGGCAGACATGAAAACCATTGTTAGCGACCACGAGGGTCTTTTCTCCGGCGGTGACTGTGTAACGGGACCCGCAAGCGCAATAATGGCAATCGCCGCCGGCAAAACTGCAGCCGCCAACATCGACCATTATCTCGGATTTGACAGCAAGATAAGCGTTGACGTTGAAATTCCCGAAGCGCCTATCGCTCCGCAGCCGCCATGCGGAAGAATAAATCTGAGCGAAAGATCTGCCGATGAAAGAAAGCGCGATTTTAAGCTCATGGAAAATTCAATGACGCTTAAACAAGCTTATCAGGAAGCGTCCCGCTGTCTTAGATGCGATAAATTCGGCTACGGCGCGCTGAAAGGAGGCAGGATATTCAAATGGTAAAGCTTACTATTGATAATGTTGCCGTTGAAATTGAAAACGGCGCTACTATCCTTGACGCTGCAAAAAAAGCGAACATACATATCCCTACCCTCTGCTATTTCAAGGAGCTCAACGAAATCGGCGCCTGTCGAATCTGCGTTGTTGAGGTCAAGGGCAACGAACGCCTTGTTGCCGCCTGCAACACAAAGGCAGAGGACGGCATGGTTATCTTTACAAACAGCCCTCGCGTGCGCGAGGCAAGGAACGTCAACATAAAGCTCATTCTCAGCGAGCATGACTGTTACTGCACAACCTGCGTGAGGAGCGGCACCTGCCAGCTCCAAAAGGTTGCGAACGACCTTAACATTTTTTCAAACGATTATGAAACCCGTATTGAGCGCAACAAGCCGCACGGTGATTTTCCGCTTGTCAGAGACGCGGGTCGCTGCATCAAATGTATGCGCTGCATTCAGGTTTGCAGCAAGGTTCAAAAGCTCAACATCTGGGAGGTTCAGAACACCGGTTCAAGAACAACAGTTGCAGTCAAAGACCACAAAAAGCTTTGGGAAACCGACTGTTCCCTCTGCGGTCAGTGCATTACTCACTGCCCCACAGGCGCCCTCAGAGAAAGGGACGATACAGAAAAGGTGTACGCCGCCCTTGCCGACCCGTCAAAAATCACAGTCGTTCAGTTTGCTCCGGCGGTTCGTACCGCATGGGCTGAAGCATTCGCCCTTCCGCCGGAATTTGCAACGGAAAAACGAATGGTTGCCGCGGCAAAGGCTCTGGGCTTCAACTATGTTTTTGACACAAATTTTTCTGCCGACCTCACAATCATGGAGGAGGGCAGCGAATTTCTTGACAGACTCAAAAACGGCGGCACACTGCCGCTCATGACCTCCTGTTGTCCCGGCTGGGTACGTTTTCTCAAAGGGCAGTATCCCGAATTTACTGACAATCTTTCAACTGCAAAATCACCGCAGCAGATGTTCGGAGCGGTAACCAAAAGCTATTTTGCAAAGCTGCTCGGCGTAAATCCGCAAAGCATTTTCTGTGTATCCGTCATGCCCTGCACCGCCAAAAAGCATGAATGCTCAATCGAAGTAATGAATGACGCCTGCTCAGATCCCGACGTTGATGTTTCACTCACAACAAGGGAGTTTTCAAGAATGCTTAGAGCAGACCACGTGGGCGTTGAGGGTCTTGACGAGTGTGAGTTTGACAGTCCGCTCGGCGCAGCAACCGGTGCCGGTGTAATATTCGGCGCAACCGGCGGCGTTATGGAGGCGGCTCTGCGCAGCGCATACTTCCTCGTCACCGGAGAAAACCCGGACGCAGACGCATTTTCCGGAGTGCGCGGTCTTGACGGCTGGAAAGAAATGACCTATGACATCAAGGGTACCAAGGTGAGAGTTGCCGTTGTCAGCGGTCTCGGCAACACAAAAAAGCTCATGGAAGCCCTCAAAGCCGATATCGTCAGCTATGACTTTATTGAGGTCATGGCTTGTCCGGGCGGCTGCGCGGGCGGCGGCGGACAGCCCATTCATGACGGTGAGGAAAGGGCCGGCGTGAGAGGAGAGCTGCTCTATAAGCTCGACAAAGAAAATCCTCTTCGTTTTTCACACGAAAACCCGGAGGTTCAAACTCTTTATAAAGACTTTCTTGAAAAGCCGCTTTCTCACACGGCTCACCGTCTTCTCCATACCGACCACAGAGCATGGAGTATGCCGGAAACAGACACCGAGGAATAAAAGCATAAACAACGGGGCTGTCGCATTTAGCAACAGCCCCCTTATTGTTCTTGACAGTTTCTGTCTTCTCCCTTATAATGATAAGCTGAAAGAAGTTAAAATAAGTTCGACCTAAAACCGAAAGGAAATAAAAATGTTTTCAAAGATTTTTGGCGATAAAAACTTCTGGCGCGTCACCCTGCGCCTCGGTTTTCCTATTGCCGTTCAGAATATGCTGACAAGCTCATTTGCAATTGTTGACACACTCATGGTCAGCCGTCTCGGCTCGATTGCGCTTTCTTCGGTTGGAATGGCAGGTCAGTGGAGCTGGTTCATGAGCATAATAAGCTTTGGAATTTGCTCGGGCATGTCGGTTTTTGCCTCTCAGTATTGGGGAATCAAAAACCATAAAGCCATGCGGCGCGTTCTCGGCATTGCTCTTTTGTGCATAGCGGTGCTTTCGGCGGTGTTCTTCGTTCCTGCATTCATTGTGCCGGAGCGCGTTATCGGTATTTTCAACAATGATCCTCAGGTCATTGCCTCCGGCAGCAGTTACATGAAAATTGCCTGCTTCTCATAC
The DNA here is from genome assembly GCA_934541115.1 of uncultured Eubacteriales bacterium. Classification (GTDB taxonomy): domain Bacteria; phylum Bacillota; class Clostridia; order Oscillospirales; family Acutalibacteraceae; genus UBA6857. Next base: position 17,583 of record CAKTDF010000030.1, read on the forward strand.
CCGGCGGTGGTGCTTTCCGTCATTCTCTCCGGATTTTTGCGCAATATTGAAAAGGTCAGAATTCCCATGTATGTTTCCATGGCAACCACTGTACTCAATGCCGTTTTCAACTACGGCTTTATCTTCGGAAAATTCGGTCTGCCGGAAATGGGCGTTGCGGGTGCCGCAACAGCAACCTGCATTTCATCATGGGCAGGACCGGTTCTGCTGCTCATTATCTCACTGTTTCAAAAGAACGAGCTTGTACGCTCTCCTCGCGACATTGTTTCTTTCCGTCCAAAGCATCTGCTTGAATTTGCCCGCCGTGCACTGCCGGTTGTTCTCAACGAATCCCTTTGGTCGCTCGGGATCGTCATTCTCAACATCATTTATTCAAACATCGGCTATGAGTATTACGCGGCGGTCACGATCGTTAAAACGTTTTCAGACCTTTCATTTGCGTTCTTTGTCGGTCTTTGCAACGCCTGCATAATTATGGTAGGAAAATCCGTAGGCTCCGGCAAAATTGACCGCGCTGTTTCCGACGCACACCGCTTTTCGTTTTTGGTTCCGTTCACCGCGCTTTTTGTCGGTGCACTTATGGTAATTTTCCGCAGTCAGTTGGTTTCCATTTTCAACATGGGCAACAATATTTCGGAAATCTCTCTGCAAACCGCATTGATGATCACGCTCTTTGTGGGCTGTGAGCTGCCGGTCAAAATGGTATCATATGTTCAGGTTGTCGGAATATTCCGCTCGGGCGGAGACACCTTTATGGCGATGCTTTGCGACATCGGCTCGCTGTGGCTGCTTGCAATTCCTGCAACCCTTTTGGCAGCAAAAGGATTGCATCTGCCGTTCATCGCCGTGTTTATGATCGCGTACCTTTCGGAAGATATTCCGAAGAGCATATTCTGTATTATCCGCCACCGTTCGCTGCATTGGTTGAAGCCTGTTACCGAAGAGGGACTGCGCGGCAAGGAGGAGTATTTTACAAAGAAAAAATCAGCAGAAGGAGAATCCAAATGAGTATTCATGGAAAAATCAAAAAAACCGTTATGCGCGGCGTTTCTGTTGTTGTCAACGCCGTAACCGATTCTGTTTCGCAGACAAAGGCGGGAACAGGTTCGGGAGAGACCTCGACCGAAACAATGAAAGCGCTCTGCCGCAAAACAGGTGCCGAGGGAATTGTTATGCTCAAAAATGAGGGCAATGTTCTTCCGCTTTCAAAGGACAGCGTTGTTTCTGTTTTCGGCAGAGTTCAAAAGAACTGGTTCTATGTCGGCTACGGCTCCGGCGGCGATGTCAACGCTCCGTACAGAGTCAACCTTATTGACGCACTGCGCGAAAATGAGAATATTACGATAAACGAAGAGCTTGCTGCCATCTATGAAAAATGGTGCAGCGAGCATGTTCCGGATGAAGGATTTTGGGGCAATTGGCCTATGTGCTATGACGAAATGCCGATTTCCAATAAAACCGTTGCCTCTGCCGCAAAAAAGAGCGACACGGCAATAATCGCAATCGGCAGAGCCGCAGGTGAGGACAGAGAAAACACACTCACAAAGGGCAGCTATTATCTCACGGACGAGGAAGAAAAGCTGCTTTCTCTCGTTTGCAAAAACTTCAAAAAAACCGTGGTTCTGCTTGACTGCGGCAGCATTATGGATATGTCATGGACCGAAAAATACGATGTTTCGGCAATTCTCTATGTTTGGCAATGCGGAATGGAAAGCGGACACTGCGTTGCAGACGTCCTTTCCGGCGCTGTATCTCCAAGCGGCTGCCTTGCCGACACAATTGCAAAAAAATATGAATACTATCCCTCAGCCAAGTTCTTCGGCAACAGAAAGCACAACGAATACACAGAAGATATTTTTGTCGGCTACCGCTTTTTTGAAACTTTCTGCAAGGATAAGGTTCTTTATCCGTTCGGCTTCGGGTTAAGCTACACAAGCTTTAAAACGGCAGTTACAAGAATCACAAAATCCGGTTTTGAAGTCAACGTATGGGCAAATGTTACCAATACGGGAAAAAGAAGCGGAAAGCACACCCTCCAGCTCTATCTCGGTGCGCCTCAGGGCAGACTCGGAAAAGCCTCAAAAGTTCTTGTCTGCTATGAAAAAACAGCCGAGCTTGCACCCGGTGATACACAGAAGTTAAAGCTCAGCTTCGATCTTTCTGACTTTGCCTCATATGATGACGGCGGCGCGACCGGAAATAAAAGCTGCTATGTTCTTGAAAAAGGCGAATATGACCTCTATCTCGGTGCAAATGTCCGCGAAACGGAAAAAATCAAAACCTTCCCCCTTCTCAAAACCGTTGTCACCGCAAAGCTTTGCCAAGCCGCAGCTCCCGACAGCCGCGTTCCATTTGACAGACTCAAAGCGGTTACGGACGAAAACGGAAATCTCAAGGGCGTTCTTGAACGCGCACCCGTAATGCGTGAAAGTCTCAAAGAGCGCATACTCAATAATCTTCCGCAGACGTTTCCGATAACCGGCGACCTCGGTTACAAGCTCATTGACGTAAAGACCGGCAAAGTCAGCATGGAAGAATTTGTCGCTCAGCTTTCCTTTGACGAGCTTGAAGCAATTACACGCGGCGGCTACATTATGAACAATCCTCTTGGCGCAAAAGGCAACGCGGGTGTAATGGCAGGCGTTCTTCCGTCGCTGAGAGAAAAAGGTGTTCCGCCCGTCACAACTACAGACGGACCGAGCGGAATCCGCCTTGCAGCAACATGCTCGCTGCTGCCCAACGGAGCGGCTCTTGCATGTTCGTTCAACAAAGAGCTTGTACGCGAGCTTTATGTTGAATTTTCAAAGGAAATGCGCGAGCGCGGCAGTGACATTATTCTTGCCCCCGGCATGAACATTCACCGCAATCCTCTTTGCGGACGTAACTTTGAATACTTTTCAGAAGATCCCCTGCTCTCCGGTCTGATCGCCTCGGCTGTTGTTCTCGGCGTTCAGGAAAGCGGACTTTCCGCCTGCCCAAAGCACTATGCATGCAATGACCAGGAGACAAACAGAATCCACAACGACTCCCGTGTTTCCGAGCGTGCGCTGCGTGAGATTTATCTCAAAGGCTTTGAGATATGCGTCAAAAAAGCAAAGCCCTGCAACATTATGACGTCGTACAACAAGATCAATGGCGTTTGGGGTCATTACAACTATGACCTTGTTACCACCATTCTGCGCGGCGAATGGGGCTATGAAGGCAATGTTATGACAGACTGGTGGATGCAAAAAGACGAGAGCCACGAATTTCCGGGAATTGTTGACCAGGGTTACCGCGTCAGAGCGGGCGTTGACGTACTCATGCCCGGCGGCGCAAGAGTCGGCAAGAAAAAGCCGGACGGAACCTTTGCAAAAAGCGTAAAAGCCGGACTCACCCTCGGCGAAGCACAAAGCTGCGCCATGCACGTTTTGAGAATGGCAATGAACAACAAGCTCGGAGGAAATGAATAATGGATATTTTCAAGCCGATACTCATGAAATTCTGGTCATTCACCGAAAAGAACGATGAAAAGCGGATAGCCTCTCAAACGCCTACTCCCGGAATAACGCAGCTTTGCGATATTCCGTATATCGACGACGGAACAAGAGAACACCTGCTTGACATCTACTATCCCGAGGGAGCAGAAGAAAAACTGCCCGTCATAGTCGATGTTCACGGTGGCGGCTGGCTTTACGGCTACAAGGAAATCAACAAGTATTACTGTCTCAAGCTTGCACAAAAAGGTTTTCTCGTGGCGTCGATAAATTACCGCCTCGCCCACAGCTGCGGTTTTAAAGAGCAGATTCAAGATATCTTTTCCGCTTTTTCATGGCTGAAAAACAATCTGAAAGATCATCCGGCCGATACGGATAACATCTTTCTTGTCGGCGACAGCGCGGGAGGACAGTTTGTCAGCATTTGTGCAGCAATCTGCGGCAGTGAAAAAATGCAAAAAGATTTTGCCGTTGTTCCCACCCTTTCTTTCAGAGCTATCGGTGCTATCTGCCCGGCAGTTGACCTCATTTCGCCGAATTTTATTATGAACGTCAATCTCAAATCCCTGCTCGGAGACAAGCCGAAAGAAAATCCGCTTTATAAATACATGGACTACAACAACGTTGCTTATCTCGGACTTCCTGCGTTTTACATTGTTTCGGCGTCCGGAGATTTTCTGCAAAAGCAGGCAAAAAAGCTGCACGCGATTCTTGACCGACACGGCGTTGAAAATGTATTTTATTTTTACACCGAGCTTTTGGACGGAAAAAAACTTCAGCATGTTTTCAGCGTTGTCAATCCGTACTCACCGCCCGC
>CAKTDF010000031.1 GCA_934541115.1 uncultured Eubacteriales bacterium
GTAATGTGTAGGCGCGTTAGAGAGCGATAATCGAGATTCCCTCAAGGAATCCGATTTCGCTCTCTTGGGCGCCGTACTAAAAAGCGTTCTTTTGGGTACTTTTGTAACAATCGACAAAAGTACCCCCGCGGAGCGTACGGGTGTAAAAGCGCATATCCATTTATATCATTGAAAGAAAGCGTTTGGTTTAAGAGTGGTTGAGAGCAAAGTTAGAACGAAAAGCAGTTTGACACACCTCAACTGCGAAAAACGCAGAGAAAAAACGTTATTATTCGGTGAACACTGTTTACATGGCAGAAAGTTTTTGGAATACGCCTGCAAATAATATGCGGCTCGTGTAAAAATAAATCCTTGTTTGCCGCCTCTTTTGGTGATATAATCATGACGTAAAAACGAGCAGAAAAATCTTGACAAACAAAGGGTAATATTGTAGAATAACAGCTGTTACACATCAAATGTTACCTATCGTGACAGAATTGTAATATTCGCTAATCACGAATCAATTTATAAAGTTATTATCAGATGTGGAGAAGCCTATGGAAAATATCATTGAAATAAAAAATCTTTCAAAATCTTTCGGCGAGGTCAAAGCAGTCCGGGATCTTTCTTTTTGCGTGAAAAAAGGCGAACTTTTTGCTTTTCTCGGCGTCAACGGAGCCGGAAAAAGCACAACAATTTCAATCATGTGCGCGAGCCTCAAAAAGGACGGCGGAAGTGTTTTGGTCTGCGGTCATGAGGTTGGCGAGCAGCGCGAAAAAACCGCGCAGAGAATCGGCGTTGTTTTTCAAAACAGCGTTCTTGATAAGTCGCTTTCTGTCAAAGATAACCTTGAAAGCCGTGCCGCGCTCTACGGACTTTCAAAAAAAGAGGTCAAAGAGAGAATAGCAGAACTTTCAAAGCTCCTTGACTTTGAGAATATACTCACGAGAACGGTGGGTAAGCTTTCGGGCGGTCAGCGCAGAAGAATAGACGTTGCCAGAGCCCTTTTGCATCGACCTGAAATTCTTATTCTCGATGAGCCGACAACCGGTCTTGATCCTCAGACAAGGCGGTTGCTGTGGAACGTTGTGAAAGAACTGAGAGAAAAAGAAAATATGACGGTTTTCCTCACGACCCATTATATGGAGGAGGCTGCCGACGCGGATTACGTTGTTATTCTTGACAGCGGAAAAATTTCTGCCGAGGGCACTCCGCTTGAACTCAAAAACAGATATGCCGGCGATTTCATTACCTTTTATTCGCTCAAAGAGGATCAGGTCAAATCTCTTTCTCTGCCGTATGAAAAAATCGGCGAAAGCTTCAGAGTTGAAGTTGAAAACACTGAAAAGGCTACCGAGCTGATTTTGAAACACCCGGAGCTTTTCACGGATTATGAAATTGTCAAAGGAAAAATGGACGATGTTTTTCTTTCGGCAACGGGCAAAAAACTTGTGGGAGGCGAAGAAAAATGACGGCTTTTTCTGCTCTTGTAAAACGTAATACAAAGCTTTTTTTCAAGGATAAGGGAATGTTCTTTACTTCGCTGATTACACCGGTCATTCTTCTTGTGCTTTATGCAACGTTCCTCGCGAGCGTATACCGTGACAGCTTTAATTCCGCAATTCCCGATGTGTTGAATGTACCTAAAGAGCTCATAGACGGCACGGTTGCTGCTCAGCTGATATCCTCGCTTCTTGCGGTCAGCTGCGTAACGGTTGCGTTTTGTTCAAACCTGCTGATGGTTCAGGATAAAGTCTCCGGCGCGCGGCGCGACCTTTGCGTGTCGCCGGTCAGACGCTCTCTTTTGGCGGCTGCATATTTTGTTTCAAGCTCGCTCTCAACGCTTATAATTACTTTTACGGCGTTAGGTATTTGTCTTTTATATCAGTTTAAAATGGGCTGGTATCTTTCCGGAGCCGATGTTGCATTGCTGTTCCTTGACGTTTTTTTGCTTACTCTTTTCGGGGTTGCGCTTTCTTCATGTGTAAACTTTTTTCTTTCCACTAACGGACAAAGCTCTGCCGTCGGAACAATTGTCAGCGCAGGCTACGGCTTTGTCTGCGGCGCATATATGCCGATCAGCAGCTTTGCGCCCGGACTTCAGAAAGCGATATCGTTTTTGCCGGGAACCTATGCAACGAGTCTTTTGCGCAATCATGCAATGCGCGGCGCATTCGCCGAAATGGAAAAGCTCGGCTTTCCGTCAGAAATTATGAAAGGTATCCGCGACGGCGTGGACTGCAACCTTTATTTCTTTGAAAAAAGCGTCGGTGAGGGGGCAATGTACGCTGTTCTCTGCGGTGCTATTGCGCTTTTTGCGCTGCTTTATGTTATTTTCAATGTTGCTTCAAAAAAGAAAGCTGTGTGACGTATTATGAAATCAAGATTTAAAACGGCAAGACGTTTTCTCATTTTTTGGACGCTTTTTGTCGGCGTCGGTGCAGTTGCAGGCGCTTTGGCAATGCTTATTGACCCGACAGGAAAGCTGTTGGGTATGGACGCTATGCTGCCGTATTTTCAAAAGCTGCCGTTTGCCGATGTGCTTTTTCAGAATTTCACCTTTTCCGGTATAGCACTGCTTATCGTGAACGGACTGAGTAATCTGACGGCGGCGGTACTGCTGTTTTCAAAAAAGAAGATCGGAGTTTTTCTCGGCGGTTTGTTCGGGGTTACGCTCATGCTTTGGATCTGCATTCAGTTTTATATGTTCCCGCTCAATTTTATGTCAACGATATATTTTGTTTTTGGCTTTTTGCAGGCTGCAACGGGCTATGCCGCGTGGGTTTTTCTCAAACAGGAAAGCTTTGGTGTCTATGAGGAGACTTATAAAAACATATGTACGGATAAAAGCAGACTCGTTGTTTACTTTTCCCGCATGGGATACGTCAAAAAGGTGGCGTATGAAGAAGCGGAAAAAAACGGCGCCGAGGTTTTTGAGATCAGGTCAACCGAACGTACCGAGGGCACGCTTGGCTTTTGGTGGTGCGGAAGATTCGGAATGCATAGATGGGAAATGCCGATTGAGGACAATTTGCCGAATCTTTCAAAGTACAGCCATGTTACGGTTTGCACTCCCGTTTGGGTGTTTTCTCTTGCTGCGCCGATGAGGAGCTTTTGCAAAGCGGCAAGCGGAAAAATCAAAGAGGCGGATTACATAGTTTTGCACCATATGAAAGATTCGTTTACATCTGTGGCGAATGAAATGGACAACCTGCTCGGTATAAAGCGTACCGCATTCAAAAGCATTTGCTGCCGAAAAGGAAAGTTCAAAACCGTAAAGGAAGAAAGGAAAGAAACTCATGGAGTATCTTGAATTCATTAAATCGCAAAAGACAGCGTTCATTGCATCGGTTGACTCTGACGGATTTCCGAATGTCAAGGCGATGCTTGCGCCGCGGAAAATTGAAAACAACTGTTTTTATTTTACAACCAACACCTCGTCGCTGAGGGTCAGTCAATACCTTGAAAACGAAAAGGCAAGCATATATTTTTATAAGCGCGGACGTTTCAGCTACGAGGGAATAATGCTTGTCGGCAAGATGGAAGTTCTCACCGATGAAGAAACAAAAAAGGAGATATGGAGAACGGGCGACACAATGTTCTATAAAAAAGGCGTCACCGATCCCGACTATTGCGTTTTGAAGTTCACAGCCCAAAAGGGCAGACACTACCGTGACCTTAAAACAGAGTCGTTCGTTCTCTGATGTATAAAGAAATGAAACCCGAAAAGATATATATCGACAGTATTCCGGCGCTCATTTGGGGCAAGAAAAGCGAAAAAGCTTATATCTTTGTCCACGGAAAGAAAAGCTGCAAAGAGTATGCAAAACAATTTGCCTCTGTTGCCGAAAGACGGGGCTGTCAGACGATAAGCTTTGACCTCCCGGAGCACGGCGAAAGGACGGACGGCGAAAGGTGCGACGTATGGAACGGAAAAAAGGATCTGAAAATAATTGCCGATTACGCGTTCGGACGATGGAAAAGCGTTTCGCTTTTTGCATGCAGTCTGGGCGCATACTTCTCTCTTGAGGCGCTGAACGGATATAAGCTTCAAAAAGCGCTGTTTCTTTCGCCGATAGTTGATATGAGGCTGCTTACGGAAAATATGATGCTTTGGTCAGACGTTTCGGCAGAAAGGCTTGAGCGTGAAAAGGAGATTCCGACTTCAATCGATACTCTGCGCTGGGACTGCTATAACTATATAATTTCTCACCCGGTCACAAAGTGGAATATACCGACTGCGATACTCTATGGAGGAAAGGACAATCTTCAGCCGAAAGAGACGGTTGAAGACTTTTGCAAAAGGTTTGGCGCCGTTTTGACCGTCAGTGATGAGAGCGAGCATCCGTTTATGGCTGAGGGCGATGAAAAAATTCTTGAAGAATGGTATTTTGAAAACATTTGACGGAGAATAAAAATGAACATTTCGCTTTATTATGAAGAAAAGGGAGAGGGATTTCCTCTCGTTTTGCTCCATGGCAACGGAGAGGACCACACATATTTCAAAAATCAAATGGCATACTTCTCAAAGAGCCGCCGCGTGATGGCCGTTGACACAAGAGGTCACGGAAAAACTCCTCGCGGAGACGGCGAGTTTTCAATTCGCCGTTTTGTTTCGGATCTGCATGAGTTTTTGACCGAAAAAGGAATTGAAAAATGTGACCTCTTGGGATTTTCGGACGGAGGCAATATTGCCCTTTTGTTTGCGCTTAAATATCCTGAAACATTAAGAAGGCTGATTCTCAACGGTGCAAATCTTTTTCCGTCCGGAGTCAGAGCTTCTGTTCAGTTACCGATTGAGATCGGATACAGAGCGGCGCGCTTTTTTTCACACTTCAGCCGAAAAGCAGAAAAAAACGCGGAAATTTTATCCCTGATGGTTAATGACCCTTATATTGAACCGAATGAACTTGGATTCCTTGATGTTCCTACTCTTGTTATAGCCGGCACAAACGATATGATTAAAGAGATCCACACAAGGCTGATTGCAGAAAAGCTGCCACATTCAAAGCTAATTTTTATTGACGGCGATCACTTTATTGCCGAAAAAAGGTATGAAAAATTCAACAAAGAGGTGGAGGCATTTTTAAATGAGTAAATATCAAAAGCTATGGGAATATGTTGCACAGGAAAACAAGGCGGAGCTTTTGCTTTCATTTGCAGAAATTGAAAAGCTACTCTCATTCCCTATTGACCACAGCTTTTTGAGCTTTAAAAAGGAACTGTTGCCCATGGGCTTTGAGGTTAAAAAAATCTCTATGAAAGAAAAGACGGTAAAATTTATAAAAAGCGAGACGTAATGGTAAAAATCACGTTTTAAAATTATTAGTTAGAATTTACACGACCGGAAAAATTTCACGCCTTGTTTGGCTACAGCAGGGATTTAACGTGACTTCAATTGTGATTTGTAGCCGGAAAGGCTATGGTAATTATGCTTGACATTAAAAATCTTACAAAAACCTACGGAGAAAAAAAGGCGGTCGATTCGCTTTCGCTCCACATCGCACCCGGCGAAATTTATGGATTTATAGGTCACAACGGCGCCGGAAAAACAACAACACTCAAATCTGTTGCAGGAATTTTGCAGTTTGACGAGGGCGAGATCACAATAGGCGGTGTTTCTGTTAAGAAGAATCCGCTTGAATGCAAAAGACAGCTTGCATATATTCCCGATAATCCGGATATTTATGAATTTATGACCGGTATAAAATATCTCAACTTCATAGCTGATATATTCGGCGTTGGGGCAAAAGAAAGGGAGGAGCGTATCCGTAAATATGCAGACCTTTTTGAGCTGACAAAGGACCTCGGCGAACCTGTCAGCGCATATTCGCACGGAATGAAACAGAAGCTTGCCGTGGTTTCCGCTTGGCTGCATGAACCAAAGCTGATTATCATGGACGAACCGTTTGTCGGTCTTGACCCAAAAGCTGCGCATACCCTTAAGGGCATGATGCGCGAGTTCTGCGACGCAGGCAATGCCATTTTCTTTTCCACTCATGTTCTTGAGGTCGCGGAAAAGCTTTGCGACAAAATTGCCATAATCAAAAACGGAAAGCTCATTCGTTCGGGAACGATGGAAGAGGTACGCGGAGACGATAGTCTTGAAGAAGTTTTCCTTGAACTGGAGGAATAAGGAATGTTCAAAACTCTTTTGAAAAAGCAGCTCTATCAGCTCAACCAAAGCTTTTTTTATGACAGTAAAAAGGGTAAGGCGCGCTCAAAGGGCAGCTCAATAGGATACATAGTATTTTTTGCCGTTATAATGGTAGGTGTGCTCGGCGGAATGTTCACATATTTTTCGCTTATGCTTTGCAACGGTCTTGTGGACATTGGCTACAGTTGGCTGTATTTTGCAATTTCGGCAATGACAGCTGTCATGATGGGCGTTTTCGGCAGCGTTTTTAACACTTATGCAAGTCTTTATCAGGCAAAGGACAATGACCTTTTGCTTTCAATGCCCATTCCCGTCAGACAGATCATGCTTGTTCGTCTGCTCGGCGTCTATCTTATGGGGCTTTTATACAGCGCGGTGGTAATCACACCTGCCGTTGTTGTGTATTGGATACGCGGCAGCCGCAGCTTTTTTGCCGTTCTCGGCGGATTGCTGTTGATTGCAGAGGTTTCGGTAATTGTGTTGGTGCTTTCCTGCATTCTCGGTCTTGCCGTTGCAAAGGCGAGCACAAAGCTCAAGAACAAGAGCATTGTAACAACCGTTTTGTCACTCGCTTTTCTTGCCGCATACTATTACGTCTACGCCAATGCGTACACTCTTTTGCAATCGGTGATCACCAATGCCGCCGTAATAGGAGAAAAGGTAAGAGGCGCTGCATATCCCGTCTATATTCTCGGCAAAGCCGGAGAAGGCGACGCGGTTTCAGTTCTGTCTGCGTTTTTGGTTTGCGGCGCTCTGCTCGCACTCACATACTATGTGATGGAAAAAAGCTTTCTTAAAATCGCGACCTCAACCGGAAAGGTATCAAGAAAAGAATATCGTGCAAAAAGGACTAAATCAAAAAGCGCAGATCACGCCTTGTTTTCAAAGGAAATGTCGCGCTTTCTTTCAAGTCCCACATATATGCTCAACTGTGCGCTCGGAACAATAATCATTCCCGCAGGAGGCATTGCGTTTTTGGTTAAAGGCAATTATCTCACGGAGCTATTCGGTGAGGCGCTCGGTGAGCAAAAAGGGTTCCTTTTTGTGGCTGCGGCAGCATTGGTCTGTCTGCTTTCAACAATGAATTATACCACCGCGCCGTCGGTATCTCTTGAGGGAAAGACTCATTGGCTGTCTTGTTCACTGCCTGTTTCTTCGTGGCAGATACTCAGAGCAAAGCTGATGCTCCATCTTGCACTCACTGTCATACCGTCCGTGTTCTGCTCGGTGTGTCTCTGCGCCGTGCTCCGTCCTCCGGTTCCGGAGTGTTTGTTCATTATTGTAATGCCGGTTATTTTTACGGTACTTTACGCCGCTTTCGGGCTTGTTATAAACCTCAAAAGTCCGAATCTCAACTGGACAAACGAGACAGCTGCAGTCAAGCAGAGTCTCGGCATACTTGTAACGCTTTTTGCCGGTTGGATTTTCGCCGTTGCCGTTGTACTCGGCGGTTACTTCCTGACAAAGAAAATCAATGCACTTGCTTTTCTTGTGCTCGCCTCGGCGGTCATGACTCTTGTTGCGGTTTTGCTCCTTGTTTGGCTGCGCAAAAAGGGAACAAGAATTTATGAGAGTCTTTAAGTGTTAGTTTAATCATTGCATGAGCCGGGAAACATTTACTTGACATTGTCCCGTAAACGGACGATAATAAGGGAAGCTAAAACGCATAAATTTTTGGGAAACACTGATTGGTAAGCACAAATCTTGGCGGCACATCTTGTGCGGTGTTACACTACTCGGCTTGCCCACGGACAGTGATGATCTGTGATGCCTTGTGTGAGGCGCTGTAAAGTATTCCCGCAGATATTTGCACTTTAAATTTATCGGGGTTTCCTTAAAAAATCAAGGTGGAAAATATGTGGCTGCTTTTTGCAATTCTTTCATCGGTTTTTGCAGCGCTTACATCAATTCTTGCAAAGGTCGGCATTGAAAACGTCAACTCAAACCTTGCAACGGCAATCAGAACTGTTGTTGTTCTTTTGATGTCGTGGGCAATGGTATTCATCACGAACACACAGAGCGGAATAACGGAAATCAGCAAAAAAAGTTGGGTTTTTCTCATCCTTTCCGGTCTTGCAACGGGTGCGTCATGGCTTTGCTATTACAAAGCGCTCCAGATGGGCGAAGCGTCAAAGGTTGTTCCGATCGACAAACTGAGTGTTGTTCTGACGCTGATTTTAGCTTTCGTCTTTTTGCATGAGAAGTTTACGCCAAAGTCGCTTATAGGCTGCGCTTTGATTGCTGCGGGAACGCTCGTTATGGCTCTGTAAGAGGAGTAGTTATTCAATGAAAAAACATTTTTGGGCGCCGATTGCGCTTTCTCTTCTTTTGATTTTTACATTTTCTGACTGTAAGGCTGATTTTGTTGGGAACAAAATCAAAATAGGGAACAAGTATACGCTCTCTTTCTTTGTTCTGAACACAACAGAAAAGGAAACACTGACTCTTGAAAACGGACAGACTCTGAATGTTTCTCTTGAGCTTGAGGAGGGTAGCGTCTCTCTCAGCATTGCGCAAAAGGATAAGGAGCCTGCGTACAGGGGTACCGACCTTGACAAAAGCGCTGATTTTTCCGTTACGGTTCCGGAAAGCGGAAAGTATATTGTTCTCGTGAGCGGCAAAGGAGCAAAAGGCGAAATTAAATTTGAGGTGTATGAAAAATGAATTGGGTTGACCCTGTTGGTCTTATCTTTGTTATGACCTTGCTTGTTCCGAACATAATTTTTGCCGTTTTTCACAAAGATGGTTTTGAAAACAAGTTTCGGAACAAGGCGGTTGAAATGCTTGAACAAATCGGGCGTTTCGGCTCGTTTATAACGATGTTTGTAATCGTTAGACCCGTGGTGTTTGGTTATTGGCTTGAAAAAGGGAGAGAGCTTTATCTGATTTTCGGCACTGTTTTGCTGATTTTGTATCTGCTCGGTTGGGTACTGTTCAGAAAAGAAAGTTCTGTCAGAAAATCACTGTGGCTCTCGATGGTTCCGTCTCTGCTTTTCATTGAGAGCGGCTTCCTCCGGCTTAACATGCCGCTGATTGTTTTCTCCCTGATTTTTGCACCGTGCCACATACTTATAAGCTACAAAAATTCGGTGCTGTGAGGCATTGAAAATAAAAAACGCAAGAATAAAAACACTTTCCGGTCGGTAGTCCGGGAGCGGTTGAAAAACCGTCAGTAACCTGCCTCCTTTGGTTGTCCGTTTCTTGTCTGTTCACAAAAAAGGAGGAACACACAGATGGGAACACTTGTCAGAACGCGGATAACCGTCATGTTTGAAGAACCGTTCTGGATAGCGCTGTATGAGCGTGAGAGCGGAGGAAAATATGAGGTCTGCAAAATTACTTTTGCCGCTGAACCGAAAGACAGCGAAGTTTGGGAGCTTTTGCTCAGAAATCACAAATCGTTGTCCTTCAGTCCACAGCTTGAAGCTGCCGAGGTTGAAGAAAGGCGATTTAATCCCAAGCGAATGCAGCGCGAGGCAAAAAGAGCCACCGAGTTAAAGCCTATAGGAACAAAGGTTCAGCAGGCTCTGAAGCTTTTGCACGAGCAAAAAAAGCTTGAACGCAAGGCGCGTACTCGTGAGCAACGCGAATTGGATGCCGAACGCAGGTTCGCTCAGCGGCAGAAAAAGAAAAAGCAGAAACACAAGGGGCATTGAACTGACATATGTTCTTGGAAAGCGGCGAAAAACAGGGAGAATTCTTCCTGTTTTTTGCCGCTTTTTGCTGCTGTTTATGGCGGGTTTGCGGATAAGACCTGTGTGTAGGAAAATTGCTTATACGAATTTATTGTACTACTCCATTTGTTGTGGAATGTGAAAAGTTCTGCTTGTTTTGCGAACGCGCTACTCTATCCCTCCTAAACCCAACACTTGCTTTTAATAATATAAATGGCTATACACTTTTACACCCGTACGCTCCGCAGGGGTACTTTTGTCGGTTGTTACAAAAGTACCCAAAAGAACGCTTTTTAGTACGGCGCCCAAGAGAACGAAATCGGATTCCTTGAGGGAATCCAATTATCGCTCTCTAACGCGCCTACACATTACTCGTGTGCATCGCTTTCCTAATTAAAACATCAATCCGCTATTACTCTATCTCCACTCTGTCGAAGTGTTCAGTCAGAACGAAGTGAAAATGATAGTTTCCGTTTTCCGCCACTCGCGGATTTATTGTGGAATGTGAAAGGTTTCTGTGTTTCTTTAACTCTTGCTACAAAAAATAAAGTCTGTACTCAAATGAATACAGACCACCATATTGTATTGAAGAACAAAAAGAAAGCAACGAAAAATCTGCGGAAAGAAGTAATACGTAGGCTTACTTTTTAGAACTGTCCGAATAAATACTTCGACAGAGTGTGGTTTAAGTATGATAGCAGATTGACGTTTCAATAAACCGGGATTTGCTGATACGTTTTGTGTAGGCGCGTTAGAGAGCGATAATTGGATTCCCTCAAGGAATCCGATTTCGCTCTCTTGGGCGCCGTACAGAAGCGTATTTTTGGTTACTTTTGTTACAACCGACAAAAGTACCCCCCGCGGAGCGTACGGATATAAAAGCGCATAGACATTTATCTATAAAGTAATCGCTTGGCTTAGGAGATAGTAAATAACGCCATATAAAAATGTGTGGTTGTATCAGCGGCTGTCAAAAGCTGCGGTCAAAGATATGCCCGCAGCTTTTCAAGCAAATCGTTTTCTTCATCAATGAGCTTTTGTGCAAGACGCTTTGCCTCTTTGTCCGCCGCCGGATATTTGTTGAAGTAAACCGATAGCTGCTTTATTCCCATGTTGCAGCCGTCCGTCATGAGCCCTGCAACGGTTCTGTCGGTGGGCTTGTCTAAAAGCTTCATGTTAATTTTCATCCATGAACCGATTTTTGCCATTGCCGGCGGTTCCTTGCCATCCTCGCCGCGCTCGTTCAAAAGCTCCTTTGTTTCGTTGCCGAGCTTTTCGTGCTCTTCAAGCGATGCAGTCAGAAGCGAGAGAAGATCTTCGCTTTTGACATTGTCAAGTACCTCGCGAATTGAAGTAACTGCTGTTTTTGTTCCGCTGTCGCATTCTTTTAAAAGATTAACGGTGTCGTCTGACATGTATATCATCCTTTCGCTTTTTCTATATCATTGCCCAAAACAGAGAGAATATAATAAAAAACTTTTTGATGGGTATGATAATAAAAAAAACAGCCTAAGATGAACCGTGGCTGAAAAGGGAGAAAAGAATATGAAAATTTTATTTTATGATACAAAGCCTTATGACAGAGAATCATTTGACGCAGTTATAAAAAAATATCCGGATCTTGAAATTGATTATCTTGCAACCGATATTTCAAAAAATACCGTACGTCTTGCAAAGGGCTATGACGCGGTGTGTGTTTTTGTTGCTTCTGATGTTGATGAAAAAACCGTAAAAGAACTTTCAAAAAGGGGAGTTAAACTTATTTTGCTGCGCTGCGCCGGTTTCAATAACGTTGACCTCAAAACGTGTGCTCGGGAGAATATTACCGTTATGCGCGTACCTGATTATTCTCCGGAGGCGATTGCCGAGCATGCGCTTGCACTCGCTTTTGCCGTCAATCGCCATATTCATAAAGCGTATATCAAGGTACGCGAAAACAATTTCAGCCTTATGGGACTGACAGGCATGAATCTTTGCGGAAAAACGGCGGGAATAATCGGAACAGGCAGAATAGGCGCCGCAATGTGCCGCGCCTGCCGGGGAATAGGAATGAAAGTTATTGCATATGACAAGTTTGAAAATCCTGCGCTTGATTTCGTTGAGTATACAAGTCTTGACAGCGTTCTGAAAAATTCAGACCTTATTTCTTTGCACTGTCCGCTGACCCGCGAGACATACCATATGATAGATCTTCCGGCGATTGAAAAAATGAAAAACGGAGCTTTGCTTGTGAATACCTCAAGGGGTGCGCTGATTGACACGCATGACCTCATCAAGGGCATACGTATGCATAAGTTCTCCGGTGTTGGGCTTGATGTTTATGAGGAGGAGCAGGAAAATGTTTTTGAAAACCGTGAGGATGATATTCTGAATACCTCGGTGACGGCAAGGCTGTTGTCTTTTCCGAATGTTATCGTTACCTCGCACCAAGGCTTTTTGACGAATGAGGCGCTTGAGGCAATAAGCCTTGCAACACTTGAAAACGCAAAAAGCTTTGAAAACGGTTCGCCGATTGAGGCAAACGTTGTCAGAGGATAATTATAGGAACTGCTCTGAATTTTCCGGAGCAGTCCCTGACGCCGTTAATATGCAATTTTGTTTTTTTTCAAGTATTGCTCAAGGCAGAGACCGCTTTTTTTGATCTTTTTGGCGTTTTCAACTCCTACAAAGCGCCAGTGCCACGGCTCATAGATCACGCCGGTGATTTTTTGCTTGCTTTTTGGATATCGCAGAATAAAGCCGTAGTTTTGCGCGTTTTTGCAAAGCCATTTGAACTCCTTCGTGTTTTCAAAACTGTTCAGCGTGTTGCAGATGTCCATTGAAAGACCGAGATTGTGTTCGCTTGTGCCCGGAGGAAGAATGACGGTTGCCGCCTTCTTTGCGGCAGAGGCGCGGCTCAATCCGTATTGATTCATATAAACATTGGTGAGATTGTTATAGTTCCATTCCTGGTGGGCGTAGCTTCTGTATCCGGAATACGGCGTAAGGGTTACGCCGTCCTTTTTTGCTGCCCGGTACATTTTGACGTAGTACGGCGTTACGCGTTCGTCGAGCCGTGTTCCGCTGTCCATAACATAGCTGACAGACGGTGAGTAGCTGCGCGGAAATTCCCGTGTGCTGTTGACAACAAGAAGCCGCCAGTCCTGCCCCTCGGTGTCAATGATGATGCGCCCTGCTTTTGAATACTTCACCGCTTTGGTCTTTACCTTGAGTACTTTTGAAAATTCTCCGTAATAATTTATTCCGTTTACCGTTTTAATGGCTCTGACAACAAAAAGGTATTGCGTATCGGGTTTAAGGTTGGTGAGTTTAACGTTACTTTTGCTCACTTCGGCGAGCTTTTTGTATGTTCCTTTTTCTTTGCCAAATGAATAAACCCGGTAAGTTCCGGCTTCTTTCTGCTTTTTCCAGCTGAGTGTGACGGAGGTCTGAGTTTTCTTTTCAAGCGAGGGCTGTTCCGCTTTTTGTGGCACAACGTTGAAACGGACGGTTTTTGAACCGTAAAAGCCGCTTTTTTCAATACCCGTGATCGTAACGGTTGCTTTGCCGATTGCTGTGTTGCTTTGATATTTCAGCTTGAAGTCCGTGCCGCTTTTGAGAAGCTTTTTTCCGTATTTCACGGTGACTTTCGGCGTCAGCTTTTTGCCGGTATACGGAACAGATTTTGAAATACTGACGCTGCATTTTGAAATGCTGATTTTTTGAATCTCCTGTTTTTTCGATATTGATTCTGCATTTGCCGAATAGGCATGGTTGGCAGGGGCGCAAAGATTAAAAATAAAAACTGAGGCAATGAAAAATAAAAATAATCTCTTTTTCACGGTAAAACCCTCCCGAAAGCAAGTCAAGCTGCTCTTTCTTGAATTATACCCCCGCAACAAGATAAAAGCAATGCTTGGGTGCGGAAAGAGCTTTCTTTTTGCCGCAAATTTGCATATGTGCGCTGCAAATGAGCGGCAAGGCTCAAAGAGCGAAATCATTTTCCTGCCGGAACAATAAAAAAAGCTATATTTCATTTGAAACTTTAAAATGAAATATAGCCTTTTATTTTTTATGTGATGTCTTGTGTGGAATACTTACTTCCTGAACTGCTGTTTCATTCTCTGCTCTTTTGAAAGAATAACTTTTCTGAGTCTGAGCGAAACGGGAGTGACTTCAAGGAGCTCATCGTCTTTGATGAATTCCATGCATTGCTCAAGGCTGAGCACAGTTGGCGGAACAAGGCGCAGAGCGTCATCCGAGCCGGAGGCACGCGTGTTGGTCAAATGCTTCTGCTTGCAGACATTGCAGACAACGTCTTCGCTTTTTGCGCATTCGCCGACGATCATTCCCTCATAGACCGGAACACCGGGACCTACAAAAAGGCGTCCTCTGTCCTGTGTGTTGAAAAGACCGTAGCCGGTGGTTTCGCCGGTTTCGTGAACAACGATTGAACCGCGGTCTCTGGTCTGAATGTCTCCCTTGTAAGGCTCGTATCCGGCAAAGAGCTGGTTCATGATTCCGTTGCCGTTGGTGTCGGTCATAAATTCGCTGCGGTAGCCGATAAGACCCCTTGCCGGAATTTTAAATTCAAGGTGGGTCGAGCCGCCGTCGCGTACTCCCATGTTTTCAAGCTCGCCTTTTCTTGAACCGAGCTTTTCCATAACAGAGCCTACATATTGCTCCGGAACCTCAACGATGAGAAGCTCCATCGGCTCCATGAGAACGCCGTTTTCTTTTTTCATGATAACCTTCGGGCGGGACACCTGAAATTCATAGCCCTGGCGGCGCATGGTCTCAATGAGAATTGAAAGGTGGAGCTCGCCTCTGCCGCTGACTTTGAAGGTGTCTGTGGTATCGGTTTCTTCAACACGCATACTCACGTTGGTTTCAACCTCTTTGAAAAGGCGGTCACGGATATTTCTTGAGGTGACGAACTTGCCCTCCTGCCCTGCAAAGGGACTGTTGTTGACGATGAAATTCATTGAAATGGTCGGCTCGTCAATTTTGACAAAGGGGAGAGGTTCAATGCATTCCGGGTCGCAGGCGGTCTCGCCGATGTTGAGGTCGGCAATGCCGGAAACGCAGACAAGGTCGCCGAGCTTTGCTTCTTCAACCTCTACGCGTTTGAGTCCTTCAAACTGATAAAGCTTTGAAATTCTGACGTTTTCGCGTTCTCCGTCGGTTTTGCAGAGAACAACCTGTTCATTGCGCTTGATGTGACCTCTTTCAACTCTGCCGACGCCGATTCTGCCGATATAATCGTCATAATCAAGGCTGGAGAAGAGAATCTGAAGCGGTCCGTTCATGTCGCCCTTGGGAGGCTCGATGTGTTCAAGAATCGCGTCAAAGAGCGGTCTCATATCGCCCTCTCTGACGCTGCTGTCAAGCGAGGAGTAACCGTCCTTTGCAGAGGCGTAAACAACCGGAAATTCAAGCTGATCCTCGTCTGCGCCAAGCTCAATGAAAAGGTCAAGCACCTCGTCGATTACCTCGTCGGGTCTTGCGCCGGGACGGTCGATTTTGTTGACAACAACAACAACTTTCTTTTTGAGTCCGAGAGCTTTTTTGAGCACGAATCTTGTCTGCGGCATGCAGCCCTCAAATGCGTCAACGAGCAAAAGTACGCCGTCAACCATCATGAGGATTCGCTCAACCTCACCGCCGAAATCGGCGTGACCCGGGGTGTCAACAATGTTGATTTTTACGTCTTTATAGTGAACGGCGGTGTTTTTTGAAAGGATGGTGATTCCTCTTTCGCGTTCAAGGTCGTTGGAGTCCATAACGCGTTCGGCAACCTGCTCGTTGGCGCGGAAAATTCCGCTCTGCTTGAGCAATTCATCAACGAGGGTGGTTTTGCCGTGGTCAACGTGGGCGATGATTGCAACATTTCTGATGTCCTGTCTGATATCCATAATCTCACCTTTTTTACATTAGCTTTTTCATATTTCGTGTTTAACGCTTTATTTTATCACGCTTTGTATAATAAAGCAAGTTGAATTTGAACAATCGGCGAACCTCCTTTTTGTGCAAATTGAACATACTATTTGAAAATAATTTTAATTGACAGATGATGATTATTATTGTATAATTACTGAGTATCAGTGAGCAACCGCTCACCACCACGTTTTATGGAGTACAAATATATTTCAGGAGGTCTGATTACATGGACACAAGATTTGCCATATCCGATTACGTTGACGCAAAAGCCGTCACCGAAAAGCTTGATAACCTTATCCGTCAGCCTATTTATTCGATTACTCCCGAGGCTCTCGCTTCGTATGAGGAAAACTACTTTGAAAAGAAGTGCCAAAAGTCAAAGGCAATGATCGACGAAGCAAAGCAGATTATTCCCGGCGGCGTTCAGCATAACCTTGCATTCAACTATCCGTTCCCCCTCGTTTTTACAAAGGCAGATGGCGCAAAGCTTTATGATATCGACGGCAACGAATATTATGACTTCCTTCAGGCAGGCGGTCCGACGGTTCTCGGTTCAAATCCCAAGGTTGTCAGAGACCAGGTTATCGACCTGCTCAATACCTGCGGTCCGTCAACCGGACTTTTCCATGAATTTGAATATAAGCTTGCAAAAAAGATTTCCGATTCCGTTCCCACCGTTGATATGTTCCGTATGCTCGGCTCGGGTACGGAAGCATGCATGGTTGCCTGCCGCGTTGCAAGACTCGCAACAAAGAAAAAGTACATAATCAAAATGGGCGGCGCGTATCACGGCTGGTCGGATCAGCTCGGCTACGGTATCCGTATCCCCGGAACAAAGTTTACACAGGCTCACGGCGTGCCCATTCGCCTCATGAGAGATACACAGGAATTTTTCCCGAACGATCTTGAAGACCTTGAAAGAAAGCTGCGCAGAAATCAGCTCTGCGGCGGAACCGCTGCCGTTTTCATTGAGCCGGTAGGTCCCGAAAGCGGAACAAGACCCCTTTCAAAGGAATTTAACAAGGGCGTTGAAAGACTCTGCCGCAAGTACGGCGCACTGCTCATCTTTGATGAGGTCGTTACCGGCTTCAGAATCGGTATGTCATGCGCACAGGGCTACTTCGGCGTTGAACCCGACCTCACCATTTTCGGCAAGGTCATTGCCGGCGGCTATCCCGGAGCCGGCGGAATCGGCGGCAAGAGAGAATACATGAAGTATATGGGCGCAGGTCTTGACGGCGCACAGAAGGTTAAAAAAGCTTTCTGCGGCGGCACAATGGCTGCAACCCCGATCTCCTGCTGCGCAGGTTACTATACCCTTGAAGAGATTGACAAGCAGAATGCCTGCCAGAAAGCCGGCCTTATGGGCGACAGGATCACAAAGGGTCTTAACACGATCATTGACAAGTATAACCTTCCGTTCGTAGCTTTCAACCAAGGCTCGATCTGCCACATGGAAACAGTCGGAACAATGCACTTTGCAATCGACTGGTGCAAGCCGTGGACAATTCCGGCGGTTCTCAAAGAGACCGATATCCGCAAAAAGGAAATGACCCACATGGGTGCTGCATATATGGCAGAAGGTCTTGTTACTCTTGCAGGATCAAGACTTTACACCTCCGCAGCATATACCGAAGAGATGATCGACGATGCGCTTTCACGTTTCGACAGAGTATTCTCACACGTTGCTGTTAAGAAAGACTGATAATAAAATCTTAAAAGGGCAGATTTGTTCTGCCCTTTTAAAGAATCTGAGAGGTTTTACCTATGGAACTTTTACAGGCAAAGCAAATTGTAATTGAAGCGGGAAAAAAGCTGGTCTCAACCGGTCTCATTGCAAGAACATGGGGCAACGTCAGCTGCCGTGTGGACGGCGAAAGCTTCGTGATAACCCCGAGCGGAAAAGCGTATGAAACCCTTACTCCGGACGATATCGTTCTTGTTAAACTCGCCGACCTTTCATATGACGGCGATGTAAAGCCCTCGAGCGAAAAGGGCATTCATGCCCAGTGCTATCTTCTTCGCCCGGAATGCAATTTTGTGATTCATACTCATCAGGTCAATGCGTCGATCGTCAGCGCACTTGGCTGTGATATCAACAACATTACGGGTGAAAGCCGCAGCATTATCGGCGACAATATACCCGTTGCTGCCTACGGTCTGCCCGGAACGGGCAAGCTGCGCAAGGGTGTGGTGGGCGCACTGCTGCGCTCCGATTCAAAGGCGGCGATAATGAAGCACCACGGTGCTGTTTGTCTCGGCTCCGATTGTGAGGAGGCGTTCAAAATTGCATCAGAGGTTGAAAAGGTCTGCCGGAGATATCTTTTTGAAAAGTATTCTTCAGCTGCCGGCAAAACCGCCGAAAGCTTCAGAGACCTTTGCGAGTATGTCAGCGAACTAAAAAAGCGTGCGGATTCTCTGGCATTCCCTGTTGTTCCGTATGACAGCACGAGAAACGGCAACGTTGTTGTTATGAGAGACAAGGACGGAACCGAAAAATACACCCTTGCTCTTAAAACTGAAAAGGTCATTCTCGGCGGTGATTATCCGTCCGAGGCTGATATGCATCTTGCCGTATATAAAAAGCGCGGCGATATCAATTGCATTATTCACTCCGATAAGGACGAAGTGGTTGCCGCGTCAAAAACCGCAAAGGTTCTGCGTCCGCTGCTTGACGATTTTGCTCAGATTGCCGGCGCGACCGTCAGAAATGCAGAGTTCAACCCGAATGATACAATAAGGAGCGCAAAACGCGTTGTCAAAGCGCTCGGAAAGCACAGAACAGCCGCTCTCATCAAAGACAATGGCGCAATCTGTTGCGGTGTTTCTCCCGATGAGGCACAGGCGAGCGAAATGGTTACCGCAAAGAACTGCAAAGCCTATGTTGCCGCTTCGATGTGCTCAAAGCCGAAGTATATCGGCAGACTTGACAGCGTTCTTATGAATACGGTTTACAGACTGAAGTATTCAAAGCAGAAATGATAATATAATTGAGAAAAGAAAAGCCATAAAGCACTCCACGCAGGTTTGCTTTATGGCTTTTTTGTTGTTATCTGTAATAGTAGAAGTCGTTGAGTTTTCCTAAAATTGCGCTGTTAATTTCTTGAGATCGACGAGCGTTCTCGTTGATTGTATCACGTGTTTTTCTGCTTTCCTCAGCAATTGCATTTGAAACTCTTTCTCCGGCTTCGCGCTGCGCCTCGGCAATTCTTCTTGCACGCTCATCTTCATCATATTTTTTCATTGCATCAAGTACGCTCATGGCTGAGTGGTGATATAGAATGGTATACATTGAACACATTGCATGGTAAGATCTGTATTCGGGCGCAACGTTATATTTTTTATACTCATCGGCTATGGCAGGTTTTAGAACATTCAGTTCGCTTGTGTCATTGTTGATTTGCGATATCCAATAATTGTATTCATCTTTGTTTTGGTTGATGACTTTTTTCAAGTTCTTTTTCTTTATCGCTTTGCTGATTAAAATATAAACTATTATGTCTGCAACCACTAAAGCTCCGGCAATACTCAATAGTACAGGTTCGCTTATTTCTGTGGTGTAGAGGATACCCAGCATGACGGCGGCAATTAAGATGAGAGTAACAGAAAAATATGAGGCGCGCAGATATGATTTGACTACATATTTTAGAGAACCGAACCCGTTTTTTTTCGGATTGAATTTTTTGAGGTTTTCTTTCATAACATAAATGTTGTGCTCTCTGATACTGACCTGTTCTTCCAATTCATAGAACATTCTCATAACTTCCATCGCGTTAGCTCTGCTCATACGATCCAAGGTCATTGTGTTTTCCTCCTTATTTGGGCTGAATGTTTCTGATTATCGCGTCAATAGAGGGCGCCGACATGCTTTTTACTTTGTTATAATTATACTCTCTGACACTTTTTTTAATTGTGAAAATATCGACGATCCACATCGCAAGAAATCCGCCTGCGGTTATGAATTTAAAAATACCAAGTGCATAGTCGCCAATCAGAAAACGGTCAACACCGTATATTCCGAGCAGAGCCGATACAATTTGAATCAGTGTCGGGCTTTTTAAGTGCGTCTTTTTGATTTCCTCAAATGCATCTTCATCGCAATCCATGAGTATTTCCATCAGGTTATCAATTGAGTCTTTGGGAAAATAGGATATCTTGCTGTAAACATAATCGTAAACTTCCTCGTATTTCATGGTCTGTCCTCTCCTTTGATAGTTGTTTCGCGTTTAAAATGATGTCGAATGTTTGTAAATTAATTTCAGTAAACATTTTGTTTACTGAAAGACAGTATAGCAAACAATATGTTTACTGTCAAGAGTTCAGTAAACATTTTGTTTATAATCGTGACAGGAGGAGTTACTGTTATGGATTATACAAAGCGATTGTACGATTTGCGTATAGATAATGACTTGAAACAGGAAGACGTAGCCAACGTTTTGAAGATAACAAAACAGGCTTACGGAATGTATGAAAACAAAAGACGCAGCCTCCCGATTGAAAGTCTGATAGTATTATGTAAGTTCTATAATGTTTCGTCTGACTATATTCTCGGTTTGACGGACGACATGGAGTCAAAAAAAGAGTAGAATCTGCGCAGAAAAGCCGGTTGAGGGGGATAAAACACCTTTTAAAGCTGCTTGAAGCAGAGGAGTATATGCTGATTTTTAAAAACCGCAGAGCTGCGGTTTTTTCTTTTTGCCGCGGCTGTACATTTGTCAATGATGTGAGACTAAGAAAATAAAAAGAAAAAGAGCTAATCAGAATATGTTTTTCGGGACAG
>CAKTDF010000032.1 GCA_934541115.1 uncultured Eubacteriales bacterium
GCAATGAACTTAGGTCACAGTGCACTGGCAAACTGGGGAATAAGCTTTCTTGACGGTTTTTCCGGCACGAAGATTCTTGATTGCGGCTGCGGCGGCGGAGCAAACATAAAAAAGCTTTTGAAAAAATATCCCAAAGCAAAGGTTGACGGAGTGGATCACTCGGTGATCAGCGTCAGAAAAGCACTTCTGCACAATCTTGATGACGTTATGGGCGGACGCTGCGAAGGGTACAAAGCAAGCATTGACAGCCTGCCGCTTGAAGACAGCAGCTTTGATTTGGTTACCGCTTTTGAAACGGTGTATTTTTGGCAGGATCTGCACAAAAGTTTTTGCGAGATCCACCGCGTGCTGAAAAGCGGCGGAACGTTTCTCATATGTAACGAATGCAACGGCGAAAACAAAAAGGGCGACAAGTGGACCAAAATTATTGACGGGATGACAATATATAAGGATGTCGAACTGAAAACCGCTATTGAACATGCAGGCTTTTACGATATCTGCATTCATAAAAATAAAAAGGGCTGGCTTTGTGTAACCGCACGGAAATGAGGTTACGGCAGCCTGCGAATGCTCACTTTCAAAGGAGAAACAAAATTGAAAGACGGCGAACTCAAGTTTGACCGCACCTGCCATGTGTTGTATTCAAAGAAATGCAAAAAACAGATTCAAAGCAAAATAGCCTTGCATTATGCGCCCGAGGAGCGCGAAAAAATCTGGGAAAAGGTTCAGCTGCTTTATTCCGATTTTCTTTCGGATTGGCGCACAGATCTCGGCGGAAAAAAGAATTTTCACAATGGAAAGGGCGGAAATTACGACTGCGTTGCGCTCATGGCGTACTATTCGGTCTGCAAAGACAAAACAAGCCTTGAGGAAATTGAGGAGATGGAGGGTAACCTGGTTTTGCCGGCTTTCAGAAAAATGAAATTTGTTGACTGCAACAAACCGTTTTTCAAAAAGCTCATGTATCGCGCTTTTCTGAACGCAAAAAAGCAGTGTGACAAATGGGGCGATTTCAAAATGAATGTTGCTCCGTTTGAAAAGGATAAACCGATCTATTATGAATTTATCGAATGTCCGACAGCGGAGTTTGCAAAAAAGCACGGCTTGCTTGAAGTTATGCCGGCACTTTGCAACCCGGATTTTGAGGCAATGGAGCTGATTCATGCCAGGCTGGTGCGCAAAACTACCTGCTCAAACGGCTGCAAATGTGATTATACTATCTGCGCGGATAAAGACGAATACCTCAAGGAGCACCCCGAGTACCGCGACGAAGAGGGCTACAGGAGGAATAAGTAAAATGATTTTTAAATTAATTATTGAAGGACTGCTCCTTGGCGCATTGCTTGTTCTTGTTTGTGCAATCGGAATACGCAACGGCGCAATCGGAATGGTTCACCTATACAGCAGCGAGGTTCAGAACCGCTGCGTTGAGCTCGGACTCACAACGCACGAGAAAATCAAGAGGAACGCTATTGTGTTCAAGCTCTGCTGCATTCCCGGCTACATAGCTTATGTGCTTGTCTGTGTTTATGCAGTGAACGGTGCACGCGGTTTTTTGAACGCGTTTTTGCAGCTGCTTTGTATCCTCTCTGTTATGAATTTGATTGACCGCTTTTTGGTCGATGATTTTTGGGTCGGACACACAAAAGCGTGGGTCATTCCCGGAACCGAGGACCTGAGACCGTACATCGGTCGCCGTGACAAGGTTATAAAATGGCTTTTCGGAACTGTCGGAATGGCAGTGATCTCTGCCGCGCTTTCGGGTATTATGATGAATTTTGTTCGGTAGGAAGTGAAAAGAAAATGCTGTTTGAAACTTTTGGAGACAAAACAAAACCTGCTGTGCTGTTTTTCCATGCCATGGGTGTGACGGGTGCAAGCAGTGAGCCGGTTGCGCGTTTTTTGAGTGACAGATACTTTTGCATTCTGCCGACATCCACCGTCTATTGTTACGGTCAAAAATATAAAGGTAAATCGGATGAGATAGGTCAGATCGAGCGCTTTTTGAAAAAGCAGGGGATAACAAGGCTTGCGCTGGTGGTTGCCTCTTCGCTCGGTGCCGACCTTGCGGTCAGCTTTTTGTCGCAGACAAAAATTTCGGTTGAGCATGCCTTTTTTGACGGAGGTCAGTTTGCTCAAATCGGAAAGGCAACGCGCCGGGTAATGACTCCATTCCTTTATCTTGCAATTAAGAGCCTTTGGTGGTCAAAGGGAAAAACTCTCGGAAAAATCATGTGGTGCGACAATGAAAGTATCAAACCTTATTTTGTTGCGGCAGGAAAAGAACTGACATATTCCAATCTGCGCCGACAGCTTTCAGACAGCATGGAGGATAAGCCTTTTCCGCCGCTTAGAGAGAATTTTCAAAAAAATATATTCTTTGAATTCGGCAGTGCCGAGGATCATTTCAAATATCGTGACGCTGTAAAAAAGGCATATCCTTTCGGCAATTTTCCGATATTTGAAAAGTATAACCATATGCAGTATCAGATAGAGGATCCGCAGGGCTTTGCGATGATGCTTTGTTCGGTTATAGAGCAGAATAAGCTGCCCGAACTGCCGTTTTTAAAAGGAGGAACAGTTTCATGAAATATCATATTGAAAAAAACACCGTTCAGGAGACGCTCATCATTCCGCTGTACGGGCGGAAAATGTGCACAGAGCTTTATCCAAATCTTTATCGCGATGAAACAGCCGTCAAGCTTTTTGACGACCTTGACTATGATTTTTCTTCTCTTGAAAAGAAAGCAAAGAGTTTAATGCAGCGTTTTGGTTTTCTTGAGGCTGCAATGAGACAGAACGATCTTGCATGGGAAGTGCGCGATTATCTGAAAGCCAATCCGAACGCTGCGGTTGTGAATCTCGGCTGCGGACTTGACAGTACGGGAAGAAGATGCGACAACGGCAGATGCAAAATATATAACCTTGATTTTCCCGAAGTAATAGCGGTTCGTAACGAGCTGCTGCCTGCGGGTGAACGCGAGGAAAATATCGGCTGCGATCTGAACGATATCGGTTGGTTCTCAAAAATCGACGCTTCCGGCGGAGCGGTATTTTTTGCTGCAGGTGTTTTCTATTATTTTCTCACAGATCAGGTCAGAGCTCTCGCTCAGTCAATGTCAAAGGCTTTTCCCGGAGGAAAGCTCGTTTTTGACGCAGCGGGAAAGTCTGCCGTAAAGCTGATGCTCAAAACGTGGATAAAAGACGCAAAAATCAAAGATGTAGGCGCATACTTTTCGGTTGAAGACATATCCGGGCTTGCCTCGTGGGGCGAAAACATAAAAGCCTCCGGACGGGGATACATGCTCGGCTACAATGATTTAAAAGATCCGTCAGTCAGCTCGTTCTTCCGGCTGCTTGCAAAAATCGGAGACGAAAAAATGAAAATGCAGATCATACGCCTTGATTTTGAGAGAAAGTGACGCGTGTGAGGCTGAAAAGCGTTTTTGAACAAGGTTTGACATTGATTGCAAAGTGAAAAAGGCATTTTGAAACGGAGGAATAAAAAGTGAAGTATGCAGGTATGCCGTTTGGAATGTGGCAGGTTTTTGCCTGCTCGTTTAAAAAGCAGTTGGGCAATGTGTTTGGCTATGACGCGGCACAAGCCAAAACAATTACAAATAAAGCTAAGATAAAGTACCGCGAGATCATATCCGACTTGCCCGAGTTTGAAAAAGAGGATAGATTCAAGATGAATCTGGTCAATTGCGCCATGGTTGCGGCATTCATTCTTTCAATGCCCGAGCGCCCGGAGGTTGAAAAACTCACTCGGTATTATGCAGACTCTATGATGACAAAACCGATGAAATGGTTCTGCCGTCTCAGCGGAAAAAGCAAGTTCACCAAAAAAGATATAGAGGGCATGAAGGCTACCGAAAAACTGAGGGCTGCCGACCGCAATCCGTATTCATGGAATATGAATTATTATGAGTATCCGGACGGCAGCGGCTATGAGGCAAGGTTCACAAAGTGCGGAATCTGTGTGCTGATGAAAAAACTCGGTCTTTATGACCTTACGCCGGCGCTGTGCCATCTTGATTACACAATGAGCGAAGCCGGCGGAGCAAGCCGCTTTGTTCGCGAGTGTACACTTGCCTCCGGCGGTCCGTACTGCGACTGCGGATATAAAAAGAAAAACTGAACACGGTACCCGGCAGCGGCTCGTTGCGATGTATGAGCGTAAGAACTCCCCCTATAAAACGCGAAAAGCGTTTTATAGGGGGAGTTTAATTTTAAGAGTGATGGATGTTATTGCAATAGTTTTCAACTATTTCTTTTGCGTCAGCTTTTCGGTCGGATGAGGAACTGCTTGCCTCGAAGTACAAAGAATCGAAAAAGACAAACGTATAATCGTTAATCGGCGTGTATTTTTTGTAAAAGTCATCTTTTTCTTCCATAAGTTTTTGAAAAGCTGCCTCTTCTTCTTCGGATGTTCCGCCACCTCCGCTCAGAACGTCGGTATATTGTGTCCTGTCCAAGGTTTCCGAGTAACTTAGAGCTCCGTTTTCAAGGCTGATTCTGTTGCAAATACCATACCTATATATATAAAAATCCATACTTCTTGAAAGCTCAGTCGGCAAAGCTTGAGTCCAAAATTCTGTTTCGGACGTTTCATTGTTTATATATGGATATGGTATATATATACAATTATCGACGTTACTCATATCTCCGGGAACATATCTGCTTCCGTTCCAATACAAAAAAACGTTAGAAGATGCTGCGTGGTCCGTTCCAATGCCCTGAAAAATTTCCGGAATATCGTCATTGTCAATATCGATCAGGTAAGTGTTGTATATTTCATTCACGTATGTATCGGGGTTGATGTCAATGTAGTTGTAGATTGCGTCTGCTGCGGCGGCTTTCCATGCCTCGGTTTGAGAGCCGCTGATATATTTGTGGTTCAATGCGTCATCCTGTGAGATTTCATCCCCACAGATTTTTTCTGAATTTTTGGTTACGCTGCTGTTTTTATCAATGATATTATTAACCGCTGCAAAGCTGTCAAACGCTGTGCCCTGTGCGGCAAGGTAGTATAAACCGAGGACGTATGAAACGGTTTCAATTCTGTCATTGTAGTAGCTGCTGCTCATGCCATACTTTTTGCAGAGCTTGTTTGCTTCGGCGAACGTATGCTTTGAGGAAAGGAGCCAAAAAATCACTGCCAGGCGATATTTTTCGGCTTGGTTTTTATTGCGGTGGTGATTGTCACCGAACGAATCGACATATTTACCCAACGAAGATTTTACTTCAAAATCTTTCATAATGGAGTAGTTAGTGTTATCTTTAAGGTCTATTCCTGCATATTTGCAGGTGGCATTGATTACGTCAATAGCTATTGAAACCAATGCAACGTTCCCGCCGAGAGCCTTTGAGGCTTGCGCTCCTATTGCTTTTCCGGCGGCTTTTATCGTTGAATTGTTTTTCAAATAGGTTTCGGCAACTTTTTCAACAATGCTTTTTACAACGCTCGTTACAAAGTCGTCTCCGTATTTTTCACGAATTGTCTTGACTGCGGAATAGAGCGGGTCATAATCCTTTGTGCTGCTGTCCATATATTTGGCGTAGTTGTTGAGCATATCCTTGTTATCCTGGGTCATCGAGGCGAACTTCAAAACGTAGTCCATAGCTTCTGTGACATCGGCAATTGCCGAGAACATAGCAGCATGATCTCGCGATAAGAAATAAACTTCGGCCGCGTCCGGTGAATACATGGCGCCGGTGTCGGTCATTTTTTCTACGTACGAGAAGACTTTTCCAAACGAAGACGCTCCCGTGTTGGCAGCCGAATTCAAATTCATTGCTAAATTGAGCCGGTACAGCAGCGGTTCGGATGTTGCCATTTTATCATAGAAATCATCATTATCCGTTACACACTTTGTAAGGAGACTTTTGTAATATTGGTAATCACCGCTGTGAAAAGCAACGTCAAGGTTAGTGAGTCGTTTGCCGAAGATAGTGGACGAAAAGTAGCCGAGAACAGAGGATGCGTAGAATGATACCTGGTCGCCGCTGAAGATGTCATCTACCATTTCAGAATATCCGTAGTAAACATACTTCATCTTCATGATTTTTGAAAGCGCATACTCTGCATCACAAAGGCTGTTAAGGCAGCAGGCAATTGAAATTGCGCCGTTTCCGTCGTCATCTGTTTCTTCAAACACTTCTGCTTTAAGTAATGCAGCTAACTGATCAAGCGGCAAAAACAACTGACCGCCAAACTCATATACATCACGAAGCGCGTATTCCTTGTGTGAAAACGGGTTCATATAAAGCGTTGCCGCTTTCTTTTCAACGTCAATCACAACGGTTCCGTATTTGCTGTTCGGTTCATGATTCAGTCTGTAAAACGAGGATGTTTCATTGTCAAATACATACGGTGTATATGCAGTCAGAAAATTTGTGCTGACATAAAGCGAGTCTCCGTTTTTATATGCAGCATCATCAACCGCTTTTTTCTCCCCGTTACTGCTTTGAATGACCCTCAGAGTAACAAATTTGCCGCTTTCGGCATATACGGGAATTGTGCCGAAAACGATTGAAAGGCAAAGTACAAGAGAAATTATGCTGAAAAATTTTTTCATTTTAATTGTCCTCCTCTGCTGTAAGGGCGCTTTCACTGCTTATGGCATTCCTTGCGTTTGTGTACGCATACCCGGACATGGCGTCTATGAATTCCTCAGAAAATCTGACATAGTAGTTCTTGTTTTCGGCTTCAATCACATATATGGGCTGTTCGGTTGTTTTTGGCTGCGCCTTTTCAATAAGAGATGAAATAGAGGAGTTGATTTCGTCAGCCGACAGAGATTGCTCGGCTGCTTCCTCCTGGAGGTGAACCAGACTCTCGTTTATGTCGGGGGAGGTAACCGAAAGCGTAACGGTGTAAAAACCGCTGTCGCTTTCATCAACACTCTTAACACTGAAAGAAGATGAGCTGTTCAGCTTTTTGAGAAAATCCGGAGCGTCTTTTGAAAGTGATTTTTCCCACTCGGTCTGTATAACCGATTGAAATTCTGAGTAATCTTTTTTTTGTCTTTTGGCGGATATAAGGAAGAATATACCCGCACACGCCGCTGCAATAAGCACAACATCAATAATTATCATACCCGTTTTTTTCTTTTTCTTTTTCATTACCGGTCCTCCGTAAAATCAGTATATTGCTTATTAACAATATCACATTCGCTGCAAAAAATCAATATGATAAATATAAAAATAAATACGCCCGTGCTATCCGAGGTTCATATTGTGTAACGCTGCAAATAAAGCGGTCGCATATAAAACTACAGAGCACACCGCTTCTTATCGTTGCGGTATGCTCTGTGGTTTTATTTGTTTTTATTTTTCCTTTGCTTTTCCGAGATATGCTTCTTTAATTGTTTCGTCCTCAAGAAGCTCTGCTCCGGTGCCCTCCATCGTTATACGTCCGGTCTCCATGACGTATGCCTTGTCTGCAATTTTGAGCGCCATATTTGCATTCTGCTCAATGAGCAGAACCGTGATTCCCTCGCTGTTGATTTGGCGGATAATGGAGAATATATCCTGAACAACAAGGGGGGCAAGACCTAATGACGGCTCGTCCATCATGATGAGCTTAGGCGAGCTCATCAATGCCCTGCCGACCGCAAGCATCTGCTGTTCGCCGCCGGAAAGCGTTCCGGCAAGCTGCCACGAGCGCTCTTTCAAGCGTGGAAACAGTTCATAGACATGCTCGATGTCCTTTTGAATCTCTTTTTTATCCTTTCTGAGATAGGCGCCGATCTTTAAGTTTTCAAGAACGGTAAGGTTCGGGAAAACACGTCTTCCCTCGGGAACAAGGGTAACACCCTTTGAAACGATGAAATCCGGAGTTTTTCCGCTGATTTCGGTACCCTCAAAAACAATCGAGGCATTTTTCGGTTTTACTATGCCGGCAACGGTTTTGAGAACTGTGCTTTTTCCGGCTCCGTTTGCGCCGATGAGGGTCACGATTTTTCCCTTAGGGACGTCAAAGGTGATTCCCTTGACCGCTTCAATTCCGTTGTATGAAACAACAAGGTCTTTGATTTCAAGAATACTGTTACTCATCTTCCGTCACCCCCAGATATGCGTCTATAACGCGCTGATCGTTTTGAATCTCTGCCGGAGTACCCTTTGCAATGAGTTTTCCGAAATCGATTACATAAATTCTGTCGGAGATATCCATAACAAGATTCATATGGTGTTCGATTATGAAAATCGTAAGACCGAAGTCATCGCGCAGCTTTTTAATCAGTTCTGTCAGCTCGTCTGTTTCCTGCGGATTCATACCTGCCGCAGGCTCGTCAAGCAGCAGAAGTTTAGGCTTTGTTGCAAGGGCGCGCGCAATTTCAAGGTGACGCTGCTTTCCGTAGGGGAGGGAGGTTGCCTTTTCGTTCATAACGTCTTCAAGGTCAAGAATTTTGAGAAGCTCAAGGCATTCTTCTTTCATTTTCTTTTCCTCTTTGGTGTTGAGCTTGAACGTTGCGGTGAAAAGGTTGCTTTTCTTCCTCATATGCTTTGCAACAAGTACATTTTCAAAAACCGTCATAGACTTGAAAAGGCGAATATTCTGAAATGTTCTTGCAATGCCTTTTTTGGCAATCGCGTCCGGCTTGAGTGTGACAACGGTTTTTCCGTGCTCCGGCTTTGACGTGTATTTATCCTTGTCTTCTCCGGCATAGAGCTTTTTCATTTTTCCGTGAGGATGGTTGCGCGCAATGGGCTTGCCCATGAAGTCAACCTCGCCGTTTGTCGGCTCATAAACGCCGGTAATGACATTGAAAGCGGTGGTTTTTCCTGCGCCGTTGGGTCCGATTATGGAAACGATTTCACCCTCGTTGATTTCAAGCGAGAGGTCGTTGACGGCAACAACTCCGCCAAACTGCATTGTGATGTCACTTAGGCGAAGAACGTTCTTTTTTTCTTCACTCATTTTGATGCCGCCTCCTTTGCCTCTTTCTTTTCAACTTTTTTGTCTTTGCGTTTAAATCGGTCAATTATCCGCGTGAGCGAAAGCTCGTTGTCTCCCATGATGCCTCTGCGGAAGAAGAGAACAATGATCATGATAATGACCGAGAAAACGACCTTTCTGAAACCGCCGCGGAAAATTGTTTCCGATTCAATTCCGAGGAAGGAGCCGCTGTCAAGACCTCTGAGCCACCATTCGCTCGCGGCGATGTAAAGGAACGAGGCGATGCAGCTGCCGCTGATCGAACCGATTCCGCCGACAACAACGATGAGGAGGATTTCATAGGTCATTGCGGATTTGAAAGCGGTTGCCTGAATTGTGCTCTGGTGCATTGCAAGCAGGGCACCGCCGATTCCGGCAAAGAATGAGCTGATGATGAATGAGATCTGCTTGTGTGAAGAGAGGTTGATACCCATTGCTTCTGCCGCAATTTCATCATCGCGGATAGCCTTGAGGGCGCGTCCGTAGGTTGAGTTGATGAAAAGAACGATGAGCAGAATGCAGATTGCCGTGATTGCAAGGGCAATCGTGCTTGAAAACTTCGGCGAACCGAACCACTTTGTTGCGAGCGAGTCGAATGTCGGATAGCCGCGAAGAAGGTTTGAGCCGTTTGTGAGCGGACCGAACTTGTCCCACTGAACAAAGGCGCGGATAATTTCGGCAAAGCCGAGCGTTGCAATCGCAAGATAGTCGCTTTTGAGCCTCAGAACCGGAAGACCGATGAGGAAAGCGAAAACTCCGGCAATAAGTCCAGCAACTATGAGCGCAAGCGGCCAAAAGATAGGTTCCTTAACAATGCCGCCGTCAAAATACTGATACACGCTGCTTCTCATTTCGGCGGGAATTGTAAGAATTGCGTATGTATATGCACCGATGAGCATAAAGCCCGCCTGACCGAGCGAAAACAGTCCGGTGAAACCGTTGAGCAAGTTCATTGAAACGGCAACAAGGGCATAAACGCAGCTCTTTTTGACAACCGAAAAGAACAGGGAGGTTCTCGGAGCAACCATTTCGGCAATAATGTCAACGGCAAAAATGAGGGCAACGATGATAAAAACGGCAACAATATCAATTTTTCTTTTCTTGTTGTTCAGCATTTTTGTTCCCTCCTTTTAAACCTTGTCGATGTTCTTCTCGCCGAAGATTCCCGTGGGCTTGACGCAGAGAATAACGATGAGAAGAACAAAGGTGAATGCGTCGGAGAAGGTTGAGAAACCGGCACCCTTGATGATGTTTTCACAGATACCGATTATGAACGCACCGACAACAGATCCGGGAATGGAACCGATTCCTCCGAATACGGCGGCAACAAACGCCTTGAGACCCGGCATTGCGCCCGAGGTGGGCATGACCGAGGTGTAGTTCGTAAAATAAAGCATTGAGCCGATGGAGGCAAGAAAAGAGCCGATGACAAAAGTCATGGAAATAACCTTGTTGATTTTTACGCCCATGAGCTGGCTCGTTTCAAAGTCCTTTGAAACGGCGCGCATTGCTATGCCGATCTTTGTGTACTTGATTAGGAGAACCAAAACGATAATGAGGGCAATTGTGAGAATCGGCGTAATGACCGTAACACGCTTTGTTGAAGCGCCGAGGATACTTATTGAATCCGAAATAAACGGGATTTTCGGATAGGTTTTAGGAAGACCTCCGGTGACATAAAGCGCGAGGTTCTGAATGAGATATGAAACGCCGATTGCAGAAATCATGACCGACATTCTCGGTGCCGAACGCAGAGGCTTATACGCAAGCTTTTCAACTAGTACGCCGAGTATAACCGTTGAAACAATGACAACGGGTATTGCAATGTAGATCGGAAGCGAGGCCGAAATGTAAACCATTATGAGACCGGCAACCATAAAGATATCGCCGTGTGCGAAGTTGATGAGCCGCAAAATTCCGTAAACCATTGTGTATCCGATTGCAATCAGCGCATACTGACCGCCGACGGAGATTCCGGCAAGAATATGCGGCAGGTTCTTTTGAAAAAATCCGGTAATGTCCATTTTTTTCCTCCGTTTTCAAATTGACGGCATCCGCCGCCGGGGGTAGCTTTTGCACTTTCAAATACAACCGAAGAGAGCCGAAAACACTCCCTCGGCTCCTTTCGGATATACCCGAAAGAGCACTCATAAATCTATAAAACGGCTTGCCGAGGAAGTTCCCCGGCAAACCGATACAAGCAAAAATATCAATATTGAAAAATTAAATATCTTAAACTTGTTTTTGATTAAACGCCCTGTTCGGCAACAAAGTCCCATGCGCCGGTTTCGGTGTTTGCGTTCTTAACGAAAGCGGTGTCTCTGATTGCGTCGCCGGTCTCGTTGAATTCAATCTTGCCGGAAACGCCGGTGTAGGTTACAGAGGGAAGAGCCTTGAGAACGTCTGCGGGAGCGGTTGAGCCGGCCTTCTTGAGCGCTTCAAGAGCAACAAAGTATGCGTCGTAGCCCATTGCGGTAACTGCTGCAACGGTGTCGTCGCCGCCGTTGTTGGTCTTTGCCTGGCTGTCGGAGTTGATCCATTTTTTGATGCCTTCGTCAAATTCCTTGTTGCCGCCCTCCTGATAGAAGGTTGTAACATAGATTCTTGCGTCGGTGCCCTTTGCGGCCTTGAGGATAACGTTTGAATCCCATGTGTCGCTTGCAAGAATGGGAAGTCCGGTGCCCTGTGAGGTTGACTGCTCAACGACGAGCTGAGCGTAAGAAATCGAGGTCGGTGAGAAGATTACTTCGCAACCCTGATTCTTTGCGTTGGTGAGGTATGATGTGAAGTCTGAGTTGCCTTCGGGGAAGTCTTCTTTAACAACGGTTCCGCCGAGAGCTTCAAAAGCCTTGGTGAAGTAATTTGCAAGTCCCTGGTCATAGTCGTTTCCGAGCTGAGCGAGGATGTAGGCTTTCTTTGCCTTGATTTCCTTGAAAGCGTAGTTCGCAAGAACGGTGCCCTGGAACGGATCAAGGAAGCAGATGCGGAAGTAGTGGCTGTTGCCTTCGGTTACCTGAGGATTGGTGCAGGTAACGCCGATTGCGGGAATTCCGGCGTTCTGGAAAACGGGCGAGCCTGCGATTGCAACGCTTGAGCCGTATGAACCGAGAGCAACGGAAATGCCTGCCGAAACAAGAGTCTGTGCAGCTGTCGGAGCCTTATCGGTTGAAGACTCGTTGTCAACGATTTCAAGTTTTACGTCGTAGGTCTTTCCGCCAATCTCAACGGTGGGAGCAACTACGTTTGCATACTGCATACCGAGGATCTCCTGCTTTCCGCCTGCGCCGTTGTCGCCGGACTGCGGCTCAAAAACGCCGATTTTGACAACGTCATTGCCGGTGGATTCGCCGCCCTCTGTCGTTTCGCCGGAAGCTGCCGGAGCGGTGGTTGTGTCGTCTGAGCTGCCGCTGCAAGCAACGAGAGAGAATACAAGAAGAGCGGCAAGCAGAATAGCTAACAGTTTTTTCATGATTTTTCCTCCATTCTTTGATTTCTGTTGGCTGTGCCGAAAGTCAACGCACTGAGCGGGAATGCTCTGCGTGGTTTTAGACCCCTTAATTATATACTAACGCCGCTTATTTTGCAATAAAATGAATTGCATTTTCTGCGCGTCATAAAATTTTATGAATATTTTACCATTTTAAAAGGCTAAAACCCCTTGCAAATCACAAAACCTACAAAAAACAAGGCGATTTTTATGCAAAAAAGTTGAATTTTTTTGCCCTCAGAAAAAGTGAACAGTCGCTCACCGAACGGTATCTGCGGTGAGCGGCTGCTCACTTGAAAACAAGCCGGTTTGAGAGGTGCTTGCGTTGAAAAAACAAAATGTATATGCTATACTTTATATACATCTGCATTGAGTTGTATGCCGAAACGTTTTGGCGAAAAAAGCTTTGAAAATTGGCGGAATGCATATGAAAGAATTTGTCTGTAAGGCTAAAATAAAAGGAGGATATACTATTATGGCAGCGTTTTTTAAGAGAGTTGCGGGGATTCTTATGGCGGCTCTGATATTCTTGGTGAGTCTTTTTGGAACCGGCATAAAACCCGAAGACGGAAAAATCAAAAACGTTATTTTTCTCATCGGTGACGGAATGGGCGTTATGAGTATTGAAAAAACCAGGGCTGAAACCGGTGCAAAACTCAATCTTGATACTTTTTCGGTGCAAAGCTTTTCGCAGACTGCGTCCGCCGATAACAGCATAACGGACAGTGCTGCGGGTGCAACGGCTCTCGCCTGCGGTGTGCGCACGAACAACGGCGCCGTTGGTGTGTATCCGGACGATTTGAATGCTGAAAACAGTTATCCGATGAACCTTTGTGAATTTGCAAAGTCAAAGGGAATGAACGCGGGTATTGTTACAACAGACAGCACAAGAGGGGCAACGCCGGGAGGCTTTTCTGCCCACACAAGCAGCCGCAACAATGCTTCTGCAATTACGAATGACCAACTGAAAAGCGAGCTTGATTTGATTTGGGGAACAAAAACCTCAACGTGCAGCAAAAGCAAAGCAAAAAGCGCCGGCTTTGAATATGTCACAGACTATGCCGAAATGCAGGCGCTTTCCGAGGGTACACGCTCTTTCGGTCAGTTCACAGGCGAGCTGTGGAAAAATGATTGCGGCGCAATGCCTACGCTCACTCAGATGACCGAAAAGGCAATCGACTTGCTTGACAACGGTGAAAACGGCTTTTTCCTCATGGTTGAGGGAGCGCATATTGACAAGAACAGCCACAACAATGACGGCGAGGGAATGAAAGAAGCATT
Organism: uncultured Eubacteriales bacterium; assembly: GCA_934541115.1. Taxonomy (GTDB): domain Bacteria; phylum Bacillota; class Clostridia; order Oscillospirales; family Acutalibacteraceae; genus UBA6857. Next base: position 13,713 of record CAKTDF010000032.1, read on the forward strand.
GATTTCTTTTGATAAAGCAGTTGGTGCGGCTCTTGATTACGCCAAAAAGGACGGTCATACTCTTGTTGTTGTAACGGCTGACCATGAGACGGGAGGAATCACGCTGCAGGACGGCAAATATGTGTACACAAGCACATGGCACACCGGCGTTGATGTTCCGCTTTATGTTTACGGCAGCGATAGCTTTATCAAAGACGGCGAAGCATCTGTTCTCAACACGGATATACCAAAGCGAATTGTTGCCGAGCTTGAGTTGGAAGGATTCCCGCACACAGTGATCAAAAAATAAATTTTTCAGGCGCATTGGGTACATTAAAAAACGGTAGCTGACGGGTTGGACAAACAGAAAAACCGCTGCGGTTAAAAAAAGTTATTCGTCCTCTGTGCGCACGAGAGTACAGCAAATACGTCAGATTTTGAAAAGTCAATTATAAATAAAAACAGCAATGTGCGTTTTTTTGAACACATTGCTGTTTTTTACATGTAAATCAGATTGATATGTCAGATGCTTTGCCGTGCAAATTATTTGCTTGACAGATGTTTTGAAAAATCAAATGCAGCCTTGAGCCATCTGAAAAATGCAGTGAGAAAGCTGAGGAGTCTGTGCTTTGGACCGGGATCAACCTCATAGGTTTCCGTGTGGCAGTTATCCTCCGTCATGGGAGAAACGCTGTCTGTTGAACGGTCATAGACAAGAAACTGCGGTCTGTTATCAAGGTTGTCAACGGTGACTCTTTCGTCCGAATCGCAGACGGTGATAATGATTCTGTCCTCTTCCTTTGTCCAATCATCGTGTATCGCGCCCTTAATGAACCAAGTGTATTCCGGAAAAACGCAGGTTGACGCGTCTATTTGTTTATCCGGTGAAATGTATTTTCCGAGACCGAGAGCCTTGCGTGACTCAATATATTCATCGGAAAGTGTTGTTCCGGTTTTTGAAACGGTTGCGCCGAGTGAGGAATATCTTGTTGTTGTCCAAACATCTCCCTGTTCATCGGCAGCCTCAATGACCGGCGGCATTTGGAAACCGTATTTTGAAACGATGCAGATATTAACTCCGTCAGCCTCGGCGTTTTTGAGCAATTCCGGAATGCGCTGGCGCACGAGCTTGTCGTAATTATCGAGTTTTTTAATGAGTCCTGCATACTGCTGGTATTTTTCGCTGCTTTCATCGCCGAAAACAAAATGTTTGGCTTCTTCATATCTGTCTGCGGTAACCATCGTCCAGTAACCGGGCCATGTGCCGTAGGTTGCGGTTGCAAGAGCAGGAACAAGACCCTTGTAGAGCTTGTTATAGAGCAGCTTCATGAAAGCGTCCGAAGCGCCGTCGGCAATGCCTGCGGCATTGGCAAGCGAAACGGTTTGCTTAATAAATTCATATACGACCTCGTCAAAGTTCGGAAGAAGCTTTGAAAGGAAAGTATCGCTTGCAAAACGGTCAAGGTTGTCGCCGTCAATGCTGAGATGTCCGGAAAACGGGTCGTTCGCAAGGTCTCCGCCGAAAGCAACGGTTGAGCCGAAGCAAACGGAATGGATCTTTTCGGTTCCGTATTTTGCAAGGTAGGCGAGAATGAGGTCTCCGCCGAGACATTTGCAAACAAGACAGACCTTGTCTTTTCCCGTGACCTTGAGAACTCCGTTGATGTATTTGTCAACTTCATCAACGGTCGTGAGCGGGTCAAGGCGCCAGTCGTTCGCAAAGTCATAGCTGTTGATGTTGAACGTACCTGCGCTATTGGCGTAGTTCGTGTTCATTTCTATGATGTTGTTCTTTTTCTGTTCTTCAGAAATTCCGGTGCCGTATCTCGGGTTTCCGTCTCCGTCAAGAATGCACTTGTCATAGAGCTTTGTCATTTCTTCGGCGAATACCTTATAATACTCGTCAAAGTCGTTGGTGATGTAACCTTTGGCAAAGTACGGCAGAATCTTTTTTGCCATCTGCTTGATGGTGTCACCTTCAACTTCAAAGTCATAGACTGCGTTGCCGTCCTCGTCATAGATGGTTTCGCTGTTGCCGCGGAAATAGATCATCGGGTATTTTGCCCTGGTCTTGACAGAAACGGCAGAGACCGGAACAAAGAGGCTGAAAATCATCAGTGCGGCAAGAAACAGTGAGATTGTTTTTTTCATAAGTCTGCACTCTCCTTTAATTTTGTCCGCCGTATCCGAACTGCAAACCATTATATTTTAATCTTATCAATACGAAAACCGCTTGTCAACTGATGTTTTCATATTTTTAACAATTTTAATTGTAAAAGGATATTTTGGTGCGCTTTGGCTGTTTAAAAAGGCAAAGTATTTTGTCCGAAATTGTATATTGCTGACAAAAGTTTTGGAGAATTCTTGTCTATTATTTTATCAAAAATATATAGATATTTTCAACATTATATGTTATATTTTAGTCAATAAGACAGCGAATGTCCGCTCACTTTTAAAATGAACGGCAAGGGTCTTATATTAAATGAATGGAGGCGTTTTACAAAATGATTATCGGAATCCCAAAAGAAATTATGCATGAAGAAGACCGTGTTTCGGCAACACCGGAAACCGTCAAAGCGTACATAGCTCTCGGCGCAGAGGTTCTTGTTGAAAAGAATGCCGGCGCTGGTGCTCATTTTACCGATGAACAATATGTTGCCGCAGGCGCAAAGATAGTTGCAGACGTTGCGGAACTCTATGATAAGGCTGAAGTTATCCTCAAGGTTAAAGAACCGCTTTTTAACGATGCCAAAGGCAAGCATGAGATAGATATGATGCATGAGGGACAGTACCTCATCACATTCATTCACCCCGCATCTCCCGTCAATCATCAGATGGTCAAGAATATGGCGGCAAAGGGCGTAATTTCAATTACTCTTGACGGTATTCCGAGAATTTCAAGGGCGCAGTCAATGGACGCGCTCACTTCAATGAGTACCTGCGCAGGCTACAAAGGCATGCTCATGGCTGCTGATAGACTCCCGTGGTTTATTCCGATGACGGCTTGTGCCGTCGGTGTAATCAAGCCTGCCAAGATCCTTGTTCTTGGGGCAGGCGTTGCCGGAATGCAGGCTCTTGCAACCGGAAAACGTCTCGGCGGCGTTACACACGCTGCGGACATCAGACCCATGGGTCAGGAGAATGCCTTGTCGCTCGGCGCAAAGATAGTTGACCTTGGTATTGATCCGGCGCTTGCAGTGGGGGAGGGCGGCTACGCTCTTCGCCTTCCGGACGATGTTCTTGAGGGAGAGAGACAGACTCTTTCAAAAATACTTCCGGATATGGATATCGTTTTTTGCTCCGCTCTTATTCCCGGAAAACTTGCTCCGATTCTTATTACCGAAGAAATGGTTAAGCTGATGAAACCAGGTTCGGTTATTGTTGACATTTCAATTGATCAGGGCGGAAACTGTGAGATTACCCCCAAGGGCGCGATTGAAGTCAAGCATGGCGTGACCATCATTGGCACAAAGAATATTCCCGGCATTCTTCCCACAAGCTCCACATGGATGTTCGCCAACAATATGCTTGAGCTTGTCAAGTTCATGACTAAGGACGGCAAGATCGTTCTTGACATGGACGACGCAATCATTAAATCGGCTCTCACAACAATCGACGGAAAAATCGTTCACGCCGGTGCGCTTGAGGCTATGGGTCTTTAATCCGACCTTTACACACAGAAAGCGCGGCTTCAAAAAAAGCGAAGCCGCGCTTTTAATGACGATATGGGAGAAAAACTATGACTATGAAAATCATTCTTGTGGTTGTCTTTTTTGTTTCAATGATAGTCGGCTATAAGCTTATCAACAACGTTCCGAGCCTGCTGCATACGCCGCTTATGTCCGGCATGAATGCGCTTTCCGGTATAACGGTGCTCGGAGCAATTTCTTCAACAGTTATTGCCGTTAGGGCAGAAGAACCTGTTCTCGGCTATATTTTCGGAGCTCTCGCTCTTGTTCTTGCAATGATCAACGTTGTCGGCGGCTTTGGTGTAACCGGACGTATGCTCAAAATGTTCAAATCAAAAGATAAGGGAGGTAAAAAGTGATGCCTGACCTCGTCTATTACATTTCAAGCGGCATTCTTGTCCTTGGTGTTCTTGTGGGAATATATCTTATGAGCAAGGTTCAGAAGGCGAGCCTTGGCAACAGCCTTTCAGCCGTTTCAATGGCTCTTGCAATTGCGCTGACAATGGTGAAGTATGAGGTCTTTGGCTCAGATGTCAGAACATCTCTTGCCGTGATTCTTGCTTCAATGCTTGTCGGTTCCGCAATAGGCGCATGGATAACCAAAAAGGTTAAAATGATTCAGATGCCGCAGATGGTTGCTCTGCTCAACGGTTTTGGCGGAGGTGCGTCTGCTTTGGTTGGTGCGCTCACACTTTTTACAGATAAAAATGCTGACGCTTTCAGCATTTCAACGGCTATGCTTGCCCTTGTTGTGGGTGTTGTTACGCTCGTTGGTTCACTTATTGCCGCGGCGAAGCTTCAAGGCATTATGAAATCAAAGCCGGTGGTGATTCCGGGACACAGTGCACTGACCGCCGCCACGCTTATCGGTTCACTTGCCGTCTGTGTTGTTTCGGTCTTTGTTCCGGCGCTGCTTCCGCTTTCAATTGCGGCGTTTGTTTTGTCTCTTGCGTTTGGTTTGCTGTTTTCGGTCAGAGTCGGCGGTGCGGATATGCCAATCACAATTTCGCTGCTCAACTCCTTCTCCGGCGTTGCCGGTGCAATTGCCGGTCTTGCAATTAAAGACATTTTGCTTGTTGCAATCGGCGGAATCGTCGGCGCGTCCGGGCTCATTCTTACACAAATAATGTGCAAAGCTATGAACCGCAGCCTTTTTGATATTCTGCTCGGAAAGACCTCAGCCCACGGAAATAAAGCTGCCAAAATTGAGCCGGCTGAAGAAAAGAAAGCCGAATCGGAAAACGAGCCGGAACCGCAGGAAGACGAAAGTGCTGATTCGGAAAACAGAGAAAGCCCGCTTTCCTCCGTACTCAAAAGTGCAAAGAATGTCATCATCGTACCGGGTTACGGAATGGCACTGGCACAGGCGCAGTCGCTCGTAAAGCAGCTTGAAGACAAGCTTGAAAAGAACGGAGCGACGGTACGTTATGCAATTCATCCGGTTGCAGGACGTATGCCGGGACATATGAACGTTCTGCTCGCAGAGGTTGATGTTGACTATGAAAAGCTTTATGAAATGAAAGACATCAACGACGACTTCAAAAATGCAGATGTTGCAATAGTAATCGGCGCAAACGATGTTATGAATCCTGCGGCGAAAGAGACGGAGAATACGCCGATATCCGGTATGCCGATTCTGAATGTTGCCGAGGCAAAGAACATCATCATCTGCAATTATGACCTTAAGCCGGGTTATGCGGGCGTTGAAAATCCGCTTTACAGCAAAGAGGACGGAGTAACGCTTTTGCTCGGCGATGCAAAGGAAAGCCTTATGAAGCTCCTTGCTGCAATTGAGGGTGATGCTCAAAATATTGAAAAGAACGAAAGCAAGTCCGGCGAATCCAAAGAAGAAAAACTTTCGGTTTCCTCCGTACTCAAAAGTGCAAAGAATGTCATCATCGTACCGGGTTACGGAATGGCACTGGCACAGGCGCAGTCGCTCGTAAAGCAGCTTGAAGACAAGCTTGAAAAGAACGGAGCGACGGTACGTTATGCAATTCATCCGGTTGCAGGACGTATGCCGGGACATATGAACGTTCTGCTCGCAGAGGTTGATGTTGACTATGAAAAGCTTTATGAAATGAAAGACATCAACGACGACTTCAAAAATGCAGATGTTGCAATAGTAATCGGCGCAAACGATGTTATGAATCCTGCGGCGAAAGAGACGGAGAATACGCCGATATCCGGTATGCCGATTCTGAATGTTGCCGAGGCAAAGAACATCATCATCTGCAATTATGACCTTAAGCCGGGTTATGCGGGCGTTGAAAATCCGCTTTACAGCAAAGAGGACGGAGTAACGCTTTTGCTCGGCGATGCAAAGGAAAGCCTTATGAAGCTTATTGGAGTTTTAGGATAGTTTTCAATTGAACAAGTTATAAGTGGCGGAGCGTTTACGGATAGTGTACGCTCCGCCATTATGTTTTTGATAATTTGCTTTGGATTTACGTGGCATGTTTACTTCCTTAAACCCAACGCTTGCTTTTAATATATAAATGGTTATGTACTTTTACACCCGTACGCTCCGCTGGGGTACTTTTGTCGATTGTTACAAAACAAAGCATTGAAAGTCCAAATCAAGCGAAGTCTTTTTTGCCGTATTTCCG
>CAKTDF010000033.1 GCA_934541115.1 uncultured Eubacteriales bacterium
ACGCAGTATCGGTGAAAATTTGCCTTAAAAAACCGCATTGAGTTCGACTCTCCTCAGCTTGAAAGGGTGACCGAGATAAAGACCGGCGCCGCACTGTTTGGGCAAAATTTCAAGACCGTATTTTTCTGAAAGCCTATAAAGTCTGTAACGCCTAAGCAAAGTTGGCTTTTGACTATATTTTCGGTATAACCACATGTATTTGAGATTGTGTTTCATAAAAACTTTGAACCAATCCGTCAAACTCCCGGTGTACTTTTCTCCGGTCATTCTGAAATAGTCAGCTTTAAAATCTTCGCTCATCATTACTGTACCCCGGCTCTTTTCTTAATATAAAGGGATAAAAGCCAACCGACGGGCATACATAACACCGTCAAAAACTTTTTTGGCGACTCTTTTATACAGTTACGATTTTTGGCAATTATACTGCTTGAGCAATAGTGAACACAGTCAATAATCAATCTTTTGAATGACTCCGGATACTCCATTTTTACTGTTCGCCAAAATGCAAAGCCCTTAGGGTTGTTGAGATATTGACGGAACATATTGCTGCTTGAACCGTCTGCTTGATATTCGACCTCGCAAAGCACATCATTTAATACAGCAAGCCTGTAATCTTGGTCTATCAGCAAATACTTATAGGCAAGGCTGACATATTTTTCGCCCTCAAAAACAGGGTATTCCGGATATGAATTTATAACATCTGTTCGATAAATCAGCTTTTTATCACCGGAGCCACCGTTTGCATAATATCCGGAAAGCGTTGTTTCCGCCAAACCGTCGGGAAACCCGCTGCCAATAACATTTCCTTTAAAATCAGCGTCAAGCCCAACAATACCCGCATATTCCTGCCCGTTTACAGATTCCCACTTCTTAAGAATCTTTTCAACGGCATTTTCCGCCATAGCGTCATCGGAATCAACACACGTGCAAAGCTCGGTGTGTATATTTGCATATGCGGTATTATGAGCTGTATGCATACCACCGTTTTTTTTATAAATATATTGAATTTCAAAACCGTTGTCATTCTCTTTCCAAAGTCTGACCGTCTCTCCCGTGTTGTCAGACGAACCATCATCAATAATGAGCCAGACAAAGTCCTTACAGCTTTGCTTGCAAAGGCTTTCATAGGTTCGTTTTAATGTGTGTACCCGGTTAAAAGTAGGAGTAAAAACGGTAAGAATTATATCAGAACTGTTTTTCATAAGCTTTTTTATAAAACTCCTCTAATTTGACTGCTTCATTTATAATATCCATATGTTTTGAAGTCACTTCGGCACTGCGATCTTTCCTCACAATATCACGCTTAGTCAAAACCGCGTCTGCCCACTCGTCCGCCCCGGCGTCAAGCGGCAAAAAGGCAGTCAAATCTGCGGTAACTGCACAATCGTTCGGAACATTTTCAGAAATCACGCATGGCAGACCCGATGTTTGAGCTTCAAGCGCGGCAATTCCGAATCCCTCATATAGCGACGGAAAAACAAATATGTCCATAGCTTGGAGCAGCTCATCAACATTCTCGCAAACTCCGGCAAAAATTACGTCTTTTGAAAGGTTCAGCCTTTTGACCTTTTCAAAAATCTCGATTCTTTTTGCACCGTCTCCAACCAAAAGCAGTTTCGCGTCGGGACAACATTCTTTGACGATTTGAAAAACATCAATAAGAAAATCATGGTTTTTAGCCGGAGAGAAACGTCCGACATGGCCGAGAACAAATGCATCCTCAAGCTGCAGCTTTTTGCGCATTTCATTGCGAACAGACATATCAAACGCATATTTTGAAGTGTCAATAGCATTTTTCAGCACTGTAATCTTATCCGTGCCGAACATCCACTTGCCCGCATCCTCCGAACAAGAAAATAGAAATGTTGCATAACGTGAAATGAATCTTTTTGAAAAAAGCTTAAAGATGAATTTCCAATCATGATCCTGAGCTGTACTGTGAGCGTGAGCTATACGTACCGGAACGCCGGCTCTTTTTGCCGCTCTTAACGGATATGCACTCATGCAGTCAAGGTGCGCATGAACAATATTGTACTCAGTGTGTTCTCTGAAAAAATCATCAAGTGCACTGTAATATGACGGCGAAAGCGGATTAAGCTTTTGAATGCGAAAAATACGTCCGCCAAGCTTTTCAATTTCATCATCATATGCGGCACGTTTCTGCCGGTGTACCAAAAAATCAAATTGAACACTGCCGCGGTCAATGTGGCGATAGTAATTCATCAGCATGGTTTCAAGACCGCCACGGTTCATATCGGTCACCACATGCAACACTCTTAACATAACTTTTGTTCCTCTCCAAAACTCAAGTTTGAATATAATAATTCAAAGATAGAGCTATTTTATCATGGTTTCCAAGAGACCGCAATACTTCAAAAGAAAAAAGCCGTGCCCTTTTACAAAGACACGACTTTCATTTAAAAACGGCTTATTTTACAAATGAGTTTTTGAAGAAATCAATCACTGCACGGAACGCTCTGACAACAGAAAGAACAAAAGCGCGAATCATCGTGAAAAAGTCAAAATTTGAAAGCTCGCTCATAACTTCATCCGAAGTCATATAAATCGGTTTCATCTTTACTTCCGTAAACGGGTTCGAAGCATCGTAGTCTGCAAGATCTGCATTATTAACAGTAAAGTTAAACGTACGTCCGTCCATAGCCATAACAGCGTTATCCTCAAGGTAGTATATCGACACAGTAAAGTTTGTCATACCTTTGTCTGTGATTGCAGACTTGAGAGGAATGCTGACGCTTTCGCCCATCTTGATCTTTTTTCCTCTGACGCTCTCGAGTTGAACATCTGCGCCCTCAACCTTAAGTGAGATAAGCTCAATTCCGCTTTTTCTTGAAATGTTTTCAATAACAAGCGCGGTATCAGAAGAATCCGCTCTGCCGTAAACGGAATTATCGAATTTTGCATGAACACCGAGCTTTGCGTTATATGTTGTTTCAAACTGCGGGAAAGCAGGATCGGCGTGAACATCGGCGAGATCGCCGTCAAGCAAAAGCCTGTTGGTGAGAGGCAAAGCATAATTATCATATGCATACTGGGCGTGGAACTGACCCTCGATATACCATGTATTTTCGGGGAGATATCCATAAGCACCGTCAAGGTTCATTCGCGGTGAAACATGGTTGTGTGACGAATCGGTGCAGGTAACAGCCGAATCCGTAAAATCAGTATTATAACCGTTGCTGAAACGATAGCCATAGTCAGTTACTTTTGCGCCGGAAGCGGTCTTGGCGGCAACAAGGCAGTCGCCGTTGACGGTTGAACCGGTAGCGGTTGTGATATCAGTACCGCAGACAATATTTACATTTACACCTCTTTCGCGTGCGTAAGTGAGGTAATGATTGAGGTTATTCATAACATTATAGTGTGCAAAATCTGTTCTTGCGAGCATAGGCGCATATTCCGCCTGCTTTTCGGCAGTATTTATTTTACTTGCCTTAATTTCATCATAGTGGTCAACATCTACAAAGTCCCACATACTGCCAAGAGAAAGAACAACGCTCATCATTCTTTCGTCTTGAACAATTGAGTTGAAGAAATTATTGGTCTTGTCGAGCTTTGCAAAAGCAAGAAGCCATTCATATTCAGACTCCCAAATGTACTCGTCGCCGCCGACAAGATCTTTGAGCGGATTGTTACCGTACTCAACAAATTCCATAATTCTGGTTACATCAAAGTGAGAAGTACCGGAAATAAGATCGTAAGCAAGCTGAACTCCGCCGATGGCAGGTGAATTGAGAACAGCGTTGTTAATATAGTTGAGGTTGAAATATGTTTTAAGTTCACTGTAATCAATACCGAGCAAAGAAGCAAGCTGCACCGCTTTTTCGCCGCCCTCGTCAACAAGTGAGCAAAGCGAAATGTAGGTTCCGGTGGTCTGACCGCCGTGACTTTCACTGAATACATTCACTTTTTCTGCGCCGGTATAATCAAGAACGGATTTTATGTACTTTCCGAGATCAAAGGCACAAAAGATAATTTCCTGACGCCAGTCGGTTGAAAACTGAAAAACATTTTCTGCTCCGATTTTTTCGCAGAGAATCGGCGTATATCTTTTTTCGTGAATCGTACCCTTCAGATACTCAATACTATCCATGTTGTCATAGATGTACTGCATATTGCTTTCCTGCGGCGTCGTGGGCCATGTTCCGCTGTTATACTTCGGAGTACCGTCGGGATTGCGTTTCATTTTTTCAATAATCTGATCAGCAGCAATAACAAGCTGTTCTCTGAGCTTTTCCGGGTTCTTATTCATGAAAAGCTCAAGATTTGCAGAGGTAAGCTCCGGAATATCCTTAGCCGCAACGGTAAAGATACCACCCATGTCAAGACCCCAGATTTTGCCTATAATGTTGCCCTCGTTATCAAACTCAAAAATTTGAGATGACGAGTAACCCGAGTCAATGACCACCGGCAAAACATCGTCAGCAGCAAAAGCGGCTACAGGCAAAGCCGTGACGAGCATGATCAGCGCAAGAATTACGCTCAGTACTTTTTTGTTCATTTTCTTCTCTCCATTCCGTCGGCAGAATGTCGCTGCCGAACTTTTTCAATTCATTTGTACACGAACCGAAAGCGCCGAAACGGGCTTTACGGCACATTCCCGCACGCTGGGAATAATATACAAATGTCTAATTAACAGTTATTTTATATCAGCACGCCTCAAAAGTCAAGAAAAACATTGAAATATATTAATAAATTATTCATTTTGTTGATTAAAATATCGTGGTATAAAAAACATCCTAAATGCTTGATCGGAAAACTCAAAACTGAATTTTAATGTACACATTTTTTTGTTTTTTACTCGTTCACTTATGTCGTATAAAACGTTACAACTTTTACCACTCCACATCTAATAGAATGCGACTGCTACATCTTTTAAATATTTTCAGTCGGTTATTTTTTGACTCTTGACAAGTCTACTCTAATATGTTAGAGTGTATGTGTCCTCTATTGGATTAGAGTAAAAGGAGGCTAGTTATGAACACACCGAAAGTTTTTGAAAGTGAATATCGGTTCTGCCTGATTCTATGGGAACATGAACCGATAAAAAGCAGTGAACTCATCCGTCTTTGCAAAGAACAACTTGGCTGGAAACCGACAACCACTTACACCGTGATTAAACGCCTCTCAGAACGCAGAATCTTGAAAAATAAGAGCACTATTGTCACTTCAATTGTGAGCAAAGATGAAGTGCAGGCTGCACAAATCGATGAGATGGTTGAAAAAACATTTGAAGGTTCCCTTCCTGCTTTTATTGCCGCATTCACAAAACATCAAAAGCTCTCCGAAAAAGAAATCGACGAGGTTCAGAACATGATCGACCGCTTCAGAAAGGAGAAATGCAATGAGTGAAGTTTTTTTGAAGATTGTAAACATGAGTATCTCTGCCGGTTGGATCGTACTTGCAGTACTGCTGCTGCGCCTGCTTTTGAAAAAGGCACCAAAATGGGTTGCAGTTCTGCTTTGGGGCGTTGTAGCCGTTCGCCTCGTTTGTCCGTTTACTATTGAGAGCGCACTGAGTCTGATGCCGAGCGCAGAAACGATCAGTCCGGAAATATTAGCAGACCAAAGCACCGGCATCAACACCGGTATCCCTTTCATCAATAACTCAGTTAATTCAGCAGTAAACAGTGCGCCCTCCTATAGCGTTACAGCAAATGCAAATCCATTTGAAATCGTAATACCGATTCTTGCTTCTGTGTGGCTCGTAGGCATGGTCGTCATGTTGATTTATTCCGTAATCAGCTGTTTGCGCTTAAAAACAAAAATCAAAACAGCCGTGTTGGTACATGACAATATTTTTCAGAGTGAAAATGTTGTTACACCTTTCATTTTTGGAATCATCAAGCCGAAGATCTATATACCGTTCGGCATAAGTGAACAAAACATGTCAAGTGTTACAGCGCATGAGCAGGCACATATAAGACGGAAAGACTATTTTTGGAAACCTTTAGGCTTTATACTTCTTTCGGTTTACTGGTTCAATCCATTGATGTGGCTGTGTTACATACTTCTGTGCAAAGATATTGAACTTGCCTGTGATGAAAAGGTTATCAAAAACTTGTCAAGTGAGCAGCGAGCAGATTATTCACAGTCTCTTTTATCCCTCAGCGCAAACCGACGGTTAATTACCGCCTGTCCCCTTGCATTCGGAGAAACCGGAGTAAAAGAACGTGTAAAAACCATATTGAACTATAAGAAGCCGGGATTTTGGATTATAGTTACTGCAATAATCGCAAGTGTTGTAACCGCCCTGTGTTTTCTTACAAGTCCAAGAACAGCGCTGAATGATGAACTTTCACTGTTCATTGACGGCGAAATAATGAATCACTGTTATACGGACAAAAACATCAATGATAATTTTATCACAGCAGCGCATAAAGTATTTGGTACAAAAAATAACGGCAAAAAAACGACAATTTATATGCTGGCAATGTTTCAGGAATATAGCTTGAAAAACGGCACAATTGCTGTTGAATCCGGTTCCGTTTTTCCGGCTGTTATTACTGCGAAGCAAACAGGCGGGCACGGTCATTATGACCTTGTTGAGTATTGGGAGCCCGGCGACGGTTCGAAATATACATCTGACATCAAAGAAAAATTCCCATGGCATCTGCAAAGCAAGGTTTTTAACATCCAAAAGTACTCCGATGAATTGAACGCTTCCTGCCGTCGTAAAGCCGAGGAACACTTTGGAGTAAACGCACACACGGTTTCAACAGTTAAGACCTACAGCGCTACACCGACTGAAGAGATCAGCAAAAAGCACAGCAACGAGGAATTTGTTATTACAACTACTTACTACAGTAAATCGGACGGCACATGGACAACCGGCGACAACGAATATAAATACCGTCTTGAAATAACAGGAAAAATGTCAAATGCAACAAAAAACACCACCTTTATCGTTTTGAGCAACAGCAAAGATATCACATTTGATCAATGCTGGCGCGCCTTCGGATTCAGCAGTCAGTCCGAAGACTATTTCAAGTCTGATTACGCCGTTATTGTAGGTAGCAGGCCATTCTCATAAATAACACGGAACTGCTGCTCAAACACGGCAGTTCCTTTTATGTTGCAAACACATACACCCCTTCCTTTTTCAAAACATAAACTGAAGGGAAAGGAGGTTTATAATGTCAAATTTTCTCATATACCCAACAAAAGTCATGCGTATAACTCAGACCTACCTCGGAAAAACTTCGCACTACCCTCATACAACCGGAACACCGAAAGATTATCCGTTTGACGAGGCGTGCACGGACGGCGGACGGGACTGGCTCTATTGCCCATGTGATGAAATGAAGCTTATTCGTATTTATGGAGTAGGCAACGGAGGAACAAACACCATATGGCTCCAATCAACCAAAAAGGTTGATTTTGCAGACTCAACTTCCGACTATTTCACTATGCAGATCACGCACCCCGAAGACTCCGATTTAAAAAGACTTTCCGTGGGACAGAAATTTAAGCGCGGGGAAAAAATATGCCGCGAAGGCAGCGATGGTGCAACCGGAAATCATCTTCATATAAGCGGCGGAAAAGGTACCATGACCGGAAACGGCTGGGCGCTCAATTCAAACGGAAAATGGGTGCTGACAACAACTCACGGCGGATTCAAACCGGAAAAGCTGTTTTTCCTCGATCCGAACTTCACAAAGGTTGACAGTTCGGCAGGTCTGACTTTTAAAAAGCTCAAAAAACAGACAAAAAGCAAGGACTCCGGTAAAGATAAAAAAGCCAAAAGCAAGTATAAAACAGGTGACTACAAAGTCACCGGCGCAAGCGTTTTAAATGTACGCACCGGTCCCGGAACAAAGCATTCATATCTGAAATTTGATGAACTGACAAAAAATGCACAAGAACAGGTACTCGCCATTCTTGGCGGAAAAGTCAACGGTTATGTTAAAGGAATAGAATTTTCTGTAATTGAAGTCAACGGAAAGTGGGGCAGAACTCCATCCGGATGGGTATACCTTGAATATTGCACAAAGATTTAAAAATCGCCCGGCAGTAATTTAAATAATGCTGCAATTTGCAAGACACTTTTGCAAATTGCAGCATTTATTTTATATACAAAACAAATAAGATGTAAAAATCGCAGTCTACACTCCCCTTTCGCGAACAATCATCAGTACACCGCTTTTAACTGAAATTACGGACTCTTTGCCAATAAATTCATTGCTCACGCCAAGAGGAAAAGACGATGTGAGAACTGCATTTTCAAGGCAGTATTTGAGTCCTGTTTCGGTAACACCCTCAGAACTGTCCGAAAGAGAAAACACAGAGATAACTCCCCTCTCATTTTCTGAAAATACAAGAGAACTGTCTTTCAAAACCGTCACGGTTTCTCTCGGTGAATGCAGCGTGCATTTCATACCGTGTTCAGCAAGATATTTTAAAAGTTGGATATTTGCAAAAGTGTGGTCAAGCCGTCCACCCAGAGCGCCGAAAATCACAAAACTCTTATATCCGCGTTCTATACCGCAGTTGATAGCAAGAAAAGTATCGGTCTCGTCTTTCTCCGACGGGTGTACCTTTATATTTTCATTTTTCGGAACTTCTCCGAGCGAATCAAAATCACCCACAACAAGGTCTGGAGCAATTGAGTTTTCAATTGCTTTTTTATATCCGGCATCGGCGCAAATTATATAATCAGTCATATCTTTTTCAATCTTGATTTTATCGGTTTCTCCGGCAGATATAATGTAACATATATTCATATGAAAGCTCTCCGTTCTGGACCATTAAAAGCAGCGTCATTGTTTCAAATTTCAGCAAAAAATCAGAAATCTCTCAAGGTTTGATTTGCCGACTACAACATGATTCAGTGCTTTTTTAACCACATCAAAGCTCTGCTTTGAGCCACATTATTATATCACATTGTTTTACACCTTTTCAAGCCCGACAAAACACATATACCGCAAAATATGCGGCATATTCATATATCGACAGCTACAAATGAAAGGTGTGCTTTGAATGGAAAAATTACTCTCCATATTTGAAAAACTTGCTTCGGCAGTCTGGGGCGTTCCCACAATAGCTTTGCTTGTTTCTGTCGGTATTTTTTATACAGCCAAACTCAATTTTTTTCAGTTCAGTCATATGAAGCTGTGGCTTTCAAACACATTTCTTGCAATATTCAAAAAGAGTAACGTCAGGAAGCAGGATAGCCAAAACACCCTTTCCCAATTTCAGGCGATGTCAACAACGCTTGCCGCAACGATAGGAACCGGCAATATTGCAGGAGTAGCTGCAGCAATAGCGACGGGCGGACCCGGAGCCGTTTTTTGGATGTGGCTTTGCTCTCTCATTTCAATGATGACAAGCTATGCAGAAAATCTGTTGGGCATTTTCTATCGCTTCAAAGGGTCAAACAATGAATGGTGTGGAGGTCCGATGTACTATTTAAAAGACGGTCTTTCCAAAAGCAAATTGACTTCAAAGCTCGGCACCGCCCTTGCATATGCCTTTGCCGCTTTTACACTGTTGGCATCTTTTGGAATCGGAAACATGAGTCAATCTAATTCAATTTCCGTTGTATTTTCCTCATCAATGAATATTTCGCCGTATATAACAGGTATAGTAATTGCACTCGTAACCTTTATTGCCATTGGCGGCGGCGTTTCGCGGATAGGTAAAATTACGGAAAAGCTCGTTCCGTTTATGGCACTGTTTTATATATCTGCATCACTTTTTATTATCATATCAAACATCAAAAGTGCACCGAATGTTTTTTCTTCAATTTTCAGGTGTGCCTTTTCATTGCGTTCCGCTGCCGGCGGCTTTGGCGGTGCGGTACTTGGAAAATGTATTTCCGTAGGCTTTAAACGCGGCGTTTTTTCAAATGAAGCAGGTCTTGGTTCAACGGTTCTCGTGGGCACATCATCAAGCGTCAGCGAGCCTGCAGTTCAGGGTATGTGGGGAATTTTTCAGGTTTTCGTTGACACAACCGTCATTTGCACAATAACAGCCTTTGTCATTCTTTCAACTTCTGTCAATGCCGTACCTCTCAGAAAAGCGCTTGAAAACATAACCGAAAATACACAGTATATCCTCCTTGACGAGTCCAAAGACCATGAATGTACTGTTCCTCTTTCAGATACTCACGAGAACTCTGTATATACTCTTACATCGGGCAACAAAATTGTTAAAGGTTCAAAATCAACTTACACCAATATAATGGCAATACGTGCAGCCGAAAGCGGCGAAAACAAGGAAAATAACCCTGTTATTCTTGAAGAAGTTGAGGGCGCCGCTTTAGTTACTCTTGCGTTTAACTGCGTCTTTGGAAAATGGGCAGATGTTATTCTTTCGGTTTCAGTTGCTCTTTTTGCGTTTTCAACAATTATCGGATGGTCATTCTATGGAATCAAGAGTATAGATTTTCTTTTCGGAGAGGGCAAAAGGAAAGGATATATAATTCTGTTCTGTTTGCTCTGCTTTTTCGGTGCAGTTGCAAGACTTGACCTTGTTTGGTGCATTTCGGATATTTTCAACGGACTGATGGCAATACCCAACCTGTTCGGCGTAATTCTGCTTTCAAAAGATGTTGTTTCTATTACAAATAACTATCTAAAAAGACAAAAAGGAGAACTCCTCGTTCCGCTTCTCAACATTCACGGCGAATATTGATTTTTGCCGCACAAAGGAGTATAATCCAAGGCAGTTGGAATGAAAGGATTTGTTTATGAATATTCAGATATACGGAACATCAAAGTGCTTTGACACAAAAAAAGCTCAACGCTATTTTAAAGAGAGGTCAATCAAGTTTCAGTTTGTTGACCTTTCAAAATTCAGTTTGAGCCGAGGAGAGCTTGCAAGTGTAAAAAAAGCAGTCGGTGGAAAACTTGAAAATCTGATAAACGAAAAGTCCAAAAAATATGATTCGTCGTTCATAAAGTATCTTGCCAGTGATGAGGCCAAAGAAGAAAAGCTTTTGGAAAACGGCGAGCTTTTTAAAACACCGATTGTTCGTAACGGCAAAAAGGCTACTGTCGGCTACTGCCCCGACGTTTGGAAAAAGTGGGAAGAGGAGGAAAAGTAATGGTTACACAAGAACAAATCGACAGAATCAATGAGCTTTCAAGAAAGTCTAAGACGGAGGGTTTGACCGAGGAGGAAAAAACTGAACAGCAAAAGCTTCGCCGTCTCTATATTGATTCTTTCAAAGAGAGTTTGACATCGCAGCTTGACAACACCTATTATATTGATAAAAACGGCTTTAAAAGAAAAGCCGAAAGAAAGCCCAAAAGAAAGTAACGCTGAAACAGGCTGCCGCATTTTGCGACAGCCTGTTTATTATTTATGCGGAACAGTTTCTGTTCTGACGTTTGTTGTTTTATCAAAGGCCACCTTACTCTCAGGTTTTTGCGTTTCTTCTGCTTTGCAGAGCCATTTGTTATATATCACAATTTCTGAAACAACCTCATTTGAAACATAAACGTATCTTTGTGAGCCGTGTTCAGCTGCTTTTTCAACGTTCTCTGTTTTGCTTAGTTCTTCTATATCTAAAAGTTCGCAAAGCAGGTCGGCTGTTTTTTCTTTATCCTCACCGCTCAAAGCAGATGCAACATTTTTTGAACTTTCAAAAAAAGCTTCTCTTGCTGCAGAAGTCAATAAAACAGGCTTTCCGTTTTCATCGAGCTTGGAAATAACTATCCGGCATTCCGCAATTCGACCTTGTCGGTCAGTAAACAACTTCACAAGCGTCGTAATACCGTCTGTTTGAGCGGCTTCAAATAAATATAACTCTTTATCTTCAAAATCTGTTCCGATAAAACTTTCGGGACTGATTTCATTCCCTGACAAATTTCTGTATCTTTTTGCAAAAAGCTCCGGATTGCAAAATTCACCTTGCGTACAGCCATTAAAAATCATAATTATAATAAATATGGGAACCGACAACTTTAAAAACCTTTTCATTCTGCACATCACCCCTTTTGGAGTGTATTCAAAGATATTCAAAAGTATTACAGACAAACAAAACGGCAGCCACCAAAGTGACTGCCGTTTCGCAAGAAAAGATTATAGAAAGGGGAGAGAAGATGTCAAATTCAAGCAACAACAGTGAAAACGTCTTGGTTTTCCCCGCCGTTGTTCACCCATGAACGAATAATCGAGGGATCCTCAAAAATTTCGTCCAGGCGTTTCATAAAGGGAACCGTTTCTCCAAAGTCAAGTGCTCTGTGGTCAAAAGCAATACAAATAGGAAGTACACTTCTTGCTTCAACCTCTTTCCTTCCGTCGCTCTTTTTAACAACGATCGGCTTATCAAGAACCGCACCGACCGAAAGAGCGCACACTTGAGGAGGAACAATTTCAAGAAGAGCCGTGGCACCCCTCTGAGCAAGATAAGTTGAACCGATATTCGAAACTGTCACTGTGCCCTGCTCAAGATCCTTAATGGTAAGTCTCTCGGTTTCGGGAATAGACTCGTATTCACGCTTTTCTTTTCCACGGAAATGCGTAATTTTGCACTTGCCGAAGTTCGCGCCGTAGAGTCTTCCGATAGTTTGAAAGAGTTTTCCTTTTTTAAGATTTTTCATCGTGTTATCGAACGAAACCGAGTACATTGCCTCGGTGAGGTTAGTCTTTTCTGCTCGACGGCGAACATCATTGATATAAGCCGTCATCTCATCAAGGTTTTTGTTGCCGAAATCGCGAAGATTTATTGTCATCATTTTGCCATTCGGAAGAATTGTAGGCATAGAGATATTTATCTCGGCGAAAGTGTCAATTCTTCCGCGAACAAGCTTTCTGTCAAATTCAATATGCGAGTTCATTATCGGTGCAGCTTTGAGTCCCTCTGCAATGACTTTAAGCATGAGAGTGTTAAAGGTAATTTTCTCATCACCGGTACGGTTGCGGTTAAGCTTTTTGTATTCTTTAAAGAATGCGGTAACGTCCGGTTCATACATATATGTTACGTGAGGAATGTTCTGCCATGATTCGGTTGTCATATTGGCAACTATTTTTCTTTGGATTCCGAAATATTCAGTATTGGTAACGGTCATAATGGCATCTCCTTACATATTTATTTAACTACACGTTACGCCGCGATCGACTCACTTTTTACAAGCAATAATTTATTAACGTTGTATTAACATATTACCATTCCTTGCACAAAAAGTCCATAGCTTGTTTGTACAATTTGAAGTTATTTTGCAATATGTTCTATGCAAATTGCATAATTTTATGAGTAGCCGTTCACCTTTTGTAAGATTATGCCATTGTTTCCTAAATCAAACCTTAAACGTGAGAAAAAAGTAAATGTTTTTTAAAAGCCCGTGTTTTGCCAACTATAAAACCGCAGAAGATTTGTGCTTCTTCTGCGGTTCACGTTAATATATGATTATAGGGTTCACTTCGTGCTCAAAATCATGTCAACAGCTGCAAGTCTTACGCATATGCAAAGCAGCCTTGTTGCCTCGAGCAGCTCATTTACCGGCGGATACGACGGAGCGATTCTGATATTTTTGTCCTCAGGATCAATGCCGTATGGGAACGTTGCACCAACTGTAGTAAGAGTAACTCCGCCCTCTTTGCAAAGCTCCCCTACCCTTTTAGCAGTTCCGGGAACTACATCAAGGCTGATAAAATAACCTCCGTTAGGCTTTGACCACTGAGCAATTCCATACTCGCCGAGTCCATCTTCAAAAGCATCAATAACAGCGCTGAATTTCGGCGCAAGGATTGCCTTATGAAGTTTCATATGGCGTTTAATTCCATCAACGTCTTTATAAAACTTAACATGACGATATTGATTAATTTTATCATAACCTATCGTTTGAACACTCATGCGCTTTTTTATAATATCAATATTTCTGTCAGAAGCAGCAATTGCAGCCACGCCGGCACCCGGAAAGCTGATTTTTGAAGTTGAAGTGAACTCAATCACCATATCTTCATGCCCATACTTCTTAAGCTCATCAAAAATGTTGACAAGCTCATCGCTGGTATCGGTCAAATCATGAATAATATATGCATTATCCCAAATGATTCTGAAATCGGCAGCAGCCGGCTCAAGCTTTGCTATACGCTCAACAGTTTCTGCGCTGTAGGTTTCACCTGTCGGATTGGAATACTTGGGAACACAGAACATTCCTTTTACGGACGGATCCTTGACCAGTCTTTCAACCTGATCCATATCAGGACCATCACCAGTTAATCTTACCGGGATAAGCTCCATTCCATAGTACTGCGCAATCGCAAAATGTCTGTCATAACCGGGACAAGGGCAAAGAAATTTGATTTTGCCTTGATCTTTCCACGGAATACCGTCCGAACCAGTCATCATACACTGAGTAATGTAATCAAACATGAGATTGAGACTTGAATTACCGCAGACAATGATGTTATCCGTAGGCACTCCGAGAAGGTCGGCAAAAATCTCCTTGCACTCGATAATACCGGTCAGAAGTCCGTAATTTCGGTACTCAAGGCTATGATTTCCTGCGTTATTTTCCCAATCTTTTGATGTAATTGCATCAAGAAGACCGTTTGACACAGCAAGCTGATCTGCACCCGGCTTTCCTCTTGACATATCAAGCTTTAAACCTTTTGATTTAAAGTGCTTATATTCTTCTTCAAGCTTTGCTTTTTCAGCAAGGAGTTGTTCTTTTGTATATTCTGAATACTTCATTACAGTAACCTCCCAAAAATTAGAAATCTGCCGAACCGGTTGTTCTCGGGAACGGGAGAACGTCTCTGATGTTTGAAATACCTGTCAAGTACATAACGAGTCTTTCAAAGCCGAGACCGAAACCTGCATGTTTTGTTCCGCCGTATTTGCGAAGATCAAGGTACCACCAATAGTCTTCTTCCTTAAGCCCAAGCTCATGGATACGCTGGACAAGAACGTCATACCGTTCTTCTCTTTGGCTGCCGCCAATGATTTCACCGATACCCATAACAAGGCAGTCGCAAGCGGCAACAGTTTTTCCGTCATCATTGAGACGCATATAAAAAGCTTTGATTTCCTTCGGATAATCGGTAACAAAAACAGGCTTTTTAAAAATTTCTTCAGTCAGATAACGCTCATGTTCAGTCTGAAGGTCGCAACCCCATTCAACCTTGTACTCAAATTTATCGTTATGCTTTTTAAGTATCTCAACGGCATCGGTATAAGTGATTCTTCCAAAGTCTGAGGAAGCAACAGCCTTAAGCCGCTCTATAAGACCCTTGTCAACGAACTGGTTGAGGAACTCAATATCTTGACTGCAATGCTCAAGAACATAGTTGATAACATACTTTATCATTGCCTCCGCAAGCTCCATATCATCGTTGAGGTCAGCAAAAGCAATTTCCGGCTCAACCATCCAGAACTCTGCGGCATGGCGCTGAGTATATGACTTTTCTGCACGGAACGTCGGACCGAAAGTGTATATTTTTCCGAAAGCCTGAGCCATTATCTCGCCCTGGAGCTGACCGGAAACCGTAAGATAAGCGCTCTTTCCGAAAAAGTCCTGAGAAAAATCAACTGTTCCGTCTTCATTTCTCGGCGGATTGCTCATATCAAGAGTCGTTACACGGAACATCTCGCCGGCACCCTCGCAGTCACTGCAGGAAATGAGAGGCGTATGCGCATAAACAAAATTTCTTTCTCTAAAAAAGCTGTGAAGAGCAAAAGCTGCGGCAGAACGAACGCGAAAAGCTGCCGAATAAATATTGGTTCTCGGGCGAAGATGGGCAATCGTGCGCAAATATTCAAGCGAGTGACGCTTTTTTTGCAGCGGATAATCCGGTGTTGAAGCGCCCTCAACCTCAACGCTCGTTGCATTGATTTCAAACGGCTGTTTTGCCTGCGGAGTGAGAAGAACATTACCGGTAACAATTACCGCAGTTCCGACATTGAGCTTTGCGGTATCGGCAAAATTTTCGAGTTTTTCTCTCTCAAAAACAACCTGAACGCCCTTAAAACAGCTGCCATCATTAACCTCCATAAATCCAAGATTCTTTGAATCGCGATTGGTTCTGATCCAGCCGCAGACAGTGACAGGCGATGCCGTATAAGCGGCGGCGTCCTTGTAAATTTCTGCAATTTCGGTTCGCTTCATAAGTGATTCCCCCAAACAGCGGCGTATGAGGCCGCCTAAAATTAAAAATACCGTATAATTATAGCATAAACGTTAAAAAAATCAAGTATTGTTATACGCTTTTCCTTGACATATTCGTTTTCGTTTGATAAAATAACGGTTGACAAAGCAGATCCCATCACAAGGCTATGATAAAGACCGCTTTTTCACCGATTTTCAAAAAGAGAGGCACTGTCCCGGGCTGAAAGCAGCGCTTTGAAAACCGAAAAAGCCACCACTTTTGAGCTGCACACCGAAGCATTGTTTTCATGATAAGGCGTGACGTCGAGCCGCGTTAAGGCTATTTGAGTGCCGCGTTATTTTGCGGAATACGGGTGGAACCGTGGAACTGAATTTTCAGCTTCATCCCTGTGCATTTTGTATGCTGTGGGTGAAGCTTTTTTTATTTCAATCTTTTATTGAAAGGAAGCAAAAGAAATGATCAATGTTACTTTAAAAGGCGGCGTTGTCAAAGAATTTGAAAACGGCATAACCGTTCTTGAAATTGCAAAGAGTCTCGGTGCAGGACTTTACAAAGCCACTTGCGGCTGCAAGGTCAACGGCGAGCAGAAAGATTTGCGCACTCCCCTTAATGAAGACTGCGAGGTTGAAATCCTTACCTTTGACAACGCAGAGGGCAAAGAGAATTTTCGCCACACCTGTTCTCATGTTCTTGCACAGGCCGTTAAGCGCCTCTATCCGGAAACCAAGCTCGCAATCGGTCCCGCAATAGAAAACGGCTTTTATTATGACTTTGACTCGGATGTAACCTTTACCCCGGATGTTCTTGAAAAAATAGAAGCCGAGATGAAAAAAATTGTTAAAGAAGCACTTCCGCTTGAAAAGTTTGAGCTTGAACCCGATGAAGCGATCGCTCTCATGGAGAGCAGAAACGAGCCTTATAAGGTAGAGCTGATCAAGGAACATGCCGGCAAGGGTGAAAAGATTTCTTTCTATCGTCAAGGTGAATTTGAAGAGCTTTGTGCGGGTCCTCATATTCCGGATACCGGAAGAATCAAGGCTTTCAAGCTCACTAACTGCACCGGCGCATATTGGCGCGGCGATTCGAAAAACAAGATGCTTCAAAGAATCTATGGAACCGCTTTCACAAAAGCCTCGGAGCTTGAAGCATATCTTCAGATGATTGAAGAAGCCAAAAAGCGCGACCACAGAAAGCTCGGCAAGGAGCTCGGTCTCTTTATGCTCCTTGACGAGGGTCCGGGTTTCCCGTTCTTCCTGCCCAAGGGTATGCTGCTTCGCAACACCCTCATTGACTACTGGCGCCAAGTTCACAAAAAGTACGGTTACGTTGAAATCAGCACTCCGATGATGCTCAACCGTTCTCTTTGGGAGCGCTCGGGTCACTGGGATCACTACAAGGAAAATATGTACACTACCGTCATTGACGACACGGACTTTGCAATCAAGCCGATGAACTGCCCCGGCGGAATGCTTGTATATAAATCTCAGCCTCATTCATACCGTGACCTTCCTCTGCGTATGGGCGAGCTCGGGCTCGTTCACCGCCATGAGCTTTCCGGCGCGCTGCACGGACTTTTCCGCGTGCGCTGCTTTACGCAGGACGACGCTCACATCTTCATGACATGGGAGCAGATGAAAGACGAAATCAAAAATGTTGTCAAGCTCTTTGACGAGGTATACAGCGTATTCGGTCTTTCATATCAGATTGAAGTTTCAACCATGCCGGAAGATCACATGGGTGACATTAAGGACTGGGAATTTGCAACAGAAACACTCGAAAAAGCTATTGAGGAAATGGGCAAAGATTATGTCATCAACGAGGGCGACGGTGCATTCTATGGTCCGAAGCTTGACTTCCATCTTTCTGACAGTCTCGGAAGAACGTGGCAGTGCGGCACAATTCAGCTCGACATGCAGCTTCCGGAAAGATTTGAACTTGAATACACGGGCGCAGACAATGAAAAGCATCGTCCGGTCATGATTCACCGCGTTGTTCTCGGCTCAATTGAGCGTTTTATCGGAGTAATTACCGAACACTTTGCAGGCGCGTTCCCTGTGTGGCTCGCTCCCGAACAGGTCAGAATCGCTCCTATTGCAGACAGACATCAGGAGGCAGCCTTCAAGCTCAAAGAGACCCTTGAAAAGGCCGGCATTGAGCGCGTTGAAGTTGACACAAGGAGCGAAAAGCTTGGATATAAACTGCGCGAGAGTCAGCTCGCAAAGGTTCCGTATACGCTTGTTATCGGAGACAAAGAAGCAGAAAACGGCTGCGTCTCAGTTCGTAAGCGCGGAACCGGAGATATCGGTTCCTATACGATTGCAGATTTTGAAGCAATGATAAAGAAAGACATTGCTGAAAAAGCAATCTGGTAATAACTTAAGTATCATAACAGTGACCGCCCGTATTCCACGGGCGGTCATGCTGTTTATATTCTCTTAAATCCAAGAAATCTTGTGCCTTGGAAAGTCAGCTTTCCGCGGTCACCCTCGGCAATCATTCCGTAGTCGTAGCTCTGCACATTGAGCTCAAGTCTGTCTCCGCTTTCAAACTGAAACGTCACGTAGTATGTTGTTGAAGTTGAGCTGTATGACATTTCGCCATTCATGCCGGAATTGTGATGAGTATGACTGACATTTTCCCGCTTTGAAACAACGTCTGCCATTACGGTCAGGCGCGGCGATTTATTGTTTTTGCTCCACGTAGAAACACCGCGTATGAGCGTGACGATTATCACTGAAAATATAAGGACGAAAACCATAACAAACATAACTTCGAAGATTCCCGGAAAAAGGTCAAACATTAG
The DNA here is from genome assembly GCA_934541115.1 of uncultured Eubacteriales bacterium. Taxonomy (GTDB): domain Bacteria; phylum Bacillota; class Clostridia; order Oscillospirales; family Acutalibacteraceae; genus UBA6857. Next base: position 18,881 of record CAKTDF010000033.1, read on the forward strand.
CACCCTTCCTTTCAATTAAGTATATGCTGTTGAATCTTATCACAAATATAAACAGCAAAGCAACATGTTTTTCGCATAAAGCGGCTCTTCGTTGTAGCTTTACAATAGATGTGAGACTGAAATCAAAAAAAGAATAAAAAAAGCGATTGAGTTCGTTAGAATATAGTCA
>CAKTDF010000034.1 GCA_934541115.1 uncultured Eubacteriales bacterium
ACCCGGAGCACAACTTTTTTATCGGTCTTGCATATCTCAAAGGAATTGATGTTGAGGTTGACTATGAAAGAGCGCTGAAACTCATAACCGGCGCGGCAGAAGCCGAACTTCCGGAAGCGCTTGAAAAGCTCGTTGATATGTACCGTACAGGCACGGGCGTTGAAAGAGATTACCTCAAGGCAATCTCATGGCAGGAAAAACTGGTCGAAGTCAGAAAAAAGCTGTATGAGGGAGTACAAACAGAGGAGAACAGCACGGCGCTCTTTGTGGCAATGTGCGATCTTGGCGACTATTTGAAAGAACTCGCAAAGCTCGAAAAAGCAAAAGAAGTATATCTGGAGTGCCTTAATTTTGCACGAGCTGTTGAAGAAAAAGCAAAAACGGCAGAGTCACGCAGAAATCTTTCCGTAAGTTATAATAGACTTGGCGACGTATATGTATCCGAAGACAGGTTTGATGAAGCTAAGGAAATGTATTTGAAATTCTTTGAAATCGGTAAAGCTCTTGCTGAAGAAACAAAAACGGTAGAGTCACGCAGAATTCTTTCCGCAAGTTACGATAGACTCGGCGATATATACAAAGCTGAGGACATGCTTGAAAAAGCCAAGGAAATGTATCTGCAAAGCCTTGAAATCAGCAAAGCCCTTGCCGAAGAGACAAAAACGGTAGAGTCGTGCAGAGATTTGTCTGTGAGTTATGATAAACTTGGAGGCATATACAAAGCTGAAGGCAAGCATAAAGAAGCCAAGGAAATGTATCTGCAAAGCTTTGAAATCAGCAAAGCCCTTGCAGAAGAGACAAAAACGGCAGAGTCGTGCAGACACTTGTCTATAAGTTACAGTAGACTCGGCGATATATACAAAGCTGAAGGCAAGCTTGAAAAAGCTAAGGAAATGTATCTGCAATGCTTTGAAATTGATAAAGCCCTTGCCGAAGAGACGAAGACAATGGAGTCACGTAGAGATTTGTCTGTGAGTTGTGTCAGTCTTGGCGGTATCTACAAATCCGAAGGAAATCTTGAAAAAGCCAAGGAAATGTATCTGCAATTCTTTGAAATCAGCAAAGCTCTTGCCAAAGAAACAAAAACGGTAGGACCACGCAGAGAGTTGTCTGTAAGTTACGATAGACTTGGCGGTATATACCAAGCCGAAGGCAAGCTTGAAGAAGCCAAGGAAATGTATCTGCAAGGCTTTGAAATAAGAAAAGCCCTTGCCGAAGAAACGAAGACGATAGAGTCACGAAGAGATTTGTCTGTAAGTTGTAATAAACTCGGCGACATATACCAAGCCGAAGGCAAGCTTGAAGAAGCCAAAGAAATGCATCTGCAATGCTTTGAAATTAGCAAAGCTCTTGCCGAAGAAACAAAAACGGTGGGGTCACGAAGAGATTTATCTATAAGTTGCAATAAACTTGGCGATATATACAAATCTGAAGGCAAGCTTGAAAAAGCAAAGGAAATGTATCTACAAGGCTTTGAGATTTTTAAAGCTCTTGCCGAAGAGACAAGAACGATAAACTCACAAAGAGATTTGTCTGCAAGTTATGATAGACTTGGCGATATATACGAATCCGAGGGCAAGCTTGAAAAAGCTGAAGAAATGTATCTGCAATCCTTTGAAATCGATAAAGCCATTGCTGAAGAGACAAATATGATTCAGGAATATGATGCTTTAGCTGCTTCTTATGTAAGACTTACATTGGTTTCTAAAAATAACGAAGAATATCTTCAAGCCGCATATGATATCTGGAACGCTCTTGCAGCTCAATGTCCGGATACCATAAAATATGCTCAAAGACGTGATTTTGTCAAAAGTGAACTTGACTCACTTGTTAAGAAATCATAAAATAAAGCTTTTTCAGCCGGTTCTTCCGCAAAAAGGACTGACCGTTTTCAAAATCTGTTGAAACTTCCGGCGCATTGTGATAGAATACGAAACGAAAAAACAAGTGACCGTCGACTGAACACTTGGCGCAGGTTTTGACACAGTGCCTGCATTCTCAACCGGTCGGCGGTCAGCTAAGGAAAGTGTAGAAATGAAAGAAAAAAGCAAAAGTTTTATCGGTGAGTTCAAAAAGTTCATCATGCGCGGCAGCGTCATTGACCTTGCCGTCGGCGTAATCATTGGCGGTGGATCGTCAATTCACTCGTCAACGATGTGATATCGCCGGTCATTTCGCTCGCAACAAAGGGCATTAACTTTGCCGATAAGTTCATCGTTCTTGCAATAACAGACGAAAAGTTTTCAACGGCAGCCGCTGCAAAGGACGCGGGGTATGCAACTCTCAACTATGGCTCGTTCGTGACGGCGGTACTCAATTTTCTCATCATGGCGTTTATCATTTTTCTGCTTGTCAAAGGGCTGAACAAGCTCGCTGAACTTGGCAGGAAAGAAGAAAAGCCGGCTGAAGCAACCACCAAAAAGTGTCCGTTCTGCCAAAGCGAAATCAGCATAAAGGCTGTCAGATGCCCCAATTGTACCTCGGAACTTCCCGAAATGAAGAAAGCGAAGAAGAAATTAAAGAGAAAGAAGCTGAATAAAATGACAGGATTCATAGGAGCGGGAAACATGGCTTCCGCAATGATAAGCGGTCTTGTTTCGTCGGGAACACTCTCCGGCGGCGATATAGCCGTTTTTGACATTGACGCGCAGAAAACCGCGGCGCTCGCAAAGGAACTCGGTGTGCGCGTGCTGGGCAGTGCGCAGGAAGTTGCTCAAAGCTGCGAAAACGTTGTGTTTTCTGTCAAACCCAATATTTTGCCGGAGGTTCTGCCGCCGCTCAAAAGGGTGATTCTTGAGCACAAGCCTTTGGTTATTTCAATAGCCGCAGGAAAGCCGCTTTCGTTTTTTGAAGAACGTCTTTCCGGCGAGGTCAGACTTGTTCGCGTAATGCCGAACATCAATGCAACCGTCGGCGAGGCGGTCAGCGCCTTTTGCGGAAATGAAAATGCAACGGAAAACGACCTCGCTTTTGCCAAAAAAATGTGCGAGAGCTTTGGTACTGCTGTCAATCTGCCGGAAAAACACTTTCCGCTTTTCGGCGTGATCGGAGGTTCTTCACCTGCATTTGCATATATGTTCATTGACGCGCTTGCAAGAGCTTCTGTTAAGAACGGAATGCCGAAAAAGCAGGCGCTTGAAATCTGCGCCCAGGCAGTTCTCGGTTCGGCAAAGATGATTCTTGAATCAAAAGAGCACCCGATGGAGCTGACCGACAGAGTCTGCTCACCGGGCGGAACAACAATCGAGGGTGTGCTTTCGCTCCAAAAGAACGGCTTTGAGTCGGCGGTTGCCGGCGCTGTTCAGGCGGCTGTTGAAAAGGACAGACTGCTGTAAGTATTACAACTTCACTGCACATATCATACCCTGTGTTATTCCGCAAAATTGAAAGACATTCGGTATTTTTTGCGGTTTTGCCGCGTTTGACAAAAATTCCGGTGGCGCAGTCTGCAAACGAAATTTTTGTCAAAGTCTCACATCAAAGTGAAAATTGTGAGAGCCTCCTCAATGCGCGCATAGATTTTTTCAAGCTCGGTAACCGGCAGCGGATTTTCGCCTTTTCCAATCTCCATTGTGAACGCGGGACGGTAAAATTCGCTGATGAACCAGTCTTTGAATCCGCCGTGAGAAGCGAGCCCGTCATTTTCAACAAGGCGGTATGAGCATGAGTCGGCGAGAATCTTTGCCATCATGTGAGCTTGGGCGGGGGTGTCGTCTCCGTAGCACCAATAAAGCTCCTCTCCTTGTGAATGCAGCGCCATAGCCTGACGAAAAGGCAGCATGCGGCAGAGTCTGGTCATGGCTTTTGTTTCTGCCTCGCTTTCGGCTCTGTATCCGCCGAAACGCCGCGGCGCCGGACCGGTTATTCCGCTTTCTTCTTCCATTTTGCGCAAGGTTTCCCAACCTGCGTTGAAATTGTGGTTGATGTCAACTCCGGCAGCATTTGCGTTCCATTTTGAATAGTCTTTGCATTTGAGAGATTCGATGAATTTTTTTGTGGAGCCTGCACCGTCCGCGCCATGAACGGCGATTTCAACGCCGTCCGGGTTCACGCAGGGAACGATCATTACACCGAGCTGAGAAAACGCCCTTGAAATGTTGACTGAGCAAAGCTCGCTCTTTTGGTCAAGACTTATACACAGCTTTTCGCAAAAGCGAAAGAGCACGAGCGCGGTCAGCCATTCGCAGCCGTGGAAAGCTCCGGCAAGGAGAACGCGGTTCCTTTTGTTGCCGAGCGTGAGGGCAAAAATTGCTCTCCCCGTGCTGCTGCGACCAATCACATCTGTCGAAAGAAACGGGTATTTTTTTGTCAGATCTTCAACAAGGCGTTTGCTTTTTTCATAGTCAAATATAGTTTTGTCTGTGCATTCTGTAATAAGATTCATAATGAACATTCCTTTCCGGTCGGCGCTCTTTTTGGCGCCGACGCATCCTTTTAAAAAATATATATTCATCCGGAGTTTACCGGTATTCCGAAAAGAGGGACAAATATGGACATGACTGAAAAAATGATTGACCGAAAAGTGATTTTTGAGGGCAGAATAATTAACGTGTACAATGACACAGTTGTTCTGCCTAACGGAAAGCACTCCACCCGTGAGGTTGTTGAACACCACGGCGGTGTTTGCGTTGCCGCACTGACAGAGAACAACACGCTGCTTTTTGTGCGCCAGTTCCGCTATCCTTACGGCAGAGTTCTGCTTGAACTGCCTGCCGGAAAGCTTGAAAAAGGCGAAGAGCCGCTCGCGGCGGGAATGCGTGAGCTTGAGGAGGAATGCGGAGTAACTGCGGAAAAGGTTATTCCGATGGGTGAGGTTTATCCCACAGTTGCATATTGCACCGAGATAATCCACCTTTACCTCGCAAAAGGCATAAAAAAGACGCATCAGCATCTTGATGAGGGCGAGTTCCTTTCGGTTGAAGAAATTGAACTTTCAAAGGCTGTGGAACTTGTTATGAACGGCGAAATTACCGACAGCAAGACCGTTGCACTTGTTCTCAAAACGGCAAAACTCCTTGAGGAGGGAAGGATATGAAACGATTTGTTGTTGCCTCCGCCTCTCCGAGGCGGCGCGAGCTGCTTTCAAATGCCGGCTATACCTTCGAGGTAATACCTTCTGATGCCGACGAAAGTCTGCCGGAAGGTATTGACGCGTCGGACGCGGTTTTGGAGCTCGCAAAAAGAAAAGCGCATTCTGTTTTGAAAAATGAGACGAATGCGGTTGTTCTTGGCTGCGACACGGTTGTTTCTCTCGGCGGAAAAATTCTCGGAAAACCAAAAACTCACGCTGATGCCGAAGCAATGCTTTATGCTCTTTCCGGCAGGGTACACGAGGTCTTTACCGGAGTATGCATTGCTGACGGTGAAAAGGAGGATAGCTTTGTTTCATGTACGAGGGTTGAATTTTATCCGCTTTCCGATGAAACCGTGAGGTCATATGTTCAGACGGAAGAACCTATGGATAAGGCGGGTGCCTATGGAATCCAAGGATTCGGCAGTGTTCTTGTTAAAAGGATCGATGGCGACTATTTTACCGTTATGGGTCTGCCTGTCAATGAGTGTGCAAGAGCTCTCGCTCTTTTCAATATCAAGGGCAGGGTAACGGTTTGAGTAACAACGATCAACCGAGTAATAAAATCTAAGGGAGTCGACCGCATCGGATTCGGCTCCCTTTCCTTTTTTGACCCGTAAGCGTAAAAATGGTTTTCTGCCTGAGGCAAAGTCGTATAGAACAGGCAGCTACCACAAAAAAAGCGACGTGTGTCGATTTTTGACCTGAATATCGTGAAATAATTAACAGTATTTGAATTTAATGTTTAATAACAGACAAATCATTGACAAAATGTTTGATAACGGTTATATTGAAAGCGATGTTACATTGACGGAGGGAGAAAATGGAAAACGGATATTTTGAAAGAGAGCTTTCTGTTCATGACAGGTTAATGAATCATTTTGTCAGACTTGCTCTTTTGGCACGCGGCAGCGGACGGTTGTTTTCGAGCAAAAGAGCCTGTGAGGAATATTTGAAAACGGCGCAGTGCAAGCCTGTTGATTTGCCGACAGGGGAAAGAAAAGGAATTACGGTTTTCAAAGAAAAATATTGCGACACGGAATATTACATTTTTAAACCAAAAGCTGAGGCAAACTCAAAAACGGTTGTTATGTATCTCCACGGCGGCGCATATGTTCGCAGGCTGACGAGCCACCATGTCAGGCTGATTGAAAAGCTTTGCAGAAAAACGGGCTGCATTTTTGTTGTGCCGCTTTATTTGACTTTACCTGAGTATTCATGCCGTGAAAGTCTCGAACAGCTTTTGGAAATCTATAGAACTCTCACCGAAAAATATGAAAATGTTGTCCTTTGCGGAGATTCCTGCGGAGGAGCGATCTGCGTTAATCTGCTGCCTTTTATAGAGCAAAGCGGACTTAAAAAACCAAAGAAACTGATTTTGTTTTCACCCTTTCTTGACCACAGGGTTGAGGGGGACGCAGAGACCGAAAAAATTGCAAAACATGATCCGATGTTTTGCGGAACGGGCGGACTCGGGTTCCTTGCCGAGCGTTGGTGCGAGGGCTTTGAAAAAGATGATCCTTGTGCCGAACCTGCCTGCGCAGAGTTCAAATCCGGAGTGCCTGTTTGCATTTTCACCTCGGGAGGGGACATGCTTTCAGCCGGCTGCAAAAGATTTTTTGAAAAAGGGACGGCTGCCGGTGCGCCGATAAGGCTGGTTTACTTTGAAAAAACGTATCACTGTTTTGTTTTATACCCACTTGATGCGGCAAGGTTCTGCATGAACGAGACTGCTAAACTGATAACGGAGGAATAAAACAGGTCACTTGCGGTCAAAACAATAACGGTGATGCAGATGGAAACCTCTCAAAAGCAGCTGAATAAAACGGCACCGTGGGCACTCGCCGTAACGGGAGAAGCGGCGGCTGTTATGCTGCTCAATCTTCTTCCGCACGTTATAAAAAGAATTTTTGAAAAAGATGAGGTCTTTTGGCTCAACGTCGTTTTTGGAGTGCCTCTTGCATTTTTAAGCGTATTCTTTCTTTGTTTTTTCAGGGCAGCAAATCAAAGACGATTTTTTAAAAATCTCTGCGTTCAAAAGTGTGCTGCTTTGCCGAAAAGTGCGCTTTCGGGTTCTGCGACTCTTTCTCTTGTTGTTTTTACTTTTAAAATTTTGTCAATGCTGCTTTTTTTTGCGCCGTCTGTTACTGCGACTTTAATTCTCAAAAGAAAAGCGGAAAGTCTGCCGTTTGAGGCTTCCGTATGCCTGTTTGGGTTTTCTGTTTTGCTGTTTTTGGTCGGTGCTTTTTATCGGAGCAGATTCGGTTCACTGCTTTTTCTGTCGGAGTATGTTTATCTTATATATCCCATGTTCGGTGTATTCGACTGCATAAGATTCAGCGCGGAAAGAATGACCGCGTGCCGAAAGGAATACCGTCTGCTTCGGCGAAAGCTGCGTGCTGCCGGGCTGCTGTGCGTTTTTGTTGTTTCTGCTCCGCACGCTTTGCACCGCAGAAGATTTTTGAAAAATGAATTTGCATTCAATATGCTGTTTACACGCGTCAAGTAACGGTATTTAAAACTTCACAGTCGCCTTTGAGACCGAAAGCTCAAAGGCGACTGTTATTGTGTCGGTTAAAAAGACTATTTAGCTTATTCTTTTAGTGTTTTTCATGGTTTACAAGCCGTGCTTTTATATGCTATAATACTGACATAATGTTAATATGGGGGTATTGGAGCATGACGCAGGCAGAAAAAGACTTTTTGCAGGCTGTTTCATGCTGCTTTGAAAAAAAACGTAACCTGCCCACACTTGATGAAAACACTCTTATGTCGGTTCTTGAACTTTCGGCAATACACAACGTTCTGCCCCTTGTGTGCTCAGAGCTTTCAACTGTATATTCAGAAAGTGAGGTCCTGAAAAAATATAAGCCTGCGGCAATGCGGCAGGCAATGGCACAGATGGCGAGAACAAACCGATTTCTCGCTTTGTATCGTGAGCTTTCGGCGCGCGGTGTTCGCGCCCTGTGCGTCAAGGGGATCACTTTACGTACGCTATACGTTGACGGCGAGTGTCGTCCGTCAACCGACGAGGACCTGCTCGTTGAAAAGGAAGAGCTCTCGCTGTTTTGTTCCGTTATGAACGAACAGGGTTTTTCTCTGAGAAAAAAGACAGAAACAGAAGTTTCGTTTTTTGACAAAAAAACTTCTTTGATTGTTGAAGCCAATACTTCTCTTTTTTCGCTCGGCGGAGATGTTGGAAAGGTTCTCTCGCGTCTCTTTGACGCGCCGTTTGAGAATATGGCTGTGATGAGCATTGACGGTACGGAAATACTCACGCTTTCGCCCCGAATGAATGTGCTGTATCTTGTTTGTCACGCATTCAAGCATTTTATTCACAGTGGGTTCGGCATACGTCAGGTATGTGACATTGCTGTTTTTGTTGACAAATATAAAAATGAAATTAACTTTTCTGATTTGAGAAAGAGCTTGTCGCAGCTTGGTGCGGAGACTTTTTTTGAAACGCTGATTGACATATCGGCCAATGAACTTGGCTTTACAGGTCTTTTGCCGCTTGCAGGCAGGGGACTGGCAGACAGAACCGATTTTATTGAGGACATTCTGAAGGCCGGAGTCTACGGCAGGGGAGAAACGTCCCGCGCGCACAGCGCTTTACTCACGCTTTCCGCAGTTGAAAACAGAGACGGCTCGGGTTCGCGTTGGCATGCGGTTTTTCCGAAAAGAGACGCGCTCGCCGCAAGGTACCCGGCTCTTGAGCGGATTCCGGTGCTGTATCCGTGCTATGCTGCCTTGCGGATAGCAAAATATGCCGGAGACGTTGTTTTCAATAAAAAAGGGACGGGAACACCGCTTGGAAGCATGGAGATTGCAAAGCGGCGGTTGAAGCTTATGAAACAGTTGAAGATCATTCCATCGAACGCGGAACCAAAGGAGGATACGCTTTGAAAGAAGCGCAGATTGAGGAATTCAGAAAAAAAATAAGCGATGACGGACTTGTGAAGATAATTATGTACAAGCTTTCCGCAGGCGAAAGAGTTGTGCTTTCGGTCACGGGAAAAAGTATGCTGCCATTTCTTGAAGAAGGGCGCGACAGCGTTGTTCTTGAAAAAATCAAAAGGCAGCCGAAACGCGGCGACGTTGTTTTTTACCGCAGAAAAAACGGAGCATATGTTCTTCACCGTGTTGTCAAAAGCAGCAGGGACTGCCTTTGGTTTTCCGGTGACGCACAAAAAAGAGTTGAAGGTCCGATAAAAAAGAGCGCGCTCATTGCTGTTTGTACGGGCGTTATACGCGAAGAAAAAGAGTATTCAAAAAGCAGTCTGCTGTGGCTTTCGTATAAGTTTAAGTTTTTAAAGAGCCATCGGGCATAGCTTATATTTGCACTGTCAACTATCAGTGATTTTGAATAGAGAAAAAAATAACCGGATAAAGTTCGGGGTAAAAACAATAAAGCAGCCCAAAGAAAAACGGCTGCCGGGAGGAAGAGTTCAACGGTATGGAAAAGAAAACAAAAAAGCGGCTGATTCCGGGCGGTGTATACTCAACGATTTGTCTCATTTTGGCAGACATTGTTTTTGTCAACGCCGCCGGATTTCTTGCGCTGTATTTGCGCTTTGAGATGGATTTTAACGAGCTTATTGCGTCAGGCTTTTTAAAGTCATTTTCGGGCGTGGCAATTGCCGGAACGATTGCGGCTATCGGTTCATTTTGGCTATTCGGGCTTTATTCAAGCGTGTGGCGCTATGCCGGAATGGACGAGCTTGTCAGAATTATCGGCGCTTGTTTGGTTTCAACCACATTTGATTTTTTCTATTCAAAGGTTGCAGGGCTTGCTTTTCCGCGTTCATATCCGTTTTTGCGCGCTCTTTTGCTTATTACGCTCATAAGCTGCCTGCGCTTTTCCGGCAGACTTTCAAAGAACTTTTTTTCGTATTCAAAAGGCGGCGGAAAAAAGAGGACTCTGCTTTTCGGTGCCGGACGCAGTGCAGATATTGTTTTGCGCGAGATGAAAAACAATCCGCATTCTCAAAATCAGATCGTCTGCATCATTGACGATGACAGGCGCAAACTCGGAAGACGGCTTGACGGTGTAAAGATCGTAGGCACGAGAGACAATATCCTTTCGGTCGTTGAAAAATACCGCATTGAGGAAATTATAATCGCAATACCCTCGGCAACGGCTCAGCAAAGGCGCGAGATAGTCAACCTTTGCCAAAAAACGGACTGTGAGCTGCTCATGCTGCCTGCGATATATCAGCTCGCGAGCGGAGAGGTAAGCATTGAAAAAATCCGCCGTGTTGATGTTCTTGACCTTCTCGGTCGTGACGCGATTAAAACGGACCTCGGAGAAATCAGCGGCTATATTTCCGCAAAAACCGTTCTTGTAACGGGTGCCGGCGGCTCAATAGGCAGTGAACTGTGCCGTCAGATCTCACGGCTTGAACCAAAAAAGCTTGTTCTTCTTGATATTTATGAAAACGGCGTATATTCGATTCAGATGGAGCTTTGGCGCAATTGCCCGCAGCTTGATATAGAAGTGCTCATCGGTTCTGTCAGAGATCAAAAACGCGTTATGGATATTTTTGAAAAGTACCGTCCGGATATTGTTTTCCACGCAGCGGCGCACAAACATGTTCCGCTTATGGAGGGTTCTCCTGCCGAGGCGGTCAAAAATAACATCTTCGGAACATATAATGTTGCTCTTGCGGCGGATCGCTTTGAGGCGCAGAAAATGGTTCTCATCTCAACAGATAAAGCCGTTAATCCGACAAACGTTATGGGTGCGTCAAAACGCGTTTGTGAGCTGATAATTGAAATGTTCGGCAAAAAGTCAAAGACCGTTTATGCCGCCGTTCGCTTTGGCAATGTGCTCGGCAGCAACGGCAGCGTTATTCCGCTTTTCAGAAAGCAGCTTGAAAACGGCGGACCGATTACCGTGACCCACAAGGATATCACCCGCTATTTTATGACGATTCCGGAGGCGGTTTCCCTCGTCTTGCAGGCAGGCGCTTATGCCAAAGACGGAGAAATTTTTGTCCTTGATATGGGCGAGCCGGTCAGAATAGACGACCTTGCACGCAATATGATTCGACTTTCCGGTCTTGAACCGGACATTGATATTAAAATCAAATATACCGGTCTGCGCCCCGGAGAAAAGCTTTATGAAGAGCTTTTGCTTGACACTGAGGGTATCGAAAAAACAGCCAATGATCTCATCTTTATCGGACACCCGACAACGGTTGACGAAAAGGATCTTCTTTTGAACCTTGCCGCGCTCAAGGATGCGCAGAGCATGACGCCGCAGCAGCTCAGAGCGCAGCTGCACTCGCTTGTTGCGGAGTATCAATTTGAAAGTGATGAAGCGCAGGCGGTCTGCTGAAATTTTATTCGGGACGAAAGGCAGGTGAGGGCAAATGCCCGTATACTGGTCGCTTTTGGCATGGACGTGCTTTGTTGCCCTCACATATAAAAAATGGTTTCTCGTCAGAGTTACGACAATTGGAGGCAGAACCGAAGCAAAGCCGATTTTTCTTTCGTATTTCTTTTCATTTATTCCTCTTATTGTGCTGACGGGTTTGCGAGGAAATTTTTCCGATACGCCCGGATACATACAGAGCTTTGAGCAGCTGCCGACAGATTTTTCTCAGATTCTCAGTCTTGAAATGAAGGACAAGCTGTTTTATCAGCTTGCTGCGGTTATAAAAATCATCTTTCCCGAGGTTCATGTCTGGTTCACGCTGCTTGCCGTTTTTCAAATCGTATGTTTGTGCATAACGATGAGAATGTATTCCGAAATGCCCGGAATCAGTATGTTCTTTTTTGTTGCGTCAACCGGTTTTTCATATATGTTCAACGGAATACGGCAGTTTGTGGCGATTATGATTCTTTTCGCCGGATATAAGCTGCTGGTTCAAAAAAAGTATGTCTGGTATATTCTTCTCATTGTTCTAGCCGCGCAGTTCCACGGCACGGCATATATAATGGTTATCGGTCTTGTTGCTTCTTTTATAAGACCGTGGAGCAAGCTTTCGTTCGTTTCTATCGGCGCGTTCACCGCCTCTATGGTTTTTCTTGAACCGATCCTTTCTCAAATGAAAATTTTCCTTGAGGATACGGAATACAGCGGTCAGATCAACAGATTGACAGAGCTTGAGGGCGTCAATTTCATCCGTGTTCTCGTTGCCGTTGTGCCGTGCGTAATAGGCTTTGTTTTCAGAAACAGTCCGGCGCTGAAGGGAAACCGTGAATACAAAATTGCTTTCAATATGGCAATGCTTAATGTTGCTTTTTTGACGGCGGCTTCAATTGTGGGCGGAAACCTTATGGCGCGCCTTGCCGCATATTTTCAGTACTATCTGATTCTGGTGTATCCGATCCTTTTCAAACGCTGTTTCAGAGAGGGCACAGAGCGGAGTGTTGCGGTTGCGGTTTTTGCCGTGTTTTACACGGCGTGGTTCTGGTTCCAGCTCAGGGTTACATGGGACGGCAGGTATGTCAGTGAAATTCTTGGCTTGAACTACTGATTTTGCGGCGACCGAAAGGCGGAATGATTATGGTAAAGCGCGATTTACTTTTAATTTTTGTTTTGTTCTTTTGCATTGCGGTCTTTGCCGCAATATATTACAGATTGATCGAAAGAAAAAAAGAAAAAGCGGCTCGTCTGTTTGGCTCGCTTGCCGCCGGTGCAGGTGTTTTTGTTTTTGTATTCCTTGCGGTGCTTTCAAGAAGTCCGCATGAGGTCAAAACTCAGCTTGTTCCTTTTTGGTCATACCGTGCAAGCCTCAGTGTGATCTATGCTCTTGACGTTCTTATGCAGATCATTGAAAACATCGGTATTTTTGTGCCGATAGGCTTTCTCGTTCCTTTTTGGTTCGGGAAAAAGGCGAACGTAAGGAGCGTTGTTATGTTCTGCTTTTTGCTCAGTCTTTTTGCCGAGGTGAGCCAGTACGTGTTTTCACTCGGAATTTGCGAAACGGACGATCTTTTCAACAATACGCTCGGCGGTGCCGTCGGCTACGGACTGTATTGCTCAATGACAGCTGCCGAGCCAAAGAACGGTTGGCTTGACGTCAAAAACAGCCGACGCTTTCTTTGCGGTTTGCTTCCGCTTTTTGCGGTGTATGAAATGCTGGTTTTGCTTTTTGTTTTGAGAAAGGTGATTTTTAACAGATAACCATTGAAAGGGAAAAGGAAAATGAATGAACAATTTAAAAAGCTCAAAGCTTTTTCTTTCTCCGAGCTTTCGGCAGAGCTTAAATGGATAGGCAAGTATGTCAAAAAGTATAAAAAGCGCATGACGCTTTATATCCTGCTCGGCTTTTTAACGAGCGCGCTTGCACTTGCCGGATCGGTACTTTCAAAAAAGCTCATTAATGCCGTGACGGGGCGCGACGCTTCGTCAATAACGCTGCTTGCGGTTTTGTATGTTGCTTTCGGATTGGCGAACATTTTTCTTTCTGCGGTTATGAGCAGAATTTCCGTTTATTCAAACACCATGGTCACTCAGAATATCCGCGAGGACGTTTATGCCGGTGTGCTCTCTTCAAAATGGCAGGAGCTTTCTTCTTTGCGCAGCGGCGATATTCTCAACAGGATAAACAATGATGTTTCGGCTGTTTCCGGTGCGGTGCTGACATGGATACCCACGTTCATAACAAAAGCTTTTCAGTTTTGCTGCGCCTTTGTTTTGATTTTTCATTATGACAGAGTTATGGCGCTCATTGCGCTTGCCGGTTCACCGGTTACGGTTGCCGTATCGTCGTTTTTCCTCGGCAAAATGCGTGAGAATTCAAAAGAAACGCGCAAAGCCTCAAGCTCGCTCGTCTCGTTCCTTTCAGAAAGTCTCGGCGAGCTGGGCAACATTAAAGCGTTTGATGTTGCGTCTGATTTTAAAGTCAAATTCAATTGTGTTCAAAAGCTTTTGAGCGAAAGCCTGCTCAGGCAGAACCGCTTTTCCGTTCTTTCCGGCGCGGTGGTTTCCGTGCTCGGACTCTTAGTTTCATATTCCTGTTTCGGTTGGAGCATCTACCGTCTTTGGTCTGACAGAATTGATTTTGGAACAATGGCTATGTTTCTTCAGCTTGCAGCCTATGTTTCTTCTGCTTTCGGCGCGCTTGTGTCGCTGATTCCCGGTGCGGTTTCCTCAACCGTCAGCGCAAGAAGGCTTATTGAACTTTCTGCGTTTGAAAAGGAGCAGACCGAAGAAGATGAAAAGGAAAAGGCTTTCCTTGATAACGCCCACGAAAGCGGTCTTTCCGTCTGTATTGAAAACGGCTCTTTTGAATATGAAACGGGAAAAACGGTTTTGGAGGATTTTTGCTTTTCGGCTTCTCCCGGACGTATGGTTGCGCTGAGTGGTGCCTCCGGCGCAGGCAAAACAACGGTTTTGAGGCTGCTGCTTGCTCTTCTTGAGGGCAGGGGAAGCTTTTTTCTTGAAAATGCCGACGGAGAAAGGCTTTCGATTTCTCCAAAGACGAGAGCTGCTTTTTCCTTTGTGCCGCAGGGTCATTCGCTTTTTGCCGGCACTGTTCGCGAAAATTTGCTGCTTGCAAAACCGAATGCGACAGAAGAAGAAATAAAAAAGGCACTCTCAGATGCCTGTGCGCTTGACTTTGTTTTAAAAATGCCGGGCGGGATAGATTCGTCTATTGGCGAAAACACCGGAGGACTTTCGGAAGGACAGGCTCAGCGCATTGCGATTGCAAGAGCCTTGCTCAAGGGCAGCCCTGTGCTGCTGCTTGACGAAGCCACAGCTGCGCTCGATACAGAAACCGAAAGGCGGCTCGCTCAAAATCTTCTGTCGCTCAAGGAGAAGAAAACCGTTATTGTTACCACTCACCGCGAAACTCTCCTTGCGCTATGCGACGAAGTTTTTGAGGTATGAACATGTGCGTGTAATTGACGAAATAAAAATAATCTGTTATTATTAACTTCAAGTCTTGAAAAAAGGGGGGAGCATCGCTTGGTTGACGTTCATACTCATGTTGCGCCGGGTCTTGATGACGGTGCGGATTCAATTGAAGAGTCTTTGCTTATGCTTGAGCGTGCGTATGAAAGCGGAACAAGGCAGCTGATTGTTACCCCTCATTTTCTTAATCGCGCACAGTGCCGTTTTGAATTTAAAAAGGCAGACGTTCAAAGAGCTTTTGAAAAACTCTCTGCCGCAAAGGACGAGGCAGGACTCAAAATTGAGCTTTTTTCCGGAGCGGAGCACTTCGGCGTTACGGATATAGGAACCTATATTGAACAAGGGCAGATAATTCCTCTTGCTGACTCGCGGTATGTTTTGATTGAGTTTGACTTTTCAGATGATATACGTCGCGTCAGCTTTGTTACGTCTGCACTCAAAAACGGCGGTTTTGTTCCGGTGATTGCTCACCCGGAAAGATATATCTTTCTTCAGAATGAGCCGTCGGGCGCATTCACTTTGCTTGAAAACGACTGTCTGCTTCAAATCAATAAAGGCAGCGTGCTCGGAAGATACGGCTTTCGTGCAAGGGAGCTTTCTTTTTGGCTTTTGGAAAATCATTTGGTTCAGCTCGTCGGCAGCGATTGTCATTCGCCGTATCAGCGCACGCCGGATATGAGTGCCGCGCATGAAATGCTGACCTACCGCCTCGGTTCGCAATATGTTGAACGGATTTTTACCGGGAACGGTCTGCGCGTTATTCACAATGAGACTATAACCGTATGAGGATATTTTAAAGTATGAGTCTGTGCTGATTAAAAACGGATTCAGACAAGTTATACGCCGCAAGTTGTGCGGTGCTGTCATAAAAAAAGTGTGGCCGCGCGTTTGGCGGTCGGGAAAGGAGATTTTGAAAAATGCGGCTTTTGCGTTCACTGATTTTTGTTTTGTTTGTTTTGGTCTGTGCGGCGGCGGTCTGGTTCCGTTTCACCGTAAAACCGGATTCCACAAAGCCTACTGTCAGCTGTGCCGTGTCTCAAATTGACGCGCCATGCAGCGTGACTGAAAAAGAGCTTTTGAAATATGCTTCTGCGAGTGATTCAAAAGACGGAGATCTCACCGACAGTGTATTCGTTGAGAGTATTTCTCCTTTCATTAAAGAGGGAGTTTCTGTTGTGACGTTTTGCGTTGGAGATTCGGACGGAAATGTTGCAAAAAAGGCAGTCAGACTGAATTATACCGACTATGAAAAGCCCAATCTTGTTTTGCACAGCGGTCTTGTTTTTCAAAAGGGCACTTCTCCCAACTTTTTGGGAGCTGCCACCGTTACGGATAAATTTGACGGCGACATAACCGAACGGCTTTACACTCTTGTTTCGGATAGCAGCGACGACGACTCCCCGCAGGGTGAGGTGCTTTTTAAAGTCACAAACAGCAAGGGCTATACCTACGAATGGAAATTCAAATTTATGTATGCCGATTCAGACTATTTTGCAACGCCGTATAAAATCAGCTTGAAAAGCAACAGCCTCTTTGTTACGCGCGGTGAAAAAAAGCCTGATTTCAAAAAGCTTGTTGAAAAAATAACCTCCGCTGAAAAAGAGTATAACAAAGGCACGCTTGTGATTGACGACAGCGCCCTCAACATGAAAAAGAGCGGCACATACGATGTGTGGTATCGCCTTTATTCTCCCGGAAAAAAGAAGGACCGCAAGCTGATTGCGAGCGAAAGGCTCATCGTAGTTTGTGAGGAAAGCGCAAAAGAGGAAAATAATAAATGAACAACAAAAAGTTTTTCGGTCTGAATATTTATATAACGCTCAGAGATCTTCTTTATAATTTCTGGGTCATTGTTCTTGCTTTTATCACCGGCGTTGTCGGTGTGAGCACATATCTTGACTATGTTTTTGTTCCGAAATACAGGAGCACCATGACCGTTGCAGTCAATGTGAGCGAATCGAATATTTCGCGCAACATTACCAAAGCTATTGAGGTTTCCGGGATTTTTCAGAATGTTTTTCAAAGCAGCGTCATGAAAGAGATAGTGCTCAAAGAGGTTGGCGAGGAGAACATGGCGCAGGTTACTGCGGAGGCTGTTGACCAAACCAATCTTTTGAGAATCAGCGCCGTGGGTCCGGACGCCGTTGACACATTCAAAACGCTGTGGGCTGTCTATGAAAACTATGAGCGCGTTTTTGCCGGCAACGTTTTTACCGATGTATACATCAATGTTGTCACCCCGGCAACCGTTCCGGTTGCGCCCTTTAACAACATAAGCGGAAGAAAGTATTCTCTTGCAGCCGGCACGATGCTCGCATTGCTCTGCGCGGCATTCGTTGTTTTGTTCTCCGTTCTGCGCCCGACCGTTAAAAATCAGAACGACGCCGAAAACAGACTTGACGCTCCGTTTTTCGGTTTGATATATCACCAGCGGCTGACGCGCAAAATGAAAAAGAAAATGAAAAAAGAAAAAAAGCCGCAAAGCTTCAGTGTTCTTGACCCTGAGATGGATTACGCTTTTTCAGAAAGCGTCAGACGTATAGGCTCAAAGGTAGAATATCTCAAAAATTCAAGGAACGCAAAGACTTTTGTTGTCACGAGCGTTGACGAGCATGAGGGCAAAACCACTGTTGCGGTCAATATTGCCATGAACCTTGCGTCCAAGGATTACAAGGTTTTGCTCATTGATTCGGATTTGAGAAGACCCTCTGCTTTCCGCTTCTTTAAAGATGATATGTTCGGCACATACAATGAGTTCGGAGATTATCTTCTCGGAAAGGTAACTATAGAGGATATTATCCGTCATGACGAACACTCCGGTCTTGACGTTGTCGGCGGAAGGAACAGCTACCGTTTTGCGTTTGAGCTTTTGGGCTCTGTGCGGTATAAAGAGCTGATTCACGGACTTTATGAAAAATATGACTATATTATTATTGATACGCCGCCGACTTCAATGACAGCCGACGCAGAAAGCATTGCCGATGTTGCAG
>CAKTDF010000035.1 GCA_934541115.1 uncultured Eubacteriales bacterium
TTTGAGGCAAGGGGACTTTCTCCTCTGGTTTACTGCGTCAATGATGACGCGGGAATGACGCTTGACCTCGCTCTCGGCGGTCTCGGCGTGGGTCTGATTCCGCCCTCCGGTCTGCCCAAAAAGCTGACGCGGGGAATATCTGCTTTGCAAATTGATTCGCCAACGCTGGTTTCGCGCATCGCGTTGGTCTGCAACGGTAAAAAACAATTGCCGGAGCCTGCAAAGCTGTTTTGGTCCCTTGCCGCGGAATAATTTTTATTGGCTGCGAAAAAACGGCAGTCGGCTTGTTTATATTGTTGACATGAATCAAAGCATGTTAAAATACTTTCAGATATAATTTCAGGAGGAATTTATTATGGTATGTTCAACCACCCCGACACTTGAAAATGCCGAAATTGTCCGTTACCTCGGTATCGTTACCGGAGAGGTTGTTTCCGGTGTAGACTTTATCCGTGATTTCGGCGCGTCGATCCGCAATTTTATCGGCGGTCGTTCCTCGGGCTACGAGGAGGAGCTTATCAAAGCGCGGGAGGACGCGCTGAGAGAAATGGAAGACAGAGCAAATCAGCTTGGAGCCAATGCCGTTGTTGGCGTTGACATTGACTATGAGGTGCTCGGACAGGGAAATATGCTCATGGTTTCGGTCAGCGGAACGGCAGTTGTTGTCCGCGGAAAGTAAAGGTGAGTTAAAAACAAAGAGCGGTTGCAGCCGGGGAATCCGGCGGCAGCCGCTTTGCTGTTTTTTATGTCATTTTGAGCTTTTTTCGTGTTGTTCTCCACTCGGGCATGTGTTTTGAAAGGAATGCCTTGAACTCCTTGCCGTGGTCATGGTATTTTATGTGCGCAAGCTCATGCAGAACAACATATTCTATGTAGTCATTGTCCTGCTCTGCAAGTCTCAGGCAGAAAAAGAGCTCTCGCGTTATAAAATTGCATTTTCCCCAATAGCTCTTGACTTTCTTGATTTTCCACGATGAACAGTAAAACTCGGTTTTCTTTTCCCAAAGCGGAATGAACACAGAAAGCTTTGCGGCAAGGATTATTTCAGCGGTTCTGTCTGCGGAAAGCTCGCCTTTGAGCGCCGCCTCTGCCGCTTTTCGGTCAAGTGAGTCGGAGTATTTCGGCTCACTCAAAAGCTCTCTGAGCCTTTTTTGCAAGTCAAAAAGCCGTTGTTCTTCGCTCTTTTTCACGGGTGCTTCCGATGAGCGCACTTTTTGAACGCTGCTTTGGATCCAGTCAAGCTTTTCTTTGATGCAGGACTCAATTTCTTTGCTGCTCATACTCATTGGAGCCGAGACAAGAACCTTAGCTTCAGGCGATGTTACCCGAATGCGCAGGTTTTTCATTTTCTTTCGTGTAACTTCTATTTTAATTCCGTCAAGTATAAGCTCCATTTCTTCACCTTCTCAATTTGTCTTTTGTCGTAATAGATTCGTCTATGCCCGCAGTCTGCAAAAAGGAGAAATTGCATCTTAGTTACATGATAACAGAATATATGCGTGTTCTCAAATCATTTCGGAATATTGACAACTTTTTCCTCAATCTGCTATAATTATCAAGATAAGGATCCCACGGTTCAATAAAACGTATCAGGAGGAGAATATGGGAAAAACAATCATCATTGCGGGTGCGGGTCACGGAGCTCTCGCCGCAGGCGCAATCCTTGCGGAAAAGGGCTTTGACGTGACGGTTTATGAAAAGAAAAAGGAAAGTGAACTCGGCTACGACTGGACGGATATTTTTGCTCCGGGAGCGCTTGCTGTTGCCGGTATTCCTATGCCGGAAAAGGAGAAGTTTACATATAAGGAGAATATGACCTTTTACAGCCCCGACTGCAAAAAAGGTCTTGTTCAGAATGTGCCGGAGGATCAGCTTGAAATTAAAATGGAACGCCGTGATATTTATGAATTGCTGGTTTCCCATGCACGCAAGAACGGTGTAAAGTTTGTTTTTGAGTGTGAGGTACTCGGCGCCCTGCTTTTCGGCAGCCGTGTTGTCGGTATCAGAACAGCCAAAGGGGAGTTCTTCGGCGACCTCGTGATTGACGGGGCAGGAATTGATTCACCTTTGAGAAAAAGTTTGCCGTCCTTCCTTTCGATTGAAAAAGAGGAGGGTGAGTTCTCGCGCTTTTATGTTTATCGTGCATTTTATAACAAGTCGAGCGACGAGCCTGCAAAGGATCCGTATAAGGTCTATATGCTGCCGCAGGGCAAGCTTGGAATCGGTTGGGTTGCGAGCGAGGAGGATTTCACGGATGTTCTCATCGGACGCTTTGCTCCGCTGACAGAGAAAGAAATCAAGCTGAGTCTCGAGGCTATGCAGAAAGAAAATCCGCGCCTCGGAACCGAAGTTAAGCGCGGCGGTCAACTTGTTTCCATTCCTGTCAGACAGCCGCTTGCCGTCCTTGTTGCAGACGGCTACGCTGCAATAGGGGACAGCGCATTCATGACTGTGCCGATTATAGGTTCCGGCATAGCAAACTCGTTTAAGGCGGCGCGCTATCTTGCCGATGCGGTCATTGCAGACAAGGATTGTGCGTTTGATACTCAGTCGCTTTGGAAGTATCAGACCGACTTTTATAAAAAACTCGGCGGCGGACTCGCAGGGCTTGCATGTGTGAAGCTGCTGCTGACAAAGCTCTTGCCGAAAGAGCTTGACTACATGTTTGCAACCGGCGTTCTCACTGCGAACGATCTTACAATAGGTGCGGACTCAACGAGCCTTGTTGCCATGCTTTCCGGAATTGCTCCGGCAGACGTTGCAAACAAGGTGAAAAACGTTGTTGCCGATAAGGTTCTGCTCAAAAAGATTCTCAACACAGGAAAGCGTATGGCAAAGGTCATGGCTGTTGTTTCGGCAATGCCGAAAAAGCCGACCAAAGCCGCAGTTTCCGCATGGGCAAAGAAATATGAAAATTGCTTTAAGCTTTAATTGAATGTAAATTGTGCAGCCGGACAGATTAGGTATCTGTCCGGCTTGGTCGTTGCTGATGCTGCAATTTTTGTTTGTATTTTGAACCGCTCATTAATAAAAAATGAGAACCGTTTTCCTCCGGTACGGCGTCCAAAAATCGGCAGTTAAAAGAATGCTGAAAGGTGAAAAGTAAAAATCGACAAGCGTCACGCAACGCTTGTCGATTTTTGGCAGGGATGGCAGGACTCGAACCTACGAATGTCGCAGTCAAAGTGCGATGCCTTACCGCTTGGCTACACCCCTGTGTGTTAAAAAGGTACTCACTGCCGGCAAGTGAGGGGAAACCCACATATAAAACTTGACGCCCGCCTCATAAAACACAAAGCAGACGTTCGGCTTAAAAGTGGGGTGGATAATCGGATTCGAACCGATGGCCTCCAGGGCCACAACCTGGCGCTCTAACCAACTGAGCTATACCCACCACCTAATGGCGCGGTTTAAGGGACTCGAACCCCCGGCCTACTGCTTAGAAGGCAGTTGCTCTATCCAGCTGAGCTAAAACCGCAGATGGCAAAAAAAATGGAGCGGGTGATGGGAATCGAACCCACACGACCAGCTTGGAAGGCTGGGATTCTACCATTGAACTACACCCGCGTGTACTTTGCCGTACAACGCTCATTATTATATTCAATCACACCTCAAAAGTCAATACCTTTTGACAAAAAAATTGAATACAATTCATAAATTTGCAATTCATTTCAAAAATGCATGAAAATAATTTTATTTTTAAACTTTTGCAAACGCAGCAAGCGATTGTTATAATAAACAAGTTGTCTAAGTTGTCTGTCATTTTTCAACAAAATACAATTTTTTGTTACAAATTATACATATATTTTTCTATCTTTAGTGAATTTTTTTAACGAAAAATACCGTAATTTTCACAATTTTAAAAACTATATTAAAACATTGTGGTAAAATAACACCATAAAAATTTAATTTTTAGTTTCATTTAGGGGACGATGATTTAAAATGCACGACATTTCAAAGAAATTATGTGAGAAAATCTGGTACGAATATGAAACACAGCTCGAAAAGATATGCCGTATACGGCTCAGAGGGCTTGAAAGTGAAGTTGACGATGTTATTTCAGAGGTGTTCACGGCTCTGTGTGTGAAGTTCGAGCGCGACGGTGCTCCGGCAAATGCTAAGGCGTGGTTATACGCCACACTCAACAACACTATTAGCCAGAAGATCCGCGATGTCTGCAAAGTGCGTGAAAACATCTCGTCTGTTTCGCTTGATGAGATTGATCTTCGGTTTACCAACTCAATTTCAACCTCAGCATTTAAAAGCGTCAGTGCAGATGAATTTTGTAAAGTTGTCAAGTCCGTTATAACGGAGGAAGATTATCAGCTTATCGAGGATTTGTATATTAACGATATCAAGCCCTCAGAAATTGCTGAACGGCTTGGTCTTTCGGAAAATGCCGTCAGACAGCGTGGCTATCGCATATGTGCAAAGCTGCGCACCAAGCTTGCAGATTACGCTAACCTTTCGGAGCTTTTATAACCTTAAATTTGCAGGCGCATCGGGTCCGGCTTGACCCATTTGCCGCTTTCCGAGTGATTATCGACCCTGTTTGGGGTGTTAAGCGTTATATTTGCGCTGACTGCAAAACAACTTATCTTAACGTTAAATACAGTGGTTTTGCTCGCATGTGGCAGCGAAAATACACTTGAATGACAACAGACCCGACGTTGAATTCGGTCCGAAAGAATTAAACTCAATCAAAACGAAGCATCACCGTATACTGCCGCGCCGAAAATTCACAATGCGTCAATCGGTAAGACCGATTGTGTATTGCGACGGAAAAGTGTGGCGCAGAATTTGTATGTATCGGTTAATAGGCATTTTTATAAAAAGTACGAATAACAGCAAAACGCGTGGCAATCAAAAAGCAGATTGCCACGCGTTTTTACGATTGCTCAGACTTTATTAGTTGGTATAAAACAGTCAAAAAGGAACATTGAGCAGTAGTACGTTTGCCAACATTTGATCGGACATCAGGCGTTCCATGCGTCGATTTCTTTTTTGAGCCAATTTGTCCAGTTTTCTATTCCCTCTCCGGTTTTTGCGCTGATAAAATATATTTCGCAATTCTGATTCAGCTTTTTGATGCGTTCAACGACTGCATCGTCGTCAAAGTCGAACACGCATTTTGCGTCAATCTTGTTGATAAGAACGCAGTCGCAGATTGAAAACATCAACGGGTATTTGAGCGGTTTGTCATCGCCCTCGGGAACAGATAATATCATAGCGTTTTTGCTTGCGCCGGTGTCAAATTCCGCAGGGCACACAAGGTTGCCGACATTTTCAAGAACAACAAAGTCAAATTCGTCGGCATTGAAGTTGTCAAGCCCCTGTTTTGTCATACCTGCGTCCAAGTGACACATGCCGCCGGTATGAAGCTGAATTGACTTTACTCCCGTTTCGGCAATTGCTTTTGCATCAACTTCGCTGTCAATGTCAGCCTCCATTACGCCAATCTTATATTCGTTCTTCAGCGCGGAAATGGTTTTCTTCAACGTGGTTGTTTTTCCGCTGCCCGGAGACGACATGAGGTTGAGCAGAAAGGTTTTGTCTTTTTTCAACTTCTCCCTTAATTTGTCAGCCTCTCTGCCGTTGTTTTCAAAAACAGAATGTTTTATTTCAATTACTTTGTAGTCGCTCATTTTGGCACCTCTTTGCTTGATATTTTGCTGTATTATTGTATCATTTGAGGCTTGCTTAGTCAATACGGAAAGCAACAAATGTCGATTGACTTTGTTTGACAGATGGTGTAGAATAAAATTGAATCAGCGGTACTTAAGGAGGATTGTGTTATGCCTGAAAGATATAAATATGTTACTCCGCCGAGTCTCGGCGTCAAGAACCCACGTCCCAAGGTTTTGGCTGTCGGCAAAAAAATCACCGATGCCATTGAGCATAAAATCAAAGGTGTTACCTCCGATGATGCGGAATATTGGGGTCTTGCCGAAATACTGAGCGATGACATGTGTGATGTCATTTTGTCAATGGATATGCGCACACCGTACACTTTTGAAGAACTTGCAAAGAAGAACCCGAAGTTTTCAAAAGAAAAGCTTCAGGAGCTTCTTGACGCTATGAGCTATGTCGGCGTTCTTGAATATGATTACGGTTATCACTATGACCATAACGGCAGAACCGCACCGCAGAGCGAAAGGAGATATATACTGCCGATGTTTGTTCCGGGTTCGGCTGAACTCCTTAATATTCATGAACTGCCCGACGGTACAAATCAGCGGCTTATCGATCATCCGGAGCTTGCGTCCTTTTTTGAAAGAATGACATTTGTTCCGCTTGCGGGCATTACACACATGGTGCCCCCGGGCGGCGCAGGTGTCGGTATGCACGTCATACCTGTTGAAAAGGCAATTTCTATGGAAAACGGAGTCATGGATATTGAACAGCTTTCATACTGGCTTAAAAAATATGACGGTCATATAGGGGCTGCCCGCTGCTCCTGCCGTGCTTCTCGCTCGGCTCTTGATGAGGGCTGTGCCGATGATGATTACGGCTGGTGTATCGGTGTCGGAGATTTTGCAGATTATTGCCGCGAAACCGATAAGGGTCACGATATCACATATGATGAAGCAATGGAGATCCTTCGCAATGCCGAGAAAAACGGCTATGTTCATCAGATAACAAATATAGACGGCGATAATAAAATTTTCGGCATCTGCAACTGTAATGTAAATATCTGTAACGCTTTGAGAACATCACAGCTGTTCAATACGCCCAATCTGTCACGCTCCGCTTATACCGCAAAGGTTGAGACTGAAAAATGCGTTGCCTGCGGAAAGTGCGTTGAATATTGTCCTGCGGGTGCCGTAAGGCTTGGACAGAAGCTTTGCACAAAGCAGGGCGAAGTTGTCTATCCGAGAAGAACTCTTCCGGAACAGTCATCTCTCAAAGAGTATTTGAACTGGAAAGAGGACAAGTGGGATGAGGATTACAGAGATAACAACAGAATCAACTGTTACGATACCGGTACTGCACCGTGCAAAACAGCCTGCCCGGCGCATATTGCCGTTCAGGGCTACTTAAAAATGGCGGCTCAGGGCAGATACAAAGATGCCCTTGCACTCATTAAAAAGGACAATCCGTTCCCGGCAATCTGCGGCAGAGTCTGCAATCATAAGTGCGAAGACGCATGCACCAGAGGCATTGTTGACAGAGCTGTATCAATTGACGCGGTTAAAAAATTCATCGCCGAGCAGGATCTGAAAGCTGAAACGAGGTATGTTCCCGAGGTTATTATTGCTTCAAACAGATATGACCGTTGGAAGCAGAAAATTGCAATTATCGGTGCCGGTCCGGCAGGACTTTCCTGTGCATACTACCTTGCAACAAAGGGATATAAGCCTACGGTTTTTGAAAAGAATGAAAAGCCGGGCGGTATGATGAGATACGGCATTCCGTCATATAAGCTTGAAAAAGATGTTATAGATGCGGAAATCGATGTTATCAGAGAACTTGGAGTTGAAATCAAATGCGGCGTTGAAGTCGGCAAAGACATTACACTTGATGAACTGCGCAAGCAGGGATTTGAGGCGTTTTATGTTGCTATCGGCTGCCAGGGCGGAAGAACGGCAGGCGTTGACGGAGAAGATGCAAAGGGCATTGAAATAGCCGTTGACTTTTTACATACTGCCACCGAGAATCAGAATCAAAAGATTGACGGAGATGTGGTTGTCATCGGAGGCGGAAATGTTGCCGTTGACTGCGCAAGAACGGCTCATCGCTTTGGCGCAAACAAGGTCTCTGTGGTATGCCTTGAATCCGCAGACGCAATGCCTGCTTCAAACGAGGAAATTGAGGAAACTCTTGAAGAAAATATTGAGATCTGCAACAGCTGGGGACCTAAGGAAATACTTAAGGACGAAAACGGCAATGTAAAAGCCGTTGTGTTCAAAAAGTGCACACGTACAATTGATCCGAAAACAAACAAGTTTTCGCCGGAGTATGATGAAAGCCAAACAATGGAAATCAAGGCGAACAGAGTGATTTACGCCATCGGTCAGTCAATTGAATGGGGCAATATGCTTGACGGTGAAAATGTCGAATTTTGGCACGGCAATTATCCCGTGGCAGATGAGCTGACATTCCAGACAAAGCAGCCTGATGTCTTTGTCGGCGGCGACGTCTATACCGGTCCGAAGTTTGTTATCAACGCCATTGAAGCCGGAAAGTGTGCAGCCGAGTCGCTTCATAGATATGTTCACCCTCATGCAAGTCTGACGATCGGAAGAAACCGCAGAGATTTTGTTGAGCTTGACAAGGACAATCTTGTCATATCAAGTTATGATAATTCATCACGCCAGGACGCAGGATTTGACGAAAGTATCGACCGAAAAATGTCATTTAGCGACGCGCATAAAACCCTGACGGAAGAGCAGGTCAGAATTGAAACATCACGCTGCCTCGGCTGCGGTGCTTCGGTTGTTGACCCGAACAGATGTCTCGGTTGCGGTGTGTGCACAACAAAGTGCGAATTTGATGCCATAAAGCTCCACAGAGATCGCCCGGAGGCGTCAAAAATGGTTGTTTCAGAGGACAAGATGAAGTACATTTTGCCGTATTTTGCCGGCAATGTTGCAAAACTTGCCATAAAGAAAATTCCCAAGGACGTCAAGGAATATGAGAAAAAGTACACCGAATTTCGTAAGTCTGTCGGCAAGGACACCGACAAGCATTAAGAGGTAAATTATGCACGAACTCGGCGTAGTATTCTATGTTATTGATGACGTCAAAAATGTTGCCGCTTTGAATAACGTTGAGCATGTTCACAGCGTTACCCTCGAGATAGGGGAGGTTTCCACGGTTATTCCGGAGTATCTCACCGATTGTTGGAACTGGGCAGTAAAAAAGCAAGACATTCTTAACGACTGCATACTAAGAATTGAACGCATTGACGCTGTCACATTCTGCGAAGACTGCAAAAAAACTTATCCCACCGTCAAGTACGGAAAGGTTTGTCCGCATTGCGGCAGTGAAAAAACATTTTTGATTCAGGGAAATGAATTTAATATTAAAGAGATTGAAGTGACTTAGCTTTCTTTATTCAATCGGTGTTCCGTTGAAAATTCAGCCCAAGGCAGAACAATCTGCCGCATTTAAAGCAGACTAAAGAGCAAAAGACTATATTTCACGAGGCTCATAAATTAAGATCTCACATGAAATATAGTCTTTGTTTATTAATGTTATAAAATATTTACTCTTTTAAGCAAATAAGGCGTTTACATAAGCTTGAGATAAAGCTCCTTGATTTCTTCAACGCTCGTATCTCTCGGATTGCCGGGACGGCAGGCGTCGTCAAAAGCAGACTGACTGAGGAAATCGAGGTCCTCTGTTTTTACAATATCCTTTAAGTCACCCGGGATTCCTACGTCGTTTGATAGTTGCCTTACTGCGTCAACGGCAGCTTTTCTTGCTTCTTCAAGTGTCATTGCGTCAACACCGTCAACGCCCATTGCTTTGGCAATGTTTCTGTATTTTTCGCCTGTTGCAGGTGCATTGTATTCCATAACGGTAGGAAGAATTACTGCGTTTGCAACGCCGTGCGGAGTGTCATAAACAGCGCCGAGAGGGTGAGCCATTGAGTGAACGATTCCAAGTCCTACATTTGAAAATCCCATACCGGCAATGTACTGACCGAGAGCCATGCCTTCTCTGCCTTCGGCTGTATTCTCAACAGCGCCGCGCAGACTCTTTGAGATGATTTCAATAGCTTTGAGGTGGAACATATCGCTCATTTCCCATGCGCCCTTTGTGATATAGCCTTCAATGGCGTGAGTGAGAGCGTCCATTCCTGTTGCGGCGGTGAGACCTTTTGGCATTGATGCCATCATGTCCGGGTCAACAACGGCAACAACCGGAATATCGTGAACGTCAACGCAGACCATTTTGCGGTTCTTTTCTGTATCGGTGATAACATAGTTGATTGTTACTTCGGCTGCAGTGCCGGCTGTTGTCGGAACAGCAATGATGGGGGTACACTTATGCTTTGTGTCAGCAACGCCCTCAAGTGAGCGTACATCGGAAAACTCGGGGTTCTCAACAATAATTCCGATTGCTTTTGCGGTATCCATTGATGAGCCGCCACCAATTGCAACAATGCAGTCGGCACCGCTTTTTTTGAAAGCGGCAACACCGGTCTGAACGTTTTCAATGGTGGGATTAGGCTTGATTTCGCTGTAGATTTCGTAGTCAATTCCGGCGTTGTCAAGAATGTCCGTTACCTTTTGGGTTACACCGAATTTGATTAGATCCGGATCTGAGCAGACAAAAGCCTTTTTGAAAGCCCTTGCTTTGATTTCGGCAGCAATTTCATTGATTGCGCCTTTGCCGTGATAAGAAGTTTCATTAAGAACAAATCTGTTAGCCATAATATCTGCCTCCTTGTTTTTGTGAACAGAAAACGCTTATGTTTCCGTTCTCTGCAATGTATTTAACCAAATTACATTTAACCGAAACTAAAAAAACAAACGGTGTTGATATATCATGCGTAAAAGAGTATAGTAAACATAGAACTACTGCCGAGTGATTGATAAATTCAGAGGTTGACCGTATATTTGCGCTTTCAATTGTTCAGCGGAATCGAAGGAGTTAAGGCTATGTATAAAAACATTGACAAAGAAAAAATGCGGAACTTGTGGACTATATTGACGGACAGGTTGTCAGCAAAACTCTTGTTCAGAATGAGCTTGTCAGCATGACAATTTTTTCCTTTGACAAGGGTGAGGAGATTTCATCCCATTCTGCCGGCGGCGACGCAATGGTTACCGTGCTTGACGGAACGGGCAAGTTTACGGTTGGCGGCGTTGAGTATATTCTTGAAAAGGGCGAAACTCTGATCATGCCCAAGGAAATCCCTCACGCTGTGTTTGGCATCGAAAGATTTAAAATGCAGCTTATTGTGTCATTTTGAATTAAAAAAATCGTAGTGATCCGCTGATGAATTTGAAAAGTATATATAATGGTTTTCGACCCAATAGCTGAAAAAACTGCTGTTAAAAGCGCTTTTAGCATTGAAAGCAGGCAGCCTGCAGCACACTGCGTTGAGTGTGCTGCGGCTGCCTTTTGTTTATGCTGCAATAAAACCTGTTTTATACTTATACTGTGCCGCTGATAACGAGCGTTGCCGTGCCGGGTGTAACTGTGAATGTGCCGTCATCATTCTGTGCATATGAGGCGGCGGGAACGGTGATCTGTCCGGGCAGGGATTCAAAAGCACCGGTCGTTTCATCATAGGTGTAGTTTGTGCCCTGCGTCCATGCGGTGCCGTTATAGGCAACAATGATGTCGCTCAGGATCGGGTCAAAGTTGTCCGTAAAGATTAAATCATCAGCAATCTCTGCGGCGGTGTTTCCGGTATTTTCAATCACAAAGGTATAGGTGATGCGGCCTCTTTCGGCAATTGCCGCCGGAGAAAGAGCTTTGCTGATGCTGAGATTTGCACGGTTTTGTGCGCCTATGGTTTCTGTTGCTGTGACGGGGGCGGCAATTCCTGCGCCTGTCACTGCGATTGTGTTGGTGATTGTTTCTTCCGAGGCAAGCGGCGCATATGCCGTTATATCTGCCTCATAAACAATCGTCGTGTTTCCGCCTGCGGGCACGCTGATTCCCTCGATTGTGAGCGGCGGACCTGCCGTAACCGTCGGTGCGATTTGCAGGATGCCGTTGATATAGTATTTTACGGATTCCGACTTGTAAGCAAGGGGATATACCGTGTTTTCTCCTACCGTATAGCCGCCGAGGTCATCGGTAATTGTGAGTCCGCCGAGCGGTGTTGTGCCGCTGTTGACAAGGCTGATGATATAAGCAACGTCTCCACCGGCGCTGTAAGAGTTTTTTGCCGCCGTTTTTGTTGCGGCAAGTGTTTCCAGAATCTCACCCGTAACGGTGTTTGAATTTGTTGTTCCGCCGTTATAGGAAAGAGTGGCAAAGTTTGTAAAGCTCGCCATATAACACACTCCATATTCTTTTTTTCGGGGTTTTCCCCTGATACAGAATATGCTGAAAAGTATTCTGCGGTGAAAAGTATGCTTGCTTGTAATATTTGGCGCGTACCAAAAATCAAAAGACTATATTTCATGAAGCCCATCGATTAAGGCTTAATATGAAATATAGTCTTTATTTATGTTTTAAAACACAGCTGCTTTTTGAACGTTTTTTTCCAATTCGCGGTATCTGTATACGGTTCGTAACAAAGAAAGCGCTTTCTGTATCTGAATGCGGCAGCCTATTTTTTGCATTGATGCTGTTTCATGTTCAAAGTCTTTCAATGTCGGTGATCAACTCGTTTATCTCTTCCGCGGTCGTTGCCCAGCTTGTGCAGAATCTTGCAATATAGCCTTGCTCTGTTGTTCCGTTGTCCTCAAAGATATACTTTTTTGAAAGCGTTTCTTTTTGCTGCTTGGACAGAATTACAAACTGCTGATTTGTATAGCTGTCAACCCAAAACGGAATGCCCTTGAGTTCAAAAGCAGATTTTATACGCATCGCAAGTGCGTCGGCATGCTTTGTCCGCTTAAAATACTCGCCGTTTTCGAGCATTACGGCAAATTGAAGTCCGATGAGCCAGCCCTTTGCCAAAACGGCACCGTTTTGTTTCATATACGCCTTGAACCGATGCTGTAATGACGGCTCGGCAATGACCAGCGCTTCTCCAAAGAGCGCGCCGCACTTTGTTCCGCCGATATAAAATACATCTGTGAGCCTTGCAAAGTCTTCAAGGCTCAAATCATTTTTTTCAGAGCCTAAACCGTAGCCCATTCTTGCTCCGTCAACAAAAAGATACATTCCGTATTGCCGACAGACATCATGGATTTCCGTCAGCTCTTGTTTTGAATAGAGAGTGCCTTTTTCCGTCGGGAATGAAAGATAGACCATTTTTGGCTCTGTAAGATACTCCGGTTCACCTGTGCTGTAATATTGAGCGGCACAATCCGCAATTTGCTTTGCGGTTATTTTTCCCTCAGTGTTGGGCAGCTCTAAAATTTTGTGTCCCGTGTTTTCAATTGACGCCGCTTCGTGGCAGTTTATATGACCGGTATCGGCAGCGATGACGCTTTGAACAGGAGAGAGAGCTGATGAAATAACAACGAAATTGGCCTGTGTAGCACCCGGAAAGAATCTGACGTCAACATCATCGCGGAGAATCAGTTTTTTTATAATGCTTTCCGCTTTTTTGCACCACTCGTCCTCGCCATAGCCGGCATAGCTTGTTTCATTTATAGCCGTCAACTCATCAAGAATTGATTTGAACGCGCCGCGATTATAGTCATTGTTGAATCTAATCATATAGAATTACTCCTTGTCTTAGGTGTATTACTGCATAATTATAACATTTTATATTATGCAAGGCAACACCGATCGTCCTGCAATCTAAGTTGTTCATTTGAAAAATCTATGAATAAACCGATAGTTTTGTTGCAGCTCTTTTTGATTTATGATCATAACGTTGTTTTCGCGCTTTTCAAGCATACTGTTTGACTCGCATACTGTATATTTTTTACCGTTTTTTAAGGATTTTTTATGGTAAGCCAAAAACTAAAAAGAGCTGCAATCGCTTTAAACATAAGCAATTGCAGCCCTTTTCATGTGGCCCGCCCGGAGGGATTCGAACCCCCGTTCTTCAGAATCGGAATCTGCTGCGTTATCCAACTGCGCCACGGGCGGAAATACAAGGCGACAGCTTTCACTGCCGCCAAAACTTTATGCGAGTGCTCTTTCAAGCCAAATCCTGCCGATGTCAAGAGCCGCATAAAGACCTTTCTTTTCGGTCTTGTGGGCAATCCTGTCGTGCGGTCTGACATTGGGGTCGGTATTGATGAGCTGAACGGAAACACGATCCGCCATCTCAATACCGTCAACGCTTTTTGTGCTGAGAATCTGAAGCATGAGAACAAAGTCATCGCCGAGACTGCCGTAATAAATCGTGTTGCCTTTTCTGACGAGGGGCTTGTTCTTATACATCAAAAATTCGCTTTTCTTTTTTGCTGCCATGTTGCTTTCTCCCAAAAATTATTTACCCTGCAGGTAGCTTTTGACCAGCTCCTGCAAAAGCTCATCGCGGTCGATTTTTCTAATCAGACTGCGGGCATTGTTGTGGGTAGTGATATATGTCGGGTCTTCGGAAAGAATATAGCCGACTATCTGATTGATGGGGTTGTATCCTTTTTCAACCAAAGCCTCATAGACGGTTTTTAAAACCTCTTCCATTTCATCGGGAGTGTTTTGGTTGAGTGTGAATTGTCTGGTACAGTCTTTCATTTCTGACCCTCCGTTCAATGTGTAATACATGTGTGCGGACACTACATGTCCGTTGATTAAACATTATACATCATTTGTTGCAATAAAACAACCGTGTTTTGAAAAAAAGCTTCAAATATATAAATATTTTTTTCCCGCTGCGTTCCTTGATATTCATTCCCTAAAGTGTTATACTCAAGGTGATTTGAGTTTGACTCTCATCAGATTAAAACAAACCCGACTATATCCCGGCACACCTTGTTAGGCTACAACAAGGACTGATTGTGACCGTTTATGTAATATTTGTAGCCGGAAAGGCAATGGTAATTTTATGTCATCAAAACTGAAACTCGGAATAATCGGCGTCGGTAATATGGGCGGCGCACACATAGAAAACTATCTTGAGGGCAAAATGCCGGAGATAGAAATAACATGTGTTGCCGATATCGACAAAAAACGGCTCGCTGCGGCGCAAAAGAAGCTGCCTCAGGCGTCTGCTTTTTCAGACGCGACCGGACTTATAAAAAGCGGTCTTTGTGAAGCTGTGCTTATTGCCACGCCGCACTACTCACATCCTCCGCTTGCAATTGAGGCTCTGAATGCGGGTCTGCACGTAATGAGCGAAAAGCCTGCCGGCGTATATACAAAACAGGTGAGAGAGCTTATCGCTGTTGCCGAAAAGTCAGATAAAACATATGCGCTCATGCTGAATCAGCGTACCAATTGTGTATATCGAAAGCTGAAAGAGCTTGTTTCAAGCGGAGTATACGGAGAGATTCGCCGTGTTTCGTGGATAATTACCGATTGGTTCAGAACCCAGCAGTACTATAACTCCGGCGGTTGGCGTGCAACGTGGTCCGGCGAGGGCGGCGGAGTAATACTCAACCAATGTCCGCATCAGCTTGACCTTTGGCAATGGATCTGCGGAATGCCTGTCAAAGTCAGAGCGTTTTGCCATGAGGGCAAGTGGCATGATATTGAGGTTGAGGATGATGTCACGATTTATGTTGAGTACCCGAACGGAGCAACCGGAACATTCATTACCACTACCGGCGACTGCCCGGGCACGAACCGCCTTGAGATCACACTCGACAAGGCAAAGCTGATTTGTGAAGATGATCCCCGAACAGATAAATTCACTCTTTCGGCTTATGAGCTTGACGGCAGCACCTGCGAATTTATAAAAACATCTGATAAAGGTTTTGCAAAACTGCCGGGAAAATGGCGCGACGTTGAAACCGATGGGCTCAATGAACAACACCCGGGTGTGCTCAACGCGTTTGCCGCTCACATTCTCAGAGGTGAACCGCTGATTGCAAAGGGTGCAGAGGGAATCAACGGACTGATCATTTCGAACGCAGCGTTTCTTTCCTCGTGGCTTGAAAAACCCGTGGAAATTCCGTTTGATGAGGAGCTTTATCTTGAACTTCTCAACAACAAAATTAAAAATTCAAAGTTCCAAAAAACTGTATGCGAGAGTGTTGAAGAGGACATGAGCTCAACATACTGAGAAAGGTGAATTATATGGCAAAGTATATTTTTTCCGCTTTCTGCGATGAATCCGGAGAGAACACAATCGAGGGTCAAATGGCTGCATGCAAAGCTAACGGCATAACGCACATGGAGCTTCGCGGTTTCGGCGATGAACTCAACATCAACAATCTTTCCGTTGATCAGGCAAAGGAAATGAAAAAGAAAATTGATGCCGCAGGAATGCATGCCGCTTCAATCGGTTCCGGGTACGGAAAAATTGAAATTACAGATGATTTTGAACCGCACTTTGAAGCCTTCAAAAATACCGTCGAGGTTGCAAAAATTCTCGGTGCAAAATATATAAGGATTTTCAGCTTCTATTTTACGGAAGGTGAAGACTATGGAAAGTATCGCGAAGAAGTTATACACCGCGTCAAGTCAATGGCGGATTACGCCGCGCAGAACGGACTTCTTTGCTGTCATGAAAACGAAAAGGCGATTTACGGCGATACGGCAGAGCGCTGCCTTGACCTTCTTCAAAACTGCGGTGAACATTTGCGTGCCGTGTTTGATCCGGCAAATTTCATTCAGTGCGGTGTGGATACACTAAAGGCATATGAACTGCTTAAAGGTCACATTGAATATTTTCATGTTAAAGATGCAATATATAAAGACGGCAGCGTTGTTCCGGCAGGCAGGGGAGAAGGCCACGTTGAAGAAATAATCGCCGCTGCGTCTGCCGGCAGAAATGAACTTCTTTTGTCGCTTGAGCCGCACCTGCAGGTTTTTGAGGGACTTGGCAATCTTGAAAGCAAGGTTATCGAGGGCGAAAGAACCATGCCTGAAAATACATACCCGTCTCATGCGGACTCATTTAAGGCTGCGGCAGACGCAATGCACCTCATTGCATCAAGAATCTCGGAGAAATGCTGACTGATGGAAAAATTTAAAGTTGCAGTTGTCGGCTGCGGAAACATTTCAAAAACTCATCTGCCGGTTCTCAAAGAAACAAAGAGCGTGGAGCTTGTTGCCGTTTGCGATATTTTGCCGGAAAGGGCAGATGCCTGCGCCGAAAAGTATGGCTGCAAGGCTTATTATGAATTTGATGAACTTATTTCAAATGAGAAACTCGACTGCATTCATATTTGCACTCCGCATTATCTTCATGTTCCGATGGCTGTCAATGCACTCAAAAACGGCATCAATGTTCTTTGCGAAAAACCGTGTGCAATAAGCAGTGAGGGGCTTGACGAGCTTGGACGCGAGGTAAAAAAGAGCCGTGCCGTGTTTGGCGTATGCTTTCAGAACAGATATAACGAAGCGGTCAAAAAAGCAGTACAGCTCATTGAAAGCGGAAAGCTCGGTGTTCTCAAAGCCGAGAGAGCCAATGTTGACTGGTTCAGAGACAAGGAATACTACTCTGATCGTTGGCACGGAAAAAAAGCTTTTGAGGGCGGCGGAGTGCTTATAAACCAAGCGATTCACACCTCGGATCTGCTGCAATATTTTGCCGGAAGCGACACTCGAAAAATTGACGCACATATTTTCAATGACAGTCTCAAGGGTGTTATTGAAGTCGAGGATTCCGCCATGGTTCGGTATGTTTATGAAAACGGAGTAGTGGCGGTTATGAGTGCGACCAACGGCTTTTCTCTCAACGCCGACGTTTCAATTGAACTGCTTTTTGATTCCGGTTCGGTGATCCGTTTGGAGGGTCTTAATTTGTATCTTTCCGAAAACGGTAGCGGCTTTGAAAAAATCAAGCTTGAAAACGGCTACGACTGCTGCGGAAAGAGCTATTGGGGTAACGGACACACGGCGCTTATCAAGGATTTTTACCGTTGCCTTGAAAGCGGAGAAAAGTTTCCGATTGATTTTGAGCAAGGGGCAAAGGCGGTCGTTGATGTTCTTACGGCATATGAAGTTTCAAAATGTGAGCATAGGGTCTGAATCAGAACCAAATAATTGGCAATCATAAGAGATAAATTCAAACAGAAAATTTATTTTTTGTTTAAGACACATCAGACATGCCGGCACTGTGGAAC
>CAKTDF010000036.1 GCA_934541115.1 uncultured Eubacteriales bacterium
CATTCGGTATGGAGAAGAAAACTACTTTTGATTGACGCTCTTTGCAGCGAGCGACACAGGCTGCAATCGCTGAGAAATAATTTCGAACAAGTCGAAATAACAACTGCCATGCAACATTTTTTCGGTTACAGGGCTTTTTATCGCGAAAAAGACTTCTTCAACTCTTTTCCGTGACGCCTTTTCTACATTTCAAGTGCGAAAAAGGCAGATTACATATTACATACAGCAATAGCACAAAGCACATCGGTATTCTTCCTAAAGGAAATATCAGTCCCGAATGGAGCTTTTCCGCACGGTGACAAATAAATCAACGTTTGATGAACTCCCTCAAAGATATCGTTGGTTATCGGCAAGTCGGTTTATGTAATCAAAATTCCGAAACCTGTATACACAAAGTTTCAAAGCTTTTTAACAAACCGAACTAAAAACCAACTTGACTCATCAGCAAAACACACCCGGCAGAATGTTTTTGCCGGGTGTGTGTCTTTTTTAGTTATACAGCGACAAATTTCATATCGTTCTGCCGTGCATATTTTTCCGCTGCACTGCCCTTTGTACCCTTGATCTTGAATTCCTCAATACGCTCGCCAAAGCTGTATCCGAATGCATTTTTTCCGATGTTCTTGACATTTTTGGGTACTGTAATGCTATTCAGTGCACCGCAATCAGCGAATGCTCCTTCGCCGATTGTCTTAGCGCCGGTTCCGATTGTTACACTTTTCAGCTTATCGCAATATACGAATACATATTCTCCGATAGTTTTAACGCTGTTCGGTATTTTTATGGTCGTCAGTGCACTGCAATCTGAAAAAGCTTCATCGCCTATTGTTGTTATTCCATTGCCCAATGTTACACTTTTCAGACCCGAGCAGTAGGTGAAAGCGTCGGCACCGATATTTTTCACATTACCGGGAATAGTTATGCTCTTAAGTCCGGTGCATCCTGCAAAAGCAAGCTCTCCAATGCCGGATACACTATTGGGAATTTTTACGCTTTTGAGTCCGACACAACCGGCAAAGGCTCCCTCGCCTATCTTTACTACGCCGGACGGAATCGTTATATTTGCAACAGATGTTCCATAGAAATCACCCGAATCTATCTTTTCAAGGCTTTTGGGCAGCGTAACATTGCTCAAAGCGGAGCAGGCAAAAAATGCGGAGTCGCCTATTTTTTTTACGCCGTTCGGTATTTTTACACCCTTTAGATTTTCCAAAAAGTCAAACGCCTCATCGCCGATTGCCGTCACCGGATATCCTCCGAGCTTTGAGGGAATTGCAAGCGTACCTTTTACGCTATCTTTGCAGCAGTGATAGTAGCCTCATTGTTCTTGACGGTATAAGTGTAAACACCACTGGTTTTTGCACTCGCCATAGGTGCCGGCGAACGGCACCGCGCAAAGCAATACCACAACCGCAAGGAGCAGTGAAAACGCTTTTGTAATTGATTTTCTCATCGTCTTGTTCTTCTCTTTTTTATTTGTCAGAATATGACATGGAAATTATAATATATGCCGCAAAGATTATCTCTCTGCCTATGTCAACGTATTCTGTCATACATTACACATGTTTCGGCAGGTTGCTTTCCTTAGTATGTTAGATACAGCTATACTAGGCAGTTTAAATTGTCTTAAAATTAAAGCCGTTCTTCTTTGCGTATTTTTCCGCAGCCGAACCCTTTTCGCCGCTAATTTTGAATCCTGTCTTTTTAAAGAACTTTCCGGTATCCAAATTAACATCGTAACCAAAAGCATGGCTTCCTATTGTTTTTACGCTTTTGGGCACAGTTATGCGGTTCAAATTCGTAAGAATGAATGCATCTTCACCGATACTGACTACGCTGCTTGGAATTGAAACGTCCGTTATATCTCCGCAATAACGAAACGCTGCGTCTGCAATGTATTTTGTTCCTTTGCGAACTTTGAATTTGCCCGAAGTATACATATTAACATTCATCAAGTAATTGTCGATATATAATCCGGAATCTTTCCAGTTGGCTGAATTCTCCACATAAGCTGTGCCGGAGAAAGCGCATCCATCTATTTTCGATATACCGTCCGGAAGCTTAATACTTTTAAGAGCTTCACAATTTTCAAAAGCAAAGACTCCAAGAGTTTTAACTCCTTTCGGAATTTTTACACTTCGCAGAGCGGTTCTGAAGAAAGCAAAATCTCCGATAGTTTTTAAACCGGTAGAGAAAGTAACACTGCTCAAAGTGCTCTTTGAAAAAGCTCCTTCACCAATACTTTTTACATTTCCCGGAATTTTTATGCTTTTTAAAGAGCAGCGTGAAAAAGCGTAGCGACCGATAGACTTTACACTTTCGTTTGCAGGTATCACACTACTTTTACAGCCGGCAACAAGTTTTTTTGCCTTCGTTTCAATTATGCAGTTTCCCTCGCTGTGAAAAGCCTTATTGCCGGAAGCCACTGTAAGACTATTTATGCTGTTGCTGTCTTCAAAGACTCTTTCTCCGATTTTTCTAACATTTTTCGGAATTTTTATGCTTGTGAGCCTGCTGCATGAAGCAAATGCAGATTCACCGACAGCCGTAACTGTATCCGGAATTCTTACAGTCTTGAGCCATTCACACCCATAAAAAGCGCTGCCTGCGATACATTTTGTTCCTTTTCGTATTGTATATTTTTCAGAATAAAAGTTTTTTGTTCCAATCAGGTGTTTGCCAATATACAAAACTCCGTCCTTCCAGTTTTTGTAATTGTTATAATAACCGCTCTCTAAAAATGCATTAGCGCCGATATTTATAAGTCCGTCCGGCAGTTTAATATTCTTTAGGTTTTTGCAGGCTGAAAAAGCAGCATTTTCTATGCTTTTTACTCCGTTCGGAACAGTGATCTTTTTAAGACCGGTGCATGTTGCGAACGCACCAACTCCGATACTCGTTACACTTCCGTCTGCCGGAATAACGCTGTTTTTGCATCCGAGAACAAGTCTCTTTGATTTTGTTTCAACTATGCAATTTCCCTTACTGTGGAAAGTTTTGTTTCCGGAAACAACAGTCAATTTTTCAAGCTTGCTTCGATATGAAAATGCATAAACTTGCATATTTCTTACATTTTTTCCTATAGTTACGCTTTTTAAATTAGTGCACTCATAAAAAGCATCAGCGCCAATTGTTTTGATGCTGTCTGAAATTCTGACACCCGTCAGCTTGTTACAATGGTAAAAGGCTGTTCCGCTTATTCTAGTCACCGGATATCCTCCGAGCTTTGAGGGAAGCGTCAAATTGCCTTTAACGGTGTCCTTACACCCGGATATTACTGCCTGCTTGTTTTCAACGATATAAGTGTAAACACCACTTGTTTTTGCACTCGCCATAGGTGCGGCGAAAGGCACCACGCAAAGCAATACCACCGCCGCAAGGAGCAGTGAAAGCGTTTTTGTAATTGATTTTCTCATCGTCTTGTTCTTCTCTTTTTTATTTGTCAGAATATGACATGGAAATTATAATATATGCCGCAAGCAATGTCAAGAAATGCGCGAAAATTATTTTTCTGTCCGAATCTCAATGCGTATATTTCACGCCCGACTATTAAACAAATGAAATTTTTGCCGCAACAGGGGTGCAAAAATACCCGGCAGGAGTAATCTGCCGGGCAAAAAGGGAGTAAGACGCGAGTTGTTTTTCTGTTGTATTAATAGTGTTTAAAACCACAGTCACAGACCTGATTTATTTTGAACAATCTCCAGAACATGCGGACAATTATATAAAGGAAATGTTTGAAACCGGACTTATGGCAGATATGATTGCAGTTATTTGATGAATCATCGGGTGTATCCGGCTTTCCGGACTCCCCGACTTTAAATCCACACATATCGCACTTTCCGTCTCCGTTAGAATCTCTGTGATTGAGTTTTGCAACAGTTTCAGTTTTGGTCGTTTTGCAATCAGTGCAGGTGTATGTTTTAATTCCGGTTGACTTACACGTTGCGGTGGTCGTAATTTTGCCTGAATCATATCTGTGACCCTTGGCTGAAATTTCTCTACCCTTGGAAGTTGTTACGCCACAACCAAGGCAATATGTATCACCGGTGTAGCCCTTTGCGGTACACGTTGCCACTTTAGAATTTTTGACTGCTGTTCCTCCGGCATGGTTTGAAGGATTTTTTGCAACGGTTTCAGTTTTGGTTGTCTTACAGATGTTACAAGTGTAAGTTTTTATTCCGGTTGATTTACACGTTGCGGTGGTCGTAATTTTGCCTGAATCATAGCTGTGACCCTTGGCAGAAATTTCTCTACCCTTGGAAGTTGTTACGCCACAACCAAGGCAATATATATCACCGGTGTATCCCTTTGTGGTGCAAGTTGCAGCTTTAGAATTTTTGACTGCTGTTCCTCCGGCATGGTTTGAGGGATTTTTTGCAACGATTTCGGTTTTGGTTGTCTTGCAGACAGTACAAGTGTAAGTTTTTACTCCGGTTGACTTGCACGTTGCAGCAGTTGTGATTTTGCCGGAGTTATAAGCATGAACAACAGAGAAGTCAATCCAATCACCGTCTGTATAATCCCACGTTTCACTGTTTGAAGACTGAAGTTGAATTTTATATTTTCCGACAGGAAGTTTTTTCTCGTAACCGCTTTCAACATAATGCATTTCGTAGTCGTATACATCATATTTTCCTGTCTTATCGTTAAGTTTTTTGAGATAAAGACTGTAATGCGTGGTTCTTTTGGTTGGATTCCATTCAAACTTGATTGTAGAATTCTCTTTGTATTCAGACTTTATATTATTCAATACCGGTTTGCTTGGAACTGTGTTTTTACAAGAGTTACAAGAAACAACATAATTTGTATTTCCTGTATAATACCAATCTCCGCAATTGCATTTCATATATTCCTTATGTGGATGAGCAGACTCGTAATTCGCACTGTATGAGTGCTTATGCGTATTAAACAGTGAAATTTTGCTATATACGGTTTTGGTTCCGCCGGAATCAAGCGGATAGGATACTTTGCAGCAGCCGTCTGTATAAACCTCATGGATAGTACATTTATCTGAAGTACCAATCCAAGCCGTTGAGCTTATTTGATTATGATTAGCGTCAAAAATATTGGCGGCAGTAATCTTTGATTTAGGATAAGATGTAAAATTTTTGCCATAGCTTAAATTGACGGTATGAGTTTGAGAAGATGAACTAATTTTAGCAACATATGTACACGGATAACTGCTACTAAATCCACCGGCAGACTGTGCCTTATTGTGCGCTGCATATTTAGGTGCACCATTAACCTTTTTTACGCATAGACCAACATGTCCATCACGCCACCTTAATTGACCGTTAGACATAGAGTACATAAATACCACATCACCAACGTCAATATCATAATTAGAAGGATTGGAAATTATTTTATATTTTTCTGACAAATACAACAGCAATGAAGCAGAACATGTATACGGATTTGTGTAACTGCCAAGTGTTCCGCTATTATTCTCATATGATTTTGTTCCAGACGAATAATATGAGTAGTTCGGAATAGATATCCCACCAGCGTTAAGACATCTTGAAACAAATTCAGCACACAAACCAATTCCATCGTTCCAATGTGCATTTGCAAAATTTACAGCTGCGGTTACATTATAAGCCGCCGCACCGCCGCGCATCGGCACAACACACAACATCATAACCACCGCAAGCAACAGTGACAGCGGTTTTTTTACACGATTTTTCATTTATTTGACCTCCTTATAATCTTTGCACCTATATAGGTGCAAAATAAATATACCACACTGTTAAAATTATGTCAAGCAAAACGGAAAATTTCGTGAATGAATAGCAGGGGTGATATTTTTCGTGAATCCCGAATATGAAAAACGCTTTGGCAACAATATTCGCAAGGCAAGGGAAAACTTAAAAATGACTCAGGAACAAGTTGCGGCAAAACTTCAAATCGGCGGTTGCGATATAACAAGAAGTGCTCTTGCAAAAATCGAAGTCGGTCAAAGGCATGTCTATCCCGATGAAATTAGACTATTAAAGAAAATACTTTGTGTTTCATATGATGAGTTGTTTGAGAACAAGTAAATTACACAACAATTACCGTCAATACAGATTGATTCCCTGTTTGACGGTGTTTTTTGTTCTTGTCAAAGAATATCACAAATTAATATTCCTGTCAACACAAATATAACTTTTTACGCTGAAAAATTAACTATACACGTTACATTTATATCTTTTCACGTTGTCGCAATAACCGCAACCTAAAGGTAAACTATAATACAGAGGTGAACGGCATGAAAAGTGAATACTATGACGAATACAGGAACTTGGGCTCAAACATTGCATTTTACAGAAAGAAACGCGGATTTTCTCAAATTGAGCTTTCTGAAAAAATCGACATCAGCCGAACACATATGAGTCGTATTGAAACTGCCGAGTGTTCTGTTTCGCTCGATGTTGTTTTTGCAATCTGCAAAGCTCTTTGCGTTTCTCCAGAAAAACTCTTCGACTTCAGAGACTGAAAAGCAAACAAACCACAGCCGTCGTTTATATTCGGCGGCTGTTTTCGCAGTATGTCACCGAATCCAGTCATATAATAACACATAAGTATTCATTTGTCAACATATGTGTTCAAATCCATCTCAAAAACAACATAGAATATGTTTGAGGTGAGAATATGTTCAGTCCTTCGCTTGATCCGATAAAGGTCGGAGAAACAATCAGCTATTTCAGAAAACAAAAGGGGCTTTCGCAGGAGGTTCTCAGCGGACTTGCAGACATCGGCAGGAGCCATCTGAGTGCAATTGAACGCGGCGAGAGAAAACCAACGCTTGAAACGCTTTATAAAATCTGCACCGCGATGAATGTAAAAATGAGCACAGTGATTTTAAAGCTTGAAGAAAATCTCTGAGCCGAACCGTGCTTTACGGATAAAACTCCCCTGTTTTGCCAATCATTATAAAACAGCAACCGGTCAGCCGCCGATTGTCGGCTTGAACATTTTTTTGCGTTCCCGGTTTCAACATTTTTTTCACGCTGTCTATTGAAACACAGAGAATTTTCTGCTATTATAATGGATAGCATAAAACAAAAAGTTCAGCAAAACCAACGTTTTAGCAATTACATTCCGAAAGGAGAACAAAACACATGACTTATTCAAACGAAGTTGAAAGAATGTGTACGGTCGCAAAAGGACCGCATCACGGTCCCGCTCCCATTCCCGAAGAAGGAAAATGGGTCAAGGCTTATGAGATCAAAGACATCTCCGGCTTTACTCACGGTGTGGGCTGGTGTGCTCCGCAGCAGGGCGCCTGCAAGCTTTCGCTCAACATCAAGAACGGAATCATTGAAGAGGCTCTCGTTGAAACCATCGGCTGCTCCGGCATGACTCACTCCGCCGCAATGGCAAGTGAAATTCTTCCCGGAAAAACCATTCTTGAAGCTCTCAACACAGACCTCGTTTGCGACGCTATCAACACCGCAATGCGCGAGCTCTTCCTCCAGATTGTATACGGTCGTTCACAGTCCGCTTTCTCAGATGACGGTCTCACCGTCGGCGCAGGTCTTGAAGACCTCGGCAAGGGACTTCGTTCACAGGTCGGCACAATGTACGGCACAAAGTACAAGGGCGTCCGTTACCTTGAAATGGCAGAGGGCTATGTTACAAGAATGGCTCTTGACAGCGACGACCAGGTAATCGGCTACGAGTTTGTTTCTCTCGGCAAAATGACCGACTTCATCAAAAAGGGCGACGACCCCAACACCGCATACGAAAAAGCAAAGGGCACCTACGGCAGATTCGCAGAAGCTGCAAAGTACATTGACCCGCGCAAGGAATAAGGAGGTAGAGAATAATGGCATTATTTGAAAACTATGAAAGACGTGCCGATAAGATCCTCGGCGTCCTTAAAGAGTACGGAATAAATTCCATCGAAGAATGCAAGGACATCACCCTTGCAAAGGGTATTGACGTTGACAAAATCGTCAGAGGTACCCAGCCCATCTGCTTTGAAAACGCTGTTTGGGCATACACTGTCGGCTGCGCGATCGCTCTCAAAAAGGGCTGCGTAAAGGCTGCCGACGCAGCTGCTGCAATCGGCGAGGGACTTCAGTCCTTCTGCATTCCCGGCTCCGTTGCCGAAAACCGTAAGGTTGGTCTCGGTCACGGCAATCTCGGCAAGATGCTCCTCTCCGAAGAAACCGAGTGCTTCTGCTTCCTCGCAGGTCACGAAAGCTTTGCCGCTGCTGAAGGCGCAATCAAAATTGCCCTCAATGCCAACAAAGTCAGAGTTAAGCCGCTGCGCGTTATTCTCAACGGTCTCGGCAAAGACGCTGCAATGATTATTTCAAGAATCAACGGCTTCACATATTGCAAGACCGAATTTGACCCGTATACCGAAACCGTCACCGTCACCGAAGAAAAAGCATATTCAACCGGCGACAGAGCAAAGGTTAAGTGCTACGGCGCAGACAACG
Source organism: uncultured Eubacteriales bacterium (assembly GCA_934541115.1). Lineage (GTDB taxonomy): Bacteria > Bacillota > Clostridia > Oscillospirales > Acutalibacteraceae > UBA6857. The sequence goes on from CAKTDF010000036.1 coordinate 8,433, forward strand.
TTCCCGAAGGCGTTGCAATCATGAAGCTTGAAAAGGTCGGCGTTTCAATCACCGGCAACTCAACCAACCCGACAAGATTCCAGCACCCCGTTGCAGGTACCTACAAAAAGTGGTGCTATGAAAACGGCGTAAAATATTTTTCAGTTGCTTCAGGCGGCGGCACAGGTCGTACCCTCCATCCGGACAACATGGCAGCAGGTCCGGCTTCCTACGGCATGACCGACACCATGGGCAGAATGCACGGTGACGCTCAGTTTGCAGGTTCGTCATCGGTTCCCGCTCACGTTGAAATGATGGGACTCATCGGCATGGGCAACAACCCGATGGTTGGTGCAACCGTTGCGTGCGCTGTTGCTGTTGAAGAGGCTATGAAGTAAAGGCTTAGTGCAAAACATCAGAGCTTGGCTTTCACCTATAATTAAAGGGGTTAAAACCCTGCAACCATGTAAAAATTATCCCTCCTTGGCAATGCCTCGGAGGGATTTTTTTAATCTCAAGTTAAATTTCAAAACGCAACATGCATCTTTCGGCACACTGAAAAGTTACAGTGGCCCGTCACGCAATGTTCAAAAATAACACGCGCATATTTCTCCGGTTGATTATCATCTTCGTCAGCCCGGCATTGAACGGTTACATCGCTCCATGATTCAAAATACCCAAACGGAGTACTGTAATATTTGGACAATATTCACCGCCGATCATTGTCTCCATACTTTCGGCAAACACATTGACTTCGCTTTCACTTTTTGTTATAATTCAGTTAGACGCCGCTAACCAAGTATGTCTCAACGTTACACTGCGGCTTTCCGCAATGGTTTGCATTTCTGTTTACCTGTTTGCTGCAAACAAGACGGCATACCGGGTGTACTGTTACAGAATATATACATGAACGGCGCATGAGTCAGGCAGAACATCTACCGGTTGACACCGATTTCATAATGGGACACATAACTTAAATGATTGGCTATACCGTCCCGCCGTGCTGTTCAAAAAGAACGCGAACATTTTGCCGATCGAGTATCGAAAAACAGCACGGAAAAATCGATGATATATGTTTTGATACGAAAAGCAAACAATTAATATAAGGAGACTTCAATATGAAAATTCTGATATTAGGCGCAGGCGTACTTGGCTGCAATCTTGCAAACAATTTGTCCCGCGCCGGAAAAGATGTAACTTTGCTTGCCCGCGGACATTGGGCAGAAGAACTTCAAAACAAAGGTTTGCGAATCAAAAATAAATTTTCGCCGCGTATGTCGGTTCGCCGTATTCCGGTCATAACCGAGCTTACGCCGAATGATCGGTACGATGTGATTTTTGCCGTACTGCGTTATACGCAGATCAGCTCGGTGATAGATGCGTTGCGGGCGAACCAAACAGAAAACATCGTTTTTGTCGGCAACAATGTAAGTGCCGCAAAAACCGCCGCACTCTTGCCGGAGAAAAACGTGATGTTTGCCTTTACCAGTGCAGCCGGTCACAGAGAAAAAGACCATGTAGCTTCGGTGGATCTGCAAAAAATCACGATCGGACAGTTGAGCAATGCTCAATCAAACGAAAAACTGATTGAACAGATTTTTGCCGGAACAAAATATAAGATCACTTATGAACCCAACATGGGCGACTATCTCCTGTGCCACGCCGCATTTATAGTTCCGGTTACTTTCGCCTGCTATAAAACCGACGGCGACCTTAAAAAGCTCAGAGGTAACACGGCATATCTGAATCGACTGATCGACGCTAATATTGAGGGCTATCGCGTCATAAAAAACTCCGGACATGAGATTCTGCCAAAAGATGACGAGAATTTTGAAGGCGAGGCATATCGCAAAACCTGTTTTCGTTTTTTCAAGCTCATGTGTGCAACAAGTCTTGGAAAAATCTGTGCCTCCGACCATGCCATGAATGCAGTTGATGAGATGAGCGCGCTGAATCTTGATTTGAAACAGTTCTTTGATGAAAACAAGGCAGAATACCCGGTATGGCGCGAACTTGAAAAGGAAGCCGGCGAATACCTGAAATAAAAAATTTCTTCTTGCCAATTGCACATTAACCCATATCCGATATGATAACCCGACCCGCGGTTACAACCGATAGGGTCATAAACAAAAAATCCGGCTTGCTCACATGTAAAGAAGCAATAAAGAAACAAATGGACACATCACTTTGCAGTTTCGCTGCGTGATGTGTCCATGTTTTTTAGGCAGTAGTTTTATATAAAAAGTGCAGATCAAGCCGAATCAGAGGATTCAAAGTCCACAAAGTTGGACTTTGAGCAGAATATTGAAAAAATATGTTGAAAAATGTCACTTTGCCATGTTATACTAAAAGAAAAAAGCCACCTAACGGCGACTTTTGATGCACACATTGTGCAGAACGGCGAAAACCGAACGAGTTGAATAAATCATTATTTGAACTCTGTAGTGTAATCTCATAAGGTACAAAGAGATTGTTTGTATCTTATCATAAAACTTTAAATTTGTCAATGATTTTTAAACTAAATCAAAAGGAGAAATAAAAATGGAAAATTATTTTATCGGACTTGACATCGGAACGGACTCTGTGGGCTGGGCAGCGACTGACAGCAACTATAATGTTATCAAGTTCCACGGCAAGGCAATGTGGGGAGTTCACCTTTTTGATGAAAGCAATACCGCAGAAGAAAGGCGCGTCTTTCGCGCTTCAAGAAGAAGATTAGCCAGACGTAAAGAAAGGCTGAACCTTTTGGAAATGCTTTTTAATGATGAAATAAGCAGTATAGATCCGGCATTTTTTCAAAAGCTTCGTGAAAGCAATCTTTACCCTGAAGATAAAACGGTAAAAACACCGTATTCGGTCTTCTCAGACGACAAGTATAACGATATCGATTACCAAAATCAGTACCCGACAATTTATCATCTCAGAAAGGAACTTCTTGAAAGCACAGAAGAGCATGATGTCAGATTGGTTTTTCTTGCTATTCATCACATTATCAAGTACAGAGGGCATTTTCTTTTTGATTCGCTTGATGTTGACGGAATAAAAGATTTTAACGCCGTTTTTGAAATAATGGTTAATTATATCAATGACAACTATCTTGATGATGAGGATAAAAAACTCAGCTGTACCGATACCGAACGTCTCTCTGAGGTTTTGAAAAATAAACGCCTTTCAAAAACGGCTAAAACGGCTGAAATAGCCACGCTTTTCGGAGTAACCAAAAAAGAAAAACAGCGTTATTCCATGCTTTCTCTTCTCAGCGGAGCTACAGTTAAACTTTCCGTCCTTTTTGACGATGATACGTTAAAGGACGCCGAAAAAGCCTCTGTGAGCCTTAGCGGAAAATTCGCTGACGACGAGGAAAAATATGAGAGCATTCTCGGAGAGCGTTTTGAACTTATCAGTGTTATCAAAGCTGTTTATGACTGGAGTCTTCTCGCAGACATTATGCACAATGAACAATATGTCAGCCAAGCTAAAACCAAGATATATGATGAACATAAAGCAGATCTTGCTCTTTTGAAAAATTATATAAAGACTTACTGTCCGGGTCTTTATAACGAGGTATTCAGGTCTAATGAAAAATCGCTCAAAAACTATACTGCTTATTCGGGACATTCTAAAATCAACGGAAAAAAGAGAAGTATTGAGAAACGCTGCACTCAGCAGGATTTCTGTGACTATCTGAATAAGCTTCTCCCCCAAAACAGCGACGAAGAATATTCTGAAATGTTTGAAAAAATAAAACTAGGAACATTTATGCCAAAGCAAACCACATCGGACAATTCGGTTATTCCAATGCAGCTCCAGCTCGCCGAGCTTAAAAAGATTCTTGAAAACGCCGAGGCTTACCTCCCCTTCTTAAAATCACATGACGATACGGGGCTTACTGTCAGTGAAAAAATAATCAAGATTTTTGAATACAGGATACCCTATTATGTCGGACCGCTCAATTCTCACAGCGACAAAGCCTGGCTCATTCGTCCGGGTGAAAAAATCTATCCGTGGAATTTTGAAAAAGTAGTTGATACAGAAAAAACCGCAGAAGAATTTATTAAAAATCTCACAAGCAAGTGTACATACCTTCCGAAGTGCGACGTAATTCCGAAGTTTTCAATTCTTTATTCAAAATTCTGTGTTCTTAATGAACTCAACAATCTGAAAATTGACACACAGCCTATTTCTGTTGAACTCAAACAAAGAATATATGAAGACCTGTTTCTGAAACAATATAAAGTAAGAGAATCCACACTCAAAAAATATCTCAGAGCTGTTCTTCATAAAGATGTTGAAATAACCGGAATTGACGGCGATTTTAAAGGCTCAATGAAATCATATCTCGATCTTTCCCGATATGATATTTCAACAGATGATATGGAAGAAATTATCAAGGCAATAACGATTTTCGGAGACGATAAAAGGCTCTTAAAAAAACGGCTTGAAAATCAATTGGGTACCAAGCTCAATCAGGAAGAGCTCAAAAAAATCTGTTCGCTTAAATATACCGGTTGGAGCAGACTTTCAAAGGAGTTCCTGACTGAAATCGAAAGCGCATATATGAACACGGAAAAGGAAAACGCCGGCGAAGTTATGAACATAATAACGGCGATGTGGGTTACCAATGACAATTTGATGCAGCTTCTTTATTCCGAAGATTTTGACTTTTTGAAAAAAGTTTCTCAGTATAACAAAGGAGAAAACGAGAAGAACCTGAAAAAAGCAGTTTCGGAGCTTTATGTATCTCCGAAAGTCAAGCGCCCGATCTATCGAGCAATGCTTATTGTTAAAGAAATTGTGAAAATAATGGGATATGAACCCAAAAAGATTTTTGTGGAGGTTGCCAAAGGTCCTACCGAAGACCAGAAAAACAACCGCACACAATCAAGAAAAGACAGCCTTGTTGAGCTTTACAAATCCTGTAAAATGCAGTCGAGCGAGCTTTATAAATCCCTTCTTGAAAAAGATGATGAAAGACTGAGAAGTGACAAGCTATATCTTTATTACACGCAGATGGGCAGATGCATGTATACGGGCGAAAGAATCGACCTTGAACTCCTTATGTCCGATAACAGCAGATATGATATTGACCATATTTATCCGCGGTCAAAAATCAAGGATGACAGCCTTGCCAACCGCGTTCTTGTGAACAAAACACAAAACGCCGGAAAAACAGATATATACCCTATTTCGAAAGATATCCGCGATAAGATGCAGCCCATTTGGAAAAATCTTCTTGACAAGAGATTCATTCCGAAGGAAAAATACTTCAGACTCACAAGAAACAGCCGACTTACAGATGAAGAGCTTTCTTCATTCATTTCTCGTCAGATTGTAGAAACACGTCAGTCGACCAAAGCGGTTGCAAAACTTCTTGAAGAAATGTTTGACGATAAAAAAACAGAAGTTGTATATGTTAAAGCCTCCCTTGCTTCACAGTTCAGACATGACTATGACATGCTGAAATGCCGCGAGGTCAACGATTTTCACCATGCAAAGGACGCATATCTAAACATTGTTGTCGGCAACGTATACAACGTAAGATTCACACACGACAAAAAGAATTTCATTGCCGGGCTTCAGGATGACGGAAAAGATTCGATAAGCCTCAATGCAATATACGCGTTTGATACCCCGGGTGCCTGGAAAGCACGCGGAGAAAACAACTCGTTAGATATTGTAAAAAAGACAATGCGCAAAAATAACATTCTCTATACTCGCTATGCATTCAAACAGAGCGGAGGGCTTTTTGACCAAAATCCGCTCAAAAAAGGACTTGCGCAGGTTCCGCTGAAAAAGGATTCTCCAAGGAGCGATATTGAAAAATACGGCGGATATGCCAAGCCTACCGCATGTTATTTTTCGTTTGTACAATACATCGATGAAAAAGAAAAAACAGTCAGAGCTTTCATTCCGATCGATCTTTACCGCGAAAAAGAGTATAAAGCCAACCCGGTAAAATATCTTGAAGAAAACCTGCAAATCAAAAACGTCAAGGTAATCATTCCCTGTGTTAAGTATAATTCCTGCATTTCAATCGACGGATTCAGAATGCATTTGAGCTGCAAAAGCAGCGGAGGAAAAACAATTGTGTATAAGCCTGCCATGCAGCTCGTCCTCGGCTACAAGTATGAAAAATATATTCGCAACATCTCAAAATATCTGGCAAAATATAAGAATCGCCCCATAAATGCCTTTGACGGCTTGAATGCAGAAACGAATATTGAGCTTTACGATTCATTGATAGAAAAAATGCTCAAAACTATACTCGGCAGGAAATTCGCCGATATCGGATCGAAAATTCAGAACGGACGCGAAGAGTTCATTAAGCTTTCAGTTGAAAACCAGTGCATTGTGATTTCTGAGATTATAAAAATATTGCATGCAAATGTTATGCCGGGAGACTTGAAGCTTATCGGCGGCGCCGGAAAAGCAGGAATTGTAACAACAAACAACAAAATTTCCGAAATCAAAAACGTGAAATCAATCAAGCTTATCGACCAATCGGTTACGGGCTTGTTTGAAAAAGAAACCGAACTGTTAAAATAAGCGCAATAAAAAAGAGGAGGGGTTCCTTTGGGCTGGCGGACTGTTGCCGTAACCAAGCAGGCAAAGCTTGATTACAGCATGGGCTACATGGTTGTGAGAGACGCAGAAAATACTGTTAAAATTCACATTGACGAAATTTCTTTGCTCATTATAGAAAATACAGCCACTTCAGTGACAACTGCGCTTTTAAGCAAATTGACCGCAAGCAAGGTAAAAGTCATCTTTTGCGACGAAAAAAGGAACCCATCTTCTGAACTCGTTTCCTATTACGGAAGCTATGACTGTTCAAAAGCGATAAAAGAACAAATTGCATGGAAAGAGCTTTCAAAACAATTTGTCTGGACGGCAATTGTACACGAAAAGATTATAAATCAAGCGAACCATCTCCTTTTTTTCGAACATAACGAACAAGCGCAGATGCTTTTTGATTATGCCGATGAAATTGAACTTGGCGATGTTACTAATCGCGAAGGGCACTCGGCAAAATTGTATTTTAACGCCCTTTTCGGCAAAGGCTTTTCAAGGAATGATGACAATCCGATCAATGCCGCACTGAATTACGGTTACAGCCTTATCCTTTCCTGCATCAACCGTGAAATTGTCAGTGACGGATACTTAACAGCATTCGGCATACATCATAATAACATGTATAAGCTGAAGAGAGTCGAACGCAATGCGCCTGAAGAATTTGTTTTCCGGCACATTGCGGCTCTTTTTGTCTCACAATACGAAAGTATTGCCTCGCCAAAGAAGAACCACACTGCACCAAAAAACAAATCCTTCAGGTGTGAAGCAGTTTTTTAAGAGCAAATTTTTGCCGAGACAAGGCAAAAAGGTGAGTAATGCTAACGCATTGCGAGGCTTTTTAACGCAGTATCGGTGAAAATTTGCCTTAAAAAACCGTATTGAGTTCGGCTATCTTCAGCTTAACCATTTCAATTTGAGCTGTGATCTTATGGAGCCGTTCAGACCGCTCGTTGACTTTGAAATTACGAAGTCCATACCAAAAAGGTTTGAAAAAGAGGAAAAGCGCAAAATAATCACCCTCCTCAGTAAAGAAATCATGATATCCGGAAAAGCAAACACCTGCCTCAATTCAATAAAGATATATACAAAGAGCGTTATGAAAGCATTAACTCTTGGAGATACCTCGTTAATTGAATTTCCTGAAATAAATTATGAGTTATAGATTTATGAGAGTATTGGTATTTTTTGACCTCCCTACCCTTACTGTTTCGGAACGCAGGGAGTATTCAAGATTCAGAAGAAATTTAATCAAAAAAGGTTTTTTAATGATGCAGGAATCTGTATACACAAAAATTGCACTCAATCAAAATGTTGCTGCAACAATCTGCAGTGAAATAAAAAAATTCAAGCCCCCTGCCGGCATGGTTCAGGTACTTGTTGTTACGGAAAAGCAATTTTCAAAGATAGAAACGATTGTCGGAAATGTGAAAAACGAGGTTATCGACTCTGATGAAAGGGTAGTTATTCTATGATGAGGTTGGCTTTTGGTGAATACATGAAAGATTTTGAGCTTGTTGATGACAAAATCAATGTTCTTGTTGTTGAAAACAAGCCGCTATTTCGGAAAGTAATAAACAGTTTTTATACGCATACGTCCGATGAACTCATGACTTTTTCAAAAAATTTTGAACCGTTTGAGTTTGAAAAAAATGGTGTTTTTATTCCGGAGCCTATAAATCCCGAACCCGATTGGAAAAAGCTCATAACAATAATCAACAAAAACGCTGAAAAAACTGTCAACGATGATTTTTTTGAATTATTTCAAAGAATCAAAGACGACATATTCTTTTTGGGAGACGAGATATCCGGACTGTTCAATTATGATTTTTCTTATTGCGAGGATATAACCGCAATGTCGCTTGTCAAGTTATTGGGGTTTAAGGTAAATACCGAAGAACTGAACGAGACGGAGAGAATCTTAAAGTATCTTGAACTTATGCGTGAATACTGCAAAGCAAATCTTTTCGTTTTCTTCGGTTTGGCTTTGAATTTCAGCGATGAAGAACTGTCTTGCCTTTTTGACTCAATTGTCATGAAACATTTTCTGGTTCTTCTGATTGAGCCACAAACCTTTTCTTTCAACAAAAAGACTTCGATGCATATTATTGACAGTGATTTATGCTGTACATTTGTCAATGATGTGAGACTAAGAAAATAAAAAGAAAAAGAGCTAATCAGAATATGTTTTTCGGGACAG
>CAKTDF010000037.1 GCA_934541115.1 uncultured Eubacteriales bacterium
GACTCAGAGGACTGCACCCATTGGCTGCTTTTATGTTTTTTTTCGCCGCATTTTTGCTGACGCTTATGACGCAGCACCCACTTTTCACTTGTATCAGCTTTTTGTGTGCTGCCTTGCTTGACATCAGGAACAGAAAAAAGCGGGCAATCAAAACGCTTTTTGGTTTCCTTTTGCCGTTGACGCTATTTATCACAGCTTTTAACGTGCTCTTTGCTCATTACGGTGTAACGGTGCTTTTTACGCTGAAAAGCGGAAACAATGTAACGCTCGAATCGCTCGTTTGCGGAGCGGTATATGGATTCAGAACAGCTTGTTTGATTTTGTGGCTTTTCTGTTTTAATGAAATTGTTGACGAAGACAAATTTATCTATCTGTTTTCACGTTTTGCTCCGCGTCTTGCTCTGGTTATATCAATGGTTTTGCGCTTTGTTCCGCTCTTTTCACAGCGTGCCGCAGAAATTGAAAAGGCTCGCCGTGCAATCGGCATAGACACCAAAAGCGGCTCTTTTATTAACCGTATTCGCGCAGCTGTTCACAACGTTTCGATTTTGATCAGCTGGTCGCTTGAACATGCGATCGATACGGCAAATTCCATGACGGCTCGCGGCTACGGACTGAAAAAAAGAAAGAACTGCGTGCGTTATTCGTTTCATCCGTTTGACGCGGTTCTTATTATTTTGAGCATTTTTTCATTTGTGCTTACGCTGGTTTTACGTGAGAGCATTTATGCGGATTATAATCCTGTGATATATATTGAGGCATTTTCTCCGCAATCGGTTGCTGTTTTTGCGGCGTTTTTTGTTCTATGCATTTTGTCGCTGATTTTTGATTTGACGGAGGAAAAAACATGGTCGATTTCAAATTAAATGACGTTTCTTTCGCATTTCCGGGCGGAAAAACCGTGCTTGAAAATATCAACCTGCAAATCAACAGCGGAGAATTTGTTGTTCTTTGCGGAAAAAGCGGCAGCGGAAAAACCACTCTGCTTCGGTTGCTGAAGCCTGCGCTCACTCCCAACGGAAAGCTTGGCGGTACTATTGATTTCTTTGGCAAAAGCAGCAAGGCACTTTCTCCTTTTGAGGCTGCGGCAAAAATCGGCTTTGTTATGCAGAATCCCGAAACTCAAACCGTTACTTACAAGGTTCGAAGTGAGCTTTTATTCGGACTTGAAAATCTCGGCTTGAATGCAGAAGATGCGGCGCTGCGGGTTGCGGAAACGGTTGCATTGTTTTCTCTTGAACCGATAATTGAAAGCAAAATTTCTGAGCTTTCCGGCGGACAGAAACAGCTTGTGAACCTTGCTTCTGCTGTTGCGATGCGTCCGCAGGCGCTCATTCTTGATGAATCGACGGCTCAGCTTGATCCGGTCTCTGCAAAAAGACTGCTTGACGCGGTTTTGACCCTCTGCCGCGAGTACGGCGTAACGGTTATTATTACCGAACACAGGCTGGAAAAACTCGTCGAGTACGCCGACAGGCTCCTTGTGCTTGAAAACGGCGTCTTGGTCTATGACGGCTCGCCGAAAAATATAAATAATGACCTTTTGGCGGATGGCGGGTTTGCCGGAGCGGCTATGCCGCTTTATATGCGGCTTCATGCCGGACTTTCGTTTCCGGGCAGTATGCCGGTGAGCCTTTCCGAGGGTAAAAACGAGCTTTCATCTTTTTTGGGCGACAATATCCGTTATACGCGCGCCGAAAGAAAGCCGCGCGCATTTTCAAAGGAAACCGCAGTTAAAATTCGCAGTGTGGGATATTCATATGACGCAAAAAAATATGTTCTGCGCGACCTTGACCTTGATGTCAAAATGGGCTCGTTTTTCGCCGTTCTCGGCGCGAACGGAGCAGGAAAAAGCACGTTGCTTGACCTTATTGCCGGTTTGACGGAATGCAGAAAGGGCAGGATTGAAATTTTTTCAAAAAACATTAAAAAATATGCAAAAGGTGAACTGTATAAAAACAATATTGCCCTTTTGCCGCAGAAATGCGAGGCGCTCTTTGCAGGTCCGACGGTTTTTGAAGACCTTGAAAACGTGCTTAGATCTGAAAACTGCCCTAAAGAGGAACGTAAAAAGAAAATTGAGCAAATTGCAAGGTTTTGCGAAATTGAAGCTCTGCTTTCGTCTCACCCGTATGATGTCAGCGGCGGCGAGCTTCAGCGATGTGCACTCGCTGCGGTACTTCTTAAAAAGCCGCGTTTGCTGCTCCTTGATGAGCCGACAAAGGGAATGGACGCTGTGTTCAAAAAGCATTTTGCAGCAAAAATCAAGGAGCTTTGCAAAAACGGAACGACTGTGATCATGGTTTCTCATGACACCGAGTTTTGCTCCGGGTACTGCGATGAATGCGCGCTCATTTTTGACGGCAGAGTTGTGCTGTGCAAAGAGGCTGAGAGCTTTTTTGACGGTAATTTTTATTACACAACATCGGCAAGCAGACTTACCCGCGGAATTTTTGAAAATGCCGTCACGGAGAGCGAGGTGTTTGAGCTGTGCCGAAAAAATCTTTCGTGCTGAAAGCTTTACCTGTTCTTTTTTTGTGTGTGATTGCACCGGTGATGGTTTTTGCAGGCTTCAGATATCTTGAGTCAAGGTACTATTATATCTCTGCTCTCGGTCTTATTTTGCTTTCGATTTTGTTATTTTTTTTGACATTTGAAAAAAGAAAACTGAAAACGACCGAAGTGGTCTGTGTTGCCGTTATGACTGCGCTTTGTGCGGCGAGCAGAGCCGCGTTTGCGTTTGTTCCGCAGGTCAAGCCGATGTGCGCACTTGTGATAATTACGGCGATTGCTTTCGGCGGAAATGTCGGCTTTGTTGTCGGCGCGCTTTCCGTGTTCGTTTCAAATTTCATGTTCGGGCAGGGGATGTTTACTCCGTTTCAGATGCTCGGAATGGGACTGACGGGCTTTTTTTGCGCCTTGCTCTTTTTTGAAAAACCAAAAAGGACAAACCGCGTCTCGGTCAGCCTGCTCGGCGGATTGCTGACATTTTTGGTGTACGGCTTTGTCGTTGATACATGCTCGGTGCTCATGATGGTCAGCGATTACAGCGCAAAAAGTGTCATTGCTGTTTATCTTTCAGGTGTGCCGTTCAATCTTGTTCATGCCGCAACAACGGCTGTGGTGTTGTTCTTGTTCTTTAAGCCTATGAACGACAAGCTTGTTCGTCTGCACACAAAATACGGAATTTTTTCGGAGGAAAACATATGAAAAAAAGATTGAGTTTATTTTTTGTTCTTACTCTGATCACCGTTTTTCTGTGCTCATGCGGTGCTGTGCCGCAGAGCACAGAAAACAGTACGACAGATACTTCTTTGACGACCCAAACCGGCTCTGCGTCAACGCAAACAACGTTCATCACCACGCAAGAGCCGACCCGGACAACTTTTACTCAAACAACGGCAAGCAGCTTTACGGAATCAACCCAAACGACTGCTTTTAAAACAGAGGAAACAACAGAACAGAAAACCGTGCCTGCCCAAACCGAAGAGCAGACCACGGTCAAGGCAAAAAACACCTGCACTCTCACGATCGACTGCCGAAATCTTCTTAAAAATGCCGACAGTCTAAAGAAAAGTAAGAGGCAGTTTGTGCCGGAAAGCGGCTATATTTTAAAAGAAGTGCCTGTTGAGGTCAAAAAAGGGGAGACTGCCTTTGATATTTTGAAGCGCGGCTGCAAAGAGAATGTTTGTACCGATTCTTGTAAGTACTGCAAAAGCGGCGGCGTGCAGCTTGAATTTTCATTCACCCCCGCATATCAATCCTACTACGTTGAGGGAATACATCAGCTTTATGAAAAGGATTGCGGAACGCTTTCCGGCTGGATGTACAACGTCAACGGAAAATATCCCGATGTTTCTTCAAGTGTATACGAGGTCAAAACAGGGGACGTAATTACGTTTGCATATACCGTTTCAATGGGCGAAGACCTTTAATTGATACCGCACAATTGCGGTGTTGATCAAAAAACGGTATCTGACAATAAAAAACTCATATGAAAGGATCTGTTCACCATGAAAAATCTCAAAAAACTCACTGCAATGACTCTTGCGGTTCTTATGCTGCTTTCGAGTCTTTGCGCCGTTGCCTTTGCCGCGGACGGAAAAATCACCGTAAGTCTGCGCATTGAAGGTCTCAAGGAGTGCATGTACTATTCAGACGTGACCGTAAACTACGGCGCAACCGTTCTTGACGTTCTCAAAGAGGCTGACGAAAAAAGCGATGCACTGACCGTTTCCACCGTAGACAGCTATTACGGACCTTATGTCAACAAGATCAATGACCTTGCGGAAAAAACCTTCAAGGGTTTTGACGGTTGGAACTATAATGTCAACGGCGTTATTCCCGATGTCGGCGTTTCAAAGTACACCGTTAAGGCAGAAGACAGTGTTGTTCTCTATTACGGCGATCCGTTCGGCGCAGGAATGCAGTATCCGGAAATTGACATAAGCAATCTTTCGGACGGCAAGATCTCTTTTACCAGCAAGGATACCGAGTATGACGAAAACTGGAACCCGGTAACAAAAATCAACACCGTTACGGGCTATACTCTTACATGGGGTTACGAAGGCAAGACCGTTACCCTCACTCCGGACGAAAACGGCGTTGTAACGATTGACAAAAAATACCTCACATCTGAAGCACACAGCGTTCAGATTGAAAGGTATGCAGAAAACGGCTGCCCCACAGTTCTGCGTTTTGCTCCCGATTTTACAGTCTTTGTAAGTAAGGGCACCAGCCTTTTCCAAAAAATCATATCTTCAATCAGAGATTTCTTCAAAATGATAATTGACTTTATCAGAAATATCTTTGCAAAATAAAAGTGCATGTATATCTTCCGCCGACATTTGTCGGCGGTTTTTTTGACAGAAAAATATGGATTCCGTGCGAAAAACGTTGTATAATACCGTTACTATATCTGAAGAAACCGGAAGGGTTTTCTTCACCTATTAATCGGGAGGATTGATTATGAAAGGCAAAAAAGTATTAATAGTTGTTCTCGCCGTGCTTGTTGTTCTCGGCATGTTGGCAGGCTTTGTTGCCGGCAGCTACAACACACTTGTTGCAAAACAGACGGCAGTTGAAACAAAGCAGGCTGATGTTCAGACTCAGCTGCAGCGCAGGGCAGATTTGATTCCGAACTTTGTTGCAACCGTCAAGGGCTACAGTGATTTTGAAAAGGAAACTCTTTCCGCTGTTACCGAAGCACGCGCTGCGGTCTCAAAGGCAACGGGTGGCGAGAGCCTCTCACAGGCGAATGATCAGCTTGACCGCGCAATTTCAGTCTGGGTCAATGCTGTGACCGAGGCGTACCCGGAGCTTAAGGCAGACCAAAATTATCTTGCTCTCCAGGACGAACTTTCGGGAACAGAAAACAGAATTGCCGTTGCAAGGCGTGATTACAATGCTGCGGTTCAGGAGTACAACCTTGCAATTCGCAGTTTTCCAAAGAATATCCTTGCCGGCATGTTCGGCTTTGAAAAATCGGAGCTGTTCTCTGCCGATGAAACAGCACAGACGGCTCCGAGCGTGAAGTTTTAATTTGAAATGAAAAAGCTATTATCTTTGTCCGCGGTTCTTCTGCTTTGCTTTTTGACGCTTGCTCCAAGTGTTTTTGCGCTTGATATTCCCGGGCATACGAGTGAACTTTTTGTCAATGACTTTGCCTCTGTTATTTCGGAGGCTGATAAAAGTATCATTAAGCAGCAGGGCGAAGAACTGTATTATGAAACGGACGCACAAATTGCCGTTGCAACGGTTGAATCGCTTGACGGTTCGGATATAGAAACCTATGCCAATGAAATGTTCCGCAAATGGAAGCTTGGCGACAAGGAAAAGAACAACGGTGTTCTGCTCCTGCTTTCTGTAGGAGACAGAAAAGTGCGCATAGAAGTAGGCTACGGTCTTGAGGGTGCGCTGAATGACAGCAAGTGCGGAAGAATACTGAGAGAATACGGCAATCCTTATTTTTCGGACGATAATTTTTCCGAGGGTCTGAGGTCTGTCTATGAAGTGCTCATAGATGAGGTCTGCGATGAATATGGAATTGACCACATTGCCGGTGTTTCTGACAATGGCGGTGATGACGACGATGATTATTTACGAAGCTATGACGATGATGAAAGCTACGACTTTGACGAGGTTGACCTGGAGCTGCTCATAGCTGCGATAGTAATCTTATTCACTATCATTTCAAGTATTTCAAGACGCATCAGAAGAGTCAGACGCGGCGGTTCATTTTTTGATGTGTTTGACGATGATGACAGGCACGGCGGATATCACGGCGGTTACCATGGCGGAGGTTTCTCCGGCGGAGGATTCTCGGGAGGCGGCTTTTCCGGCGGAGGCGGTTCTTCCGGAGGCGGAGGAGCATCAAGCAGCTTTTAACCGTCAGCACAATTAAAAATTAATGCAGGCTGCAAAGTACCGATATTCTTTGCAGCCTGCTTGATTTTATATTTTTATTTATCCTCTTTTGTCTTTTTTAGCCTTTTCACAACAATTTCGTTTGTTTTAAAAGCGTCGGCGTCGGTCACAACAATCAAAAGGTCTTTGTATTCAAATCTATCGCCCTTTTTGGGAATCCGTTCGGCTGTTTCAACCAGCCAGCCGTTGACGGTTGCGCTTTCGGTTTCAATTTCGTCTTTGAGCTTGAAATACTCTCTGAAGTCCTCGACCGAGACGCCTGTCAGCACCTTGCAGCCTCCGCCGGAAAGCGGAACAAAATCATGGATTTCTTCGTCTCGTTCGTCCCAAATTTCTCCGACAAGCTCTTCAATTATATCCTCCATTGTTACTATTCCGGAGGTTTCGCCGTATTCATTGACCGCAATTACCATGTGGGTGTGGCTGTGCTGCATGTTTTTGAACAGTGTGTCAAGGTCAACGGTTTCCGGAACAAAGGTGGCTTCATGCAGAATATTTCTGAGATCAAACTCCGGTGCTCCTTTTTGAATAAGATAGTCTCTTGCATGCAGAATGCCGACTATACGGTCAATTCCGTCTTCTTCAACAGGGATTCTGGAGTAGCCCTCATAGACGATGGTTTTCATAATTTCTTCATCGGTACTGTCAACAGAGAGAGAAACTATCTCTTTTCGCGGGGTCATAACGCTTTCTGCCGTCAGATCATCGAGTTTAAGAACATTTCTGATATACTCCATCTCGTCGTTGTCGAGCGCTCCTTCGTCTGCACCCTCATCAAGCAGCATCAAAAGCTCCTCCTGAGACATTTTGTCGCTGTCCTTGGATTTAAAGAGCTTTGAAACAAGCTTTTTCCAGGCGGAAAAAACAAAGTTCAGCGGCGTCAGAATTTTAATGAACACTCTGATTATCGGCGCAGAGAAAAGAGCAAAGCTTTCCGGGTGATCTTTTGCAATGCTTTTTGGTGTGATCTCGCCGAAGATGAGGACAACAACGGTGATAACGATTGTTGAAACCGTTGCGCCGCTTTCGCCGATCAGGTCAACAAACAAAAGGGTACCCATTGACGCCAGCGCGATGTTGACAATGTTATTGCCTATGAGGATTGTTGAAAGCAGTTTGTCATAGTTTTCTGCGGTTTCAAGCGTTGAGGCGGCTTTTTTGCTGCCTTTTTCCGCCATAGCCTTGAGCTTTGTTTTGTTAAGCGAGGAAAAAGCGGTCTCCGTTGCAGAAAAATATGCCGAGAAAACAATGCATAAGAGCATTAGAACAAGTTTGACTATCATAGCTTTGATTATCTGTCCTTTCGGGGCAAAAGCCTTTTATTTTGCAAACTGACTGTTATAAAGAGCGGCATAAAAGCCGTTTTTTTCAAGCAGTTCGCTGTGCTTTCCTTGCTCAATGATCCTGCCGTTCTTCATAACAAGAATGATGTCAGCCTCGCGTATTGTTGAAAGACGGTGGGCAACTATAAAGCTTGTTCTGCCCTTCATCATCAGTGCAAATGCGGATTGAACCTTCAGCTCTGTTCTTGTGTCGATTGAAGACGTTGCTTCGTCAAGAATCAGCATCGGCGGAAGAACAAGCATAGCCCTTGCAATGCAAATCAGCTGCCTTTGTCCGGCAGAAAGATTTGCTCCCGAGGCAACTATCGGTGTGTCGTATCCTTGCGGAAGACGCTTGATAAACGAATGCGCGTGGGCGTTCTTTGCAGCCGTGATGATTTCTTCTTCCGTTGCGTCCGGCTTGCCGTAGGCAATATTCTCTTTTACCGTTCCGCCGGAAAGCCATGTGTCCTGCAATACCATGCCGTATCTCGAACGCAAGTCGTGACGCGTCATATGGCGTATGTCGCATGAGTCAACCTTGATTGAACCGGAATCAACATCATAGAATCTCATGATGAGGTTGATGAGCGTTGTTTTTCCGCAGCCTGTCGGACCCACGATCGCAACGCGCTGTCCGGCGCTGACATCAAGGTTAAAATCTTCAATGAGCTTTCTGTCCTTGCTGTAGCTGAAGCAGACATTGTTGAAAGAGACATTTCCTCCGACCGGTGGAGAAAGCGGACTTTCACTTTCGGCAGTCTGATCATCTTCTTCAAGAATGTCAAAGATTCTTTGAGCGCAGGTGAGAGCGTTCTGAAATTCCGTGACAACCGAGCTTATCTCGTTGAACGGCTTTGCGTACTGTCCGGCATAGCTGAGAAAAATGCTCAGTGTGCCGACGGTTATGGCGGTTGTACCGGTTGAAATTGCAAAAAACGCTCCTATCAAAGCTACTATAGCATAAACTATGTTATTTATCAACCTTGTGCTCGGATTCACAAGGCTGGAAAAAAACGTTGCCTTGAGCGAGGCAGAGCGCAGTTGTTCGTTGATCATATCAAAATCACCGAGGCTCTTTTTCTCCGCCGCAAAAGCTTTGAGAACCGGCTGCCCCTCAATCAGTTCGTTGACAAGTGCCGTTTCGTCTCCACGAATCTGTGCCTGTTCGGTAAAATAACGGTGTGTTCTTGAGGCGATGAAGCGTGCAATGAGAATTGAAAACGGCGTGAGAACGAAAACTGCGAGTGCAATGATCCAGTTGATTGAAAACATTATGCCAAGTATGGCCACTATAGTTATAATACCCGTAAACAGTTGAGTGAATCCCATTAGCAGACCGTCAGAAAACGTATCGGTGTCAGCGGTCATTCTGCTGAGAATATCGCCTGACGCGTGGCTGTCAAGGAACGAGACGGGCAGAGTGTGCAGCTTTTCGCTCAGTCGGTTTCTTAAATCGCGGCAGATGCAGTATGCCGCCTTGTTGTTGAAAATTGCCATCAGATATTGAGCTGCGGCGGCAACAGCCGCGGCGAGTGCAATGAGAATCACTTTTTTTGCAACAACATCAAAATTGACCTCGCCTTTGCCGAGCATGTAGTCAATTGCGTCACCGGTGAAAACCGGAATGAGCAGTGCGCCGGCAACGCTGAAAAGCGCGCAGATAATGCTCAAAACAACAAGTGCTCTGAACGGCTTTATGAGAGAGAGAACCTTTTTCATTGTACCTTTTTTTGCTGTGTTTTTTTTCATTTCCCGTCACCCTTTCCGCACTGGCTTTCATAGATCTCGCGGTACACATCGCACGAAGAAAGAAGCTCATTGTGTGTGCCTTTTCCAACAAGTCCGCCGTCGTCAAGCACCAAAATCAGGTCGGCACCGGTCAGTGAGCCGGCCCGCTGACTTATCATGAATACCGTTACGTCATCGGGTAGGGTTTTCAGCGCTTTTCTCAGCGCTGCGTCGGTTGCAAAGTCAAGGGCGGAAAAGCTGTCGTCAAGGATCAGAATTTTTGCTTTTGAAACGAGTGCACGTGCAATTGTCAGTCTCTGCTTTTGTCCGCCTGAAAAGTTTGCTCCTCCCTGTTCAACTGGCTCATCAAGTTGACCGGGCTTTTCGCATATAAAGGACGCCGCCTGTGCCTTTTCGAGTGCATTCCAAAGTTCTTCGTCGGTTGCGTTTTCGTTGCCGAGCAGGAGATTGCTTCTGACGGTACCCTTGAAAAGCTGCGCCCTTTGCGGAACGACGGCAATCATTTGTCGAAGCTCGTTCTGCGAGATGGTTTTTATGTTTTTTTCGCAAATACTGACGCAGCCGTTTGTTGCGTCATAAAAGCGCAGAATAAGATTAATGAGCGTTGTTTTTCCGCTGCCGGTTGCGCCGATTATACCTATGGTCTCGCCCTTTTTGACCGAAAAAGAAATGTCGCTCAATGATTCCGCGCCGCCGCCCTTGTATTTAAAGGAAACATGCTCAAAGCGAACAACTTCTTCGCTTTTTGAAAGATCGCCGTTGTCTTCCCGGGAAAACTCCATTGAACTTTCCATGTCAAGAACCTGACCTATGCGGTTCATTCCCGCAACGGAACGTCCGAGCTGAGTAATTAGATTTGCAAGCTTTACAAGTTCAATAAGAATCTGAGAAATATAATTTATGAGGGCAATGACGTCTCCGGCGAGCAAAAGACCGGAGTCGATTTTTTTTGAGCCGAGCCACAGCACAAGAATAATGACGCCGTTGACAACAACATATGTCAGCGGATTCATCACAGCTGCGATTTTTCCGACATATATTTGTGATGACAAAAGAACGCCGTTGGCTTTTTCAAATTTTTCCTTTTGCTTTTTCTCGCGTGAGAATGCGCGGATAACGCGCACACCGTCAAGGTCCTCGTTCGTGATTTCGGTCACTGCGTCAAGATTTTGCTGAACGCCTCTGTAAAGCGGGTTAGTAATTTTCATTATACCGAAAACAATAACAAAAAGCAGCGCAATTGCACCCACAAAGATGAGCGCAAGCTTTGCATTGATCGTGAACGCAAGAATCATTGCGCCAAAAACGATGAACGGACTTCTCATGAATAATCTCAAAAACATATTCAGACCGTTCTGAACCTGGTTGATGTCACTTGTCATTCGCGTAATGAGCGTGGAGGTGGTAACAGTGTCAAGCTCGCTGAGGCTCAGTGATTGAATTTTTGAAAGCAGATTGTGCCGCAGGTCGGTGCTTGTGTCAACGGCAACCTTTGCGGCAAAAAACTGGGCGACTATGCAGCTGGCAAGACCAAAAACCGCCATGGCAATTAGAAGAAGAAATCGGTTGACAATATAGGTCTTGTCTTTTTGTCCGATTCCCTTGTCAATAATGTCTGCAACAATGAGCGGAACGGCGAGATCAAAGCACGCCTCAAGGCATTTGAGCAGCGGTGCCAAAACGCTTTGGAACTTATATTTTTTTAAACACTCAAACAGGTTCTTCATAAACATTCCCCACAAATTTTTATACTGAATATTACGTTCATGTGCTTTGATATGTTTCAATCAAAGCAAGCATCGTCTTTAATTATAATACAAACGAACCCTCTTGTAAAATATATAATTTATGCTATAATTATACAAAACCTGTATATATTTGATCGATTGGAGGGTTGTTATGGATATAAAGCAGCTCAAATATTTTGTGACGGTTGTTGAAGAAAAAACCGTTACCGCTGCGGCAGAAAAGCTGAACATGACGCAGCCTCCTTTGACTTTTCAGCTACACACACTAGAGGAAGAGCTCGGCTGTCTATTATTTTCACGCGAGGGACGATATTTGCGCCCAAATGATGCCGGGCTGTGCTTCTATCGCCGCGCACTTGAAATTCTCGGTATGTGCGACGGCGCTAAAGAGGAAATGGCGCAGTTCAAAAAAGGTGCAAAAGGCACACTGAGCATCGGCGTTGTCTCCTCGGTTCAAGGGACGGTATTCACAAAATGGGCACGTGAGTATACAGCCCGCCACCCGAATGTTATGCTCTCTGTTTTCAGCGCCAATACATATGAGCTGCTTGAAAAGCTGCGCAACCGCAAAATAGACATGGCAATTGTCAGAACGCCCTTTTCGGCAGGGGAGCTTGAGGCGGAGTATCTCTATGAAGAAACCATGGTTGCCGTAGGAGAGGAACGCTATTTTAAAAATGCAAAAAAAGAAAAAGTAAGTCTTGAAGAACTTGCAGATGTTCCGGTTATTATTTATCGCCGTTGGCAGAGTGTTATTGAGGCAGCCTTTGAGG
>CAKTDF010000038.1 GCA_934541115.1 uncultured Eubacteriales bacterium
ATCCATTCGCCCTCGAAGGAGATGGCATGGGTCGGTGAAATGCTGGTCAAGGGTCTTGCAGGCTCCATTGACGACAACGGCGATGAAGCGGTCAAAGCCGCCGAAGGTATGGCCGAGGACATCAACGGCGTCATGGGTGACCTTGCCCACGATATGCAGACGGCTCTGCCCACCGACTTTGACGTGAACGGCTCGATTCGCTCCGCCGTGGACGGCGTGGTCGGCAAGGCGGCGTCCGCTTTCACCCTCGCTCTGAACATCGCCACCTTCAACAATTACAGCAGCGAGGACATCCGTCAGCTCACCAATGAAGTCATGGAAACGGCGAACCAGTTCGCCCAGCGGAAAGGAGTGGTATTCGCATGACCTATTTTACCTACAACGGCCGCAGTTCCGCTGAGTTCGGTCTGCATATCGAGAAGAAGGACGTGTTCTCCGCACCGGAATACGATGCGGAGTTCATTTCCATTCCCGGCAAGAGCGGTGACATCATCAATCCGAACCGCCGCTTTGCCAACATCAAGGTGACCTACACAGTGTTCCTCGCTCGGAAGAATATAGCCGCACTTGCCGCTGTCCTGCGGGACATCAAGGGCTGGCTGTATTCCGAGCCGGACAGATACCACGAACTCTCCGACTCTTACGATGCGGAGTATTTTCGCTACGGTGTCATTTCCGGCAGTTTGGACATTGAGGAGCAGCTGAACAAGGTCGGCAGCTTTACCGTGACCTTTAACTGCAAGCCCTACAAATACAGCTTTGCGGGACAGGAAACGGTGTCGGCAGACGCTTCTGAACTGACCATTACCAATCCGACTGCTTTTGAGAGTAAGCCGTATATTAAGCTCTATGGCAGCGGTGCAGTGGCATTAATGATACAACCCCAAGGTCGGGGCATGATGATTTCCGACTTGGACGAGTACATCGAGATCGACAGTGAGCTGATGAACTGCTACAAAGGCATAGTTCTCAAAAACGATACGGTCATGGGAGACGGCTTTCCGATGCTCAAGCCGGGAACGAACACTATCTCCTGCGTGGGCGCCGTGACAAGGATCGAAGTTATACCAAGGTGGTGCTGCCTATGATCCCTGTACTTTACCCTGCAAATGCGACGGACTTTTCCTCATTCGGCCTTGGTGTGCTGACGGACACCATTTCCTGCGAGGTCACCGAGGAGCGAAACGGTGTATTTGAGTGCCTGCTCAAATATCCGGTTAGCGGTCAGCACTACGGGCTTATCACCAAAGAGTGCATTATCAAGGCAAAGCCCAATGACACCGCCGCCGACCAGGCGTTCCGCATTTACCGCATCACAAAGCCTCTGAACGGCATCGTCACCATCTACGGTCAGCACATTTCTTACGACCTTGCCAATGTGCCGGTACTTCCGTTTTCGACCAAGAGCCGCTCTCCGCAGCTCATTCTCTTGCAGCTCCTTGCCGGAGATACACGCTTCACGGGCTGGACGGACTATTCGGATGCAAAGGCGTTCTCGGTTACGCAGCCGAAAAGTGTCCGAGCCTGTCTCGGCGGCACGGAAGGCTCCATGCTATCAAAATGGTACGGCGAGTTTGAGTGGGACAACTTCACGGTAAAGTTCCATTCGCACCGTGGGCAGAAGACCGGCGTAATCATTGAATACGGCAAGAACCTCACCGCCCTGGAGCAGGACGAGGACAACAGCGGCGTGTATACCGCACTGCTCCCGTATGCCGTGTACACCCCGGAAGGCTCGGACACCGAAACGGTGGTCACGCTGCCGGAGGTCACGCTCCCCATTGTGACCTCGGAGATCGTCCGGGCGAAAACGCTCATCATGGATTTCTCCGACCAGTTTGACGGAGTTGTGACCGAGGAAGCCCTCAGAGCCAAAGCCAACAGCTACATCAAAGCAAATCCGCTGGGTGCGACCATTCCCACGGTGAAGGTGTCCTTCGAGCCGCTCTGGAAACAGCCGGAGTATTCGGCACTGTTGGAGCGGGTCAACCTCTGCGATACCGTCACCATTCGGCACTCGCTGCTTGGTGTGAGCGTGTCGGCTATGGTCATTGAGACCGTGTACGACACCCTCGCCGAGCGGTATGTGAGCATTTCCCTCGGTCAGAGCAAGTCCAGCATGATCACCACTATCTCCGAGGTACAGTCAACGGTCGATAAGGTGGAATCCACGGTAGGACGTTTTCCAAAGCTGCTCCAAACAGCCATAGGCAAGGCCACCGGGCTTATCACCGGCCAGAGCGGCGGCTATGTGGTCATTCACACCGGCGAAGAGAATGGACAGCCCTATGAGCTGCTCATTCTGGATGCTCCCTCCATTGACGAAGCTGTGAATGTCTGGCGGTGGAATGTGGGCGGTCTGGGCTTTTCCCGTAACGGCTACAACGGTTCCTACGAAACCGCCATCACGGCAGACGGTCAGATCGTTGCGGACTTCATCACCTCCGGCTCCTTGGTGGCGAACATCATCAAGGCAGGCATTATCCAGTCTCAGGACGGCTCGTCCTGGTGGGACTTGGAGAGCGGCGAAGTCGTGCTTCGAGCATATGTTTCAACCGATGAATTTGCGGAGAAAAGTGCGTATTTTCAGCAGAACGTGGATGGACTGAACAGCTATGTGGCGACCCTCACCGAAACAATGGAGTCAGTATCCACCGAACAAGGAACACTCGAAAAACGGCTTCAAAGCTCCGAGAGCCGCCTGTCTCAGCTTCAGCACACTGTGAACGGCTTGTCCGTCACTATGCAGGAGCAGTATATAGGCGGCATCAACTATGTGCAGAATTCATCGGGGCTCAACGGCATCACAGACGACTGGAGCTATTCCGGCACGGTGAAAACGGAAACCTCAACCGATACGCAGAACAATACTGTTTCCGATTCCTGTTTCGTGCTGGGTGCTTATTCCTCGCTGTCGCAGTATATCCGAGGGGTAGTCCCCGGCACCTATACCATTTCCGTCCGGGCGAAAAAGACCTCGACCATGTCAGCGTATTTTTATGTTACCTACAACGGAAACAAAACGAAGTATCTGTTCAGCAAATCCACGGCATTTGACTGGACGGATTTCACAGTCACGCTGACCGATGTTACCGACCCTACACTTCGTATCTACTGCTACTGCCGTGACGCATCCGTTTATCTCGCAGATATTATGATAACCGAGGGTGCAATTCCAAGAAAATGGACGCCCGCGCCAAACGAGATATACACACAGGAGGTCAAGATTGACAAGCGCGGTATCGAGGTGTCAAACAAAGCATCATCCCAGAGGACGGTCATCACGAACACGGAGTTTGCCGGTTACTACAACGATGAGGTCATTTTCACCCTTAACAAAGACGAAACGCAGACGAAGAAAACAACGGTGGACGGCGAGCTGACCGTGGGCAAAACAAAGTTTGTCCCGATGCCGACGGCATCCGACGGGCTGAATATCGTTATTCTGGATTAAGGAGGCAAGGCTGTGGCATTAAGCGGCTCTTTTCATAAATATCCCACAAGCAAATTCGGACTGTACTGCGACTGGACGGGAAGTCAAAGCGTCACGGGGAACTACACCGATGTAACGCTCAATGTTTATCTGCAGTTTTATACACTGCAGGTCGGTTCTCGTGCCGACTCAACCATTTCAATCAACGGCGAGAGTGAAACCTATACCGCACCGGCTATCAACGATACAAGCTCGACAAGCTGGCACATGGTACATCTCAAAAGCAAAACAGTCCGGGTTTATCATGACAGCAACGGCACAAAAACAGGTGTGGCTTTGTCGGCGTCATGGCGGTTTTCCGGCACCTATTCCGGCGTATCCATCGGAACGATAACCGCCTCCGCAACCGTTGATCTTAACACAATCGACCGCAATGCTCCGACCGTGAGCTTCAGCACATCGAATATCACGGCAAACGGTTTCAAAATTTCGGCATCGTCCTCGGCTGCGGCAGACCTTTGGCAGTACAGCTTAAACGGCGGTGCGAGCTGGACGACCTTTTCCTCAAATGCGTCAACAAGCGCAAGCGCTGCGCTGTCCTCGCTTTCACCGAACACAAGCTACACGGTGAAGGTCAGGGCAAGGCGGCAGTACAACCATGTCTACGGTACATCAGGCAGTGCCACCGTAAAAACGCTTGGAGGTGCCGTATTAAACAGCGTCAGCACGGTGACGGCGGACAATGCCACGGTTACGGTTTCTCTGAATGCGACCGTGTATGAAGCATCATATTCCAACTCGCTGGCAATCAAAAACGGCGGCACGACCATATTGACCGTTACGGGACTTTCCTGGTCGAAGGGTACGGCAAACAGAACGGTAACACTGACATCGGCGCAGAGAACGGCATTGCTGAACGCAATGGCATCTGTCAAATCGTTCACCGGCACCTTTGCACTTTCTTCTTTCAGCGGTTCTGCCCAGATAGGAAGTACATCGAGCAAAACCGCCACCGTACAGACAACGGCTGCAAACTCCGCACCGACACTCGGCGGTTTTACTTACGAGGACAGCAACACGGCTACTAAAAACATCACGGAAGATAACCGGTTGTTCATTCAAAATCATTCTGTGCTGAAAGTAACACCCGGAACGGCGACTGCGAAAAACGGTGCGACTATCACGAACTACACGGCATCCTGCAACGGTTTATCAGTCTCCAATTCGACCGGGGCTGCCTTGTCCGTTGGTAAGATCACCAAGTCCGGCAATGTGATGGTCACACTTACAGTCACGGACTCCCGCGGCTATACCTCCGGTGTTTCCAAGGCCGTCACTGTCATTCCGTACTCCAAACCGAAGGTGTCCTCGATAACTCTTCGGCGAACCAATGATATCGAGGCGGAAATGCAGCTCATATTCAGCGGCTCAATTTCCGCCGTATCGGTGAACGGGGTACAGAAAAACAGCGTGGTCTATGTGCGTTATCGATACAAGAAAACCAGTGAGAGCAGCTACGGCAGTTACACAAGTATTGTTTCCTCAACGTCCCAAAGCGGCACCTCGTTCAGCTATTCAAACCTTGAACTCTGCAATCTGGACGCAAACAGCTCATACGACTTTCATTTACAGATTCAAGACAAGCTCTATTCCGCAAGCAGCTTGGATCTGTATTTCACCGTTCCGCAGGGCACACCGCTCATTGCCCTACGGAAAAAGAAGGTCGGCATCAACACTCCGAACCCGCAGGCAACACTCGATGTTGCGGGAAGTGTGCGTATCAATAATTCTGCGCTTGCCGATTTTGTCGTTCAGCACGGAACAAACGGTATATGGACTTTTCGAAAGTGGAAAAGCGGCATTGCGGAGTGCTGGTGCAGAAAAACCGTATCGGCAACACTCAATAACAACTGGGGACCTCTTTACACATCCGGCTCACTGACCGCATTGAATATTGCTTTTCCTTTTACCTTTTCTGCCGTTCCGACAATTACGGCAAACCTGTCCTGCAACGGTGTCGGTGCGTTTCTTATGGTTCCGGGCAGTTCTCCGGGGCCTTCGACAAAATCAACGGGCGTATATGAAATAGGAAGAGCCACCTCTCTGAGCAGTGCTAACAATTTTGAGGTCAACTTCTATGTTATAGGGAAAGTGTGATGCTTTATCGGCATCACTTTTTTTATACACAAATTCAACTTTTAAAGGAGGACAAACAACATGAAAGAATTTTGGACGACCATTCAGGTGGTTATTGCCGGTATCGGCGGCTGGCTCGGATGGTTTCTGGGAGGATGTGACGGCTTGCTTTACGCGCTTTTGGCTTTTGTAGTCATCGACTACATCACCGGCATCATGTGTGCCGTTGTGGATAAGAAGCTGTCAAGCACCGTGGGCTTTAAGGGTATCTTCAAGAAAGTGCTCATCTTTGCTCTTGTAGGCGTGGGACATATTCTTGATACACGCATTATCGGTGCAGGTTCGGTGTTGCGAACCGCTGTCATTTTCTTCTATCTCTCAAATGAGGGTGTGTCCCTGCTTGAGAATGCAGCATATCTGGGACTTCCCATTCCGCAGAAGCTGAAATCCGTACTTGAACAGCTTCATGACCGAAGTGAAAAGGAGGATGAATAATATGGCTTATACGAACAGCCCTATGGTATCATACACAAAACTCAGCCCGAACCATTCGGGGCAGCGCACCCACAGCATTGACCGCATCACGCCCCACTGTGTGGTAGGTCAGTGCTCGGTGGAAACTCTCGGCAATATCTTTTTGCCCGTATCCCGTCAGGCAAGTTCAAACTACGGCATCGGACCGGACGGCCGTGTCGGTATGTATGTAGAGGAGAAGAACCGCTCCTGGTGTTCCTCTTCCAACGCAAACGATCAGAGAGCCGTAACCATCGAATGCGCTTCCGATACCACGGAGCCGTATGCGTTTCGTGATGTTGTGTATCAGACGCTCATCAAACTCTGCGTTGACATCTGTAAACGCAACGGCAAAACGAAGCTGCTCTGGCTTGGCGATAAGGCAAAGACTCTCAACTATAATCCGAAGCCGGACGAGATGATACTTACCGTTCACAGGTGGTTTGCCAATAAATCCTGTCCGGGCAACTGGATGTATGCCCGTATGGGCGACCTTGCAAAAAAGGTAACGGCGGCTCTCGGCGGAGACACGAAGCCCGTAAAGCCCGTCAAGCCCTCTGCGGCAATCAAAGTCGGTGACCTTGTGACCATCACGGGCAGCACCTACTATAACGGCAAAGCCATTCCCGGCTGGGTAAAGAAGCTCCGCTGGTATGTGGTCGAGGTCAGCGGCGACCGCACGGTCATCAACAAGGACGAATCCGGCAAGTACGCCATCATGTCGCCGGTCAAGACCTCTGCGCTTGCTGTGGCAGGCACGAAACCCGCCGAGGACTACCGCATCCATACCGTGGTGCATGGCGACACTCTCTGGGCGATTGCCAAGAAGTATCTCGGCAACGGCAGTCGCTATAAGGAGATCGTCAGTCTGAACGGGCTGAAAAGCAATGTCATCTACAGCGGTATGAAACTCAAAATTCCGAACAAATAACTCTTTTATGCGCCCTCTGCGGATTTTTCCGTGGAGGGCGTTATTTTTTTGCCTGTTTTACCCTGACAAACACAGCTTTTTTCTGCGTAAAACGAGAAGTGTTGTTCTCGGAATGGAGTTGTGTCTATGACAAAATCGCAAAAAGAAACGCTGCGAAAAATGCGCACGGCAAGAAAAAGCTATGCGGATATCAGCCGTATTCTCGGAATAAAGGAATCGACTGTACGCACATATTGCAGCAGAAACGGATTTACTGATAAAGAACTGCCGGCTGCGCCCTCGCAAGAGCCGACCGCCGAAGTTTGCCGTAATTGCGGTACGCCGCTTAATCAGATTCCGAAACAGAAGCCGAAACAATTTTGCTCAAATGCCTGCCGGTATGACTGGTGGTCAAAGAACCGTGAACTGTATAGTCATACCGCATACTATACAGCACACTGCAATAATTGCGAAAAGGAGTTTATTGCTTATGGAAACAAAAAGAGAAAATACTGCTGTCATCAATGCTACATCAAAGACCGCTTCGGCACATAATCAGACAGCCGTCTTGAAGCACCGTTTTGCGGCAGAACGAAATTATCGTATCTTAAGATTTCTGTTTGAGTCCATGCTGAGATCCGGCTTGATCTCAAGCAAAGATTTTATTGCTATTGATACAAATTTGAAAGAAAAAATCAACCCGATTTCGGGAGATTTATTTCACTGAAAAGACTTGATATATTCCTTTCTCAGAGGTAATATGTGACACTGCGAAGGGAGGAATCCGATGACAGAAGAACAAAAGCAAAAAATTGAAATCATGAGAAGAGACTCTATCGGCTATAAGAAAATAGCAAAAGAGCTCGGCATAAACCTTGACTCGGTAAAACGCTACTGCAAAAATCATCATCTGCAGGAGGGCGATCTGCTGCAATTGGACGGGCTTTGCCGTTACTGTAAAAAACCATTGGAAAACACACCGCATAAAAGGCCGAAAAAATATTGTTCCGATTCCTGCCGCAGAGCATGGTGGAGTGAGCATAGGGAGGCACTGAATTGTAAGGCGGTCTATCAGCATCGCTGCTTACAGTGCGGTATCAAGTTTGAAAACGGTAAAAAGAAAGCAAATTTCTGTTCACGCATCTGTTATGCCGCATTCAGAAGAAAGGAGCCGAGTCGATATGTCGCAGAAAAGAGCCAATATGCCGAGACCAACGGTTGTCAGCCGGGTGAACTCACAAAAGCAGAAGTCAGCTGGGAAAGGTTTGAATCACAGTCAGATTGCAGCAGAGCGGAATTTCCGAAACTGCCTGCACATTGTCAATGTGCTTCATGCCCGTGGTTTTATAACGGCAAAAGACACTGTCAGAATGACGGCGTGTCTGCTCAGACGCTACCGCCCGATCATTGGTAGTTTACAATTTTCGAAAACAAGGAGGTGAATGCAGAATGCAAAGTAATGTTGCAAAACTTGAAGCTACCGCTGTTCCGCCGACGAGAAAGCGTGTTGCGGCTTATGCGAGAGTATCAAGCGGTAAGGATGCCATGCTACATTCTCTTGCCGCACAGGTCGATTTTTACAGCGGAGTAATTAAAAGAAATCCCGATTGGGAATACGCAGGAGTTTATGCCGATGAAGCCTTGACCGGGACAAAGGACACCCGCCCGGAGTTTCGGCGGCTGATGAAAGACTGCAAGAACGGAAAAATAGATATCGTTCTTACAAAGTCTCTTTCCCGTTTCGCAAGAAACACGGTAACAACACTTCAAACGGTACGGGAGTTACGGGAGCTTGGCGTAGATGTCTGGTTTGAAAAAGAGAACCTTCATTCGTTAAGTCTCGATGTGGAATTTCTGATTTCACTCTACGCATCCTTCGCTCAGGAGGAAAGCCTGTCCGCCAGTGAAAACCAAAAGTGGAAAATCCGCAAAAATTTCAGCGAAGGGATTTCCACAGCCACTTCCATACTGGGCTATCGGTATGAGAACGGCAGTTTTGTTATCATTCCGGAAGAAGCCGAAACAGTAAAGATGATTTTTGAGGACTATCTATCCGGCATGGGATCAAATGCCATTGCACGGAAACTGCGCCGAATGGAGCTTCCGACAAAGCACGGAGGCACCTGGCGTGAAAATGTAATCTTGAATATGCTGAGCAACGAAAAGTACAAAGGAGATATGCTCCTGCAAAAGACTTTTCGCTTAGATCACATCAGCAAGAAAAAGGTACGGAACGAAGGTCAGCTGCCGCAATATTATGTTGAAAACTCTCACGACGCCATTATTCCGCCCGATCTTTTTGATGCTGTGCAGGCTGAACGCAAACGCCGGAGTGTTCTCGAAAAAAGCAGGGAGAGAAAGACCTATCCTTTCACAGGTAAAATCATCTGCGGAAAGTGCGGTAAAAAATACCGCAGAAAAACGACATCCGCTGGGATACGATGGATTTGCAGTACTTACAACACCTACGGCAAAGAGTTTTGCGATGCCAAGCAGATACCGGAAAATATTTTAGAGTCTATTGTAGGAGACCGGGATTTTCGTCAGATCTGCGCATTGGACGAACATACGCTTAAAGTCATCTGGGCGGACGGTACGGAATCTGTTCACAACTGGGAGAACCGTTCACGCTCCGAATCCTGGACAGAGGAAATGCGAAAAGAAGCGAGAGAGAGGTCATTGAAATGCCGAAAAAATCTATAACCACTATACCTGCCACGATACCGAAGTTCTCGGCACAACACACCTCGGCCGGGCAAAAGCGACGGGTTGCCGCCTATGCAAGAGTCTCAACCGACACGGACGAACAGTTCACAAGCTATGAAGCACAGATCGATTACTATACCAAGTATATCGGGCAAAGAGCAGACTGGGAGTTCGTAGAAGTATACGCCGATGAAGGCATCTCCGGCACAAGCACAAAGCATCGTGACGGATTCAACCGTATGATTAAGGATGCAATGGCAGGAAAAATCGATCTCATCGTCACAAAATCCATCAGCCGATTTGCCAGAAACACGGTAGATACCCTTACAACGGTTCGCAAGCTGAAAGAAAAAGGCATCGAGGTTTTCTTTGAAAAAGAGAACATCTACACCCTCGACAGTAAGGGTGAGCTGCTTATAACCATCATGTCATCCATTGCCCAGGAAGAGAGCCGTTCCATTTCGGAGAATGTTACCTGGGGACAACGCAAACGGTTTGCTGATGGCAAGGTATCACTGCCATATAAACATTTTCTCGGGTATCGTAGGGGTGAAAACGGCGTGCCGGAAATTGTGCCGGAGGAAGCGCAAACAGTCCGGGACATTTATCGGCAGTTTCTTGAAGGGGCTACGCCGAATATGATTGCAAAACGACTGACCGAGCAAGGCATTCCAACACCCGGCGGAAAGGAAAAATGGCCAAGCTCCACGATTGAAAGCATTTTGAGCAACGAAAAGTACAAGGGCGATGCCCTGCTTCAAAAGAAGTATACCGTTGATTTCCTTACCAAAAAGCAGAAGGTCAACGAGGGTGAGGTCACACAGTACTATGTCACGGGCAGTCACGAGGGTATTGTTTCGCCGGAGGTTTTTGATTTGGTACAGTATGAACGGAAGCGCCGTAAGTCGCTGGCACAGGCATACAGTGCCTCCGATATTTTTGCAAGCCGGATTTTCTGCGGTGAGTGCAGACATTTGTACGGCTGTAAAGTTTGGAACTCAAACAATAAGTACCGCCGGGTTGTTTGGAGATGTAATGCGAAATACAGCAAGCGGCAAGGCAGTGCCGCCTGTCACACACCGCATTTGACCGAAGAGCAAGTAAAGGAAGCCTTTGTCGGCGCATTCAATTCCTGTATAAAGAATAAAAGTGAGATAATTGCCGGGTGCAGAGAAGCTATTGCTCTTGTCTGCGATACTGCCGGCCTGGAAGAAAGAGCCGCTTTATATAATGAAGAATGCGAAATCTCCGCAGAGCTTATCCGAAAATGTATTGAGGAAAACGCCCATGTTTCCATCAAACCTGAAGTATACCGTGAACGGTACGACTCTTTCGCAGAACGCTACAAGACTGCCAAGGAACAGCTCGATGCAATTCAGCAGGAAATTTCCGAACGAAAGATAAAGCAGGAAAAAATCGGGCTGTTCCTCAAGCAGTTGTCAGATACAAATGAACTGCTTACCGAGTTTGACGAAGGATTGTGGAATACAATGCTTGACAGTATGACCGTTTATTCCTATGACAAAGCAGTGTTCGTTTTCAAAGACGGCTCAAAGGTTGAATGGAAAATCGAAAAGTAAAAAAGTCCGCAGTCTGTGACGGAAACCGCTCCGTTCCGCTTGCGGACTTTTTTATTTGCGGCAGGATAAACCTTTGTACGAAAGGAACTGACAACAATTATTATCCATTTTTAACATATCAGATTGAAAAGCCGAATTATCATGTTATAATAAAACAAAACCATACTTTTTTTCGCAGGCGGAAAGTGTGGCCAAGGAAAATACGGAATGATTGAAAGGTACAGTAATCTTATGAAAAAAGAGATTTTTCACATTGAACTCGGAAACGGTATCTACCTTATATCCTCTA
>CAKTDF010000039.1 GCA_934541115.1 uncultured Eubacteriales bacterium
ATCTATTATCTATTATCCATTATCTATTATCTATTATCTAAAACCGTTAGGGTTTCCGGGCGGAACACAATCCGCCCATACGAATTTAGATTTTAGATGTTAGACTTTAGACGTTAGACATCTTGGCGGCAACGTTGCGTCTTAAAATATCTATTATCTAAAATCCAAAGCAGGTATATTATCAAAACCCAACACCAAAACAGCGCTGGGTTTGAATATCATTCAAAATAATCAGAATCCCGAAATAAGATTAAACGGAATCACGCGGTTTTCCTCAAGAACGATGTTGCTTTCACCCTCGCCGTAGATAGCCTTCTGAACGCGCTGTGCGGCAAGCGGAAAGTCCATCAACACAACCGATTCGTCGCCAACCCAACCGGTGCGGAAAACGTCCTCATCGCTTATGGGAGTCTGAACAATTTCATAATTTATCCAGCCATT
The DNA here is from genome assembly GCA_934541115.1 of uncultured Eubacteriales bacterium. Lineage (GTDB taxonomy): Bacteria > Bacillota > Clostridia > Oscillospirales > Acutalibacteraceae > UBA6857. The sequence continues at coordinate 442 of CAKTDF010000039.1, forward strand.
GGCAAGAGCCTGAGCCGCATATGAAAGAATCTGCATTTTTGTCAGGTCAGTCTTGACATACTTGAAAAGCGTATCAAGCGCCGAGCTGAGTTGAGAGAGACTTGCTCCCTTTGCAGATTTGATGAGTGCGGAAATTACCTGTCTCTGACGTCTTGTTCTGCTGACGTCAGAGTCAGAGTCTGAGTGGCGGATGCGCGCAAAAACAAGCGCTTCGTAGCCGTCAAGCTTGACTGCCGGACCGTAATCGATGGTGTGAACAGTGGTTCGGTTGATATACTCCGCCTCATACTGCTGAACCTCAACGGTCAGACCGCCCAATGCATTAATAATATCCGTAAATGACGAAAAGTCAACGGCAACATAATAGTCAATGTCTATTTTGAAGTCTTTTTCAAGCGTATCAATAAGCGCGTCCGATGAACCGAAATAATACGATGAATTCATCTTGCCGTATCTGCCGTTGCCGTTTATATCCATATACGTCCACGTATCACGGAAAAATGAGGTCATGTTGATTTTCTTGGTCTTTTTGTTGAGAGAAACAAGAATCAGCGAGTCAGACCTTCCGCCGTTTTCGAGCGCAGTGTCTGAATCAAGACCCACAAGCAAAACATTGATTACATTTTTGCTTGAACGCAGCTCACCGCCGTTGTTCGCCCATTCATAAAGGTACTCATTGAGCGAGCCTGCGGAGTTGATCGCTTTCATAATTTTGACCTCTTCGTCCTCAACAATGTTGTCCTGAGGAACAGTAACGGTCTGATTCGGCTTGTTGTCATTGTCATAATCAATTGAATCAAGCATGCTGCTGACATAGCCCACACCTGCGGCAACGATCATAACGCAAACCGTTAAAAGAAAATAGAAGTTCTTCGCCCTGCGGCGTTTGTTTGTCCAGAAAAACGAAGCAATAGGATTGCTCTTCTTTTTCCTTTTCACAGCTTTCTTTTCTTTTTTCACAAGATCACCTTTTGAATTCTTGAATTTTTACTTTTTGCGGTCAGTGCAAAAGGACGTCGGCATTTCCGGATTACGCCAAGAGATAAACAGCCGTTTAAAATCCGGATATAAACAGCCGCCGAAAAACTTGCACATCTGCACAAGATTATATTCATGAAAATAAATTTTACCTTAGAGAGAACGAAAATGTTTTGTGAGGACGGGAATTTTGTAGGGGCGATTCACGAATCGTCCATGATATCTAACGGATTTGGACGCATGGAAAATTAATTGCAAACATGTTTATTGCGCCGTCTAACATCTAAAATCCAATATCTAATGTCTAATTTCGTACGGGCGATTCACGAATCGACCATGATATCTAACGGATTAGATAATAGATAATAGATAATGGATAATAGATAATAGATATTTTAATCGACTGGATTACACCCCAGAGTTTTCAATATCCTCTGTATCACCTGTGGAAACTTCGCTGTCATTTTCGGTTTCATCGGCGGTTTCTTCACCGCTTGGCGCAGTTTCTTCTTCTTCGCGCTTGACAGGAGTGACGGAAACCACCTTTTCGCCCTCGCCGGTTCTCATAACATTGACGCCTCGCGAGGTTCTTGAAGAAATGTTGACGCTTTCTGAATCGATTCTGATAACTATTCCGTCTGACGAAATGAGAATGAGGTCGTCGCCGTCATGAACAAGGCAGACTGCCGCAACAAGACCGTATTTTTCGGCTTTATAGTTGATTGAGCCTTTACCTGCACGCGACTGAATGTGATACTCGGAAATATCACTTCTTCTGCCTATGCCGCTTTCGCTGACAGTGAGTATTCTTGCGTCTTCGGTTTCGTCCTTTGCAATTGAGCACATGCCGACAACCTCGTCGCCGTCGCGCAGGTCAATTGCGCGCACTCCTCTTGCGGTTCTGCCGATGGCTCTTGCATCGTTCTCATTAAAGCGGATTGCAAAGCCGTTTTTCGTTGCAACAAGAATATCGTCATTGCCGTTCGTGAGACGTACCCATGCAAGCTCGTCTCCCTCGTCAAGATTTATGGCGATTATGCCGCTTTTGCGTATATTTTTATAAGCGTCAAGCTCGGTGCGTTTGATAATACCCTCTCTTGTGACCATGCAGAGATACTTGCTTTCCGTACCGAAATCGGGTACACGAATCATTGCGCTGATTTTTTCGTCCGCTTCAACCGGAAGCAGGTTGACAATGTTCATACCCTTGCTCTGTCTGCTGCCCTCCGGAATTTCATAACCCTTGAGGCGGTATGCCCTGCCCTTTGTGGTGAAGAACATAATGTAGTCATGGCTTGAACAGGTGAACATGGTCTGCGCAACGTCCTCTTCGCGGCGACTCATGCCTTTGATACCCTTTCCGCCCTTTTTCTGAACGGTATAGACCGAAGCCGGAATACGCTTGATATATCCGAACGTTGTGAGCGTATATACGCACTGTTCCTGAGGAATAAGGTCTTCAATATCAACCTCGCCGGAAACCGCTGCAATCTCTGTGAGTCTGTCGTCGGCATAGCGGCGCTTCAGTTCAAGAGCCTCGTCCTTGACAATTGCAAGAACCTTTGATTCATGAGAAAGAATATCTTCAAACTTTGCAATTTTTTCGCACAGCTCTTTCAACTCGTTTTCAATCTTGATCCTTTCAAGACCGGTGAGCTGACCGAGGCGCATTTTGACAATTGCGTCCGCCTGTATGTCGTCAAGGTCAAAACGTTCCATGAGTGCGGCTTTGCCCTCGTTCTGATCCTTGGCTTTTCTGAGAATCGCAATAATTTCATCAATGAAGTCAAGCGCAGTTTTGAGACCTTCAAGAATATGCTCGCGTTCCTTGGCTTTTCTCAAATCAAAGCGCGTGCGCCTTTCAATAACTTCTTCCTGGAATTTTATATAATGCTCAAGAATTTGTTTGAGATTGAGTATTCTCGGCACGCCGTCAACAAGAGCAAGCATAATTATGCCGTAAGTGATCTGCAGCTGAGTCATTGAAAACAGCGTGTTGAGAACGACCTGCGGGTTTGCCTCTCTTTTGAGGTCTATAACAAGGTGCATACCCTGACGGTTTGAATAGTCGTTGATGTCTGAAATGCCCTCAATGCGCTTGTCCTTAACAAGGTCAGCCATTGCCTCAATAAGGCGGCGCTTATTGACCTGATAAGGCAGCTCGGAAACTACGATTGAAAATCTGCCGTTTTTGTTTTCAACTATTTCTGTCCTTGCTCTGACAGTTATCTTTCCTCTGCCGGTTGCATAGGCTGCGCGGATACCCGCCTTTCCCATAACAATGCCTGCGGTCGGAAAGTCCGGACCTTTGATATACTCCATGATTTTTTCAAGCGGAGCGTCCGGATCGTCAATGATACAGCACATGCCGTCAATAACTTCGCCGAGATTGTGCGGCGGAATGTTGGTTGCCATACCTACAGCGATACCCGTTGAACCGTTGACGAGCAGATTCGGAAAACGCGAGGGAAGAACCGTCGGTTCTTTGAGACGGTCGTCATAGTTCGGAATAAAATCAACGGTTTCCTTGTCAATATCGGTGAGCATTTCCATTGAAATTTTGCTCATTCTCGACTCTGTGTAACGGTAAGCCGCCGGGGGGTCGCCGTCCACGGAACCGAAGTTTCCGTGTCCGTCAACAAGAATATATCTGGTTGAGAATTTTTGTGCAAGACGTACCATTGCGTCATAAACCGACGCGTCGCCGTGCGGATGGTAACGACCGAGAACGGAACCCACGGTGTCTGCGCACTTGCGGTATGCCTTGTCCGGATAAAGTGAATTTTCGTGCATTGTGTAGAGTATGCGCCTGTGAACCGGCTTCAGTCCGTCGCGAACATCGGGCAGCGCTCTTGACGTGATGACGGACATGGAGTAATCGAGAAAGGATTTTCTCATTTCTCCGTTGAGGTCAACGTCGATTATCGTTTGATTTTCAAATCTGAGGTCATCGTTATTTCTTTCCATATCTCTGTCACCCCTTTATATATCGAGATTCTGAACGTATTTTGCGTTCTTTTCAATGAAATCGCGTCTTGGCTCAACCTTGTCTCCCATGAGAATTGAGAATGTTTCGTCCGCCTGCATTGCGTCCTCAAGGTTGACTCTGAGCATGATTCTTCTTTCGGGATCCATAGTGGTTTCCCAAAGCTGCTCGGCGTCCATTTCGCCAAGACCTTTATATCTTTGAATCGCCGCGCCCGGCATTTCAGCCATAAGCTTGTCTCTTTCCTCGTCGGAATAGGCATAGGCATGCTTTTGTCCCTTTGAAAGCTTGTAAAGCGGCGGCTGTGCAATATAGACGTAACCGTTATCGATGAGCGGGCGCATATATCTGAAGAAGAAAGTCAAAAGCAGCGTTCTGATATGAGCGCCGTCAACATCGGCATCGGCCATAATTACTATCTTGTGGTAACGCAGCTTTTCCTCGTTGAAGTCGTCGGCAATGCCTGCGCCGAGCGCCATAACAACGGGGCTGAGCTTATCGTTGCCGATAACCTTGTCAAGTCTGCTTTTTTCAACGTTGAGCATTTTTCCCCAAAGAGGAAGAATTGCCTGAATACGTCTGTCTCTGCCCTCTTTTGCAGAGCCTCCTGCGGAATCACCCTCAACGATGAAAAGCTCTGTCACCGAGGGGTCTTTTTCTGTGCAGTCCGAAAGCTTTCCGGGCAGCGAGTTGCTTTCAAGCGGAGATTTTCTTCTTGCCGCCTCTCTCGCTTTTCTTGCCGCCTCTCTTGCGCGCGACGCGTCAAGAGCCTTTGAAAAAATCATCTTTGCAACCTGCGGGTTTTCTTCAAAGTAATCTGTCAGCTTTGTATAAACGGTTGAAGCAACAAGCTTTGTGATGTCGGTGTTACCCAGCTTTCCCTTGGTCTGTCCCTCAAACTGAGCGTCCGTCAGCTTAACGCTGATTACGGCAACGAGACCCTCGCGGCAGTCCTCTCCGGAGAGCTTTTTGTCTGAATCCTTGAGAATGTTATACTTTCTGCCGTATTCGTTAAACACCTTTGTGAGCGCGGTTTTAAAGCCCGTTTCATGGGTACCGCCGTCAACGGTATGTACGTTGTTGGCATATGAAAGAATGGTTTCGTTATAGCCGTCATTATACATCATGGCAATTTCTGCGCTGCGGTCGGCCGCAACGGCAGAAAAATGAATCGGCTTTTCATGCACCGGAGTAAGACCGCGGCTTTCGTTGATGTATTCAACGAAAGAGCCTATGCCGCCCTCGTAGCAAAAATGATCGGTAACAACATTTTCCGGGTCGCGGCTGTCGGTCAAAGTGATCGCAAGACCGGCGTTGAGGAAAGCGCTCTCACGCAGGTGGCGCTGAAGAGTTTCATAGTCATAGACGGTAGTCTCTTTGAAGATTTCTGCGTCCGGCTTGAATTTAATGAAAGTACCCGTTCCTGTTGTGTCGCCGATTATGTCAAGGTCGCTCGCAATGTGACCTCTTGTAAAGCGCTGCTTATAAACATGTCCGTTTTGAGAAACTTCAACTTCAAACCATTCCGAAAGCGCATTAACAACAGAAGAACCAACGCCGTGCAGACCGCCGGAAACCTTGTATCCGCTGCCGCCGAACTTTCCGCCGGCGTGGAGAACCGTCAAAACAACGGTAACTGCGGGCAGACCCTGCTGTTCGTTGATACCAACGGGAATACCGCGTCCGTTGTCGCGGACTGTTATCACGTCTCCGGGAAGAATTTCAACCTCAATATGGGTACAGAAACCGGCAAGAGCCTCGTCAATAGAGTTGTCAACGATTTCATAAACAAGGTGATGCAGACCTCTCGGACCGGTTGAGCCGATATACATTCCGGGGCGTTTTCTGACCGCTTCAAGCCCTTCAAGAACCTGAATTGCATCTGCGTTGTATTCCTCCGTAACAACAGTATCCATAAGGCTGATGTCATCGGGAAGATTTTCGCGTTCAATGTCAATGTCACTGTCCTGCTCGTCCTGCTGTTCTTCAAGATTTTCTTTGAGAAGCTCTTCGTTTTTGTTTTCGTTTTCGTTCATGGCGCGAATTACTCCTTTGCTATGTTAAATGTTTGATTTTATGCGGTATAAAATATCTATTATCTATTATCCATTATCTATTATCTAAAAAGCGTTATGGTTTTCCGGGCGGCTCGTGAGCCCCCTACGAATTTAGATTTTAGACGTTAGATTTTAGACGTTAGACATCTTGGCGGTGACCCGCGTCTTAAAATATCTATTATCTATTATCCATTATCTATTATCTATTATCTAAAAAGCGTTATGGTTTTCCGGGCGGCTAGTGAGCCGCCCTACGAATTTAGATATTAGACGTTAGATTTTAGACGTTAGACACCTTGTCTGTCCCGCCGCGTCTTAAAAATATCTATTATCTATTATCTATTATCTATTATCCATTATCTAAATTAACCGTTGGGTTTGTGGGCGATTCACGAATCGCCCATGAAACGTAAACCGTTTTCGCTGCGGCATTTTTAATGATAGACGTTAGATAACGTAACAAACACGTTTACGCATATTTTTTTATGCGGTTGAAATTGTTGGGTTTTCCGGGCGGCTCGTGAGCCCCCTACGAATTTAGATTTTAGACGTTAGATTTTAGACGTTAGACACCTTGTCTGTCCCGCCGCGTCTTAAAAATATCTATTATCTATTATCCATTATCTATTATCTAAATTAACCATTGGGTTTGTGGGCGATTCACGAATCGCCCGTGAAGCGTAAACCGTTTTCGCTGCGGCATTTTTAATGATAGACGTTAGATAACGTAACAAACACGTTTACGCACATTTTTTTATGCGGTTGAAATTGTTGGGTTTTCCGGTCGGCTCGTGAGCCGCCCCTACGAAAAATCTGATCTATAAACGGCTTTAGATAATAGATAATAGATAATGGATAATAGATAATAGATATTTTAAGTGGTGTACGGGAAAAAACGCTGCAGTTCAAAACATCTATCACACATTCTCTAAAATTTTTCGCTACGCTTTGCAACCGTACCCGAGGATAAATGCGAAACATATATTCTTCTACCCTCGCAGACAATGAAAGAACGCGGCATCTCCGCAGAGACATAGTAAACATTTTTTCGTTTTTCATTTTTGCCGAGGTAGTCTCTTGTTATTTTTGAAACAGTGGTGCTTTCAAGGTCAAAAATACCTATAATTTCTTTGTCGGTAACAACAGTGTTTTGTCCGATATGGATATACAAAACTATCTTCTCCTTTTTGTCGGGAGCAAAGCCTACAGCGGTGTGTTTGAATCATAAAACACTGCCGTTTTTGATTTCAAAAGCTTTTCCATACTTCAGATTTTTTACCGAATGCGGGTCGCAGCAGGTGATAAATACCTGCCAGTTCTTTATATGATTGAGAATATAATTCTGTCTTGAAAGGTCAAGCTCACTCATAACGTCGTCGAGCAGCGCCACCGGCTGTTCACCGGTAAAATCGCGGATAACCGCCGCCTCCGAAAGCTTTAAAGAGAGGGCGGCAGACCTTTGCTGTCCCTGTGAACCGAATGCGCGCGCCGGGACGCGGTCAATATTAATTGTCAAATCGTCACGGTGAGGCCCAACCGAAGTAAAACCTGTCGGCAAATCGGTTTTTCTTGAAGCAAAAAGCAAATTTTTGAGGTTTTCGTATATCTCCTGCCTGTTTTTTCCGAAAGCCGGACAATTTTCACGGTACGAAACGGAAAGCTTTTCTTTTTTTGAGGAGATTCCCCCATATATGTCTTCGCAAAACTTTGACAGTGCGTTGACATAGCCTATACGCTGTCTGATTATTTCACTGCCGTAAAAAGCAACTCTTTCTTCCCAAACTTCAAGCAAATCGGAAAGCTCGCTGTGCATAAAGCAATCCTTCAAAAGAATGTTGCGCTCAGAAAGAGCCTTGTTATAGCTTGCGAGAGTTACTGCATATTTCGGTTTAAGCTGGCTTATTGCGGTGTCAAGAAATTTTCTCCGTTCGGCGGGGCCGCCCTTGACAAGAGTAAGATGTACCGGAGAAAAAACAACCGCAAGAAATTCGCCGATTATCTTTGAAGAGGATTTGAGCTTGATTCCGTTGAGAGAAAACGAACGTCCCTTTTCAATTTCAAGCGCAGCCGTCTGTTCGCGCCCGCTGCCGAAAAAAGAAAGCGAAAGCTTTGCCTTTTTTGCGTTGAAATTGATCATTTCACTTTCTGCCGAGCCGCGGAATGACCTGCACCCGGTGAAGAGCCAAATACCCTCAAGAATATTCGTTTTGCCCTGTGCGTTGTCGCCGAAGATGACGTTCACACCCTCGCAGGGTTCAAGCAAAATTTCATTGAGATTGCGAAAAGAGACGCACTCCATTCTCTGAACGTTCATTTTGTAACCTCATATATAACGCCGGAAAATTCAAAATTATCTCCGTCTCTGAGTTTTTTTCCTCTCTGGAGGCATACCTCTCCGTTGACCTTGACAAGAGAATCAAGAACAACCGTTTTTGCCTCTCCGCCGCTTGAAACAGCGTTTGAAAGCTTCAGAGCGGAATCAAGACGAATAAAATCCGTCACGATCGTGAGCTTTTCATGTTTTTTTTCTGCAATGCGTACTTTGATTTTCATGTATATTTTCCTTTTGGTGATGTATTGTTTTTTTAATATCTATTATCTATTATCTATTATCCATTATCTATTATCTAAAAAAAGCGTTAGGGTTGTGGGCGATTCGTGAATCGCCCCTACGAATGAACGCTCATTAAAATCTTTTGTAGGGGCGGATTTTGTTCCGCCCATGAAACGTAAATCGTTTTCACCACTGCATTTTTGATGATAGACGTTAGACAACGTAACAAACACGTTTGCGCATAATTTTTTTATGCGGTTGAAACCGTTGGGTTTTAGATAATAGATAATGGATAATAGATAATAGATAATAGATATTTTAAAGACAACGTAACCACCGCGTGTCTAACGTCTAATATCTAACATCTAAAATCTAAATTCTGACCGGGAGAACGAGGAAGAGATACTTGTCTCCCTCTGTCGGCAAAAAGAGAATCGGCTGACTGGGAGAATTGAATTCAAGTCTTACCTCATCGCTTTCGGTTGCTTTGAGTGCGTCAAGAACAAATTTGCTGTTGAAACCGATTTCAAGGTCTTTTCCCTCAATTTCGGCAGGCATTTTGTCATTAGCCGTACCTATTGATGTAACGGAAGAAAATTTCATTACGCCGTTTTCTATTGTGCAGCGAACGGGACTTGAACGGTCTGTGATGATAAGAGCCGTTCTTTCAACGCACTCAATGAGTCTTTTTGTCGGCGCGGTGATTTTTGTCGTCCAAGAAATAGGAATTGCCGCTTTATAATCAATAAAGTTGCCCTCAAGCAAACGTGAAATAACTCTGTATTCGCCGATTTCAAAGCAGATGTGTCTTCTTCCCACACTGATTGAGCAAAAGCCCTCGTCGTTATCCGAAAGTTTGATAACTTCGCCGAGAGTCTTTGACGGAACAACAAATGCAACGTCCTCGCCCGTGTAATCTATGTCCTCACGTCTGACTGCAAGTCTTGCGCCGTCAACCGCAACAAGAACAATTTTTCCGTCTCCGATTTCAAAGCGTACACCGCAGTGAACCGGATTTCTTTCGCTTGTTGACACTGAGAAGATAGTCTTTCTTATCATGTCTTTCAAAAGAGCCTGATTAATAACGATCGGAAAACCACCCGTTACCTCCGGAACATCCGGATATTCGTCGGCAGAAGTGCCTATAATCGAATACTGAACCTCGCCGCTGATAATTTTGCAGATATTTCTGTCATCGCTTTCGATTGAAACGGTCTCATCGGGAACCATTCTGAGAATATCGCAAAGGTTGCGTGCATTCAGAATAACGCTGCCGTTTTCTTCAACCTCAGCCGGAATAAAAGTTTGTGAACCCACTTCAAGGTCATAACCGGTGAGCTTGAGAGAATCTGAAAGCGCTTCGATAAGAATACCCTCAATTGACGGAATTGTTGATTTGCTTGAAACCGTTCTTTGAACGTTCATGCAGGCTTTTGAAAATGCGGCGCTGTCGCAAACAAATTTCATTTTGATTACCATAGCCTTTCCGACTACAAAGATTTTAAAATTCACGGTGACCCTTGCTGTAGCCGAGCAAGGCGCGATAATTATGTTGTGAGATATCTGGATTTTAGACGTTGGACAACGTAACAAATACGTTTGCGATTGATATCGTTAGGTTCGTGGGCAACCTTTAAAAGCATTTTTCGTACGGGCGGGACCTGTGCCCGCCCATGAAAGTTTTAGGCTTTTGAGCCGCCCCTACGAATTGGCGCTCGTCAAAATTTTTTGTAGGGGCGGATTATGTTCCGCCCGAAAAACGTAGCCAAAGATTGAAACTTTGTGGGCAAGTACACATCCTGCCCGTACGAATGAACTCACACCAATTTTTTTAGAAACGATTCACGAATCGCCCGTGAGATTTTTCACATCATTGCCGAGCTATTTTCTTTTTCCCTGCAATTATCAAAATTGCAGTAATACGCAAAAAATGTAAGATATAAATAAATAGTAGTAGTAGTAGCCGATGTCAAAAGCGTTAAAAAATCCAAAAATGCCCTGTTTCAAAGGGTTTTGAGAAAATTTTTGCCGTTAAATCAAGTGTTAAAAAAATCCTGTTTTAAACAGTTCATAAAAAGAAATATTGAAAATGTTGATAAATGTGTGTGGAATGTTAAATAATATGTGGAATTTTTGGCAGTAGATTTTGCGGTTTCGTGCCGGTTATCTTAAAGTATCTATTATCCATTATCTATTATCTATTATCTAAAAAACGTTAGACTTTCCGGGCAGAACACAATCCACCACTACGAAGTTAGATTTTAGATATTGGATTTTAGACGTTAGACAGAATAACCGGTATGTTCGCAATAAAATTTTTATGCGGTTGAAAACGTTAGGTTCTTGGGCGGCTCGTGAGCCGCCCCTACGAATGAACGCTTACAAATAATTTTGTAGGGGCGATTCACGA
>CAKTDF010000040.1 GCA_934541115.1 uncultured Eubacteriales bacterium
TCTTCAATTCGTGTTCTTAATACCGAAACCAAGGAAGAGAAAACACTTTTTGTTGACGGAATCTTTGTGGCGATAGGTCAGGTTCCCGAAAATGAGCCATTCAAGGAAATTTCGAGCCTTGACGATTACGGATACATTATTTCCGGAGAAGAGTGTGAAAGCGGAACAGACGGAGTTTTCGTTGCGGGAGATTGCCGCACAAAGCGCGTCCGTCAGATTGCAACCGCCGTTTCCGACGGTGCCGTTGCTGCTGTCAGCGCCTGCAAGTATGTCGATTCGCTTGAATTAAAATGAAAACAGGAAATATAAAGCTATTGGAAGATGTTTTAAACCTGTTTGATTTTGAGAGCGTCTCTGACGGCTGTAATGAATATATTCTTTTAAAATCGTGCGGGGTAACTGAAATTTACAATCGCGTTGAGGATAAAACATCTTTTGAGGCACTAAACAACCATGTTCATCTTTTAAGCCGTATAAAAAAGAGCCGACTTAGTGAAACATACGAGCTTTCTGAAAAACTGGGAAAACTGCTTTTATCAGTTTTGCACTCACAATTTCCGGATAAACACTTTGTTGTTTTTATTACGGTCGATTCTGAAGTAACCGTCAGGTTCCACCAAAAATGGAGCGGTGAACCGTGGTATTACATTACTGATGATGAAAATGCGTATGAAGCAAAAGTGTTTTGTTTCGATTGCTAAAAAACCGCCTGTCCGAATGTTGAGACAGGCGATTTTTTCTTACGATTTTCTTACAACCTTTCCGCAGTTCTTGACTTATTTTGTATTGCCCTTATACTGTAAATGTAAGGGCGAAAGATTTCGAATTTGTGTTGTTAAACATGATTCAAGAAGCAGACTTATTGAGAAAAGGGGCTTAGTATGAAGAAAATCGTGTTAATTTTGACAGCATTATCGGTTATTGTCATTACAATTCTTTTCGGCGTAAAACTCAGCATAAACAGCGCTGTTTCAGAAACCACGGTCAGCTATTCAACCACGGTAACTCAATCATCAGTATTTGCATTTGAATTGAACAAAAAATACACCACAAGACAACAGGTGTATGCCGAACTTGAAAGACTTTCTGAAGCGTTTGAAAGCTTTTGCGATGACCTTGATGACGAAAGTGTTTCCAAAAATTTTGAACGCTATAAGCATTACAAAAGCGTCCTTTCCAATGAACTTTCGGCTCTGCCTGAGACAAAGACGGACATAGTCCGGGAAAAAGAAAAGCTTCTTTATGAGACGCTGGATAACTGCAGGGATGAGCTTCATTTTGCCAAAGAGAACGCTTCACTTGCCGGAAAAACAGTTTCCGAAACTTCGTATTCGGCACAAAAAGAAAAGCTCGAAAAGGTGAGCACAGCCGTTTCTGAATATGAGAAGGCGGATATAACTATTGATGAAGCACTTTCAAAGTGCGGTGTGATTTACGAAAACAGTGCAGTCAATAGCGAGAAGAATGAAGATGTTTCGGGGGTTTCCGAATAAAACCTGGTATTTGTCAATTTACTTGACTTTTTCACTTTTTGCTTCTATACTTTCATATGTAAACAGACTTTGATTCTGTGACGTGAAAGGAATGATTTTATGCTTAAAGGAAAAGTTGCCGTTGTAACCGGCGGCACTCGCGGAATCGGTTTTGCCGTTGTCCGCACCTATCTTCAGAATGGCGCAAAAGTTGCCGTTTTCGGCAGCAGAAAAGAAACTGTTGATAAAGCGCTTGCTGAGCTTAAAAAGGAAAATCCGGACTATGAGGTTATCGGAATGTATCCGAATCTTGCAGATTTTGACTCGCTGAACAATGCAATCAAAGAAGTTGTCAAAGTGTTCGGAAAGATTGACATCCTCGTTAATAACGCAGGCATTTCCGCAAGAGAGCCGCTTGCTCAGTATGCACCGGAAGACTTTAAAAAGATCATGGATCTCAACGTAACCGCTGTTTTCAACGGCTGCAAGGCTGTTGAGCCGTTTATGCGTGAAGCAGGCGGCGGCTGTATAATCAATACGAGCTCAATGGTCAGTCTTTACGGTCAGCCCAGCGGCGTAGGTTATCCTACGAGCAAATTTGCCGTCAACGGACTCACTCGCAGTCTTGCACGTGAGCTTGGACGTGCCGGAATCCGTGTTAATGCTGTTGCGCCCGGCGTTACACGCACCGATATGGTTGCTGCTTTGCCGCCTGAAATGGTTGCGCGTGTTGCAGCACCGATTCCTCTTGGACGTATCGGCGAGCCGGAAGAAGTTGCAAATGTTTTCCTTTTCCTTGCAAGCGATATGGCAAGCTACGTCACCGGAGATGTTATCTCGGTTGACGGTGCGGCACAAACCTAAACTGAGAAAACCGTTCAAAAAGGATTTTGTCTCCTTTTTGAACGGCTTTTTTATTTGCGAATTAAGCTTTTATCCCTTTCGGGTATTGTTTCGTCTGAAATATATCTTTCAATTCTCATATGCAGATCATATTTTTCACGCAGAGAGGCGATCGATTGCATCATTTTTGATGCATGGTGGTGCAGGTCAATAGCCTCTTGATTCTCCCATGAATCTATGAGAAGAACGCATTCGTTGTCATTCATAGGAAAAAAGTATTCATAGCGGAGACAGCCTTTTTCGTTCCTTATTGCATCGTTCGTTCCGCTATTTTCCATCTCTTCGGCAAAGCGCCTTGCACTTCCGTTTTTGCCGTAGTAATAAAGATTTACAGTTAAGCTGAGGAGAGTCGAACCCAATGCGCCTGATGGATTTGTTTTTCGGCACATTGCGGCTCTTTTTGTCTCACAATACGAAAGTATTGCCTCGCCAAAGAAGAACCACACTGCACCAAAAAACAAATCCTTCAGGTGTGAAGCAGTTTTTTAAGAGCAAATTTTTGCCGAGACAAGGCAAAAAGGTGAGTAATGCTGACGCATTGCGAGGCTTTTTAACGCAGTATCGGTGAAAATTTGCCTTAAAAAACCGCATTGAGTTCAACTCTCCTCAGCTTATGCTCATAAGCTCTCTCCCAGAATACAGCCAATAATTCTTTCTGTTGAATGCCCGTCACAGGCAGACATAAATTTTTCTTTGAATGCGCGAATCTTTGATTTGTCAAAATTTTTTTCAAGTCCTTTTATGCTTGAAATCAGTTCTGCGGTTGAGTTCACAACGTCACCCGGAGTAAACTGGGCATAATCGTAGAAAAATCCACGCCAATCAATGTATTCGTCTTTGTCCGGTGCAAAAAAAATCATAGGTTTTTCAAAGAGCGAGAACTCAAAAATCAATGAAGAATAATCTGAAACACAGATATCGCTGACGCAGAGAAGTGTATCGATGTCAAGCGACTTTGTAACGTCAAAGGCAAAGCTCGTGCACTCTGCGGGGATTTTCGGCGGCTTTTTTACGTGCGGATGGTGTTTGATTAAAAGAATGTATTCGTCCGCGAGTGCACTTGCAGCTTTGGCATAGTCGAGAAAATTTGGCGAGATTGCGTCCGCTGTGTGTCCACGAAATGTCGGAGCATACAGAATTACTTTTTTATTTTGTGCCTGCGGAACGGTTTTGACGAGCATATCTCTTGCGTTATTTATAAAACCGCTGTCAAAAAAAACATCGGTCCTGCTGACGCCAAGCGGTTTAACAACACCCGAGGCATGAGTATAGCCCATTGCCTGTTCATAAGCCCAACAAATGCTTTCACTGCTGACAAAAACATTTGTGTAGCCGGAATAGAACGGATGCTTTTTCATGTATTCTTCAGATGCGCCAAAAAGACCGTGCGCACATGAAAGACCGAATTTTTTAAAAGCTCCACAGCCATGCCAAACCTGGCTGAAAACCGTTTGAGGTCGCAGTTTAATACCGCTGAGAAGCTCCGTGCCCTCGGTGATAAAGACATATTTTGCCGTTGCCAGACTCAAAATGAGTGCTTTGAGTCTCTTGCGCTGTTCATGCTTGACAGCACCGCCTTCGGCAAGGAGACAATGAATTTCGGTATTAAATCCTTTTGCCTCAAAAGAACTGTATATCAACTGCAAATTGTTTGATAGTTTTTGCTGAGTTACCTCGATAAAAACAGCTTTGTTCTTTTCGATCGGAAGTTTTGAACGCCTTTTAAAAAGGAACGGCAGAAACTTAAAAACAAAAAAGAGCCTGAAATGCTTTACAAAAAAGAGATACACCTTGTAAATAAATGTTTTCTGAAGCAAGGCTTTAATCTTTTTCAAGTCAGGCTCTCCTTTCGGTCGAAGACCGATTAATTATTCTTTAGTTTGGGTTTGATCTGTTGCGGGTTCCGCGGTGCCGCTGTTTTCGTTTGAAGTCAGCTCCGAATCGGATTCTTTGCTTTCGTTTTCGCCGTCTGCGTTTGCAGGTGCGGCAGGTTTCTTTTCCTTATAATCTTTTGAGTGGGGAACAAGGTGATACGGTGCCTTTTCAAGGGGAGACTCACGTTTGTGCTTTTCAAGCGCATCGCCAAAAGTTACACCCATAATACGTTCTGTTGCATGACCGTCGCAGGCAGACATGAATTTTTCTCTGAATGCATGGACACGCTCTTTGTCAAACAGCTCGTCAATGTTTTTAATGTACTCGATGACTTCGGTCGTGTTCTTGACGATCGGACCCGGAGCCAGCTCAAAATAATCGTAATAAAAACCGCGCCAGTCAAAGAACTTGTCAAGGTCGTTGGCAAGAAAAATCATGGGCTTTTCAAAAAGAGAGTATTCAAAAACAAGAGAGGAATAGTCAGAAATACATATATCGCTGACGCAAAGAAGATCCTCAATCGTCATATCGTTCGTCATATCGCGGGCAAAATCGCGGAGATCGGCGCGGATTTTGGGGCGTTTTCTGACAAGCGGATGGTGTTTCATAAGAAGAACATATTCATCGCCCAAAACGTACTTCATAAACTCGGGGTTAAGAACGCGGGGAGTGGTTGCTTTTGCAACCCTGCCGCGGAATGTCGGGGCATAAAGAATGACTTTTTTGCCCCTTGCTTCCGGCATAAGTTCATAAAGCGTGTTATATGCATTATCAATGACTTCACGGTCATAGAAAATATCGGTTCTGCTGCTGCCGAGAGCTTTGACAACGCCGCTTTCATGGCTGTAATTCATGGCTTCTTCATATGCCCAGATAACCTCAGGACTGCTGACCGTTACATTGGTATAGCCGCGGTTAAACGGGTACTTGTCCATCTCTTCTCTGGTGGCGCCGAATATAGCGTCGGCAGTGCTGTATCCGAATTTCTTGAAAGCGCCGCAGCCGTGCCAAAGCTGGGTAATGACGGTTTCCGGACGAAACTCAACGTGTGAGGTAACATTTGTCGCTTCGTCAAAGAAAACATACTTTGCAGTTGCAATGTCTGCGAGCATGGCTTTGCAGTTTTCCCTGTATTTTTTGCGGCTTACATAAGTGTTGCGCAAAAAGTGACAGTGAATATCAAAATCATAGTTGGTATAAAGTGTATCATACATCAGCTTAAAGCTGTTGGTCAGCGTTGGTAGTCGTATTTCAATGAATACAACCTTATTCTCATCAACTGGAGCTTTTGCAGCTTTTCTGTATGTGCGAGGGTAGAGAATTTTGAAAATGTAGTATTTATAGAGGGGATTGGTCTTTTTGCGAATAAATGCCTTGAGCTTTTTCTTTTGCTTGACAAGAAAAACATATATCGTATAAATAAATGTTTTCCTTAAGAAGCTTTTGATCCTTGCCATACTGAAAACAACAACCTTTCATACATTTATAGCGAATACAGTAACATGATAATTTTATACATATTTGTGGTTTTGTCAAGTCTTGGAAAGCCTTTTGGAAAAATATGTATTTTATAAAAGTAAATTCCTTGATTTTTATCGTTTCGGGTGATATACTTATCAAGTTATTTGAGCAGCAAAAGGAGATTATAAAGATGGCTCACATTGATGTTATTTCCCACAGAGGTGCTAATATTTACGCACCGCAGAATACGATTCCGGCATTCAAAAAGTCGCTTGAAATAGGTGTTGACGGCTTTGAAACCGATATCCATATCACAAAAGACGGTGAGCTTGTGCTCTGCCACAATTATACTATTGATGACACATCGGACGGAAAGGGCAGTATTTCCCAGATGTCTCTTGCTGAATTACAAAATTATGATTTCGGCGCGTATTTCAGTCCGCGCTTTATAGGAACAAGGATTCCTACAATGGAAGAGTTTTTGACGCTTGTTGAAACGGCAGACATTTCCGTTCTCAACATCGAACTTAAAAGCCCAAAAGAAAATGAAACCGCAATTGTCAGCGAAACAATACGCCTTGTCAAGGAGCACGGTCTTTTTGAAAAGCTCATCATTTCTTCCTTTGATCCAAAACTTCTTGTTGAAGCAAAGCAGCTTGATTCAGCCTGCAAGACCGGATTTTTGTATAGCGTAAACAGAAAAACAGCCATTCCCATGCTCCGTCATTCGGTTGAGGTTGCAAAGGAGCTCGGCGTTGATGCATTGCATCCACAGAATCTTTTTGTCAATGAAAAATATGTTTATGAGGCTCACAAAGCTGGACTTCGCGTCAACACGTGGACGGTCAACTCAATTCGTGACATTGAAAAAATGATTCGCTGCGGTGTTGACGGAATTATCACCAATTACCCCGATGTTGTCAAGGGCATTATCGAAAAGCATACATACTGAGTGACTTTTATTGGTTTTTCGGCGAGGCTTACATTGAATTTAGCTTCTCGGTTGCCTGCAAAATAAAATAGGCTATATTTCATATGTGAACACGAAATATAGCCTGTTTTTTTGTTACATTTCAAGCCTCGCTGCAGTCGGTGCTTATTTACCGGACCGAATGCGACTGAATGCGAAATCAAATTTCACAAACTCTGTCGGCAAGCTCGGTATAGAAAGCAAAATATCCGTCACGTGAGCCGAATTCGCCGGTGTCGGCGGCATTACAGAAGTCATAATGGTCAACACCCATCAGGGTAGGCATGACATACCACACACCGGGTTGAAGTACTCTTTCCTTGTCATAGGTGATATGATCCTCATTGAACGGATAAAGCGCACTTTTCAATGGAACAATGCCATCATTGGCGCCCCATGACTTGTCGATGTATTTGCCTCCGAGAAATTTTCCAACCGAAGAGGAAATAAGCGGTGAGGTCAAGTAGAACATCTTAAAATTATCATAGTCGTTGTTCAAAACAGTATAGCCGCATTTAGTGTCTTTCGTGATGCAGGATGTATAGGAAAAGTAATAAGCAGTTCTGACGGTTTTGATCTTTTTATTAAGCTCTTCAGCTCCCTGAACCGTCATATCGTAGCCGCAGTGATCCTTTGAAAAAGCAATTTTCATGCAGGCAAGCGGGTTAAACTTGGCTTTTTTACTGCTATTCGGGTCAACGGAAATTCCCCATTGGTCAAGCATAAGATCTGCCTTTGACTTTCCGGAAACCGAGCTTGCGTGAAGATAAAGAATCATCGCTGCGCAGGGAAGGACGGTGTCAGCTGCGTAGTTTGAAACGGTTGAGCCGTTGTGCGGAGACGAAATTGTTGTAACAGAATACACTGCCTTTTCATGACCGCCGGTAAACAGCTTTGAGCAGTCTGAAGTCTTCTTTTCGCTCTCGTCACCATATGCCAGCAATGAAGCCAAAAGGCGAATCGTTTCACCGCCGAAGGAATGGCCGACAAAGTTAAGAGGACTTTCAAGATCCCACTCCCTGCCCATAGACGATCTGCCGCTGTAATCTCTGCCGAAACGTGAATGTCCGTATTTTTTTGAATGTGCCTCGCCGAAGTCAACAACGGTGCCGGTAAGCTGCGCAAAAAGCTCACAAGCTCTGTCCCAGGCACTGCCATAGCCGCTGACAGGCGGATTGTAAACAGTATAACCGTGCTCCCTCAGGTAAGTAATAACATTATTTTCCGGTTGAGTACCCCAATATGGCTTATTCTCCTCCTGGGGCGACCCGTCACCCCAACCGCTCATTCCGTGAACGAAAATAAATGGGTAACTGGTTTTTTTGCTCGAGGCGAATG
The DNA here is from genome assembly GCA_934541115.1 of uncultured Eubacteriales bacterium. GTDB lineage: Bacteria > Bacillota > Clostridia > Oscillospirales > Acutalibacteraceae > UBA6857. The sequence goes on from CAKTDF010000040.1 coordinate 8,020, forward strand.
CCGGAACAGCGGCGGTGATAAGCATCAGCAGACAAAGAATCAGTGAAAAAAGTGATTTCATTTTTCTTTTCATGTTGTTTCCTCCGTTTTTCGTCGGCATCTATATGAGCAGACGCCTAAAAATATTTCAGTCATATTCCACCACAAAAGACTTTTAAAGTCAATAGGTCACCAAGTTTTCTAATTTTTCTTCATAATATAATAATATGTGTGATGCATTATTTTGGAGAGCAAAACAATCTAATCAACAGGACAAAATCAACATAATTATTTGGCTGACAGGCAGCTATATTGTTGCTATTTTATTTGACTATTGCCAATGGTTGTATTATAATTAGACGTAAAAAGCTTTTTTGGCTAAGAGCCTTTAAAGCGAAATATAATCATTCCCGGAGGTATATAATTATGGTTAGAGCAATTGTTGGCGCGAACTGGGGCGACGAGGGAAAAGGTAAAGTTACCGATATGTTTGCCGCACAGTCTGATATGGTCATTCGTTTTCAGGGCGGAGCCAATGCCGGTCATACTATTATCAATGATTACGGAAAGTTTGCGCTTCATCAGCTTCCAAGCGGCGTGTGCTTTCCTCATATCACGAACGTAATTGCGAATGGTGTTGCGCTTGACATTCCCAAGCTCATAAATGAAATTCAGCATGTTCTTGACGGTGGTGTACCGAAAATCAACCTCAAGGTCAGCGAAAGATGTCAAATCATGATGCCGTATCACGTTTTGCTTGACACCTACGAAGAAGAAAGACTTGCCGACAGAGCTTTCGGCTCAACAAAGAGCGGTATTGCACCTTTCTTCTCAGATAAATATGCCAAAGTAGGCTTTCAAATTTGTGAGCTCTTTGACGAAGAACACCTCAAAGAAAAGCTTACTCGGATTCTCTCAATCAAGAATTTGATGATTAAAGAAATTTATCATAAGCCGGAGCTTGATGTAAATGAGGTTCTCGCTCAGCTTGAGGAATACCGTGATATGATTGCTCCTTACGTATGCGATACAGGAAAACTTATCCGTGAGGCTGTCAAGAGCGGCAAAAAGATTCTTCTTGAAGGTCAGCTTGGCTCTCTCAAGGATCCCGACTTCGGCATTTATCCGATGGTCACATCTTCTTCAACTCTTGCAGGCTATGGTGCTGTCGGCGCAGGTATTCCTCCGTATGAAATTAAAGATATTACCGTTGTTACCAAGGCTTATTCAAGTGCTGTCGGTGCCGGTGAGTTTGTCAGTGAAATTTTTGGCGATGAGGCACAGGAAATGAGACTTCACGGCGGCGATGCCGGTGAGTTTGGCGCAACAACCGGAAGACCGCGCAGAATGGGTTGGTTTGACTGTGTTGCAACGCGTTACGGCTGCGCAGCTCAAGGCGCAACGGAGGTTGTGCTTACTGCTCTTGACTGCCTTTCATATCTTGATAAGATCAGTCTTTGTGTCGGATATGAAATTGACGGAAAGGTTACAAAGGATTTCCCTGTAACTCCGCTGCTTAAGCGCGCAAAGCCCGTTTTTGTTACTCTTGACGGTTGGCATTGCGATATCAGAGGTATCCGCGAATTTTCAAAGCTTCCCAAGGAGGCGCGCGAATACGTTGAATTCATTGAAAATGAAATCGGTGTGAAGATTTCTTATGTTTCAAACGGTCCGAAGAGGGAAGAAATAATCAAGAGATAAAATAACGGGGGTCAGTAAATGTCAACAGAAAAGATTTTGGTTCTTGATTTTGGCGGTCAGTATAATCAGCTTATTGCCCGTCGCGTCAGAGACGAAAATGTATTTGCCGAAATTCTACCGTATACCGCACCAATTGAAAGAATTAAGGCCGGCGATTACAAGGGAATCATTTTTACGGGTGGTCCTAACAGTGTGTACGATGAGGAGTCGCCGCATTATACTGCGGATATATTAAAACTCGGCATTCCTATTCTCGGAATCTGCTATGGCTGTCAGCTTATAGCATATATGGAGAACGGAGAGGTTGCAACCGCTCCTGTCAGTGAGTACGGAAAAATTGAACTGGAGATTGAAGAAGATAGTATTCTTTTCAAGAATGTGGCAAAAAAGAGCACTGTTTGGATGAGTCATACGGATTACATCTCCAAAGCACCTGAGGGCTATTGCGTCACCGGTATTACAGCAGATTGTCCGTGTGCTGCGATGGAAAACAGCGAAAAAAAGATATATGCCGTTCAATTCCATCCCGAAGTAACTCACTGTGAATTTGGTCAGCAGATGCTCCACAATTTTCTTTATGAAATCTGCGGCTGCAAAGGCGATTGGGTTATGGACAGCTTTATTGACACAACTGTTGCCGATTTGCGCAAACAAATAGGAAACAAGAAAGTCATTCTCGGACTTTCCGGCGGCGTTGATTCGGCGGTTACCGCTGCGCTTGTTTCAAAAGCTGTCGGAAAACAGCTTACCTGCGTTTTTGTTGATCACGGACTTATGCGTCTCAATGAGGGTGACGAGGTTGAAAATACTTTCGTCAAGCTTTTTGACATGAACTTTGTCAGAGTCAACTGCGGTGATGTATTCCTTGAAAAACTCAAAGATGTTACCGATCCTGAAGAAAAGCGCAAAATAATCGGTACGGAGTTTTATAAAGTATTTTGGGATGAGATTAAGAAGAATGCCGATGAGGGATTCTTTGCACAAGGAACCATTTATCCGGATTGCATAGAATCCGGAAAGGGCAGTGCAGATACAATCAAGACGCATCATAATAAGGTTAAAATGCCGGAAGATGTCAAGTTTGAGGGCATTATTGAGCCGCTGAAAAGCCTTTTCAAAGATGAGGTTCGCAGAGTCGGTGAAATGCTTGGCATACCGAAAGAACTTGTGTGGCGTCAGCCGTTCCCGGGTCCCGGACTCGGAATCAGAATCATCGGCTGTATTACGAGAGAAAAGATAAGCATTCTTCAGCAGGCGGACGCAATTTTTCGTGAAGAAATGGAAAAGGGCGGATATGCCGATAAGCTTTCACAATATTTTGCCGTTATTACGGATCTTAAGAGCGTCGGAGTAATGGGAGACCATAGAACGTATGACAGACTTCTCGTTTTGCGTGCCGTAACAACAGATAACTTTATGACCGCCGATTGGGCGCATATTCCGTACGAGCTTTTGGCAAAAGCCTCAAACAGAATTACAAATGAGGTCAAGGGAATCAATCGTGTTGCCTATGATATCACCAGCAAACCTCCCGCGACCGTTGAGTGGGAATAAAAAACGGAAGCCGAAAACTCCAGTCATACCAACAGTTTTCCGGTTTTGCCCACCCGTTTTGATAACACTTTGATAACACTTCTTCCAAGTGCCATTATTCTGAAATTCCGAGGGTTTCGGGGTT
>CAKTDF010000041.1 GCA_934541115.1 uncultured Eubacteriales bacterium
GTAATGTGTAGGCGCGTTAGAGAGCGATAATCGAGATTCCCTCAAGGAATCCGATTTCGCTCTCTTGGGCGCCGTACAGAAGCGTATTTTTGGTTACTTTTGTTACAACCGACAAAAGTGACCCCAGCGGAGCGTACGGATATAAAAGCGCATAGCCATTTATATATGAAAGTAAGCGTTTGGTTTAAGAGAAATAGTAGTACGTAAAAAAACAAGCAGAACTTTTCACATTCCACAATAAATCCGCGAGTTGTGGAAAGAGAGAACGTTGTTTTCACTTTGTTCTGACTGAACATTTCGACAAAAGAGGAGATAGGGTAATAGCGGATTGTGACAATGTGAATAATTCGACAAAAAATCGCTGCCGGTATTTATACTCTCTTTATCACCGCCTATTCATACAAAAAGCTGTTCCGCATTTTATATGCGGAGAAAAGGAATACGGCGCGCTTTATGGTGTTTTACAGTTATATCCATTTTTAACAAAATTTATTTTGACAACCGTTTTCATTTAGTATATAATTACTACATGACGCCTGCCGGCGTGTAAAAATGCACGTTCGGCGGCAAAAACGAATATTCGGTTTTTTGAACCGGAAAAACATGATTCGGAGAATTTGTTATGAACGAAAGAAGATTGAGAAAAAAGCTTCGAGAGCTTTACGGCGGAAAAATAGATTTCACCGATAAAAACAGAATGAGAGTCATGACCGGAGAGTGGAACGATTGGAAAGGTATTGTCAAAGCCTGTCAGATGGCTGTTACCGGAAAAAAAGACGTTCACGTTGTCAATGATATCAAGTTCACCGGTGCGGATGTGCCAAAGATGCGTACGCCAAAGCTCAAAGACAGCGCCCTTGACGGAAAAACTCCGGACGTCCTCATTATCGGAGGCGGAATTTCAGGCACATCAATAGCAAGAGAACTTTCAAAATGGAAACTTGACGTTCTGCTTGTTGAAAAGGAATATGATCTTGCACTCGGTGCATCCGGTAGAAATGACGGAGAGGTTCACCCCGGCGTTGACCTTTCAAAGGGCAGTCTCAAACAGCATTATGTTTTGCTCGGCAATAAAGTTTACGGCGATATTTGCCGCGATCTCGGAGTGCCGTTTTCGCGCTGCGGACAGTATGTCGGTTTCAACCAAAAGGAGCTTAAACCTTTTGTTGAGGCGTATGCGGCAAAGCGCAGACTCGTTGACGGCGTGACCGATACAAGGGTAATTTCAAAAGAGGAGCTTTTTGAAGCAGAACCGAATTTGAACCCCGATATTGAATTTGCGCTGTATAATCCTTCTGCCGGCTGCGTGTGTCCTTATTCATTGACCATTGCTTATGCCGAAAATGCCGTTCAGAACGGTGTTGCGCTCAGTCTTAATACTGCCGTGCTCTCAATAGAGACTAAGAACGGAGAGATAGTTTCGGTCACAACCAACCGCGGCGTCGTGTATCCGAAAATCGTCATCAATGCTGCCGGAGTTTTTGCCGATGACATTGCAGAAATGGCGGGCGATCGCTTTTATTCAATTCACCCGAGACGAGGAACGAACAGCATTCTTGACACAAAGGCAGGTGCGTTCATTCACTCGGTCGTTACAACAAAATCACTAAAAAGCGCTCCGGGAGCGGGACACACAAAGGGCGGCGGAATCATTCATACCGTCCATCATAATCTGCTGGTAGGTCCGGACGCCGTTGAAACCTATGAAAAGGAAAATCATGCAACGAATCCGGAGAGCATCACAAACGTATTCAACAAGCAGCAGAGCGCTACCGATAAACTCAGGCGCGGCGATATAATTACCTATTTTACCGGTGTTCGCGCACCGTCGTTTGAAGAAGACTTTATTATTGAACGCGGAAGAGAAACGCATAACCTCATTCACTGTGCCGCGATCCAGTCCCCCGGATTGACTACGGCTCCCGTTGTTGCTCTCGATATTGAAAAGATGGCTCTTCAGCTTTTGTATTGCTACGGCGTGCAGCCGAAACGAAACGACAGCTTTAATCCTCACAGAAATGCGATTCCTCACTTGCGTGATATGAGCGCGAAAGAAAGAGCCGAATTTATCAAAAAGAATCCAGATTACGGTGAAATCGTCTGCCGCTGCGAGGAAATCAGCCGGGGAGAAATTCTTGACGCCTTGCGTTCACCTGTTTGTGTTCCCACGGTTGACGGCGTAAAAAAGCGCGTTCGCGCCGGAATGGGCAGATGTCAGGGCGGTTTCTGTTCTCCCGTGGTTATGAAAATCATTGCGGAGTATCTCAAAGTGCCGCTTTCAGAAGTTAAAAAGGGCAGCGAGGACGCTGTGATAGTATTCGGAGAAACAAAGGAGGGCAAGTGAAATGAAACAGCTTTATGATGTTGTCATAATCGGCGCAGGACCTGCCGGGCTTGCCGCCGCTGTCAGATGTGACGAAAAAGGAAAGAGCGTTCTGCTCGTTGAACGCGAGGCACGGCTTGGCGGAATACTCAAACAGTGCATTCATGACGGCTTTGGTCTCATTCGCTTTCAGGAAAAACTCTCGGGTCCGGAATACGCAGAAAAATATATCGATATGCTTAAAGAGACGAGGGTTGACGTAACAACGCTTACCTTTGTTACGGACATTGAAAAAAAAGACGGATTTTTTGATCTTACCCTTGTCAGCAGAAACGGCGTGACGAATGTTCAAAGCAAAACGCTGATTCTTGCAACCGGCTGCCGCGAAAGGACTGCAAAGCAGGTCAATATCCACGGAACAAGACCGGCAGGCGTTTTTACCGCAGGCACGGCACAAAATCTTACCAATCTGCTCGGACAGCTGCCCACAAAAAAATGTGTGATTTTGGGCTCGGGCGATATCGGTTTGATCATGGCGCGCAGGCTCACACTTGAGGGTGCAAAGGTGCTCGGCGTTTATGAGGCGAAGAGCACACCCTCCGGACTCACGAGGAACATTCATCAGTGCCTGCACGACTATGATATTCCGCTTTATCTTTCTCATACCGTAACAAGAGTTTTCGGCGACGACAGATTGACCGGCGTTCAAATTTCGCAGGTTGACGAAAAGATGCAGCCGATTGCCGGAACGGAAAGCTGCGTTGAATGCGACGGACTTATTCTTTCCGTTGGTCTTATTCCGGAAAACGAGCTTGCAGAACGCCTTGGGGTTCAGATCGATCCAAAAACCAAAGGACCGCTTTGCGACCAGAATCTCATGACGAGCGTGCCGGGCATTTTCAGCTGCGGCAATGCGCTGCATGTCAATGACCTTGTTGACTATGTTTCTGAAAGTGCCGTGACCGCTGCCGACGGGGCATGTGCTTTTGAAAAGGAAAGCGCAGACTTTGCATACATTGAGCCGAACGGCAACATTGCATATATCGTTCCTCAAAAAATTGATCTTTCAAATGATATGAGCAACGTTTGCTTTTATTTCAGAAGCCGCGATGTCCTTGATAAATGCAAGCTGACTTTTTCGGCAAACGGAAAAACCATAAAAGAAAAGAAATATCCCTTCCTGCGTCCGCCCGAGATGGAAAGACTTGTGATTTCTTTTGACGAAGCCGGACTCAAAAAGGGCGATAAAATCACGGTAACACTGGAGGGCGAGAGAAAATGAAAAAGTTGGTCTGTATCGTTTGCCCCAACAGCTGTGAGCTTGAGATCACACAGAATGAAAACGGAATCTCCGTCAGCGGAAACAAGTGTAAGCGGGGCGTTCAGTTCGCTGCCGATGAAATGACTGCGCCAAAGCGCACAATTTCCTCTGTGGTCAAAACCGCTTTTAAGTCGGTTCCCGTTCTGCCTGTCAGAGTGTCTGCCGAGATTCCTAAAGATAAAATTTTTGACGTGATGAATGAGATAAATCACGTTACGCTCAAAAAGAGGGTAAAGCGCGGCGAAGTCATAATCAAGAATGTGCTTTCGCTCGGGGTCGATATTATCGCAACGAGCGACGTTTTGAGCACGGTTCCGGATTCAGAGCTGCCGGAGGAGCCTCAAAAGAAAACAGCAAAAAGAGCGGCAAAGCCAAGAGCAAAAGCAACACCTAAGAAAGTCAAAAAATCAGAATAGGGATCAAATTCGATTCATGGAGAAAAGGAGAAAATAATCATGTCTGAAAAGCTTGTTCTGACCTTTGACGTCGGCACGCAGAGCACGAGAGCCATGCTTGTCAACAAAAAAGGTCAGCTTGAAGATGTCTGTCAGTATAACTACGAGACGCCTTATATTTCAAAAGAGCGCGGTCACGCAGAGCAGTATCCGGATTTTTATTTTGACGCGATCTGCCGCGTTTCAAAACAGCTTTGCGAAAAAAACAAAGAAAAGCTCGTCAACGTTATCGCCGTTACTCTCACTGTTATCCGCGACACCGTTCTTTGCCTTGACAAGGATAACAAAGCTCTGCGAGACATCATTATCTGGCTCGATGAACGCCAGGCAAAGAATGACGAAAACTTCGGCATAGTCAAAAAGGGTATGTTCAAGCTTGTCAAAATGGAGGATACCGTCAAGGATCAGACGCGGAACTCCGTTTGCAACTGGATCATGGAAAACGAGCCCGAAATTTGGGCAAAAACCGCAAAATACGTCATGCTTCCAACGTACCTTAACTATAAGCTCACCGGAGTTTTGCGCGACTCCGCCGCCAACATGGTGGGTCATGTTCCGTTTGATTATAAAAACCGCCGCTGGATGAGCCGAAACAATCTGACGCGCTGCGTCTGCGATATTCCGCAGGAAAAGCTTTGCGAATTGGTTCCGTCCGGAGAGACAATAGGAACCATAGGTAAAGAGATAAGCGAGCTCACCGGCATTCCCGAAGGTCTGCCGCTCATTGCAACAGGGTCGGACAAGGGCTGCGAAACGCTCGGACTTTCTGTTTTGAAACCGCATCAGGCTGCCGTTTCTCTCGGAACCTCCGCAACTGTTCAGATGATGGTCAAGGATTACTTTGAGCCGCAGAAGTTCCTGCCGGCATATCCCGCCGTTCCCAATGATATGTACAACCCGGAGTTTCAGATTTACCGCGGTTATTGGATGATCTCATGGTTCGTCAAGGAATTTGCAGCAGAGGAAAAGATTGAAGCCAAAGAAAAGGGCTGGGCTGTTGAGCGCATTCTTGACTCTCACCTTGATGAGGTCCCGCCCGGCTGTGACGGTCTTGTTCTTCAGCCGTATTGGCGTGCCGGAATGGCAAATCCGCTTGCAAAGGGCGCGATGATAGGCTTTTCCGACGGACACACAAGAAAGCATTTTTACCGCGCGATAATTGAGGGCATTGACCTTGCCCTGCTTGACGGAATAAAGACGATGGAAAAGCAGTCCGGAAAAAAGATTACCGAAATTTTTGTCGGCGGAGGCGGTTCAAAAAGTCCGTCAGTCTGCCAGATCCTTTCAAACGTAACCGGACTTCCGGTCAAATGCATTCAGACTCATGAGGCGTGCGGTCTCGGTTCGTCCATGGTTGCCTTTGTTGCAAAGGGTGAATTCAAGGACTATGACGAGGCTACAAAGAGTATGGTACAAATCCGGCGCACTTTTGAACCGGATATGGAAGTTCATGAGATATACATGAAGATATACCGCCATGTTTATTCAAAAATGTATAAACGCCTTGAGCCGATCTATAAAAAGCTGCGCAAAAAGGTTTTGCCGAAAATATGAGCGCGGCGGAAAATAAATAATAAATAATTGATACTTCAAGGAGGATAAAACTATGAGTACCAAACCGTATAAGGGCTTTGAACCGAAGTGGGTCAAGGAGCCTGCACCGAAAGACAGTTACCGTTCAATTTTTCGTTGGGGCGACCCCGAATTCGTCAAGTATCCAAAGGAAAGTCTTTATAAAATGATGAAAGACAAGTTCATCATGACAGACGACGATTTCAGACAGTATCCCGTGGACATAGGCTGGGAGACCGTTGAGCTGACGCAAAAGAGCAACATTGATGAAAAGCATCTCAAATTTTTCCGTGAGGTTGTCGGCGACGCTTATGTTTCAACGGCAGATTATAACCGTCTCGCCGTCGCATACGGAAAGACCGCTTATGACCTTTTGCGCCTGCGCGAGAGAAAAATCGATTCTCTCCCCGATGTTGTTATTTATCCCGATACCACCGAACAGGTTGAAAAAATTGTTGCCTATTGCACGGAAAACGATATTCCTCTTTATGTTTACGGCGGAGGTTCAACCGTCACAAGGGGCGTTGAACCGATAAAAGGCGGCGTTTCCCTCGACATGAGAATGCGTTTCAACAAGGTTATCCGTTTCAACGAGGTCGATCAGACCATTACCGTTCAGGCGGGAATGTCAGGACCAAAGCTTGAAGAAACGCTCAACAATGCCGTTTTGAACTTTGGCGCAAAGCGTGCATACACCTGCGGCCATTTTCCTCAGTCGTTTGAGTTTTCAAGCGTTGGCGGCTGGACGGTTACAAGAGGCGCGGGTCAGAACAGCACATATTACGGCTGCATAACAGATATCGTGCTTTCTCAAAAGTATGCCACTCCGATAGGCAATTTCCAGACCAGCCACTATTCAAGAGAAGCAACAGGTCCGAATCTCAATCAAATCATGATGGGTTCGGAGGGCACTTTCGGCGTACTTACCGAAGTGACGCTCAGAATTTTCAGATACATGCCCGAAAACAGAAAGCGTTTTTCATATATCTTTAAAGACTGGAAAACCGCTATGGACGCCGGCAGAGAGATGATGCAGTGCGAGTGCGGCTTTTCCTCGGTTTTCCGCCTTTCCGACCCGGAAGAGACCAACCTCATGCTCCGTCTCTATAATGTTGACGAAACACCCCTTTGGAAGCTGCTTGACGTAACCGGCTTTAAGGACATGGAGCGCTGCCTGTTCCTCGGCTTCACTGACGGCGAAAAAGGATATTCTGCAAATGTTGCAAAGAATATTCGCCGCATTGCAAGAAAATACGGCGCAATGAGTCTGACCTCATTTGTCTGCAAGAGCTGGGAAAAGGGACGTTTTAACGACCCGTATCTCAGAGACACTCTCATGGACTTCGGCGTAACCACAGATACTCTTGAATGCACCGTCAACTGGTCAAACATGGCGCAGGTTCATGCAGACGTCCGCAAAGTATGCAAGGCATTGCCGAACACAATAGTAACCACCCATATGTCACACTGCTATCCGCAGGGCGCAAATCTTTACTTTATCTTTCTGACAAAGATGTCCTCCTCCGAGGAATTCAAAAAGTATCATGCGAGTATACTTGACGCCATTCAGAAATCCGGCGCGGCAATCAGCCATCACCACGGAATCGGCAAGATGTTTGCTCCGTGGCTTGAGGGCAGCCTCGGCAGAACCGAATTCGGCGTGTTTAAGGCTCTCAAAAATTACTTTGACCCGAAGTATAACATGAATCCGGGCGGAACGATCGGACTTGACCTCAAAGAAGAGGAAAAGCGTTTTATGCGTGACGACATTAAATAAGTTTTTTTATCCGGCTTGAAAATAACAGGTTGATATAAGCACAAAAAGAAAATTGAATCGTAATATGTTTGTTATAATGTTGTTCGATTTGTTTAATTTCTTTTGCTTATAATTATGGCACAGATGTTTTCCGCCTATGTGGCGGGAACTGTTCGGAGCTTCAGCGAGGGCGTTTGATTTCTCCGCTGAATCAACGGAAAGCCAACGCTCTTTTGCACTTTTTGCAATCGTTTTGATTTTGCCGGTGAGGATGCGTTCTTTCGGCGCGTCCTCACTTTTTTATGCTGAATATACTCTCGTCGGATTGCATAGGTGCTTATTGGGTGATGGGCGGTTACTTAGTCGGAGGTAAAAAATGAAAATTATCAAAAAGATTTTTCCTTTTGAACTGAGCTTTAAGAGCATATTCGCACGGGTGCTCACCGGTTGGTTTTTGACGGCGCTGATGTTTTTGATGTTGTTCCCAAATGCGGCGAACAAGCTTGAAACCGTGGCGGATTATAACCTGCCGCTGTTTGGGTTGTGCTTTGTTTCGTTCACGGTGCTTTTAACGCGGATAGAATATGAGCCTATTGTTTCTGCAATGCTTGCAGGCGTGAGTACGCTGTATTTTGTCATTGCCGCGGCGTTTGGCAATGATGCATGGTTCTCTGTAGGGTTGTGTCTTGCGGCTGCTGCGGTTTTTGTTTTTGCAGATTTAAAAATCCCGAACCTTGTTCGTTCAAAAAGGAGTCTGCTTGTTGCTGCAACTGTCTGCTTTGTGCTTTTCACAGCCATTGTGGGAACGGTGTGCAGTCTTTATTATCGCAACGATCAAACCTCCTGCTTTGATTTCGGACTGTTCTCTCAGATGTTTTATTACATGAAGGAGACGGGAAAGCAGCTTGTCACATGCGAACGCGATGGGTTGCTGTCTCATTTCGCGGTGCATTTTTCGCCGGTATACTACCTTATATTGCCGTTTTATATGCTGATTCCTCGCCCGGAAACGCTTTTGTTTTTGCAGGCTGCGATTGTTGCGAGCGGTGTTTTTCCGCTTGTGCTGCTCTGCGAAAAGCTGAAGCTGCCGCCAAAGCTCTCAGCTGTTTTGCTGCTTTGCTTTTCACTTTATCCCGCGTTTTGGGGCGGCTGTTTTTACTATCTTCATGAAAACTGCTTTTTGGTTTCGTTTTTGCTGTGGCTGTTTTACTTCTATGAAAAGGAGAGCACGGCAGGAATAATCGTTTTCACTGTACTGACCCTTTCGGTCAAAGAAGACGCTCCGGTTTATGCTGCTGTTGCGGCGCTCTTTTTCCTCGTTTCAAAAAAGAAACCCCTGCTTTCGCTTTCAATGATAGGCATTTCTGTTGCTTGGTTCATCGGTGTAACAACTTATCTTTCAAAGTATGGCGACGGAGTGATGACCGGAAGGTTCGGCAACCTTATTTACGGTGACGGCGGATTTGTCGAAATACTTAAAAATGTTTTTCAAGACCCGATAATCGTTATCCGTGAGGCTTTTGAAAAGGACAAGATTCTTTATTTTGTTCAAGCGACCGTAACGCTGTTCTTTCTGCCTCTTATGATAAAAAAACCGGAGAGGCTCATTTTGCTTTTGCCGCTTGTACTTTTCAACTTGATTCCCGATTACGGCTATCAGCATCAGATGGGTTATCAGTATGGCTTCGGCAGCGGAACGTTTCTCATTTATCTTTCTGCGCTGAACCTTTCTGAAATTGAAGATGGCAAAAAAAGGGATAAGCAGGCGCTCATTGCGCTTGCCTGTGCCGCAATTGTTTTCTTTGGACTGTTTTCCGGAAAGCTTTCTTATTACAAAACATATAAAGCAACTGTCGGTGAACGCGAGACGATCGACAACGCGATGAGCTGTGTCAAAGAGGATTCTCCGGTTGCTGCCTCGGCGTTTTTTGTTCCTGCGCTTTCAAGCCGAAAGACGATCTATGAGCTTGAAACAACAAAGCACCTTGATGAATGTGAGTACATTGTTATTGATATGAGAAGAAAGTATGACGAGGAGCTGTTTAAAATGGCAGGATACAAAACGTTGGCATACACAGAGAATGTTATAGCGGTACTTGAAAAAGAGAATATTTCCTGATAAATCCGAGCAGCGATGTTTTGCTTTCGGGACGATACCCGGACTTGATTTGAGGAATTTTCATATATTCAACTATATTTAAGTTTATATGAATATGATGGAAGTACAAAAAGGAGGAATCAGCATGAACTGTAAAAATTGCAACACATATAATCCGGAAAGCAGCTTTTTCTGCAGCAACTGCGGCGCACCGCTTGAAAAAGCGGCAGAACAGCCGAAGGAGGAGCGTTTTTCCGCCGAACAGCCGGAGAATCCCGGCTCACATGCAAACCAATATAACCCGAATATGCAGTATAACCAAAATCAGTATGCAGGTCAGCAGACTGGCGGCAATCAATACGGTGTTCCGGGCTATTCACAGCCGTACGGACAGGTCTATGACGAGACGCCGCTCAACAACACCAATTCGATTATTGCAATCATTCTGAATGTTGTTATTTTTAATATTATCGGTCTTGTTTTGGCTGTTTTATCGCTGACAAGTTTCAACGACTATGAATCTGCATTGAGAAACGGCAATTTTCAACTTGCTCAGACATACAAGGAAAAATCAAAACGATATTCAAAAATTGCAATTATACTTTCAATAGTTTTGGGTGCAATTGCAGCTTTGTGTATTGTCGGTTGGATTGTTTTTGTGTTCCTTGTTATTGTAAAAGACGGCGGAGATCTTCCGATGGAAGACGCGTTCAATGATTTTCAGCAGTTTGCTGCTATGGCAGCACTACACTGAGAAAAAAGTCCCCCATTTTTGGGGGCTTTTTTTATGTCAGCGTACAGCGCGCGTATGTTATATGTGTGCGGAGTTTATTATGAAAAACAAAGAACGTTTGCTTTCATAAATAAATGTCTTTCTATGCGCTTTTATATCCGTATGCTCCGCTGGGGTACTTTTATCGGTTGTAACAAAACAAAGCATTGAAAGTCTATCTTGTGGAATTTTAAAAGTTCTGCTTGTTTTTTTAACGTGCTACTATCTCCCTTAAATCCAACGCTTACTTTCATATATAAATGGTTATGCACTTTCATATCCGTACGCTCCGCTGGGGTCACTTTTGTCGGTTGTAACAAAAGTAACCAAAAATACGCTTCTGTACGGCGCCCAAGAGAGCGAAATTGGATTCCTTTGGGGAATCCAATTATCGCTCTCTAACGCGCCTACACAGTACACGTGTGCAGCGCTTTCCTAATTTAAACATCAATCCGCTATTACCATATCTACACTCTGTCGAAGTGTTCAGTCAGAATGAAGTAAAAACAGCATTTTCTGTTTTCCACAACTCGCGGATTTGTTGTGCAATGTAAAAATTTCTGCTCGTTTTTTACGCGCTACTATTCCTCTTAAATCCAACGCTTACTTTCATATATAAATGGTTATGCACTTTCATATCCGTACGCTCCGCTGGGGTCACTTTTGTCGGTTGTAACAAAAGTAACCAAAAATACGCTTCTGTACGGCGCCCAAGAGAGCGAAATCGGATTCCTTT
>CAKTDF010000042.1 GCA_934541115.1 uncultured Eubacteriales bacterium
AGCGTATTTTTGGTTACTTTTGTTACAACCGACAAAAGTAACCCCAGCGGAGCGTACGGGTGTAAAAGCGCATAACCTTTATATATTCAAAGCAAGCGTTGGGCTTAACAAGAATAGCAGCACGTTTACAAAACAAATAGAACTTTTCACATTCCACAACAAATCCGCGAGTGGTGAAAGGCGAGAACTAAGAGCGCATAGCCGTTTATCTGTAATGGACATGTGTTTTCTGTCAGTGCGGCTTTAAAACCGCACCGAAGCCCTCTCTTTCGTTTTTTTGCACAAAAGAGCCCTTGATGTTGAAAAACTTTTTGTTTGCATTAAAACGGAATATTTTTTGAAATCGCTTGCATATTTATGCATTATACTGTATAATATCCGCATATTATTCAAGAATTTGGCACGTCGATGTGCCAAGACGAGGAATGAAATATTTATGACTGAGAGGTAAGTTAAAATGAAAAACACAAAAAAAGTTCTCGCACTCATTCTTGCGGCAGTTATGCTCCTTGCTTTTGCAGCTTGCGGCTCAAAAGAAACAGAAACAACAACTGCACCTGCCGGCGAATCCTCTGCCGCAGACGATGCATCCGAGGCTGCGGATACAAGCCTTGAAGACGTTAAAAAGAGCGGTAAGCTCTCAATCGCAACAAGCCCAGACTTTCCGCCGTTTGAATCGCTTGAGGGCGACGAGGTGGTAGGAATTGAAATCGACCTGCTTAATATGATTGCCGAAAAGCTCGGTGTCGAGCTTGAAATCAATCAGATGGACTTTGAATCTGTTCTTCCCGGTGTCCAGAGCGGAAAATTCAATGTCGGCGTATCGGGAATCACCGTCAACGAGGACCGTAAAAAGAACGCAGATTTTACCGATCCTTACTTCCTTGCCGCACAGGCAATCATCGTTATGAACGGCAGTGATATCAAGTCAAAGGCTGACCTTGAGGGCAAAACAGTCTCGGTTCAGACCGGCACGACTGCCGAGGATTACTGTATGAAGAACGGCTATAAGGTTTCCGCTTATCAGGCAAATAATGATGCGCTTTCGGCACTTACGAGCGGAAAGGTTGACGCATGGGTAGTTGATAACCAGACCGGTATTGCAATGTCTGAAGAAACAAACGGAAAAACCGTTGTTCTTGACGAGGCTATGACCACGGAGCCGTATTCGTTTGCTTTCAAAAAGGGCAGCACTTCGCTTGTCAATGAGATCAACAGTTACATTGAAGGCTGGATCAAGGACGGCACGATTGAAAAAATCTTTGAAAAATATGACATACCTTATGTTTCACCCGAAGCATAAATTAAGGGGAAGTCTATGGATAAAATTTCCGTTTTCTTTACAAAGTGGGGCGTTCAGCTTCATGATACTTTCATAGAGCAGGAACGCTATAAATGGCTGATTGAGGGCCTTGGAAATACACTGGTAATCACGCTCGGAGCGCTCATCATAGGCGTTGCGCTCGGCACGGTTATCGCTATGATAAAGTATTTTTCACAGGACAAGAAATTCTCTGTTGCCGGAAAAATATGCGATATATATGTAACAACGATTCGCGGAATACCCGTTGTTGTTCTGCTGCTCATTTTCTATTATCTGATTCTCAAATCCTCCGAGGGCGTTGTCGTCGGCATAGTGACGTTTGGTCTTAATTCGGCGGCATATATGGCGGAGCTGATACGCAGCGGAATCAACGCCGTTGATCCGGGTCAGCTTGAAGCAGGACGAAGCCTGGGACTTTCAAAGCTGCAAACGGTCAACCGGATAATTCTTCCGCAGGCGGTCAAGAACATTCTTCCGGCAATCGGCAACGAATTCATAGCTTTGCTCAAAGAGACCTCGGTTGCCGGCTATGTTGCCGTTAAGGATCTGACAAGGGCGGGCAATCTGATAAGGAACAATACCTTTGACGCTTTCAATCCGCTTATTGCAGTTGCGATTGTTTATCTTGTGCTGGTAATTCTTATTACGGCGATTCTCAGCAAAATTGAAAGGAGGCTTTCCAGAAGTGATAGAAGTAAAAGACCTAAGAAAAAGCTTTGACGGTGTTGAAGTTCTGAAGGGCATCAATGAGACTATCAATAAGGGCGATGTTGCGTGCATAATCGGTCCCTCAGGCTCGGGAAAGTCAACCTTTTTGCGCTGCCTCAATATGCTTGAAATGCCCACAGGCGGAAAAATCATATTTGAGGGAACGGATCTGACAGCAAAAAAGGTCAATCTTGATTTGCACCGTCAGAGAATGGGCATGGTGTTCCAGCAGTTTCACCTGTTCCCGCACATGACCGTTATTGACAACCTCACAATGGCGCCGGTCATGCTCAAAAAGGCAACCAGGGAAGCGGCAACCAGGAAAGGTATGGAGCTGCTTGAAAGGGTCGGTCTTGCAGACAGAGCAAAAGCGTATCCTGCGGAGCTTTCCGGCGGACAAAAGCAGCGTGTCGCAATTGTGCGCGCGCTTTGCATGAATCCTGACGTAATGCTCTTTGACGAACCGACGAGCGCCCTTGACCCGGAGATGGTCGGAGAAGTTCTTGATGTTATGAAAGAGCTTGCAAGAGAGGGCATGACAATGGTTGTTGTTACACATGAAATGGGATTTGCAAAAGAGGTTGCCAACCGCGTCATGTTCATGGATGAGGGTGTAATCATGGAGGAAGGTACTCCAAAGGATATTTTTGAACACCCGCAATGTGAACGTCTCAAAACGTTCCTTTCAAAAGTTCTGTAATAATTTTTGCCGGACGGATTTTTTCTGCCCGGCTTAAGCTGAATTTAACTCTCCTCAGCTTAAATGTATATGACCTAACAGAAAGAGCAGCTCTGTTCGGGAGCCGCTTTGTGCTTGTGCGTTCTTCATGATTTGTTTGTTATATGTATCACGTCTTGTTCGGCTACAGCAAGGCTTCAGTGTGATTATTTTGCTACTTTTGTAGCCGGAAAGGCTATGGTAATTGCTATGAACCTTAAAGGAAAAGATTTTTTAAAACTGCTTGACCTTTCCGCAGAGGATATAAACGGCCTGCTTGACCTTGCGGAAGAACTCAAGCAAAAAAAGAAAAACGGCATTCCCCATAAGCTTTGCGAGGGAAAAAACGTCGCTCTCATTTTTGAAAAGACCAGTACCAGAACAAGGTGCAGCTTTGAAGTTGCCGCGCGCGACCTCGGAATGGGCTGCACATATCTCGATCCGTCCGGCTCACAGATCGGTAAAAAAGAAAGCATTGCAGACACGGCGCGCGTTCTTTCATCAATGTTTGACGGAATCGAATACCGCGGATTCGGTCAGTCCATTGTTGAAGAGCTTGCCGAATATGCTTCGGTTCCGGTTTGGAACGGTCTGACCGATGAGTTTCACCCGACGCAGATACTTGCCGATTTTCTGACGATCAAAGAGCACTTCGGTTCTCTCGACGGAATAAAACTCACATATATGGGAGACGCACGGTTCAACATGGGCAACTCCCTCATGGTCGGCTGCGCAAAAATGGGTATGGACTTTACCGTATGCGCGCCGAAGGAGTATTTTCCGGATGAAAAGCTCATTGAGGAATGCCGCAAAATTGCCGCAGAAACGGGAGCGGTTCTCTCCTTTACGGAAGACGCTGCCGAGGGAGCAAAGGACGCGGACGTAATTTATACTGACGTGTGGGTCTCAATGGGCGAGCCTGTTTCTGTTTGGGAGGAGCGAATCAAAGCTCTTTCGCCGTATCAGGTCAACAAGCAGCTGATGAAAAAGGCAAAGCCCACGGCTGTTTTTATGCATTGTCTCCCGGCGTATCATGATCTCAAGACCGCCGTTGGCAAAGAAATGGGAGAAAAGTTCAGCCGCAGCGAAATGGAAGTGACAGACGAGGTGTTTGAAAGCGAACAGTCCGTTGTTTTTGAAGAAGCTGAAAACAGAATGCACACTATCAAGGCTGTTATGGCGGCAACGCTTTAAGGCACAGGTAAAAAAGATTATTCTCACGCACCCGGAGGCGCGCATCTCTCCTCCGGGCGCCCTTTGTTGAGAACATTTGAACGGAAGAAGCTATGAAAAAGATAAATAAAAAACTTGTTTTGGAAGACGGCAGCGAATACTATGGCTACGGCTTCGGCGCCGACTGCGACAAGGTGTGCGAAATTGTTTTTAACACCTCGCTTGTCGGCTATCAGGAGATTGTCTCCGACCCGTCATATACCGACCAGACGGTTGTAATGACATATCCGCTCATCGGAAACTACGGAATTTGTGATGATGACTTTGAATGCAAACTGCCGACCATCGGCGGTCTTGTTGTCTATGACTATAATGACAGACCGTCCAATTTCCGTTATACAAAAACGCTTTCGGAGCTGCTTGAAGAAAACGGGATTCCGGCAATCAGCGGCGTTGACACAAGAAAGCTAACAAGAAGTATCCGTGACCTCGGCTCACGCCGCGTTCTCATGACAGCTTCAGACACGCCAAAGGAAAAAGCGCTTGAAATTATCAAAAACACTCCCATACCTCACGATGAGGTTCAGCGCGTGAGCTGCAAAAAACGCTGGTATTCGCGAACAGCCAACCCAAAATTCAACGTTGTTGCCGTTGACTGCGGAATCAAGCTGAACATTGTTCG
Source organism: uncultured Eubacteriales bacterium (assembly GCA_934541115.1). GTDB lineage: Bacteria > Bacillota > Clostridia > Oscillospirales > Acutalibacteraceae > UBA6857. The sequence continues at coordinate 4,606 of CAKTDF010000042.1, forward strand.
CTCGCTTAACCGACTCGGCTGCAATGTGACAGTTGTTCCGTATGACACACCGGCGGAAAAAATCGAATTCATGAAACCGGACGGAATTTTTCTTTCAAACGGTCCCGGCGACCCGGAAAATGTTACGCCTGTTATTGAAACGGTGAAAAAGCTGAAAGGCAAATACCCGATTTTCGGAATTTGCCTCGGTCATCAGATAATAGCGCTCGCAAGCGGAGCAAAAACATATAAGCTAAAGTTCGGTCACAGGGGCGGCAACCACCCTGTACTCAATAAAAAAACCGGCAAAATTGAGATTACTTCGCAAAACCACAGCTATGCTGTTGACGAAAGCAGCCTTGATGGCACAGGGTTGACGGTTACCCACATCAACCTCCTTGACAAAACGGTTGAGGGGCTTGAAAACAGAGCCGAACGCATTTTCAGCGTTCAGTATCACCCGGAAAGCGCGCCCGGTCCGCAGGACAGCGGCTATCTCTTCGGCGAATTCATAAAATATATGCAGGAGGCGAAGGACGATGCCGAAAAGAACTGACATCAAAAAAGTACTCGTTATCGGTTCGGGACCCATTGTAATAGGTCAGGCGGCAGAGTTCGACTACGCCGGAACGCAGGCGTGCCTTGCTCTCAAAGAGGAGGGGTATGAGGTTATTCTTGCGAACTCAAATCCTGCAACCATAATGACCGATACGCTTATTGCAGACAAGGTATACATGGAGCCTTTGACCTTTGAATACCTTGCACGAATCTGCCGCTATGAGCACCCGGACGCACTTGTTCCGGGAATCGGCGGTCAAACCGGTCTCAATCTTGCAATGCGCCTTGCAAAAGAGGGTGTTCTTGAAGAATGCGGAATTGAAATGCTCGGCACTGACGCCGAAAGTATTGCAAAGGCTGAGGACAGGGAGCTTTTTAAAGAGCTTTGCGAATCGCTCGGCGAGCCGGTCGTTCCGTCTCAAATTACATACAGCACCGAGGAGGCACTTGCGGCGGCAGAAAAAATCGGTTACCCGGTCATTCTTCGCCCGGCGTTTACGCTCGGCGGAACAGGCGGTGGCTTTGCCGATGATGAAGAAGAACTGAAAGAAAAAATGAAAAATGCCCTTGCGCTTTCCCCTGTTCATCAGGTGCTCATTGAAAAAAGCATAAAGGGCTATAAAGAAATAGAATACGAGGTCATACGTGACGCAAACGACACGGCAATAACCGTCTGCAACATGGAAAATCTTGACCCCGTCGGAATACATACGGGAGACTCGGTTGTTGTTGCGCCGAGCCAGACTCTCACCAACAAGGAATACCAGATGCTGCGCGACAGCGCTTTGAAGCTTATACGCGCACTTGACGTAAAGGGCGGCTGCAACGTTCAGTTTGCGCTTGACCCATATTCGTTCAACTACTTTGTTATTGAAGTTAATCCGCGTGTTTCGCGCTCGTCTGCTCTTGCTTCAAAGGCAAGCGGCTATCCGATTGCGCGTGTTTCCGCAAAAATTGCAGTCGGTCTGCGCCTTGATGAAATTCAGCTTGCCAACACTCCGGCGTGCTTTGAGCCCGCTCTCGATTATGTTGTGACCAAAATGCCGCGTTTTCCGTTTGACAAGTTTCCGACTGCGCTCAACACGCTTTCAACTCAAATGAAAGCCACCGGAGAGGTCATGAGCGTCGGCAGGAGCTTTGAAGAAAGTTTTCTTAAAGCTATCCGTTCGCTTGAGGACGGAAGAAACCACATTCACCTTGAAAAATTTGACGAGGCTCATATGAGTGTGCAGGAGCTGCTTGATTATATCAAGGAGGGCACTGACGACCGTCTCTATGCAATTTCTCAGCTGATGTGGCTCGGCGTTGACGCGTCGCTTATTTGTGATATCACTCAGATCGATATGTTTTTCCTTGATAAAATAAGAAAAATTGTTCGCTTTGAAAAAGAGCTTGAAGAAAACAAGGATTCTTTGCCGCATCTCAAAGAAGCAAAGCGCCGCGGATTTTCGGATTCATATGTTGCCGAGCTTTGGGGCGAGACGACCGATGATATTTATAATCTCAGACTCAAAGAAAAGATATTCCCTGTCTACAAAATGATCGATACCTGTGCCAGCGAGTTTGAAAGCTACGTGCCGTACTTCTATTCGACCTACGCAGAGGAAAATGAATCTATTGTCTCCGATAAAAAGAAAATCGTTGTGCTCGGTTCCGGTCCCATAAGGATCGGACAAGGCGTTGAGTTTGACTATTCCACGGTTCATGCCGTAAAGACCATTCAGAAAATGGGCTATGAAGCAATAGTGATAAACAACAATCCGGAGACCGTTTCAACCGACTACACAGCCGCAGACAAGCTTTACTTTGAACCGCTCACACCCGAGGACGTGATGAACGTCATTCTGCTCGAAAAGCCTGTGGGTGTAATTGCAACTCTCGGCGGACAAACAGCCGTCAATCTTGCCGAACCGCTTTCAAAACGCGGAGTAAAAATCATCGGTACCGACTGTGACGCGATTGAAAAAGCGGAAAACCGCAACGCTTTTGACGCGGTTATCAAATCTCTCGGCATACCGAATCCGAAAGGCGAGGCTGTGACTGACATTGAAACCGGCGTAAAGGTTGCCCAAGAGATCGGATACCCGGCGCTTGTTCGTCCGAGTTTTGTTCTCGGCGGCAGAGCAATGGAAATTGTTGCAAACGAGACCATGCTTCGCAAGTATCTCAAAACCGCAGTTGAGGTCGATGAAGATAAACCGGTACTTATTGACAAGTACCTCATGGGCAAGGAAGTTGAGGTTGACGCAGTCTGCGACCAAAAGCAGGTGTTCATTCCGGGAATCATGGAGCTTGTTGAACGCACCGGTGTACATTCCGGAGACAGCACAAGCGTGTATCCGCCGTTTTCGCTCTCTCAGAAAGTCCGCGACAAGATCTGCGAATACACAACCAAGCTCGGTATCGGCATCGGCATAAACGGACTTTTCAACATTCAGTTCATTGTTGATGAAAACGAGAATGTTTTTGTTATTGAGGTAAACCCAAGAGCCTCAAGGAGTGTGCCGTTCCTTTCAAAATCCACCGGCTGCAAGCTGGTTGATATTGCAACGCGTGTAATGCTGGGCGAAAGTCTTGAAACTCAGGGTATCACCAAAATGCTTCTGCCCGATAAAAAGCGTTGGTATGTTAAAGCGCCTGCGTTTTCTTTTGCAAAGCTCACGGGAATGGACGCATATCTTTCACCGGAGATGAAATCTACCGGCGAAGCGATAGGCTACGACAAGCGGCTTTCGCGTGCGCTTTACAAAGCGTTTCAGGCGGCGGGCATACCGATGCTTAAATACGGAACAGTGCTTGTTACCGTTGCAGACGAGGACAAGGAAGAAACTCTGCCGCTGGTCAGACGTTTCAGCGACATCGGCTTCAACATTGAGGCAACTTCTCTCACGGCAGACTTTTTGCGCTCGCACGGACTGAGGGTAAAAAAGCTCAAAAACATCAATGAGGGCAGCGATGAAGTTCTGCGTTCAATTCGTTCCGGTCATGTCAGTTATATAATCAACACGCGTGCAATTCTTTCCGGGGTGCATTACGTCAACGGAGAGAAAATGCGCCGGTGTGCGGTTGAAAATTCTGTTACAACTTTCACTTCGCTTGACACGGTGAGAATTGTTCTTGATGTTCTTGAGGAGCTTGTCAGCAAGGTTTCAACGATTGACAGCGAGTAAAAGAAATATTTCGGCAGCTTTGCGCAAAAAACAAAGCTGCCGTTTTTTAACCCAAAGCTTGCTTTTTATATGTAAATGGCTATACACTTTTACACCCGTACGCTCCGCGGGGGTACTTTTGTCGATTGTTACAAAAGTACCCAAAAGAACGCTTTTTAGTACGGCGCCCAAGAGAGCGAAATCGGATTCCTTGAGGGAATCTCGATTATCGCTCTCTAACGCGCCTACACATTACTCGTGTGCAACACTTTCCTAATTGAAACATCAATCCGCTATTTTCCTATCTCCACTCTGTCGAAGTGTTCAGTCAGAACGAAGTAAAAACAACGTTTTCTCTTTCCTCATCTCGCGGATTTATTGTGCAATGTGAAAAGTTCTGCTTGTTTTTTTAACGTGCTACTATCTCTCTTAAACCCAACGCTTACTTTTAATATATAAATGGCTATGCGCTTTTATATCCGTACGCTCCGCTGGGGTCACTTTTGTCGGTTGTAACAAAAGTAACCA
>CAKTDF010000043.1 GCA_934541115.1 uncultured Eubacteriales bacterium
ATCTCGATTATCGCTCTCTAACGCGCCTACACATTACTCGTGTGCCACACTTTCCTAATTAAAACACCAATCCGCTATTACTCTATCTCCACTCTGTCGAAGTGTTCAGTCAGAACAAAGTGAAAACAACGTTTTCTGTTTTCCACTACTCGCGGATTTAGTGTGGAATGTGAAAGGGTTCTGTGTTTCTTTAACTCTTGCTACAAAAAATGAAGTCTGTACCCGAATGAATACAGAACCATATTATATTGAAGAACAAAAAGAAAGCAACAATAAATCTGCGGAAAGAAGTAATATGTAGACTTACTTTTTAGAATTGTCTGAATAAATACTTCGACAGAGTGTGGTTTAAGCATGATAGCAGATTGATGTTTCAATAAACTGAGATTTGCTGATACGTTTTGTGTAGGCGCGTTAGAGAGCGATAATCGAGATTCCCTCAAGGAATCCGATTTCGCTCTCTTGGGCGCCGTACAGAAGCGTATTTTTGGTTACTTTTGTTACAATCGACAAAAGTAACCCCAGCGGAGCGTACGGGTGTGAAAGTGCATAGCCATTTATATATGAAAGTAAGCGTTTTGTTTAAGAGGAATAGTAGCGCGTAAAAAAACGAGCAGAACTTTCCACATTCCACAAGATAGGCTTTCAATGATTTGTTTTGCAACAATCAGCAAAAGCACCCCGGCAGTTTTCCTAATATCTCCAATAATAAAAAATCGTTAATTTTCTTCATAGTAAATCACTGCTAATTTTTTGTGCATATAATGTTGCTATAATGGTTTAAACTACAAAAGTGTTCAGCGACCCGGCAATATGCAGTATAAAATAAAAGGAAAGGACGTTTTTAGAGTGGAACATAAAATTTGGGACAAAGAAAAGGAATGTATGAAGCGCGGCGACATTGAGCGTCTTCAGCTTGAACGCCTTCGCGCCCTTGTTGATTATTGCGACAAAAACGTCAAATTCTATCATGATAGATTTGAAAAAAATCATATCACAGCCGAAAAAATAAAGACACTCTCGGATATTCAGTACATACCGTACACAACAAAAACCGACCTGAGAGATAACTATCCTTTCGGTCTTTTTTCCGTACCGAAAAAGCAGCTTGTCCGTCTCCATGCCTCATCGGGCACTACGGGTAACCCGACCGTTGTCGGTTATACAAGAGAGGATCTTGAAAACTGGAGCGAACAGGTTGCGCGCCTCGTCACCGCCGCCGGAGCAACGGACGAGACCGTTGTTCAAATCTGCTTTGGCTACGGTATGTTTACCGGCGCGCTCGGTCTGCACTACGGACTTGAAAAAATCGGCGCAACCGTTGTTCCGACTTCCTCCGGCAACACCGAAAAGCAGCTTAAATTTATGCGCGATTTTGAAACCGACGCCGTTGTTGCAACTCCGTCATACTGCCTCTATCTTGCCGAGTGCGCAAGAGAAAAGGCAAATGAATTTCCGATGGAAAGCTATAAGCTGAAGCTCGGACTTCTCGGCTCAGAGGGCTGCACACCGGAAATGAGAACGCAGATTGAAGAACGCTGGGGCAACAGCTTTTTCTGTACGGATAACTATGGCATGAGCGAGCTGAACGGTCCCGGAATGAGCGGCGAATGCTATAAACGCAACGGTCTGCACATCAATGAGGATCACTTCCTTTGCGAAGTTATCGATTCCGAAAGCGGCGACGTTCTTGAAAAGGGCAGCACCGGCGAGCTTGTTGTTACGAATTTGACAAAGCGCGGTCTACCCATGCTCCGCTACCGCACAAGGGATATCACAAACATCAACTATGAGCCGTGCGAATGCGGCAGAACGACCGCCCGAATGAGCAAAATCATCGGCAGGAGCGACGATATGCTCAAAATCCGCGGGGTCAACGTCTTTCCCTCACAGATTGAAAGCGCCCTCATCGGAATTACCTCGATTGGCCCGCATTATCAGCTCGTTGTTCGCAGAGAGGGCTTTTCAGATACACTTGAAGTTCGCGTTGAGCTTATTGACGCGTCTTTGCTTGAAATTTACGGCGAGCTTGAAAAACTTCGCAGAAATATTCACGACAGAATCAAAACTATTCTCGGAATTGAAATCAAGGTCAGTCTTGTTGAACCGAAAACGCTTGAACGCTTTACCGGCAAGGCAAAAAGAGTTCTTGATTTGAGAAATCAGGAGAATAAGGGAAGCGCCGGTTAATTGTTGGTTGACGTGATTTACACTCATCAGTTAATCAGCTTTTCTGAATTATAAATAAAAGATAACGGATACACGGCTGTTTCTTTACAGGCGCGTCGCGTTGTTCAGCGTCCGGTATCCGGAACCGAGGTTGAAATTTATGGAAAAGAAAACTTTACTTTTGGGCAATGAGGCAGTTGCAAGAGGGCTTTTTGAAGCCGGAGTTCGCTTTGTCTCCGCCTATCCCGGTACTCCAAGCACAGAGATCACCGAGGCGGCTGCAAAGTATGATGAAATGTACTGCGAATGGGCGCCTAACGAAAAGGTTGCTTTTGAGGCGGCATTCGGCGCGTCACTCGGCGGCGCAAGAAGCTTTTGCGCAATGAAGCATGTCGGTCTTAACGTTGCCGCAGACCCGCTTTACACAGCGTCATACATCGGTGTGAACGGCGGAATGGTCTGCGCCGTTGCCGATGATCCCGGAATGCATTCGTCTCAGAATGAGCAGGACTCGCGCCACCACGCGATCGCATCAAAAACACCTATGCTTGAACCGTGCGACAGCAGCGAGTGCCTTTCCTTTGCAAAGCTCGGATTTGAGCTTTCGGAGCGGTTTGACTCGCCGTTTTTGCTCAGACTTTCAACAAGAGTCTCTCACTCACGCTCACTTGTTACACTTTCGGAGCGCGAAGAAAAGCCGCTGCGCGAATACAAAAAAGACGTTATGAAAAACGTTATGATGCCTGCCATGGCAAAGGGCGCGCATGTAAGGGTTGAAGAAAGAACAAAGGCTCTCACCGAATGGGCAGACACAGAAGCCGCCGTGCTCGGCGTCAACAAAGCCGAATATTTTGACAAAAAGCTCGGCATAATCGCCGCAGGAACAGCCTATACATATGCACGCGAGGCGCTCGGAGAAAAAGCGAGCTTTTTAAAGCTCGGCATGGTCAATCCTCTGCCGGTCAAGCTCATCAAAGATTTTGCGCAAAACGTTGAACGGCTCGTTGTTATTGAGGAGCTTGACCCAATCATAGAAAACCACTGCAAAGCTCTCGGCATTGCGGTTGAAGGCAAAAATCTGTTTTCGTGCCTCGGTGAATTTTCTCAGGCAACGGTCAAAAAGGCATTGCTCTCAAAAGAGGAGGAGACGCTCTCGTTCCCCGATGAGATTCCGCCCCGTCCTCCGGTACTTTGCGCCGGCTGTCCGCACAGAGGATTATACTACGCGCTCAAGGGACTGCACCTTTATGTCAGCGGAGATATCGGCTGCTATACGCTCGGTGCGCAGGCTCCGCTTTCAATGATGGATTCCTGCGTTTGCATGGGAGCCTCCGTCAGCGCACTGCACGGCTTCAACACCGCAAGAGGTGAGGAGCAGGCGGCAAAAAGCGTTGCCGTCATCGGCGACTCAACGTTCATTCACTCCGGAATAACCGGACTTATTGACATAGCGTACAACAAAGGCATTTCAACCGTAATCGTTCTTGACAACTCCATAACCGGCATGACGGGACATCAGAACAATCCGGCGAACGGATTCACTATACGCAATGACCCAACCGTCGCCGTCAACCTTGAAGCCCTTGCTCATGCAATCGGCATTGAATCCGTCCGCGTTGTTGACCCGTTTGACGTTGCACAAACAAAGCAAGCGGTCAAAGAGGAGCTTGCCAAAAAGGAGCCTTCTCTCATTATTTCACGCCGTCCGTGCGCACTGCTCAAAAAGGTCAGCCACCCCGGACCGCTTCAGATAAACACAGAAAAATGCATCGGCTGCAAGGCTTGCCTTTCAGTCGGCTGCCCGGCTCTTTCGCACACCGTCATTGACGGAAAGAGCAGAGCGCTAATTGACGAAAATCAGTGCGTCGGCTGCGGAGTTTGCACAGCCGCCTGCCGTTTTGGCGCAATTGAAAAAGGAGGAGAGCAGTAATGGAAACAAAAAACATTCTCATTGTCGGCGTCGGCGGTCAGGGAACTCTGCTCGCCTCAAAGCTTATGGGCAAATATTTTACGGAAAAGGGATATGACGTCAAGGTCAGCGAGGTTCACGGAATGAGCCAGCGCGGCGGCAGCGTTGTTACCTATGTCCGCTACGGCGAAAAGGTTTTTTCTTCGGTCATTGAAAAGGGAGAAGCAGACATTATTCTTTCCTTTGAACAGCTTGAAAGCGCAAGATGGCTGCCATACCTCAAAAAGGGAGGCGTGCTCATCACCGGCACACAGAAGATCGATCCTATGCCTGTGATCATGGGCAAAGCGCAATACCCGGAAAATATTCTTGAAAAGCTTTCTGAAAAAGGCGTCAAGGTTATTGCGGTTGACGCGCTCACCCTTGCGCTTGAAGCCGGCAGCGCAAAAAGCGCAAACGTTGTTCTGCTCGGTGCGGCGGTAAAATTCCTCGGAATTGACCGCGACGAATTTGCGCAGATTGTCAAAACCTCGGTTCCGCCGAAAACCGTTGAGGCTAATCTCAAAGCGTTTGAATCGGGATACAAGGCAGAGTAACAAAGTATATTAAGAAAACCCGTGACGGTTATAGCAAATATCCGAAATAAAATAATTCATATATAAATTTTTGCCGGTTGCGGCTCACGTACCGCCCGTAGAATGTCACAGTAAGCCAAAATCCATGGGCAGGCACAGGTTCTGCCCGTACACCTAAAAATATCTATTATCTATTATCTATTATCTATTATCCATTATCTATTATCTATTATCTAAAAAATATTATAGTTATGGCGAGCCGAAAATGTTTTTATATGGTTAAAGCCATTAGGTTTCAAAAGCAAAACCTGCCCCGTCCATGACACCGACTGTTTTACCCCATAAAAAATCGGCTGCTGACACAACCGTTTAGCAACCTAATTTCTAAAATATAAAGGAGTGTAAAACCCATGGGAATTTTTCAGCCCGAGATTGAGTGCGCGTCAAGGGACTATCTGCACGCCGTTCAATCTGCAAGACTCATCAAAATGGTAAAAAATGCGTATGACCATGTTCCGTTTTATAAAAAGCTGCTGGACGATCACGGCGTTTCACCGGACGATATCCATTCTATAGACGACATCACAAAGCTGCCGTTCACAGTTAAGCAGGATCTGCGCGACAACTATCCGTTCGGTCTTTTTGCCGTGCCTGCCTCAGGGCTTCAAAGAATCCACGCTTCCTCCGGAACGACCGGAAAGCAGACGGTCGTCGGCTACACAAAGCATGACCTTGAAGTATGGTCGCAGGGCGCTGCAAGAGCCCTTTGCGCCGCAGGAGCAACAAAAAACGACAAGGTTCACGTTTCATACGGCTACGGTCTTTTTACCGGCGGTCTCGGTCTGCACTACGGCGCGGAATATCTCGGCGCAACAACAATTCCCGTCTCCTCAGGCAACACAAAGCGCCAGGTTCAGATTCTTCAGGACTTTAAATCCGATATACTTTGCTGCACTCCGTCATACGCCATGTTCATCGGCGAGACCGTCCGCGATATGGGTATAGATCCGAAAAGTCTTAAATTACGCGCAGGAATTTTCGGTGCTGAACCGTGGACAGACAACATGAGAAGGGAAATTGAAAAGCTCCTTGACATCAAGGCATATGATATTTACGGACTTTCTGAAATTGCCGGTCCCGGCGTTGCATACAACTGCGAATGCCAAAACGGACTTCATGTCTGCGAAGACTATTTCTATCCGGAGATCATTGACCCGGATACGCTTGAGGTTCTGCCGGACGGTGAATTCGGCGAGCTTGTTTTCACCTGCATAGGAAAAGAGGCGCTGCCGCTTATACGTTACAGAACGCGCGACATTGCGTCAATTACCCATGAAAAGTGTGCCTGCGGCAGAACTACCGTCAGAATGAGCAAGCCGAAAGGCAGAAGCGACGATATGCTCATCATTCGCGGCGTAAACGTATTTCCGTCACAGGTTGAGCATGTTCTGCTTGAGCTTGGTCTTACCGCGAACTATCTCATCATAGTTGACAGAAAGAGCAACCTTGACACCATGGAAGTTCAGGTTGAAATGCTGCCGGAGATGTTCTCAGATACCGTCAAGGGTCTTGAAAGCACAGAAAAGCGCATTGAAAGCGCGCTCCAGTCCACCCTCAATGTCCACGCAAAGGTCAGACTCCTTGAGCCGGGCAGACTTGCACGCTCCGAGGGCAAGGCAAAGCGCGTTATAGATAACAGAACAGAGGTTACATATTAAAAGGAGGAACAGAAGATGGTAATTAAGCAGATTTCGGTTTTTGTTGAAAACAAGGAAGGCAGACTTGCCGAGATTACAGAAAAAATTGCCGCCGCAGGCGTTGATATCCGTGCGCTTTCAATCGCGGATACCACCGACTTCGGTATTTTACGTCTCATTGTTGACAGACCGGAGGAAACAGAAAAGGCTCTGCGCGACGAGGGCTTCACCGTTTCTGTCACAAACGTTATAGCTGTTGGAATTGACGATGTTCCGGGCGGCTTTGCAAAGCCGATGAGAGTGCTTGCAGACGCACACATTGACGTTGAGTATATGTACGCTTTCATTTCGCGTGATACAAAAAAGGCGTATGTTATTCTCAGAGTCAATGACAACGAAACCGCCGCAAAGGCTCTTGAAGCAGCAGGAATAGTTCTGCTTGACGAGGGCGGATTCTATGACATGATGAAATAAAAATTTCAGATTTTACAGACCCGCCGGGCAGAAAAACTTCTGTCCGGCGATTGATTTAAATAAAAAGCTATAATCCACATACTGCACGTTCCTCTTGCGCTTTGTGAATTATAGCTTTTGTGTTATTGTTTTTCGTCAGTCTTTGAGCAGCTGACGGTACATTTTAATATATTCATTTGAGCTTCTGCCCCAGCTGAAGTCACACTCCATTGCGCGTGTGACAAGCTCTCTCCAGTGCTCTTTGTCATAATACGCTGCAAGACCGCGGCGTATTGCGTCAAGCATGTCATGCGCATTATATGTTTTGAATGTAAATCCGTTGCCTTGTCCATCGCCGCTGTCGGTGATAGAATCGCGAAGTCCGCCGGTTTCGCGAACGATCGGCACTGTTCCGTAGCGCAGCGCAACCATTTGAGAAAGTCCGCACGGCTCACTCTTTGACGGCATCAGGAACAAATCGGCTGACGCATAGATTTTGCGCGCAAGCGATGGAACAAAACCGATCCTCACGGCAATTTTGCCCGGATAGCGGTCGCAAAGCTCGCGGAAGTAATTTTCATACTGCCAATCTCCCGAACCGACAACAACAACCTGAACGTCCGTTGTTGAAAGGAACTCGTCGAAAATGCCTTTAACAAGGTCAAGCCCCTTATGGGAAACAAGGCGGGAAACCAAACCTATCATCGGCACGTCTGCACGAACGGGCAGACCCATGTTTTCCTGGAGCGCCTTTTTGTTTTCGGCTTTGCCGCTTTCTGCGGTTTTGACGTTATAGTTCTTTTCAATTGACTTGTCAGTCTCCGGGTCATAGCTTTCGGTGTCTATTCCGTTGAGAATGCCCTGCAATTTCCACTGACGCGCTTTGAGAATCGTGTCAAGACCGCTGCTGTACCACGGATCAAGAATCTCCTGCGCATATGACGGGGAGACGGTAGTAACCTTGTCTGCGCATTCGATTGCACCTTTCATAAAGTTTACATCGCCGTCATATTCAACAATTCCGGCGTCCTCGGGTTTCAGACCGATCACATCGCCAACAAGGTCCATGCCGTAGGTGCCCTGGTACTGTATATTATGAATGGTGAAAACCGTTTTGATGCCTTGATACCACGGGTCTTTGCTGTACATTGTGGTATAGAACACCGGAGTGAGGGCGCTCTGCCAGTCATTGCAGTGTATAATATCAGGTCTGAAGTCGATATGCGGAAGAATTTCAAGCACCGCTCTTGAAAAGAACGTGAAACGCTCCGCGTCGTCGTAATGACCGTAGATAGTATCACGCTTGAAGTAATACTGGTTATCGATCAAGTAATAAATTACGCCTTTATATTTTGCCTGAAAAACACCGCAATACTGTCTTCTCCACGCAACAGGAACAGAAATGCTCGTGATGAACGTCATTGTATCCTTGAGTTCCTGACTGATCGTATCATAAAGCGGCATTACAACGCGGCAGCCGATGAGTCTTTTTCTCAGCGCCTGCGGCAATGAACCCGCAACGTCTCCGAGTCCGCCGCTTGCAATGAACGGCTGCGCCTCGGAGGCAACGAATAAAACTTTCATGTGTGTTCTCCTTTCCTTGTTGAATTTTAAAGATTAAAATATCTATTATCTATTATCCATTATCTATTATCTATTATCTAAAAAAGCGTTATGGTTTTCCGGGCGGAACACAATCCGCCCCTACGAATTTAGATTTTAGATGTTGGATTTTAGACGTTAGACATCTTGGCGGCAACGTTGCGTCTTAAAATATCTATTATCTATTATCCATTATCTATTATCTATTATCTAAAACCGTTAGAGTTTCCGGGCGGAACACAATCCGCCCCTACGAATTTGGATTTTAGATGTTGGATTTTAGACGTTAGACAGAATAACCGGTATGTTCGCAATAAAATTTT
>CAKTDF010000044.1 GCA_934541115.1 uncultured Eubacteriales bacterium
AGATGTTGGATTTTAGACGTTAGACAGAATAACCGGTATGTTCGCAATAAAATTTTTATGCGGTTGAAACCGTTAGGGTTGTGGGCGGCTCTGAAAAGCATTTTTCGTACGGGCGGGACCTGTGCCCGCCCATGGAGTTTAGGCTTTAGCGGCGTGTTCCGCCAACAAACGGTTTAAATATCAATCAGATGGTAATATTCTTGCCGATATATACCGGATACGTTTCTGCTCCGGAGATTTCTCTGTTCGGTTTGACAACAACGTTTTTGTCAAGGATTGCGCAATTGATTCTTGAACCGGAGCTGATATAGCTGTCCTGCATAATTACGGAATTTTTAACCACCGCGTCCTCTGCGATATATACGCCGCGTGAAAGAATGCAGTTTTCAACCGTACCTTTTATTACGCAGCCGTCTGCAATGAGTGAATTGGACGCCTTTGAGCAGACGCCGTAAATTGCCGGAACATCGTCTCTGACCTTGGTATAAATCTTTCTGTCACTTTTGAAAATCTCTTTGCGCTTTCCTGCGAGCAGACTCATGCTGATGTCATAATAGCTCTGAAGTGAATCGATCATTTCGGCAAACTCTTCGATTTTATAGCCGCGGATATCGAGAGCGGCAACATTCTTTCCGATTATGTCGCGCTCAAAGCGTGTGTGACCCATTGCTGCGGCGCTGTTCATGAGGCGTTCAAGCAAAACGCGCTTCATGATTATAATGTTGAGCGAATAGTTCTTTGCCTCGTCGCCCATTTCGCCGACGGAAGCGCGGGTTATTCTGTCTCCGTCAAGGTCAAAGGTCATAATATTCGGTATTGCCGGTTTTACACCGCGCTTATAGCCTATTGTGATGTCTGCACCGGATTTGATATGAGCGGAGATGAACTGCTCATAGTCTATGTTGCATATCACGTTGCAGTCGCAGAAAAGAACATATTCCTTTCCGCTTTGAGAGATATAGTTCATCATTCCCTGAAGCGCCTCAAAACGGTGGCTGTATACTCCGCCGCTGCCGTTGAAATTGAACGGCGGCAAAAGGGTCAGACCGTCGCGCTTTCTTGAAAGATCCCATGCTTTGCCCGAACCGAGGTGATCCATAAGGGACTGATAATTGCTCTTTGTGCTGACTCCGACCTTGGTGATTCCGCAATTGACCATTCCGGAAAGAGCAAAGTCAATCAGACGATATCTTCCGGCAAAGGGCACGGAACCCATTGTTCTGACGCCGGTCAACTCGCTGATATATTCGTCATATACGTTTGAATAAATTATTCCGAGAACGTTTGAAGCGCGCATCACTCTGCCTCCTTTACATCTTCGTCAACCATTGCCTTTGCGGCAACTGCGGCACCCTTGCCGACCTTTACTTTTTCGCCGACCACGGCTATGCCCCAATCGTCAAAAGCGTTGCTCATTGACGCAGGATCATTGCCCACATGGGCGTTTTCTTCAATAACTGCATTTTCGGCAACTATCGAATACTCAACAACAGCACCGGATTTGATGACCGTTCCGGGCATAACGATCGAATAGCGGACGGTTGCGCCCTCTTCAACCGTTACGTTTGAAAAGAGAACGGAATAGTCAACCTCGCCGGAAATTTCGCAACCCTCGGCAATCATCGAATTTTCAACCGCTGCCTTGTCCGAAATAAAGTGCGGCGGAGCAGCTGTGGTTTTTGAATAAATTTTCCAGCTGTTATCGGAAAGATCAAGGTCAACCTTGGGATTGAGAAGGTCAAGGTTTGCCTCCCAAAGGGAGTCAATTGTTCCAACGTCTTTCCAGTAGCCGTCAAACTGATATGCAAAAAGTCTTTCTCCCACGGAATGCATTGCCGGAATTACATCGTGACCGAAGTCGTTGCCGCTGTCCGGATTATTTTCATCTTCAATGAGATACTTACGCAGAACGCTCCATGTGAAAATATAAACACCCATGGACGCCTTGTTGCTGCGCGGATTTTTCGGTTTTTCTTCAAACTCGCTGATTGAGCCGTCGTCATTGACGAACATAAGACCGAAGCGTGACGCTTCTTCCCACGGTACCTCAAGCATTGCAATGGTGCAGGCAGCGTCCTTTTCTTTATGATAGGCAAGCATTTTTGCATAGTCCATCTTGTAGATATGGTCGCCGGAAAGAACAGCAACGTACTCGGGATCATAGCGGTCAATAAAATTGATGTTCTGATAAATTGCGTTTGCCGTACCCTTATACCACTGAGTGCCCTTGATCTGCTGATAGGGAGAAAGAATATGTACGCCGCCGTGCGCACGGTCAAGATCCCATGCGGCGCCGTTGCCGATGTAATCGTTCAGCTCAAGGGGCTGATACTGGGTGAGAACACCGACGGTTTCAATACCCGAATTGATGCAGTTTGAAAGCGGGAAGTCGATGATGCGGTACTTTCCGCCGTAGGGTACGGCAGGCTTTGCAATGTTCTTTGTGAGTATGCCGAGGCGGCTTCCCTGTCCGCCGGCAAGGAGCATTGCAACGCATTCTGTTTTCTTTGCCATAAAACTCCTCCTTTTTGGTGGCTCTTTATTGTTATAAAAAATATCTATTATCTATTATCTATTATCCATTATCTATTATCTAAAAAACGTTAGGGTTCCGGGTGGAACACAATCCGCCCCTACGAAGTTGGATTTTAGATGTTGG
The DNA here is from genome assembly GCA_934541115.1 of uncultured Eubacteriales bacterium. Taxonomy (GTDB): domain Bacteria; phylum Bacillota; class Clostridia; order Oscillospirales; family Acutalibacteraceae; genus UBA6857. The sequence continues at coordinate 2,660 of CAKTDF010000044.1, forward strand.
ATTTTAGACGTTAGACGGCGTAACCGGTATGTTCGCATTAAATTTTTTGTGCGGTTGAAACCATTGGGTTTCCGGGCGGCTCGTGAGCCGCCCCTACGAATGAACGCTCATTAAAATCTCTTGTAGGGGCGGATTTTGTTCCGCCCATGTGACGTAAATCTTTTCACCGCGTTTTTTTGATGATAGACGTTGGACAATGTAACAAATACGTTTGCGGTTATTTTTTATGCGGTTGAAACCGTTAGGTTTTTAGATAATAGATAATAGATAATGGATAATAGATAATAGATATTTTATCACTGTCTATTATCCAACACCCGACATTTACCATCATATCAACGCTTTTTTAGTCTTTTTTGCTTCTTTTGGTTTTTCCGGTTTCGGCTTTCTTATGAGATACATACAGGAAAGGGGAGGCAGTGAAAGAGTAATGCTGTTTTCATAGCCGTGCATTGCCTTTTTCTTTGAAGAAACCTTTGTTTTTGTTCCTCGTCCGCCGCCGGAATATTTTGCGTCATCGGAATTGAGTATGACCTCATATATTCCCTCTTTTTCAACTCCGAAAGAATATTTATCGCGTTCAACGCTCGTGAGATTGCAAACACAAACAAGAGCGCCGCCGTTTTTATCCTTACGTGTAAAAGCGATAACGGAATTGTCACAGTCATCGCTGACGCACCATGAAAATCCCTCCCAGCTGTAATCGATCTGCCACAACTGCGGATATTTTTTATATACGGAATTGAGCTTTTTGACGTATGATTTGAGTGCACAGTGCTTTTCATAATCAAGCAGCAGCCAATCAAGCTCTTTGTCAAAGCGCCATTCAATGAACTGACCGAATTCCTGACCCATAAAGCAAAGCTTTTTGCCCGGGTGGGCAATCATATAGCCGAAAAATGCCCTAAGAGTATCAAACTTTTCTTCATACGTTCCGCTCATTTTGCCGATGAGCGAGCATTTTCCGTGAACGACCTCGTCATGAGAAATCGGCAGTATAAAGTTTTCGGAAAATGCATAGAAAAATGAGAAAGTTAAAAGATTGTGATTATATTTTCTTGAAAGACCGTCAAGCGAAAAATATCTGAGAGTATCATTCATCCAGCCCATGTTCCACTTGAAGTTGAAACCGAGTCCACCGGCGTCAACCGGTTTTGAAACGAGCGGCCACGCCGTACTCTCCTCCGCAATCATAAGAGCGTGGGGGTACTCGCGGAAAATTGTCATATTGAGCGTTTTTAAAAATTCAATTGCCTCAAGGTTTTCATTTCCGCCGTACTTATTGGGTACCCATTCGCCGTTTTCGCGCCCGTAATCAAGATAAAGCATTGAAGAAACAGCGTCAACGCGCAAGCCGTCAATGTGATACTTTTCAAACCAGAACGCAGCCGAGCTGACAAGGAAAGAGACGACCTCGCCCTTTCCGTAATCAAAAACCTTTGTTCCCCAGTCCTTGTGTTCGCCTTTTCTCGGGTCTGCATATTCATAGCAGGGAGCGCCGTCAAAAAGAGAAAGTCCGTGCAGATCCTTCGGAAAATGTGCAGGAACCCAGTCAAGAATAACGGCAATGTCATTTTTGTGGCATTCATCTATGAAAGCCATCAGCTCATGCGGCGTGCCGTAGCGCGACGTTGCGGCAAAATAGCCCGTAACCTGATATCCCCACGAGCCGTCAAACGGATACTCCGAAAGCGGCATAAGCTCAATGTGTGTATAACCCATATCTTTGACATACGGCACAAGCTCCCGCGCAAGGTCAAGGTATGAAAAAGGACTGCCGTCCTTATATCTGCGCCATGAGCCTGCATGAACCTCATAGATGTTCATCGGACTTTCATACGGATTTTTTTCACTGCGCTTTTTTATCCAGTCTCCGTCACCCCATTTGTAGCCGGAAAGGTCAAAGAATTTTGACGCGTCGCCCGGTCTTGTTTCGCTGTGAAAAGCGTACGGATCGCACTTTGCGGCAGTGGTTTTTCCGTCCGGGTAGCAAACAAGATACTTATATGAATCAAACTGCTTTACATCGGGAATAACGGCTTCCCATGTCTGACCGTCCTCGAGACGATACATGGGATTTTTTCCGCCTTCCCAGAAATTGAAACTTCCGATAATGCTGACTGAAGAAGCGTTCGGCGCCCAAACGCGAAAGACAACGCCGTCTTCCCCCGGGAGCCGATGAGCACCGAGGTAATCATATGCGCGGCAATTTTTTCCGCTGTGGAAGAAATAAAGAGCTGTAGCATCGCCTTTTTTGTTAATTTCAGACATTTAGGCACCTTCTTTGTTTTATAGTTATCCCATTGTGTTTATCATACCATTTACAAAGGCAAAAGACAAGAGTTTTTTGTTGTTTTGTTAGAAGAGTTACAAAGGAATTTTCTGAAAATTGTGCATATTGACATATAATTTTTGTGCATCGTTCTTCTTACTGTTGAAAATAGCTACTTTTCGGATTTTGTTTGTTATGCGGTTTAAAATATCTATTATCTATTATCCATTATCTATTATCTAAATTAGCCGTTAGGTTCATGGGCGGAACACAATCCGCCCGTACGAAATTGGATTTTGGACGTTGGATTTTAGATTTTGGACGGCACAACAAATACGTTTGCGTTTGATTTTTATGCGGTTGATATCGTTAGGTTCATGGGCGGAACACAATCCGCCCGTACGATAATTAATATCCGTTATCCAAAAACAATAACAATTTTTTTAGATAATAGATATTTTAAACCACCGCGTTTCCTCCACGCCGTCCAACGTCTAAAATCTAACATCTAATATCTAACATCTGATATTTATCTTCTCAAATCGTCCGTTTTATTTCGTAATTTTCAACAACTATTAAGATATGATAAAATTTTTATTTTTGTCGCAAAAAGTCGCGCTTTTTATGCGACTTTTTTAAAAATTACAGGTATATATAGGAGAACATTCACTGCGCCGGATTTTTTTCGTCAAGATGTCTGCGCCAATGAAAAAGATATTGCTGCGCAACACCTTTATATCCGTCAGCACACTTTGGAAATTCTCCGTCATAAAGCTCTTCAAGGATTCTTTTGACCCACACGTCAATCGGAAAGGCGTTCAGCCTGCCGAAACCGTAAAGCAGCGTGCATTCGGCAACCTTTTTTCCGACGCCTTTGATTTTCATCAGCTCTTCTCTTGCCTCTTCAAGCGGAAGCTCTCTCACTCTTTCAAGGCTGACTTCTCCGGAAGAAAGCTTTTTTGCGGCGTCAAGTATATATTTTGCTCTGAAACCTGCCCTCAATACTGCAAGTTCGCTTTCATTCAAAGCTGCAAGAGTTTCATATGACGGAAAAGCGTAGTCACCGTTTTTGAGCGGTTCTCCGAATGCCCGGCAAAGGCGGGAAACGATTCCGCAAATTCTCGGAATATTGTTATTCTGCGAAATAATAAACGAACAGAGCGCCTCCCATTCGTCCTGTTTCAAAATCCGTATTCCGTAATACTCTTTGCAGGCTTGTCTTATATACTTATCATCAAAGGAGGTGAGAATTTTGTCGTAGTTGCGCGCAAGATCAAAATAAGGCACAATAATATTTTCAAATTTTTTTTCATCGATATTTTTGAAAATTATTTCATTTTCTGTCTGAATAATGTCAACCGGTGTTTTTCCGATAATTCCGTGTATTACACCGTTGTTTTCCGTCCAACGGAACGCCTGTCCGCAAAAAACGGAAAGCCTGACGTCAAAACACGCAGGAGAACAAAGAACCGTATCATTATTTTTTTCTGTGACCGTCATTTTAAAAACCTCCATTTTTAAAGGCAATACCGAAAATTTATACGTACGCTGCAATTTTTGCCGCATTGCCTAAAGCCATTTTTGAAGAATTTTTTAAAAAACAGCGTAAAACAAGCTCTTATTACGTTCAAAGGACGTAAATTTGTAACTATACGTATAGCAGGGTAAAACGCGCTAAACGCTATTTTTTCGCCTAAACTCTTGCATTACGCTTTTCTGTGTGCTACAATTATAGGCAGGTATATATGCCATTTTTGTATATACGCTGTCCAAGCAGTTATATATAGCTTTATATATATATATTATATAGACCGTTGCGCACACGTCAAGTCGCTGACGGATACAAACGGCAAACGAGTGAAAATTTTTTCAGGCACCTTTTTGCCGGTTAGACCGATATCAAAAGAGAGTAAAAATCAAATCTTTATGTAACATATAAAAATAACAGGAGGAGAATAATGGATTCCTTTGCCGATGTATGGGCGCTTATAAAAGAAGTTATGAAAAAACAAGTGACCGAAGTCGCATACAATGTCTGGCTTGAGCCGCTTGAATTTATCGAATTTAAAGAAGATACCCTTGTTCTGGGTATCAGTGAATTTAAAAAGAAAATCATCGTTGCAAAATTTAAAGATCTTATTGAAAAATCTTGCGAGGATGTTCTCGGATTTAAAGTTATAGTTCAATACCGTTCTCCTGCCGAAGAACAACAGCAGGAGGAAAAACAGGAATCGGCGTCGAAAGCTGCAAGAAATACCTCCGACTATAACTACACATTTGAAAATTTCATCATCGGTCCGTCTAACCGTTTTGCCCACGCGGCAGCGCTCAACGTTGCCCATTCACCCGGCAAGGCGTATAACCCGCTTTTCATTTACGGTCACAGCGGACTCGGAAAAACCCATCTGCTTTGCGCAATCATGAATTATGTAAAAGAGCAGAATCCGAATGCAAATATCATTTATACAAGCGGCGAGCATTTTACCAATGAGTTGGTGTATTACATCGGAAATCACAACACCCATGCTTTCCATGAAAAATATCGCAGTGCCGATCTGCTTCTTGTTGACGATATTCAATTCATCTCAAAAAAGGAAGCAACACAAGAGGAATTTTTCCATACCTTCAATGCGCTCATTGACGCCGGAAAACAAATCGTTCTTTCTTCTGACCGCCCGCCGAAAGAGATGATGACTCTTGAAGAAAGGGTACGTTCCCGTTTTGAATCCGGTCTCATTGCTGACATTCAGCCGCCGAACCTTGAAACAAGAATGGCAATTATAAAGAAAAAAAGCGACGATCTTGACATTGAGCTTTCAGACGAGGTCATCACATACATTGCCGAAAATATCAAGAAGAATATCCGTCAGCTTGAAGGTGCGGTCAAAAAAATCAAGGCATATCAGGACGTTGAGGGCACAAGACCGAATATTGCCAACGCAAAACGCGCAATCAGCGATATAATTAACGACAATCAGCCTCTTCCCGTTACGGTTGAAAATATCATCGGCGAGGTATCAAGGACATTCAATGTTTCTGCCGCAGATATCCGTTCGGACAAGCGAAACGCAAACATTTCACTCGCGAGACAGGTTGCAATTTATATTGTTCACGAAGTTACGTCGCTTTCACTTAAAGCGATAGGCGATGAATTTGGCAATAAGCACCATTCAACGATTATATATTCACTCAAAGAAATGGAAGAAAAACTCAAAGACAACGTTCAACTCAAAGCCACCGTTGACGATATTATAAAGAATATCAACGAAAATTAGTTTTTGGATTTTGAGCGTCTGCGTTGGTCTAAAAAATATCTATTATCTATTATCCATTATCTATTATCTATTATCTAACTAACCGTCAGGTTTGTGGACGGAACAAAGCTGACACTACGAAGTTTAGATATTAGATGTTAGATTTTAGATATTAGATTTTAGATAACGTGGAAGGAACGCTGCGACTGACTTTTCATGAGGTTAAAACCGTTGGGTTTTATGGGCGGAACACAATCCGTCCGTACAAAAAATATCACCAATGGTTAATCGTGGGGTGGATTGTGTTCTGCCCGGAAAGTCTAACGTTTTTTAGATAATAGATAATAGATATTTAAACTTCATACGGGCAGAACCTGCGCCTGCCCATGGAATTTAACCGTTTTCAGCAATATTTATGATTTCTATGAATTTACACTCTACGGGCGATTCGTGAATCGCCCCTACAAAATTATTTGTAAGCGTTCATTCG
>CAKTDF010000045.1 GCA_934541115.1 uncultured Eubacteriales bacterium
GTACTCCTCCGGAATCGGCGACCAGATGAACAGTATGAGCGTTGACGAGGCTATTGAATGGCTTTATAAGCTCTTCTTCCGCGAAAGAGCGGTTGAGGAAATCACAGGCGAATATGTCTATGACAAAGAAATAATCTACCATGAAGAGGAAACGACCGATAAAAAGAACGTTCTGATACCCATTTTGATCGTTCTTGCCGTTCTTGCCGTGATTGCGGTTATCAAGCGCAATCAGCTGCGCGACTATTTTGACGAGCGTAGCCGCAAGAGAGCCGAGAAAAAGGCTCAAAGGCAAAAAGAACTTGACGCGGCAGTTGAAAAGTTCATGGCAGAAAGAGATGCCAAAGCAGCCGAAAAAGCGGCAGCCGACTCAAAAAAAGAGCCGGAAAACGAAGCTAACAGGGAGGCGTAACAAATGCTTGTTCTTAAAGATATTGTAAAAGATTACGTGACCGGCGACACCACCGTCCGCGCAATGAAAAACATCAGCATCAACTTCAGAGAAAGCGAGTTCGTTGCTATCCTCGGTCCCTCCGGCTGCGGAAAAACAACCATGCTCAACATTATCGGCGGTCTTGACCGTTACACCAGCGGCGACCTTGTTATCAACGGAAAGTCAACAAAAACTTTTACCGACAATGACTGGGATACCTACCGCAACCATTCGATCGGCTTTGTTTTCCAAAGCTATAACCTTATCACTCACCAGACCGTTCTTTCAAACGTTGAGCTTGCCTTGACGCTCTCCGGCGTATCAAAAAAGGAAAGACGCGAAAAGGCGATTGAAGCGCTCAAAAAGGTCGGTCTTGAAAAGCATATTTATAAAAGACCCACACAGATGTCAGATGCAGCGTGTTGCAATTGCAAGAGCGCTCATCAACAACCCCGATATAATCCTTGCAGACGAACCTACCGGCGCTCTTGACAGCGAAACGAGCGTTCAGATTATGGAGCTGCTCAAAGAGGTTGCAAAGGATAAGCTTGTCATCATGGTTACCCATAACCCGGAGCTTGCAAAGCAATATGCAACAAGAATTATCAGCTGCCTTGACGGTAACGTTATTGACGACTCAAACCCGTTCACTCCTACCGAAAATGACTATGAATTTGAAAAGGAAAAGGCAGAGGAGGAAAAGAAAAAAGGCAAAAAGCCCTCAATGTCAATGGCAACGGCTTTCACTCTTTCACTTCGTAACCTCGTCACAAAACGGACGAGAACCATTCTGACCGCTGTTGCCGGTTCAATAGGTATCATAGGCATTGCGTTGGTGCTTGCCCTTTCAAACGGTATCAACGGTTACATAGACAAAATCGAAAGCGACGCGCTTTTGCTGTTTCCGATGTCGGTTGAAAAAGAGGCGGTCAATACCGACAGTCTTTTGCAAACGGCGCTCGGACTTAACCCGCTGCTCGGAGTTGACCACGATAAAGACGCGGTTTATGTCAACAATTCATTCAACACAATGATCAATACCTTTGTTGCTCAGTCGAACTCAAACAATCTTCAGAGCTTCAAAAAGTACATTGACGAAAACCGCGATAAGTTCGATGAGCTTTGCAATGACGTTCAGTTTAACTATACAACAAAGTTGAATATTTACAGAGTTCAGGACGGAGAAAACCCGATTCAGGTCAATCCCAGCACGCTGCTTGACAACATGAATATGCAGTCGATTTCAAGTCTGGAGGGCTTTGTCGATATTGACAGCTACACTAACCTTTGGAAGCAGCTTGTCGGCGACAATCAGACTATAGGCGATTATTATGACGTGATCTACGGCGCACTTCCTCAAAACTACAATGAGGTTGTTGTAATTGTTGACGGCAACAATGAGGTCACAGAGCTCATGGCTTATGCTCTCGGACTCAAGGATCAAAGCCAGTTCACGACCAATCTCATGAATGCTCTTGCAGGCGGTGAAAAGCTTGACGGCGGCGACACAAAGGACAATAAATACAGTTATGATGACATTATGAATTTAAAGTTCAAAATGCTCACCAACAGCGATCTTATGCATAAGGATGAGAAAACCGGTCTTTGGAGCGATATGAGAAACAATGCTATTTATGTAAGCAATCAGCTCCAGAATGCAATCGATGTTAAGGTTGTCGGCATCGTTCGTCCGAGAGAAGACAACGTTCTTTCCGTCGGTAACGGCTATATCGGTTATACCGGTGAGCTTATGGATTACGCTCTCAAGAGAACAAGGGAATCCGAGGTTGTTAAGGAACAGCTTGCTAACCCGAAAAAGGACGTTCTGACCGGTATGACGTTCTTTGACAAGACGGTCAATGACTTTGACCTTGCAGATATCGACCTTAACGAGATCGATTACAACAAGCTCAACATCACTCCGTTCCTCAGCATGGCAAAGGATGTCGATCTTTCACAGGTTGATATTACCGATATGTCCTCAATGTTCAACTTCGGCGAAATGTCCGATCTTCAGAAGAAGCTCATGGAGGGTTACCTTGATGATGACCAGGTGCTTGCTCTCAAGCAGGCATATATAGACTCGGTCAACGACAAATGCTCGCTTGAAAAGACCTATGAAACCATAGGCTATTCAGATGAGGGCAGCCCGACCTCAATTGCGCTTTATCCCAAGGATTTTGACACCAAGGCTGAGGTCAACAAGATGGTTGAATATTACAACGAGGCAGTCACAAAGGACGGGCACGAAGAGCTGACGATCAACTGCACCGACTATATCGGTATTGCAATGAACGTTGCAACACAGGCAATCAACATTGTTACATATACGCTTGTTATCTTTGTTGCAATTTCGCTTGTTGTTTCTTCAATCATGATAGGCATTATCACATATGTTTCTGTTATTGAAAGAACAAAGGAGATCGGTATTCTCAGAAGTATCGGTGCTTCAAAGCGCGATGTTTCCAACGTATTCAATGCAGAAACGTTCATCATAGGTCTTTCGGCGGGTCTCATCGGTATCGGTGTAACGCTGCTGTGTGAGATACCGATAAATCTGTTGCTCAAGCATTTGACCGGTGCACCGATAACGGCTGTACTGCCGTTCACAGACGGACTTTCACTTGTTTGCATCAGCGTTTTCCTGACCTTCATTGCCGGTCTTATCCCGTCCTCACTCGCAGCAAAGAAAGATCCGGTCGAAGCACTCAGAACAGAATAACAGAAAAACTCTGCCGCCTTTTTGGCGCAAAAAAGCAACTGCCCGCGAGGCAGTTGTTTTTTTTCAGAGACTTTAGCATGTGTATGCGAAAAACCAAAGAATGCCGTGTTCCTAATCATGTGTGCCGAAGAAAGTTAAAAAAATTTGTTGTAAACTGTTGTGCACAAGTGAAAAATATGGTATTCTTTTTATTGTGAAAAAACAATTGTGCAAGGGTAGATTTGTTTGGGGGTAACACGGCTCAAAAAGCCGTATCAACCCAAAAGATACTTTTTGAGAAGACTATAAAAACATCGATTCTGAGACGAATTTGGAATTATTGTCACGCCTTGCAGGGCTACGGCAAGGAACAGACGTGATTTATATTACTTTTTGTAGCCGGAAAGGCAAGGGTAATCTTTATGTATTGTGAAAATTGCGGAAATAAAATGGAAGCCACTGAGCGCTTTTGCGGCGTTTGCGGCTGGGATTCTCAATCCGGCGGAGGCGAACAACAATCGGACGGCAATTTCGGTGGAATGCCGTATACACCTCCCACGCCGCCTGTTCCACCGGAACCGCAGAAGAAGAAAGTCAATGTACTTTTGATAGTCGTTATTATTTTTGCCGTTGCTGCCGTTGGCGTCGGAGGATACTTCATTTATGACCGTTTCTTTGGGGGTGGAGCGGACGACGCGGTGATTGATACTGTTGACAATGACCGAACAACCGATGCTTCGGATACAACAACGAAAGCTTATGAAAGCGAGTCTGAAACCACCGCCTATAACAGATACAGCAAGGAAGAGACGACCGCGAACGCCCGGGACGGAGAGCGCTCGCTTACATATACCGTATCCGGCGGATATGTTGCGGCTGTTTCGGACGAGGATGGTCTTGTCAGTTCTGATTGTCGCGAAAGACTTTTGAACATAGCAACAAGGCTTGCTCAGCAAGGCAAAATAGACTGCGGAATCTGCGTTTCATCGGGTTACGACGCTCCGCCAAGCATGTCGGAACTCAGCAGCAGCGAATACATCATGATAGAAATAATGACGGACGGATATGCCGAAATTTACAGAGCCGGCTACGGTGTTTTGGCGTTTGATAACGACACTTCAACGGCGGCGTGTGAGGAAGGCGCAAATTCCGCAAAATACGGCGGAACCGTTGATGAACGCGTATACGATTCCGCTTCATCAATCGCGGCAATCCTTTCAAGTCCGCTTTCAGACGCAGCGTCTGAAATTCGCCCCTTCTACGACGGGGGAAGTGCATTTTATGACACCATGTATGTTTTTGACGTCGGCTCGGCAGGACTCTTTGTCAGGAGCTCACCGGAACAACTCGGCGGCAAAAAGGACGCCGTAAATAATATTGTGCGCTATTCAAGCAGCGGAAAGCCGGTTTATCTTGAAGATGATGAAGAACCTTTTGTTTTCTTTACCTGCGGAGACTGGGCATATCTGGAAATATCAAAGCATGGCGAAACAATACGCGGCTGGTCGTCGCTCGAGTACCTTACATCGGTAAAACCGACTTCAAAAGACAGCGGCAATGCTCAAATTATTTCGCTCAAAACAAATGAGGGCTCGGGAAATGTTCTCAACGTCAGAAGCGGACCCGGCTATGACTATGACGTTGTTGACACGGTTTATAATAAAACAAAAGTTGTTGTCAGCGAGCGTAATAACGGTTGGGCAAAGGTCAGTTATGACGGAAAAACAGGTTGGTGCGACATGAGTGTTGCCGGTTTGAACTGAGCATAAAATTGTGAACGAAAGAGGAGGAGATGCCTGATGAGAAAACGCAAGGGGATGGGCTGTTCAAGTCTGTTTTTGACTGTTATGCTGCTCATTATATTTACTATATCGGCATTTTCGATTGTTTTTCCCAACGGAACGCTGCGTGATTCACTGAAGAGCAGCGATACTGTCAGTCAAACAACAGATGTTTCCGGAACATCAGATACAACAGATAACACGGGAACAACACAAGGCATCGATAACAATAACTCGGGCGAAGATTTTCAGAATCTATATAAGCAATTGAACAAAACAGAAAAGCGTATTTATCGTGCGGCGCTCTCGGCAATAAAAGATGAAAAGTTAGAGTTTACAATCAAAGACGTTGATTATGATACATATTTAAAGGCAAGTGAGAGAGCGATTAATGCGTTGCTTATGGATCATCCGGAGTTTTTTTGGCTGCACAACGGTTGTTCTTATGAAGGGGTAAACGCGACCGCAACGTCAAAAGGCAGATTTACGATGAAGCTTGGTCATTGGAACTATTGGAAATCCGGAAACGACCAGAAAAAGTATCTTGACAGGCTCCAAAAAGAGGTTGACAAGGTTGCTAAGCTGACAGAGGGCGCAAGCAATGATTATGAAAAGGTCAAAATCGTTCATGATTACATTGTGAATAACAACGAATATGATAAAGAGAACTTAGAGGAATCGAAAAAGGATAAACACCGTGCCGAAGCCGATTACATTTACTCTGCATACGGTTGTCTTGTGAATAAAAAATCCGTTTGTGCGGGCTATGCAAAGGCGTTCAAGCTGATTCTCAATAATATCGGAATCAACGCTTCAGACGTTTGGGGATGGAGTATAAAAGAGGACGGAACGCAGGGTGAGGCACACGAGTGGAATTGGGTTGAGCTTGACGGAGAGTATTATTACTTTGATGTGACATGGGATGACATGGATTTTCACAGCAATAAGGATTATAAAGATGTCAGTCTGAGTCTTGACGGATGGTACGCTTATTTTGGAATATCCGATGAAGAAATGACGAAAGATCACATGAATGACAACAGCCAGTTCAGTTTTCCGAAAAGCGGCTCTGACAAATATAACTATTTCACGTATAGCGAGTTTTGTCTTGATGAATATGACGAGGTCAAAATTGAGGAAGTGTTAAGCAAGCAGAGCGAAAGCAATCCCGTTTGTATAAAATTCTCAAGCAAGTCTGATTATGAAAAGGCATTGTCAGAGATGAGTACAGGCAATTGGAATACATTGTTTGGGAGATCTTCACCGGTTCATCTCTACCGTCAAAAGGATAAAGGCAACGTCATTTTAATATGCTTTAAATAACATTCAGCCGCCCGGTTTTCCGGGCGGCACTTTTCGGTCTGAGTGAAATGTCAAATTTGCCGTTTCCGTTGACAAAAGGCAAAAAATAGAGTATACTCATCGAGATGTGTGTTTGTGTGGGAGACCTTTCAGATTCTGCATGATTTTTTTGCAACTGCTGAAAAGTCTTGAGCATTACAGCTTTGTTTTTTCGTTTTGTTGTAGGTGTTCTATAGTAAAATGATAACATTAAAGTGTTTTGCAGATACAGATAATTTAATAAATCGGGGTGTAGCGCAGTTGGTAGCGCGCTTGCTTTGGGAGCAAGATGCCGGGTGTTCGAGTCACCTCACTCCGACCAAAAATGACCGAAAGGGGAGTTTGTTCTCCGCTTTCGGTCATTTTTTTAGGCTCTATGTCAAGTTGGGTAAAAAAGGTTAAAAAGGATATGAACGAGCAGTCGCCGTCAGGCGGATGCTTGATTGTTTAAAGTAAGAGGTTTGTAGTAAAACATATGTAATCTGATCTCCTCCAAAATTATTACATACCGCACTAATTTTCCCTAAAATTGGGCTAAACAATGCTTCCAAACCAATTTGTTAATATTTTGGAAACAAGAAATTTAAAAACCGTCTCGCCTTATGAAATATTGTGACATAATAGGATTATTTTGGCTGTCACTCTGTTGCTGCAAAAAAATTATTAACACATACAAAATTATGCTAAACGATATTCTGGCACCACTCTTGCAAGATAGAATCAAGTTAATACGATATTATCCTCCATCTTTTCCGCATCAGACAATCCTTACGATTTCCGCATCTGCGAAGGTAGTAGTAGCCACCATCCACGGCACACGAACCACAACTGCAAAACAAATCATGGACAGTTTTACTTTCGATGACATCTCCACATTTTTTGCATCTGATTGCGTTCCTGATAATTCTCGGTATAATCAATCTCTCTTTAGCGCATTTCTGATTTTCTCTTTTTCTCCGCTGCCGTCTGTACGGAGACGCAGGAGCGGAACGGCACACTTTTCCAAGACAGAGTTCTTCTTTATATCTCGCTTAGCCTGTTTGCTCCCCACTTCGTGGAAACCAGTTCCGTCCACTTCGATCGCCAGCACAGGTTGCTTATCCATCTGATTGAATAGCAGAAAATCCACATGGGTCAACGGATTGCGAGCGTATTGGCGTTCTTCCTCTGTTAGTGGTTCACAATCCTTTACCATCGTCGCGAGAGAAACATGTACCGCGCAGCCGATGGAGGAAAATGTCTCCTCGGATAGCAATTCTTGAATCACAGAGTACATGAGATTCTCAGAATCATACTCAGATATTCGCTTATGTTTTTGCAGATATGCTCTGCGCTGCTCGGCATAGCCTTGATAGAGCATATCGAACACGGAGTAGACCCGACTCT
>CAKTDF010000046.1 GCA_934541115.1 uncultured Eubacteriales bacterium
CCGGCTCTGCTTGCTGCGGCTCTGTTTCTTCTACCGGTGCTCCGCATACGGTGCAGAATGAAAAGCCTGCCGGTATGTTGCTGTTGCAGCGCGGGCACGTCTTGGTGTCTGCGCCTGCACTTTCCTCAACAACGGGTTCGGGTGCCGGCTCTGCTTGCTGCGGCTCGACTGTTTCAGTCTGCAAGCCTTCTCCGTCAGCATCGCCGGCCAAATCAAAAGGGCGCTGTTCCTCCTCAGCCTGCGGCTCAGGTGCATTATTGGATTCGATCGGCTTTCCGCAATTGGTGCAGAATGCCATACCCTCTACAAGCTCTGCGCCGCAGCTGCAACGATTGCTCTTGCTTTCGGTCTTGACCTCTGCGTTGGCAAGACTGTTTCCGCATTTTGTGCAGAACTTCATGCCCTTTGGCTCATAGCTTCCGCATGCAGGGCATTTTACAGTGTTTTCCGGCTGTGAAGGAGCCGGAGCTGACGGCATCGGTTTTCCGCAGACGCTGCAGAACGCCGTACCCGCAGGAATCTGAGCGCCGCAGCTGGGACAACTTACCATTCCCTTGAGAACATTGATGCGGTTTTTATATTCTTCGATTCTCGCGGTTGCGCCGACAATAAATTCAAACATCTCGTTAAACTGAGCTTCGTGGTCAGCCGTATGAGTCTCATAATAAAGCTTACCGATCTGATAGAAGCTGTTGTTGATATTCTTTTCTTCGTCGGATATGGCGGAATTGAGCTTCATAATCTCCGCAGTATCCTTTGCTTTTCCGGCAACGTCTCCGCCGAATTTGCTAATCTTTCCTCCAAGTTCATCAAAAAATCCCATGAATATACCTCCATTCGTTTTTGGTTACATAATAGGAACGTAAAGAAATGAAAAAAATCGCAACTGCATAGAATTTTTTTCAAGTTACGCCAATATGCAACATTATTCATGAAAATTTTATCATATTTACTTTTTGAAAGCAATACATATTTAAAAAATGCACAAGAAATACGGGCTGATTTCTCCTGCACGGCACCACGCTTTTTATTGACAATAAACGTCGTTTTGCTGTATATTATATGGTATATGAAATGCATGAGATTATGAAAGGCGGCTGATTTATGAGGTGTCCGTTTTGCGGCTGGGCTGAAAGCAAGGTCATTGACTCGCGCCCGACCGACGAGGGAGAAAAAATACGCAGACGTCGCGAATGCGTTGCCTGCGGCAAAAGATTCACAACATATGAAATTATTGAGACAGTTCCCGTCATTGTTGTTAAAAAGGACAAGTCACGGGAGGCTTTTGACCGCGTAAAGCTCTTTAACGGTCTGCTCAGGGCGTGCGAAAAGCGCCCGGTTTCAATCGCTCAAATTGAAAGGGCTGTCAGCGACATTGAAGCAGAGCTGCAAAACTCCCTTGACCGCGAGGTAACATCCGTTCATATAGGAGAACTTGCAATGGACAAGCTCAAAACGCTTGACGAGGTGGCGTATGTCCGCTTTGCCTCGGTCTATCGCCAATTCAAGGACATCAACACCTTTATGGAAGAGCTTGCAAAGCTTTTAAGAGAGAAATAATTTTATCGGTATTACAGCCGATGGAAAAGAGGAGAAAAATGAAAAAAACGTTATCAATTATTCTTGCGCTGCTGATGGTCTTTACCGTTCCGGGCGCAGTATTTGCAGCAGATTCAGAAAGCCTTGATTGGGACTCCTATTGGCAGAGTGCAGACAAAACGGCCTCGGTATATGTTTCTCCCGGTCACACGGAAAACAGCCGCTACTTTACCTGGTACGGCGGTGAAAACGGCGGCGGAGTAGTTACCGTGAAAAGCAAAACGGTTAAAAAAACCTTTACCGCTCCCGCTCAGAAAACACCGGAGGGCGATTACGTATATAAGGTGTATGCGACCGGTCTTGAAGACGGTACATATACCTACACCTGCAAAAGCCCCGGATTTGAATCAAAAGAGAGCACACTGACCGTCTCGTCTTCAACGGATTTTTCGGCGGTATATGTCACCGATGTGCACATGACCGCTTCAGACGGTGAAGAAAAGCTTTCTGCTCATGCGCAGAAGTTCGGAAACACTCTGCAAAAAGCGCAGAGCAAATACGGCGCAACGCTGCTGCTTTCCGGCGGTGACCAGGCAACAATGGGACTGCGCGAGGAATACACGGCTTTCGTTTCTTCACCGGCAATCAAAAATATGACTGCTGCGCTTTCAATCGGCAATCATGACCGCAAAGGTGCAGGATACAAAACCTTTGCCACATTTCCGTATGAGGATTACGCCGGAATCAAAAGCTATGTCGGACGTGATTACTGGTTTGTCAAAGGCGATGTGCTTTTCCTCATGATTGACTCCAACTGCCCGGACGCGTCGGCACACCGCCGTTTCATGCAGTCCGCGGTACTCGGTAATTCTGACATTAAGTGGCGCGTCGCCGTGATGCACCACGATCTTTTCGGCGGAAGAATAGCGCACAGAGAAAGCGAAAACAGATTGCTGCGCATGCTCTATGTTCCTCTCATGGATGAATTTGACGTTGACCTTGTTCTCTCCGGTCACAGCCACTATTACACGCGCTCAAATATCATTAAGGGAGGTTTGACAAAAACCGAAACCTCCTCTCTTTCTTCCGTAAAGAACGCAAACGGCACTCTTTATATCACCTCCGGTTCTTTTACGACCAACACGAGGGAGCTTGAAAACAATGAGGTTCCGCCGCTCGGCAACCGCGTAGGTTATGACTATCTGACAAGTGAGGGAATCTATAATGTCCTCTCTTTCAGCGAGGACAGCATAAAAATCAGGTCTTTCACCGTTTCGGGCGATGAGCCTTTTAATGAGTTTACGCTCGAAAAGGATACAAAAGCCTCAAAGCTGCCCGTTCCGACCATGCCGCTTTGGAACGGCTTTGTTCGCTTTGTCAGCTCAGTTGTTGCGCTGTTCAACAATGCCGCAATGAAAGATGAACTTGAAAACGAGCGCGGCCTTGACGTTGACCCCCTTCAGGCTCTTTTTGGCTGCGAAAGCCGGGACAGCTTTTTTATCCGAGACTGAACCGGAAAAAGGAGAGTCAACTGCTGCTTTTTGAATTCATTAAATTTTTGTTCAAAAATTCATTGAATTTTTACAAACTTTTTCGTTTTTTAAGGTTAATTTAAGGTTGAGTTTGTATTCTGTTAACAGAAAGTGAACAGAGTGTTAACGGCACGCTGTTTGTCGATCTGATTATTATATCTTTTAAGTGAGGTGAAAATCATGCAGGGTATTCTTGACGCTCTCAAAGCTCTTGATTTCAAGGCAGTTTTTGACGCAATCGTTGCTTTTGTTAAGGAACTTCTTTATCCCACAAACCCGACCGAATAATCAACCGATTTAATTTGTTTAAGAGGTGTAATTATGCAGGAATTTTTTGATTTCCTTAAAAATCTTAACCTTGAGGCTCTTGTAGAGAAGCTCGTTGCTTTTGTCAATTCTCTTCTCGGAATGGAAGCTCTTTGATTTTTGAGTATTCTTAGATGACAACGAACCTATTGGAACCGCAGCAACGCTGCGGTTCCTTTTTTGATGCCTGCGGCTGCAGAAAGCGGGCTGCATATTTGTGGCTTTAAGCGTTGACTTTTTGGCTGAAAAAAAGCTATAATACTACTTGATTAAACCGACATAAGAGGTATTACTATGTTTTTATGCTACAGCAAAAGCGCAACGCTCAATTACTTCGGCTGGGAAAATGAAGCCCTGCCGCTCGGCAACGGAAAAATCGGTGCAAAAATTTTCGGCGCAAAAAACTGTGAACTGATTCAGTTCAATGAAAAAACTCTTTGGTCAGGCGGAAGTGACGTTCCGGGATTCAACTGGGGAATTTCTGACACCAGCTGCGGAGAGAACTACAGAGCCGTTCAGAAAGCCCTTGAAAACGGCGACGCCAAGGGCGCAACAAAGCTCATGAAAAACCTTGAGGGCAACTTCACCGGCTTTGGCGCATATCAGGCATTCGGCAACCTTTATCTGAACTTCGGCAGCGATGAGGGCGACAACTATGTCCGCGACCTTGACATTTCGTCCGCGTCCGCGATGGTTTCATACCGCATAGGCAAGGCGAATCACACGCGTCATTATTTTGTGAGCTATCCCGACAACGTTTTTGTTGGAAGGATTGCCTGCACGGAAAGGGACAAAACTCCCGTTCCCGTGAGCTTTGAAGCATACGTAGTCTCAGAACAAAAGGGGACCGTCAAAGCAGAGGACGATACCATTCTGCTCTACGGAACAGTCAACGACAACAAAGGTCTCAACGCCCCCGACGGAAAAAACAAAAACTCAATGAAATACGGCGGAGCAGTACGATTTATTGCAAGCGGCGGCACGGTTACCGCAACAGACGACGGTCACATCAAAATAAATGACGCAGACAGCGTTCTGATCATAATGAGTCTTGCAACAAACTATGTCAATTCGTATCCGAACTTTTTCTCGGACGCGGATCCGCTTCAAAAGGCGAGAGAGACAGTTCAAAAAGCGGCAGAAAAAACTTTCGGCGACCTTTACCGCACGCACCTTACAGACTACAGAGCACTTTTTAATCGCGTAAGCTTTACGCTCGGCGAGGAAGAATCAACTCACCCGACCGACTATATGCTCATGCGCTTTGGCAAAAAGGGAGAATTCAGGCGCAACCTTATCACCACACTTTATCAATACGGACGCTATCTTCTCATTGCGTCCTCGCGCGACGGTTCACTGCCGGCAAATCTGCAAGGCGTTTGGAACGCTAAGAACAATCCGCCGTGGGAAAGCGACTATCACCTTAACATCAATCTTCAAATGAACTATATGCCTGCCTTTTCTGCAAATCTTGCGGAAACATCGCTCCCATATCTTGATTTTATTGATTCACTGAGAAAGCCCGGAAGAGTTGCGGCATACAATTCTTTCGGCATTGGAGAAGAGAGAAAAGACGGAAAGCCCGACTTTGAAAAAAGCACAGGCTGGGTATGCCACACAATGGTAAATCCGCTCGGAGTCGTTGCTCCCGGCTACGACTGGCGCTGGGGCTGGGCACCTGCAAACGGTGCATGGGCAGCGTTTGAAATGGGTGAATACTATTCATACACCGGCGACCTTGACATGCTTGAAAAAAAGATTTATCCCGTTATGGAGGAATCCGCCCTCCTTTGGTCTCAGCTACTTGTACCGGAAAAAAAGACGGGACGGCTGATTGTTTCTCCGTGTTATTCTGCCGAGCACGGTCCTGTCAGCGCCGGCGGAACCTTTGAGCAAAGCATCGTTCTGGCTCTGTTTGATTCGGTTGTAAAATTTGCCGCAGTCCTCGAAGAAAACGGACGCGGTTCGGTTGTGAACCGCGAACTGATTGAAAAAATTACAGCGCAGAAAGAAAAGCTTTTGCCGCACACCGTAACAAAAAACGGTTTTATACGCGAATGGGCAGACGAAGACAGCTTTTTACTCGGCGGAAAATTCCTCGGCGTTCAAAAGCATCACCGCCACATTTCTCATCTCCTCGGAGTTTATCCGTTCTCGCAGATCACTCCGGACACACAGGAGCTTCACAAAGCAGCCTGCGCTTCGCTCGATGACCGCGGAATCAAAACCACCGGTTGGGCGCTTGCACACCGTTTGCTTTGCCGCGCAAGGCTCGGTCAGGGTGAAAAGTGTGAGGAGATAATTGCTCAGATCCTTAAAACAACAATTCTCAAGAACCTGCTCGGTACCCACCCGCCGTTCCAGATTGACGGCAACTTCGGCTTCACCGCCGGCGTAACAGAAATGCTGCTGCAAAGTCATGACGGTGTTATCCGTTTGCTGCCGGCGATTCCGAAAAGCTGGCGCAACGGCGAATTTTCCGGACTTGCGGCTCGCGGAGGATTCATTGTATCGCTCAAATGGCAGGACGGCAGGCTCGGCGCAGGTGAGGTCACCTCAAACTGCGGCAGAGTATGCAGGATTTATGGTGACGGAAAGGTTATGCTTGTTGAAGACGAGGACAAAAATGAGGTCACGACCGAATTTGAAAACGGCGTAACCTCATTTGAAACCGAAAAAGGCAAAAAGTATTTTATTTCATAACAGATATCTTTTAAAAGCACCCGGATAGATTTTTCTTTCCGGGTGTTCTTCGCAGCGTTATTCCGAGCCCGCCCTAAACCCAAAGCTTACTTTCATATATAAATGGTTATGCGCTTTTACACCCGTTCGCTCCGCTGGGGTTACTTTTGTCGATTGTAACAAAACAAAGCATTGAAAGTCCAAATCAAGCGAAGTCTTTTTTGCCGTATTTCTGCCCTGACTGCGTTGAAAATGCTCGCAATGGAGCAACCATTGCTGTGCTTTTCGCCTTGTCAGAACAAAAATACAACAAAAAATCCATCACTGATTTGAACTTCCAACGCTTGCCAAAAATACGCTTCTGTACGGCGCCCAAGAGAACGAAATCGGATTCCTTGAGGGAATCTCGATTATCGCTCTCTAACGCGCCTACACATTACTCGTGTGCAGCGCTT
This sequence comes from uncultured Eubacteriales bacterium, assembly GCA_934541115.1. Lineage (GTDB taxonomy): Bacteria > Bacillota > Clostridia > Oscillospirales > Acutalibacteraceae > UBA6857. The sequence goes on from CAKTDF010000046.1 coordinate 6,515, forward strand.
TCCTAATTGAAACATCAATCCGCTATTAGCCTATCTCCACTCTGTTGAAGTGTTCAGTCAGAACGAAGTGAAAACAACGTTTTCTGTTTTCCACAACTCGCGGATTTTTTGTGCAATGTGGAAAGTTCTGCTTGTTTTTTTACGTGATACTATTCCTCTTAAATTTAACCCTTACTTTTAATATATAAATGGTTATGCGCTTTTACACCCGTTCGCTCCGCTGGGGTTACTTTTGTCGATTGTAACAAAAGTAACCAAAAATACGCTTCTGTACGGCGCCCAAGAGAGCGAAATCGGATTCCTTGAGGGAATCTCGATTATCGCTCTCTAACGCGCCTACACATCACTCGTGTGCAGCGCTTTCCTAATTGAAACATCAATCCGCTATTACCCTATCTCCACTCTGTCGAAGTGTTCAGTCAGAACGAAGTGAAAACAGCATTCTCTGTTTTCCACAACTCGCGGATTTATTGTGCAGTGTTAAAAGTTCTGCTTGTTTTTTTGTGTTACTATCCCTCTTAAACCAAACGTTTGCTTTTAATATATACATGTCTATACGCTTTTACACCCGTTCGCTCCGCTGGGGTTACTTTTGTCGGTTGTAACAAAAGTAACCAAAAATACGCTTCTGTACGGCGCCCAAGAGAGCG
>CAKTDF010000047.1 GCA_934541115.1 uncultured Eubacteriales bacterium
CAGCGCTCTTTCATAGTCAACCTCAACATCAATTCCTTTGAGATATGCAAGACCGATAAAAAAGTTGTGCTCCGGGTCATTGTCGTTTTCAATTTTTGCAATACCCTCAAGCTTTTTGAAAAGTGCATTTCTCAGAGCCTCTCTGTCGCGGCTGTTTGTGACCTCGCCGATGTTCTCAAATTTTTCAGCGAGTTCCTTTCTGTCCGTTTCAACCATCTCGGCGGGGAGCATGGGCTTTTCGCTGTCTCTCGCAATCGGAAATTCAATGTTCTTGACGTAGTTTTCTTCATTGATGAGGTTCGGCGTAACGGCAAGAGCAAACAGCTTGCTATGGTCGAGCGCTGCTTCAATCGCCTTGTTGAAATCTTCTCCGGGAGTAAGAAACTCATCATACCATATGGCAATATCACGGCAAAAATCATTTTCATGAATCAGCCTCATGAGCTGCTGAGCATAAATCCTGTCCTTTTTGCGGTAACTGAGAAAAATGTACGCGTCAAAGGCTTTTCTCACCTTTTCTGCGAGCTCGTCTCCGACGAGGACAGAACCGAGAAACTTTTCAAGCTTTTCGTCAAAGCTTATGGCCGTGCTGTCTCTGTTATGTTCGTCAAGGTACTGCATATTGCCGAAAACCTTTGAAAACAGCTCGTCAATTCCGCTGTCCTGCATCAACGGCAAAACAGGAATATGCTTTTCCATAGCGTAGGCAAGCTCAACGTCCCTCGCACGGCTCGGCTTTGTCAAAAACTCAACCGAAACCGGTATGACAAAAAGCTGAATCTCCGAAAGCAGCGAAAAAAGCTCCGCTTTGTCAACCTCCGCTGCGGGGTTCTCATCATAGTAAACCGCGCAATTCTGTTTTTCGAGAATCAGCTCGCAGGTATGCTCAAAATACCGTTTATGATCCTCCGGGTAGGCGCAAAAATACACTCTCTGCTTTCCTTGCGGCGAAGAGTCACCTCTCGTTTTTACTTTGAATTCAAGCATTTTCCTCATCCTTTCATTTTTCTGTTTTCAGTTTATCAAATTTATTCGATTTATTCAACAATATGTAAACATAAATGTTCCGTTTTTTTCGCAGGATATCTCATTCTTTTTTAGCCGCAAGACACAAAGCAAAGTCCCCGCTTGCAGAAATTCGTCCGGTGCCGTCTGTGAAAAAGTTGTGCCTGTCAAAAAAGCGGCGTTCAATGTCCTCTTTTTCAAGGTACTCATAAATTCTGAATCCGCTTTTTGAAAGCACAGACTCCAATCCACCAAAGGAATACCGCGCTTTCATGCTTTCTCCGGCTCCCGAGGCAAGAGTCTCGGTGGTGTTTGGTTCTGTATCCTGCATTTTCAGCGGAAAGTCAAAAACAAGATCGCTGCCCTCGGCAAAAAGACCTCCGAGCTTTTTAAGCAATGCCGAAAACTCATCACGGCTGAGATAATGGCAAAGTCCGAGCATTGAGCAAAACGTGCTTTCGCTTTTGCCGAATCCTGCCGAGAGAAGCGGAGTTTCAAAGTCCGCCGCAAGGTCACAAGGTACAAAAGAAACATGTGAAAAGTCAAGCTTTGCCCTTTCAAGGCGAAAACGCTTGTCGTCCGTCATTTCCTGTCTGTCAAGCTCAAATGTGCGAACGGTTTTGTCAAAGCCCTCCCTGTACGGCAGAGAATCATAGCCCGAGCCGAGGAGAACCAGCTGTTTTATGCCGCGCTTTTGTGCGCAGTTGAACGCATCAAGGCAGAATGCGCTCCTTGCAACAACCGGCGGAGCAAGCACGGTGTTCACAATTATATCGAGAGCACTGTCATCGCTCCCGTCAAAGTCCGGCAGAAAAAACGAGCGCCCGCTTTTCATTGATGATGCGGCTGTTTCATACTCCTGCGCGCTGAGAAGTTTTTCTGCAATCGTGTCCGAGAACACCGGACAAACGCTGCGTTTTGTGTGGTACGCCCTTGAAAAAAGCGAAATAAGTGCCGTCATACTTGTCTGCATAAAATCAATCCTTTTTTACAATTTTCACAGGCCTGTATATATTTAATACACCCAAAAGAAAATAAAAACAAGACTTGTTTTTTCAGCTGTTTTGTGCTTGTCGGGAAAAGAAAGAATTTTTTTGTGTTTTTCTCCCTACGAAGTACGCTTGAGCAAAGCGCCGTAATGTGCCGAAAAACAAATTATTCGTGTGTGCCGAGTTCGCTTGTGCAAAAATCTACAAAATTTACAAAATATCCGTTCAATCTATATATAAAACGGCAATAGATTTTATCTTTAAAATTTGATAAAATTTTTTGAATGTTAAAAGCATGGATTTTCTGTGCGTTTAACCGTCAATAATTTTGCTAATCTATTAGTAGGAGGAGATTCCGATGAGCAAAAAATTTGTATACCAGTTCAAGGAAGGTAACGCTAACATGCGCGAGCTTCTCGGCGGTAAGGGTGCTAACCTCGCCGAAATGACTTCACTCGGCCTTCCCGTTCCTCAGGGCTTTACAATCACTACAGAAGCCTGCACTCAGTATTATGAAGACGGCAGATCGATCAATGATGAGATCTGTGCAGAAATCGAGAAGAACATTACCCTTCTTGAAGAAACCACCGGCAAAAAGTTCGGCGACAAAGAGAATCCGCTTCTCGTTTCCGTACGTTCGGGCGCAAGAGCTTCAATGCCCGGTATGATGGATACAATCCTTAACCTCGGTCTCAACGAAGACGTTGTTGCCGTAATCGCTGAAAAGTCAAACAATCCCCGCTGGGCTTGGGACTGCTACAGACGTTTCATTCAGATGTACTCCGACGTTGTTATGGAAGTCGGCAAAAAGTACTTTGAAGAGCTTATCGACAAGATGAAGGCTGAAAAGGGTGTAACTCAGGACGTTGATCTCACCGCTGACGACCTCAAGGAGCTTGCTTCTCAGTTCAAGGCTGAATATAAGGACAAGATCGGCACTGACTTCCCGTCAGATCCGAAAGAACAGCTCTTTGGCGCAATCAAGGCTGTTTTCCGTTCATGGGACAACCCGCGTGCAAACGTTTATCGCCGTGATAACGATATCCCGTATTCATGGGGTACTGCCGTCAACGTTCAGTCGATGGCATTCGGCAACATGGGCGATGATTGCGGCACCGGCGTTGCTTTCACCCGTGACCCGGCAACCGGCGCAAAGGGTCTTTTCGGCGAATTTCTCACCAATGCACAGGGTGAAGACGTTGTTGCAGGCGTTCGTACCCCGATGCACATTCAGGAAATGGCAGAAAAGTTCCCCGAAGCTTTTGAAGAATTCAAAAAGGTTTGCTCAATTCTTGAAAACCATTACAGAGATATGCAGGACATGGAGTTCACCGTTGAACACGGCAAGCTCTTCATGCTCCAGACCAGAAACGGCAAGAGAACCGCTCAGGCTGCTCTCAAGATCGCTTGCGACCTTGTTGACGAGGGCATGAGAACAGAAGAAGAAGCCGTTGCAATGATCGACCCGAGAAACCTCGACACCCTCCTTCACCCACAGTTCGATGCCAAAGCACTCAAGGCTTCGACTCCCATCGGCAAAGGTCTCGGCGCTTCACCGGGCGCAGCTTGCGGTCAGATCGTATTCACCGCTGACGACGCAGAAGCCTGGAAAGCTCAGGGCAAGAAAGTTGTTCTTGTTCGTCTTGAGACCTCACCGGAAGACATCACCGGCATGAAAGCTTCTCAGGGTATTCTCACCGTTCGCGGCGGCATGACCTCACACGCAGCGGTCGTTGCTCGCGGCATGGGTACCTGCTGTGTTTCCGGCTGCTCGGAAATCGCAATGGACGAGGCTAACAAGCAGTTTACTCTCGCAGGCAAAACCTTCCACGAGGGCGACGTTATTTCCATCGACGGTTCAACCGGCAACATCTATGACGGTGCTATCGACACAGTTGACGCAACCATCGCAGGCGAATTCGGCAGAATCATGGCTTGGGCTGACAAGTACAGAAAGCTCAAAGTCAGAACCAACGCCGACACACCGGCAGACGCTAAGAAAGCCCGCGAACTCGGCGCAGAGGGCATCGGTCTTTGCAGAACCGAGCACATGTTCTTTGAAGCTGACAGAATCGCTGCTTTCCGCGAGATGATCTGCTCAGATACAGTTGAAGAAAGAGAAGCCGCTCTTGACAAGATTCTTCCCATGCAGCAGGCTGACTTTGAAAAGCTCTATGAAGCTCTTGAGGGCTGCCCGGTAACTATCCGTTTCCTTGATCCCCCGCTTCATGAGTTCGTTCCCACCGAGGAAGCTGACATTGAAGCACTCGCAAAGGCTCAGGGCAAGAGCGTTGCCGCAATCAAGAACATCATCGCTTCTCTTCACGAGTTCAACCCGATGATGGGTCACAGAGGCTGCCGTCTTGCAGTTACCTATCCGGAAATTGCAAAGATGCAGACCAAGGCTGTTATCCGTGCAGCAATCAACGTTACCAAGGCTCATCCGGACTGGAAGATCGTTCCGGAAATCATGATTCCGCTTGTTGGTGAAGTCAAAGAGCTTAAATATGTTAAGAAGTTCGTTGTTGAAACCGCTGACGCTGAGATCGCTGCCGCAGGCATCGACCTTAAGTATGAAGTCGGCACAATGATCGAAATTCCGAGAGCAGCTCTCACAGCCGACGAGATTGCAAAGGAAGCTGACTTCTTCTGCTTCGGTACCAACGACCTCACACAGATGACCTTCGGTTTCAGCCGTGACGACGCCGGCAAGTTCCTTGACGCTTATTATGACGCCAAGATTTTTGAAAACGATCCGTTTGCAAAGCTTGACCAGAACGGCGTAGGCAAGCTCATGAAGATGACTCTCGAACTTGGCAAACCCGTCAATCCGGCTCTCCACTGCGGTATCTGCGGCGAACATGGCGGCGACCCGACATCAGTTGAGTTCTGCCACAAGATTGGTCTTGACTATGTTTCCTGCTCACCGTTCAGAGTTCCCATCGCAAGACTTGCCGCTGCACAGGCAGCTATTAAACAAAAGTAGGCTATCGTCCCGTCAGTGGAAAACTGAATAGACCTATCGTATGTACGGTGAGGATGCTCGTCATCCTCACCGTATTCTTTTATCTCCACGCTGGCTTTTCCTTTTCTCCCTTCAACAGCGCCGATAATGGCTTGCTTTTTATTCGGTGCGAAGTTCAGATCCCAACGGTAATGACCGTTATCAACAGGAGTAATACGGCACACGAATTTCTCAATTATATTGCTGTCGATGGATGGACCGGAAAAATCGAGTATGGAATCGAGGGCAGCTTCGATTGCCGCCATATCAAGGGCATCCGTTTGATCATCAAATGCAGAATTTAATCTGCCAAGCTCTTCATTCAAGGCCGCAAGCTCAGTTTCGGCTTTTTGACGCAAGCTTTGAAATTGCTCTTTGGAAATCTCGCCGTCTGCACGCATGGCAATCAGATTTTCCATTCGTCCCGTTGCCCGGCTGATTTTCCCTTGCACGGCGGCAATCGTGGCCTTATTTCTGCTTGCGTCCGCTTGATAGCACTCACGGAGCAGTTTATATGCCAGTTTTGCATCCTCTTTTCTGTCCGTCCAAATGGCCTCAAATATTTTCTTTGCCATAAGGTCGAGCTTCCAGTCGCCAACCATGCGAATATCGCAGTATCCATCCGTATCTAAACCGTTTTTCTCCCGAAAGCCTTTGCTGCCGTTATTGACTTGGTTGTAGCACTGATAGCCGTAAACCGTATCGCCGCGCTGATTGGTGCGCCACTTGTTTTTTCGGAAAGTTGAACCGCAGGAGCAGCGGAGCTTTCGCAGCCAAACATCTTGGGATGCCCGCTTACCGTAGGTGCGCTCGCCTTTGTTGACGATCATTTTGGTCGTTCGGGTTTTCCGAATTTCCTCACACCGCTTAAAGACTTCTTCGGGGATGATCGGCTCAAAATCACCCTTTACATAGAGATAGGTGCTTTCATCAAGGTTTTTGATGCGCTTCTGTTCCAAGTAGTTGTTGCTGTATGATTTCAGATAGCATTTGTAACCCATGTAAGTTGCATTTCTTAAAATGCGGCTGATTTTTGAAACGCTCCAGCTTACATTCCCGTGACCGTCTTTCCGCTGTCGGCGGCAAAGCTCTTTGCAGATTTTTGTTTCGCCCAGCCCTTCCAAATAGAGGTCGAAAATCATTCGGACGGTTTCTGCCTGATCTTCGTTGATAACATAAGT
>CAKTDF010000048.1 GCA_934541115.1 uncultured Eubacteriales bacterium
ACAACCGACAAAAGTAACCCCAGCGGAGCGTACGGGTGTAAAAGCGCATAGCCATTTATATATTGAAAGTAAGCGTTTGGTTTAAGAGAAATAGTATCACGTAAAAAAAACAAGTAGAACTTCTCACACTCCCCAAGATAAGATTTCAATGCTTTGTTTTGTAACAATCGACAAAAGTACCCCCGCGGAGCGTACGGGTGTAAAAGTGCATAGCCATTTGCCCATAAAGAGAAAAACTTGTTTAAAGAAAAGGTAAATATCGCCACATGCAAAAAAACGCAACCTTTTCGGCTGCGTTTTTTGCGCAAAGTATGTTTTGACTATGGCTCATTTCATCGCTTTCAGCAGCGGCACATTGTGCTGAGCCGGAGTCTCCGCATGGCGACTGTGCTTTGGAATAACAATTTTGTATACCACGCTCTCCCCTGTATCCTCGCGGCTGACGTCTGCATCAACTCCGGCTTGCTGCATTGTTTTTATCGCCCCCTCAACCGTGTTGAGAAAAATCTTTACATCACTGAACGCACGTTTTGTTGTACGCTTGGGCGTGTTTTTCTTTTCGAGTAGTTCTTCTATATATTTTTCTGTTTGAGCAACATTCAGTTTTCGTTCAATTATATGTTTGAGCGCAGGCAAAACCTCTTCTTCATCGAGCTTTAACAAAGCCCTTGCATGCCGCTCGGAAAGCGAATTTGAAATCAGCAGCCTTTGCGCCTGCTCCGGCAGAGAAAGCAACCGCAGCTTGTTTGAAACGGTTGACGGCGCTTTTCCCAACCGCCTTGCCGCCTCCTCCTGCGATAGCGAAAACTGCTCCATGAGCTTTTCGATTGCAAGCGCTTCTTCAAAATAACCAAGATTCTGCCGCTGAAGATTTTCTATCAGCGAAAAGATTGCAGATTTCAGCTCATTTACCTCCACAACAATGCACGGAACAACAACCATACCTGCAAGCCTCGATGCACGCAGTCTCCTTTCGCCTGAAACAAGCTCATACCCTTTTGAAGTTTCCCTCACGGTGATCGGCTGAAGTATTCCGTTCATTCTTATGCTTATTGCAAGGTTGACAAGCTCGCTCTGGTCAAAGACCCTCCGCGGCTGATTTGGATTTGGATATATCTTTTCGTTCGGAATCAAAAGTACCTGACCGGCTGAACGCGGTTTTTCGCTAATCAAAGCAATAGCCTCCCTTTGTGCTTTATGAATGAGGATTAACCTTCTTCCATAAAACCTTAGCACACAATGAGAGGCTTGTCTATATTTTTCGTTATCTTAAAAATATCGCATTTCGGCTCAATAAGGTTTTATTCGAGCGGATTTTTTGCAATTTTTGCCGATGGGCGCGGATATTTGCCGGGTGTTGACGAAAGCTTTTTCACTGTAATTATGCATCTTTCGCCGGCGTCTTCAAGGTTAAAGCTTTCGGCAGCCTCAACGCTTCCTCCAAGAACGGCAATTGCCTTTTTTGCGCCACTCAATTCTTCAAGCGCATTTGCACCTTTCATTGAAATGAAGTATCCTCCCCTTTTGACAAACGGCAGGCAGTATTCCGAAAGCTCACGCAAATTCGCAACGGCTCTGGCTGTTGCAAAATCAAACTTTTCGCGGTACTTTTCGTTTTGTCCTGCTTCTTCCGCTCTTGCATGGAGCAGCTGTGCAGTCAATCCAATGTGTGCAAGAATGTCTTCAATCACCCCGAGCTTTTTTTTGGTACTGTCAAGCAAGGTCAGCTCAATATCCGGGCGCGCAATCAGCAACGCTAATCCGGGAAAGCCTGCACCTGTGCCGACATCGATAATTTTTGCGTTTTTCTGAAGGCTGCAATACTTGAAAACAGTCAGACTATCCGCAAAATGCTTGACTGTGATCCCAAGCGGATCGGTAATTGCAGTCAAGTTGATTTTTTCATTCCATTCGGCAAGCAGCCGCGCATAAATGTCATAACGTTCAAGCGCTGTTTCGTCCAGTTGAACGCCGAATGATTCTGCAAGTGTTTTTAGTTTATCTGTAGGTATGTGCATATATTTTCCTTTCAATGTTTCACGTGAAACTCGATTTTAGATGTTAGATTTTGGACGTTAGACGGTGTGGCGGAAACGCTGCGGCTTAAAATATCTATTATCTATTATCTATTATCCATTATCTATTATCTATTATCTAAATCCGTTGATTTCTGCACGTGTTTATATATTGGTTTTTTCGTACGGACAGAACCCGTGCCTGCCCATGAAGTCTTGCTTTTCGTAACGTTTCCGGGCGATTCGTGAATCGCCCCTACAAAACCCCGGTAAACGTTCATTCTTAGGGGCGGCTCACAAGCCGCCCATGAACCCAACGGTTGAAACCGCATAAAAAATATTCTATGCCCGCTATAACCCAACGTTTTTTAGATAATAGATAATAGATAATGGATAATAGATATTTTAAACGGTGGGAGGGAGGGCGCAGATCCCGCCCGTACATTATTTTAAATATCTGCCGTTTCTTATCTGCTCTTTATTATTCCACGCATTATGGTAAGTTACCCTTTACGAATCAAGAGCACTGCGTCTTAAATATATCATCAGCACGGATATATCCGCCGGACTGACACCGGAAATGCGTGACGCTTGTCCGAGATTCTTCGGTTTCACGCGGTCAAGCTTTTCCTGCGCTTCAAGGCGTAAGCCCGCTATATCTTTATATACGATGGTTTGCGGCAGCTCGCGGCTCTCAATGCGGCGCATTTCCTCCGCCTGCGCAAGCTGACGTTTGATGTAGCCCTCGTATTTTACCTCAATTTCAACCTGTTCAAAAACACTGTCCGGGTAATCCGGTCGCGTTTTGTCAAAAGGCTTCAGTTTCTCATATCCGAGCTGCGGTCTGCGAATCAGGTCAATCAGTCTGGCGCCCGTTGTCATTGCCGATGTTCCACGTGAAACAAGCGCCTTATTCAGCTCCTCGCTCGGCGCCAGACCTGTGCTTTCAATACGTTTTAGCTCACTCTTTATGAGCTCTTTCTTTTTGATCAGCCTTTTGTGCTTTTCTTCACTCACAAGACCTACCTCATATCCGATTTCCGTCAGTCTGAGGTCAGCGTTGTCTTGGCGAAGAATCAAACGGTATTCCGAACGTGAGGTCATCATTCTGTATGGATCGCTGCACCCTTTTGTAACAAGGTCGTCTATCAGCGTACCGATGTATGAGCTTGCACGATCAAGTATAAGCTGTTTTTTGCCTTGAACATACTTTGCAGCATTTATTCCTGCAATGAGTCCTTGGGCGGCAGCCTCTTCATAGCCGCTTGAACCGTTGAACTGCCCTGCCCCAAAGAGCCCGGAAAATTCTTTGAATTCAAGAGTTGCATAAAGCGACAGCGGATCAAGGCAGTCATATTCAATTGCGTAGGCTGTCCGCATGACCTGAACATGCTCCAAACCGGGAATGGTACGCAAAAAAGCAAGCTGAACGTCCTCCGGCAAAGAGGACGACATGCCTTGCAGGTACATTTCTTCGGTGTACTCACCGCAAGGTTCAATAAACAATTGATGGCGCTCTTTTTCAGAAAAACGGACAATTTTATCTTCAATGCTCGGGCAGTACCGCGGACCTACGCCATCAATTTTTCCGCTGTAAAGAGGTGAACGGTGAAGATTTTCAAGAATAATGCGCTTTGTTTCGGCGTTAGTGTAGGTCATGTGACACGGGAGCTTGTTCTTGATTTCAAACTCGGTATCAAAGGAAAACGGGATTATTTTTTCATCGCCCTCCTGCTTTTCAAGCTGCGAAAAATCGATACTCCTGCGATTTACCCTCGAGGGCGTGCCGGTTTTAAACCGCCGCAAGCTGAGTCCAAGCCTTTTGAGCGCTTTTGAAAGCTCCGTAGCGGGAAACATGCCGTCCGGTCCGCCGTCATACGATACATCGCCCACATAAATCCTGCCACCGAGAAATGTACCGGTTGCAAGTATGACCGCTTTTGCGCGGTGAATAGCTTCAAGCCGCGTTGTCAGCTCCCACTCCCCTGTTTCAAGCTGTTTTATGTCCGTGATCTCAGCCTGTACCAATTCAAGTCCGTCCTGAGTTTCAAGTGTGTGCTTCATATATTCGCTGTATCTGCGCCTGTCAATTTGCGCGCGCAGTGAGTGAACGGCAGGGCCTTTGCCGAGATTGAGTACGCGGCTCTGGAGAGTATTGGCGTCTGCAGCTTTTCCCATCTCACCGCCGAGAGCGTCAATCTCACGAACGAGGTGACCTTTGCTTGTTCCGCCAATTGAGGGATTGCAAGGCATATTGCCCACCCAGTCCATATTTATAGTGAATACGCCGACCGATGCGCCGAGTCGAGCCGCAGCGAGTGCAGCTTCGATTCCGGCATGACCTGCGCCTATTACAATGACGTCATAGTTTTTTGCAATATATTGCATTTTGACCTCCGTTGCAGGCGCAAAATTGCTTTTCGTCTGCGTTTGATAATTTTATTTCAAATGACCCGAACATCATTAAAAAAATTTTTATTCAATGCAAAAGTTTGAGTGTTTTTGCCTGTTTTTTGAGGCAGGTTTTCAACATTTTTTGATAATCGGTTGAAAACTCGGTGCGTTTTTTTATTTGAAAGTTAAAGCAAATCAAAACATGTTTATTTTCCAATTAGTAATTTATATAATAGTAAAAACTGTTTGTTAGATTTTAGAAATTAGATGACACTACGGAAATGTCAGACCTAAAAAATATATGTGACCTGATAAACGTTAGGTTCTCGGGCGATTCACGAATCGCCCGGGGAACGAAAACCGCCTACGCCACGCAACTTGTTTTTGAATAACGGATATTAATTTTCATACGGGCGGATTGTGTTCCGCACAAAAAGTTTTGGGTTTTCGCAACGTTTTCCGGGCGGCTCGTGAGCCGCCCCTACGAATTTAGATGCTAGATGCTAGATGTTAGACGTTAGACACCTTAGCGGTAACGCCGCCGTTTAAATATCTATTATCCATTATCCATTATCTATTATCTAAAAAAGCGTTAATTTTCCGGGCGGAACACAATCCGCCCCTACGAAATGATTCCGTCGCGCGTTAATTTGTAGGGGCGATTCACGAATCGCCCATGGAACGTAAACCATTTGCAAAACATAAAGTCCTGTTCGCAAACTTCCATGGGCGGGCACAGGTTCCGCCCGTATGAATTTGGATTTCAGATGTTGGTTTCAACCAACCGTCAAAGAACAATATCCAAAATTTCCTGCGGCTTATCAACGATATACGTTGCGTTATGCTCCATGAACTCCTCGCGCGAACCGTAGCCGTATACCACGCCCACACTGTCAACACCGGCACCTGCCGCGCCATCAATGTCGAAGTATCTGTCGCCAACCATGAGAGTTGACTTTTTGTCCGCTCCGAGCTTTTCCATGCTTTGAAGAACAAGGTCGGTTTTTCCCGGGTGTTTTGTGTCGTCAAACTGAACGCCCACAACGGCATCAAAGTATTCTTCCAGGTTGAGATAGTTCATAACGTCATGAATGAGCTTTACCGGTTTTGAAGAAGCAATGCCTATTTTGACTCCGGCGGTGCGCAGTTTTTCGAGCGTTTCTCTCATACCGTCATAGATATGACACTCAAAAATGCCGATTTTGCGATATCTTTCACGGTATTTTGTAATGTACCGGTCAACATCTTCTTCCGCTACACCGTAAAAGGTCACGTAGCTATAATGAATAGGCGGACCGATAAATTTTTTGAGATCAGAAAGGTCCGGAACCTCACGACCCATTTGTTCAAAAGAATATTGCAGACTTTTGAGTATTCCCTCGCCCGTATCTGCAACCGTTCCGTCAAAGTCAAAAATTACGTAGTTATATTTCATTCGTCCTCACCTTTTCATCATATCTATTATCTATTATCCATTATCTATTATCTATTATCTAAAACCGTTAGGGTTTCCGGGCGGAACACAATCCGC
>CAKTDF010000049.1 GCA_934541115.1 uncultured Eubacteriales bacterium
GAACTCACGGTGTGCCTGCGGCGGGCAAGTGCCCGAAACCCGCACGGTTAAAGGCTTTTCGGAAGATGGGCTTCCGTTAGCCGAAGGAGATTTCGAGTGCTGCACCTTCGACCACTCGGACAACTCTCCCAATATACATGGCTCACGTCCACGTTTTTATTACCGATAAATTTTATCAGATAAACAGTCGTTTGTCAATACAAAATCTAATTTTTGGCTCAATTTAAAAACTTGGTTCATTGTAAAATTAAATATAACAAAAATATGCCATCTGCGAAGAATCCCGAAAAACGCGGCGTTTTGAAAGGATAGTCAACGCAAAATATTGTGCACCGCATCAATGAATGACTATTGAAAGTCAGAAACATTGGTTTACTATTTAAAATAAAAAGAAAGGTTTGTACAAGCACAAAAGCAATCAAAAAAACTAATCTTCAAAGCAAGCATTGGAAAGTGTCAGCGAATTAACAGCCGGACCGCATTCGGACATTTGGAAATAGACTCCATAGTAAGCAAAGATTCATCGTCGGTATTACTGTCGCTTGATGAAGGGCTTACGCACAAAAGTAATCTTGTAAAGATCCCGTCTCGAAACAGCGAGGCTGTGCAGCATGGTTTAGAATAGATAACAAAATACTTTGGGTCAATAATTCAACTCAAAAAAATTCGGTTACCGTTGCTCTGATTTTATTTTTCAAAGTGTTCTATTTAATCTTGCAATTCAGATTTCAAAAAATTTATCCTCATGCCGCACCCTGAAAACCTCCTAAAAAGACGCGGCACACCATATCTTCAACATTTAACCGAAACATGACCTCTCAATAGCTTTATTCAAAAGCTCGTTCTCTGTTTCATAAAACTCAAAACGCAGTTCTTTGCCCGTTTTTGGGTGCATGAACCCAATTGCGCAGGAAAACAAGGCAATCCCCATCTCGCTGTCGTGCGCACCGTACTTCCCGTCCCCAAATAACGGCAGTCCCCTCGATGCAAACTGAACACGTATCTGATGTGTTCTGCCCGTTTTAAGGCACACCCTTACAAGTGTATACTCACCTTCTGCGGCATTCTTTTCGTTCAAAAGCGTGTCAAAACTGCAAACCGCCTTTTTCACGCCTTTGCGCTCGCGCTTTACAACAAACACCTTGTTTTTGCGGCTGTCTTTGAACAAGAAGTCTTCCAGTGTATCACTCTTTTTCTTCGGTGTGCCATGGACAAGAGCGAGATATTCCTTTTTTAGTTTCCGCTCCGCAGCCTGTTTTGAAAGTGCAGCGGCAGCATAGCTTGTTTTTGCATAAACCATTACACCACCCACTCCGCGGTCAAGACGGTGTATAGGATAAATATCGCCGCCCGTATGCTCCCTGAGCTTTGTAATAAGGCAATCATCGCCCTCGCCCTGTGACAGCAGACCCACCGGCTTTACGCAAACTATTACGCTTTCATCTTCAAAAATCAGTCTCATTATTCCCTCCAAAATCAAAAACAGGGAGGACTTGCGCCCTCCCCTTCTGCTTTATTTTGCGTAATCAACAACGCGAGTCTCACGAATCATGTTGATCTTGATCTGACCCGGATACTCAAGCTCGTCTTCAATCTTCTTGACGATCTCATGTGCAACAAGCGCCATCTGATCATCGGTGATTTTGTCGGGCTTAACGATAATTCTGACTTCACGTCCGGCTTGAATTGCAAACGCCTTTTCAATGCCCTTAAAGCCCTCCGCAATTTGTTCAAGCTGTTCAAGGCGCTTGATGTAATTCTGAAGATTTTCTCTTCTTGCACCGGGACGTGCTGCCGAAATCGCGTCTGCCGCCTGAACGAGGCAGGCTATGATGCTCTTAGGCTCAACGTCGCCGTGGTGTGCCTGAATTGCGTTGACAACAATGTCATTTTCCTTGTACTTCTTGGCGTACTCAACGCCGAGTTCAATATGCGAACCTTCCTGCTCATGGTCAACGGCTTTACCGATATCGTGAAGAAGACCGGCACGCTTTGCAAGCTTAATATCGGCACCAAGTTCAGCGGCCATAAGACCTGCAATATAGGAAACCTCAAGCGAATGGTTGAGCACGTTCTGACCATAACTTGTGCGGTATTTAAGACGACCGAGAAGCTTGATAAGTTCAATGTGAACACCGTTTACGCCGGCGTCAACAACAGCTCTCTCACCCGCCTGACGGATTGTCTGCTCAACCTCGCGCTTTGACTTTTCATATATTTTTTCAATAAGCGCAGGATGAATTCTTCCGTCTGCAATAAGTTTTTCAAGTGTTATTCTCGCAATCTCTCTTCTAACAGGGTCAAAAGAGGAAAGCGTAATTGCCTCCGGCGTATCGTCAATAATGAGATCAACGCCTGTAATGGTCTCAAGGGTTCTGATATTACGACCCTCTCGACCGATGATTCTTCCCTTCATTTCATCATTGGGAAGAGCGACAACGGAAACCGTAGCCTCCGACGCGTGGTCTGCGGCGCAACGCTGAATGGCCGTTGTGATAATCTCACGGGCAAGAGCGTCTGACTCGTCATGGAGTTTTTGTTCATACTCCATAATTTTGACCGCTTTTTCTCTTGTAAGGGTTTCTTCCAATGTCTGAAGTAAATATACCTTGGCCTGTTCTTTTGTATAGCCGGATATTTTTTCAAGCATTTCTAACTGACTTCTTTTGATGCTTTCTGCTTCGGCAAGTTGGCTTTCGGACTGCTTGATTTTTTTATTCAGCAGTTCTTCTTTCTTATCAAGGGAATCAATCTTTTTGTCAAGATTCTCTTCCTTTTGGATAATTCTTCTTTCCTGTCTCTGAACCTCATTTCTTCTGTCGCGAAGTTCCCTTTCGGTTTCGGTACGGAATTTATGAATTTCATCTTTAGCTTCAAGAATGGCTTCTTTCTTTTTTGTCTCCGCCTCGGTTACAGCCTGGTTAATAATGCGGGTAGCTTCCTCATTAGCCGAACCGAGAAGACCCTCAGCGGTCTTTTTTCTGTGAACACCGCCGAGCACAAAGCCTATAGCTCCGAAAATGACCGCGCAAACAATCGCAACGATCAAAGTTATGATCCAATCTCCCAAAGTAGCAGCACCTCCTTCTTTTCAAAATTCTCCACTAAAAATCATCAAAAGAATTACAGTAATGTTACTCGAATGACAACATAAAAAAGTAAAGCCAACAGCTTTACTTTTTATACAGCTATCCTTGATATTTTAAACCAAATGTGCAAATCTGTCAAGTGTAATCACGTAAACTTCTGTATGTATTGAACAAAAATTTTTTCCTTAATTTCAAACGTATGCAAAGACGCCGCAGCACAAAAACGTGCAGCGGCGCATTATAATTTAATAATTTTTAATGTCAGACAGAACCTTAGTCCTTATCTTTGTTAGATTCCTCTTCAGAATTTTCTGCTTTTTCTCCGGTCTTTTTACGTTTTGTCCAAATATATCCGCCAAGACCGCCAAGCGCAAGGATTCCTGTGGGCGCTGCGGCAATTTCCGGGTTTTCTCTGATTGTTGCCGCTGTCTTTTGAACAAGGGTCTGATTTGTTTGGGTCTGAGCCGTCGTCGGTTCGAGTGCAGCAATTGCCTTTGACGCTTCTTCATCGCTGAGGTATGTTTCATTCATCAGCTTTTCAAGGTAGTCAAAGTCAATACCGTCCGAGCTTTTTGACGGTGTTCCCTTGTAACCGCCGCTATAGGAAGAATCCGAGCCGTCATCTTTCTGTGTACTGTCGGTCTTTGTATCCGCGGCATAGGTTGTGAGGGAATTGCGGTCAACCTGCGTCGATGCTTGGGCAAGTGCATCATCAAACTTTTGAGCGACCGTATCAACAATCGTGCTGACCTTTTCGTTGTCCGCCGGAACCACCCTGTCAATGGCGTTCTGAACCTCTGCAACAATGCTGTTTTGCTTGTCGCTGCCGGCAGTTGACGGTGCCGACCTTTTGACGTTAAAGCGATAAGTTGCAGTTTCCGGCTCTGAGGAACCGTCATCATACTTAACCTCAAGAATAATAGTGTCATTTTTTCCGGAAAGCTCATATCCAACAGTGCTGTTGGGTTTCATCTCTTTTCCGTTGAGATAGATCTTTACATTACTGTCATCTCCGCCAACCTGACCGGCAAGAGCAAACGGAGTGAACCAAATTTTTTCACTGTTTTCCTCAGCATAAAGGTCATAGAGGAAAATATCGCTGTAAAAATCTTCATCAAGATTGAACCAACCCGCCTCACAGGCGTCCTTAAAGAGTTCCTCATTCGTTGCGTCTGCAGCATAATCAACGCCGGACTGATTAAGCATAGATTGCAAAATAATCCTCGGCACAGCGTATTTGCTTGCCGTTTTATCTGCAACCGCAAGACGAACGAGATTGATATTCACACCGTAAATAGTTTTGAAAATTGAGGCAAAATAAGCGTAATCAACATATTCTTTCTGAGCAGTCGTTGCAACATCATAAGCAGCGAGCGGAACGTCATAATCATTTGAGGCGGCGGTAATAACCTTTGCCCAATGAAAAATCTCACTCTCGTCTGCATTTGCGCTTATCGGCAGCATGTCAAACTGACTGACATAAGTTCTTAAATTATTGACGGCGAGACCTGTGATTGTGTCAACGCCGGAGGGAAGATTTGTTTCTGTAAGCTCGGCAAGAATCACACAGATTGCAGCATCGAGCGTAATACCCTTGGGGAGTGAAACCTTCTTACTATATATCGTGTATATTGCGTCGTACTTCAGCGCCGAGTACAAAACAGTAACTTTGATCTCATCTTCGGCAGTCATCTTGTCCGGAAGAGTAATGTTCTGACTCTTAACGTACTTTTTCATGGTATTGCTGTCAGCTGTCATGCCAAGGGCAGTAACCATGTAGTAAAGCAAATTGACAATGCTGTTATATGCGGTGCCGACGCTTTCTTCATTAAGAAGTTCAAGCACAGAATAGGAATCAACATCGCGCGCAAATTCTTCAAAGGTATGGCTATACGGGTACTCCGGAGTAGGAACAATACGCGCACTGAGAATTGCATTTGCGCTGTCGCGAATTACGAGTTTATCAAGCCACGCCTTGCTATACTCCGGGTCTGAAGTACGTGTGTTCCCGGGTATGACCCGAACAACGCCGTTCTTATCGGTAACAATTGACGAGGCAAGAGCCGGTGTGCAGACAAGGCTCACTGCAACGAGCAAAGCAAGCAAAAACGCCAAAGGCTTTTTTATTTTCAAGAGCATTACCTTCTTTCCGGAGCGTACCCACAAGGGGTTTGCCTTTCATATTATCAACGCAGACTTTTGAATCACAAAAACTGCGAACACAGTTATCTACTATGAATCATGTTATATAATACAACCTTTTTCGCACAAAGTCAACAAATGAGGATAAATTAAAAATTTTTTACAGCTTGTTCAAATGAAAAGCCATGTTTACGTGTAACTGCAAACATTCGATTTTGCCACGTAGACGGTTTTATGCCGAATACAAAAATGTTTTTTCCTTTCCACCACTCGCGGATTTATTGTGGAATTTTAAAAGTTTTTCCTGTTTTTCAAACGCGCTGCCGTTTTTTAATCCAACGCTTGCTTTTAATATATAAATGGCTATGCCCTTTTACACCCGTACGCTCCGCTGGGGTTACTTTTGTCGATTGTTACAAAACAAAGCATTGAAAGTCCAAATCAAGCGAAGTCTTTTTTGCCGTATTTCCGCCCTGACTGCGTTGAAAATGCTCGCAATGGAGCAACCATTGCTGTGCTTTTCGCCTTGTCAGAACAAAAATACAACAAAAAATCCATCACTGATTTGAACTTCCAACGCTTGCCAAAAATACGCTTTTTAGTACGGCGCCCAAGAGAGCGAAATCAGATTCCTTGAGGGAATCTCGATTATCGCTCTCTAACGCGCCTACACATTACTCGTGTGCCACGCTTTCCTAATTAAA
>CAKTDF010000050.1 GCA_934541115.1 uncultured Eubacteriales bacterium
AAATCCGCGAGATGAGGAAAGAGAAAACGTTGTTTTTACTTCGTTCTGACTGAACACTTCGACAGAGTGGAGATAGGGTAATAGCGGATTGGTGTTTTAATTAGGAAAGCGTTGCACACGAGTACTGTGTAGGCGCGTTAGAGAGCGATAATTGGATTCCCTCAAGGAATCCGATTTCGCTCTCTTGGGCGCCGTACAGAAGCGTATTTTTGGTTACTTTTGTTACAACCGACAAAAGTGACCCCAGCGGAGCGTACGGGTGTAAAAGTGCATAACCATTTGTATATAAAAGTAGGTGTTGGGTTTAAGAAAAATAGCAGCACACTAAAAAAATAAGCAGAACCTTTCACGCTCCGCAAGATAGGCTTTCAATGCTTTGTTTTGTAACACCGATAAAAGTACCCACGCGGAGCGTACGAGTGTAAAAGCGGATAAGCACTTATTTGTATAAATAAAGCGTTGATAAGTGAGTCGCAAAGATTGACAATGGCAAATTTCCTTGCTAAAATAGACACGGTATATAATTTTTAAGGAACCGACGATCAGCTGAGATATCAATTCAGCCAATCGGCAGTTACCTGAATGAAAGGAATGGAGTATATGATGAAAAAACTTAAAAAGTTTGCATCGGTTGCTTTGGCACTCGTTCTGGCACTGTCTTGTTTTTCCCTCGTTTCCTTTGCTGCCGTAGGCGACAGAGTACCTTTTAACAACAGTGAATTTTTTGAAACCGGCGATTATAACATTCACTACAGAACCTATGGTGAACGCTCATCTCGCCCGGGTGTAATGTTGCTGCACGGCTTTGGTCTTTCTACCGCGTCATTTGAGGCACTTGCAGAAGAATATGCGGAAAACGGCTATTACGTTGTTGCTGTTGACCTACCGAATTTTGGTTATTCAAGCCGTGAGACAACCGAAACAAAGCTCATGAGCCGTGAAAATGTCGTTTATGCTCTCATGGAGGAGCTTGGCGGTCGTTGGATTCTCGGCGGTCACTCAATGGGCGGCGGAATTGCAATCAATGTTGCAACTGATCACCCGGAAGATGTTGCGGGTCTTGTTCTTTTTGCTCCGCAGACGAGTGCAGAGGCTTCGCCTTTGATGAAGAGTATCATGACAAACAAATACGTTCTTTCGCTTTTTGGAGGTCTTTTCAAAATCGGCGCCTCATTTTCGTTCATCTTCACACCGATGGTTGAAATGAGCTTCAGCGATAAGGAATACGCAAAAGAGTATGACGTGCTGAGAATTGCCTCTCCCTTGAGACTTGACGGAACGGGAAATGGCATTGCAATCATGACCTCTCATACGAGGGGAACGGATTTTGAAAAATTCTCTGCTCTTGATGTTCCTGTTGCAATTATCACGTCTGAAAACGACCGCGTTGCCAACGCAAAGAATCTTGAAGCGATTCTTGCCGCTGCGCCTGACGGCAGCAGGCATTTTACAGTTAAAGCCGGCGGTCATATGATGATGGAATACAACAGCAAAGAAAGTGCTACGCTGACTTTGCCTGTTATGGCTGAATGCAACTGAAGAAAAACACTCGGCTGCCGGATCCGGCTTTACCATGCGTCGGATTGCGGCAGCTTTTTAATTTACATGCCAAAGGAGAAAGTTAATGACGGAACTTGAAACTCTCAGAAGAGCAAAAATGTATATTGACAAGCTTGCAAACGGTGTTGACCCGATAACGGGCGGCGATGTTTCGGATGACAGCGTTATAAACAATGTTCGTATCAGCCGCTGCCTGTTCTATGTATCGGGTGTGCTCCAAAAAGTAATCGAAAACGGCGGTGAGGTCAAAAAAACGGTTATTAAAGGTCTGCCGTTCAGAATTACCGATGAGCAGCTCGGAATGATTGAAATTTCCGAGGCACCGGTAGGCGTTTCAATAATTGCAAAGCGTATTGCGGCTGTTCTTGACGAAAGCGTTAAAAAGGTCTCTGCTTCAAAGATTTCAACATGGCTTGTCAATGAGGGCTATCTTGTTGAAAATATCCGTGCAGGAGAGCGCAGCAAGGAGGCTACGGAAAAGGGAGAGGCAATCGGAATCTTTACCGTTGACGGAACGAGTCTCAGCGGAAGGAAATACAAGAAAAATATTTACAACGCCGATGCACAGCGCTTTATTATTTCAAACATTGTTCAGATTGCCGAAGAAACTATGTGAGAACACAGAAAAAAGGAGCACATATGAGAAGAAAAGACAGAGAAGTAAATGGCTTTGAAGATATAATGCGCATTGTTGACGAATGCGAAATTGTCCGCATCGGTCTTGCGGACGGAGATTATCCGTATATTGTTCCGGTCAATTTTGCCTATTCGATCGAAGGTGACCGTCTTGTACTTTATATCCATGGAGCACAGGCGGGCAGGAAGTTTGAGCTGCTCTCAAAAAAACGTGTCTGTTCTTTTGAAATGGACGTTCCGCTCATGATGGAGTGCATTGCCGAAAAGGGCGATGTCACAATGAGGTACAGATCCGTAATGGGCAAGGCTGACGTTGAATTTCTTGATGGTGAAGAACGCCAAAGAGCAATTGATGAGGTCATAATGGCACGGCACGAGGAAACAAAAAGCTTTGAATATAACCGCAGCGCCGCTGCTCACACGGCGGTAGCAAAACTCACAGTGACGGAACTTTCCGGCAAAGCTAACCCTCTGCATGGCGGAGCAGATTTATAAATTTAAGGCAATACCATACAAAATTTGCTTTTTGCTGTAACAAAACGTTATTTCTGAGCATTAACTGATGCGAACATAAAAGGGGAAAGGAATTTGAAAGGTCTATTGGTCATTAACAATTTTATTGAAAGCCAAAAGTTTTCGGGCATATATAAAATGTTTGAGGCTTCGGCAAAAAAAGCCGGCATAATGCTTTCTGTTTTGAAAACGGGCGAAATTCTTCATAATCTTGAAAGAGTAAAAACGCTTGACTGTGATTTTGTCATTTTTTGGGATAAAGATGTTCTGCTTGCAAAAATGCTTGAAAGTGCCGGGCTCAGAGTGTTCAATTCTGCCGATGCGATTTTTTATTGCGATAACAAGGCGTATACTGCTTTGCTTCTTCAAAAAGAGGGAGTTCCCACTCCGCAGAGTTTTGTTGCACCGCTGACCTATGAGGGCATAGGATACAGAGATAAAGGGTTTTTGAAAAAAATTACTGCAGAAACCGGTTATCCGGTTGTTGTCAAAGAGCTTTACGGTTCTTTCGGTCAGCAGGTGAGTCTTGTGCGGAATGAAAATGAGCTGTTTACTCTCGTTGATACTTTCGGCAGCAAAGGCTTTTTGCTCCAGCGCTTTGTTGAAACGAGTGCCGGCAAAGACGTAAGGATCAATGTTGTTGGCGATCGTGCCGTATGTTCAATGCTTCGATACAGTGTGAACGGTGACTTTCGCTCAAATATTTCAAACGGCGGAAAGGCAGAGTGCTTTGAACCTGACGATGAGACAAAGGCTGTTGCCGTTGCTGCCTGCCGAGCCCTCGGGCTTGATTTTGCCGGGGTTGATGTGCTTTTCGGCGAGGGCGGAAAGCCGCTTGTATGCGAGGTCAATTCAAATCCGCACTTCAAAAGCTCGCTTGACTGCACCGGCGTTGACATGAGCGAAATAATTTTGAGATATATCAAAGAAAAGGTTGAAAGCGAACAATGACAGGCTGGCTCATTTATGATAAAAAGCAATATGAAAAGAACAAGTGGTTTGCCCACGAGCTTTTAAAAAACTGCTCGGCGTTTTGCAAAACAGAGCTGATTTTTGCGGAAAAGTTGGTTTTCGGCACTGATGGAAACGGAACGTTTTTTGAGTATGACGAAAAGGCTATTCCTGCACCGGATTTTGCGGTGAACCGTTCAATTTTTCCGTTGTTGTCGCTTGCTCTTGAAAAGAGCAAAGTACGTGTTTTCAATTCATATGAAACAGCTGCCTTCTGCAACGATAAGCGAAAAACGTACCTCGCTGTTTCCGGCTGCGGAGTACCTGTGATGAAAACGGCGTTTTTTGAAAAGCGCTTTTTTGACATTGAAAGTGCAAAAAGCTTTGGTTTTCCATGCGTGCTCAAGTCCGCGGACGGTCACGGCGGAAAAGAGGTCTTTCCGGTTCAAAATACCGCCGGGCTTGAAAGGTGTCTCGGTTCTTTTGAAACGGGTGAGTTTTTGCTGCAAAAGCTCTGCTGCGGAAAAAGTGATTTGCGGGTCTATGTTTTGGGCGGAAAAGCACTCGGAGCTGTTTTGAGAACACCGAAAAGCGGAATGTTCAAAAGCAACTTTTCTCTCGGAGGAAAGGCGGAGCGCTTTGAGATTACAGAAGCTTTGCTTTCGGCGGTGAGACGTGTTCTTGATTGTCTTTCTTTTGTACCCGATTTTGTGGGAATAGATTTTCTTTTTGACGGGGAAAGCTTTGTTTTCAATGAGATTGAGGACGTTGTGGGAACGCGTATGCTTTACAAAACGACCGACGTTGACGCGGCGTGGGAGTTTTCGCGATACATTAAAAGTGAAATGGAATCCGATGCAGAGGTGTAATTCCGATGGTCGGATTTTTTCTTTTTTATTTGCTTGTGCGGGAAAACTGCTATTGTTCATCTGAAGTCCCCCGTGTTTTTCGTTTTCCACTACTCGCGGATTTCTTGTGGAATGTGGAAAGTTCTACTTGTTTTTTTACGTAATACTATTCCCCTTAAATCCAACATTTGTTTTTAATATATAAATGGTTATACGCTTTTACACCCGTACGCTCCGCTGGGGTTACTTTTGTCGGTTGTAACAAAAGTAACCAAAAATACGCTTCTGTACGGCGCCCAAGAGAACGAAATCGGATTCCTTGGGGGAATCTCGATTATCGCTCTCTAACGCGCCTACACAGTACACGTCAGCAAATCTCAGTTTATTGAAACATCAATCTGCTATCGTACTTAAACCACACTCTGTCGAAGTGTTTATTCAGACAGTTCTAAAAAGTAAGCCTACATATTACTTCTCTCCGCAGATTTTTCGTTGCTTTCTTTTTGTTCTTCAATACAATATGGTGGCTTGCACTTATTCGAATGCAAGTTCTTCTAAGCAAAAGTAAAAGAAACATAGCAACCTTTCACATTCCACAATAAATCCGCGAGTTGTGGAAAACAGAAAATGCTGTTTTTACTTCATTCTGACTGAACACTTCGACAGAGTGGAGATAGGGTAATAGCGGATTGATGTTTTAATTAGATAAGCGCTGCACACGAGTAATGTGTAGGCGCGTTAGAGAGCGATAATCGAGATTCCCTCAAGGAATCCGATTTCGCTCTCTTGGGCGCCGTACTAAAAAGCGTTCTTTTGGGTACTTTTGTAACAATCGACAAAAGTACCCCCGCGGAGCGTACGGGTGTAAAAGGGCATAGCCATTTATATATTAAAAGCAAGCGTTGGATTTAAGAGGAATAGTATTA
>CAKTDF010000051.1 GCA_934541115.1 uncultured Eubacteriales bacterium
GCGTAAAAGTGAAATAACAAAGTGCTCCCTCTTGTTTGTGCTGACAAACAGGAGGGAGATTCGCTATATGTGTGTAGAGCCGCCATGAAAACCGTTTGATTTTCGTGGCTTTTCAAAAAGGAATCAGTTTCTTTCTGCAAAAAGCGTTACGGCGTAATCAAAAGGTGTGTTCAAAGTGTATTTCTTTCGTCCAAACCAGTGCAAAATAGTCTGAAATAGTCACTGGCAAAAAAATTGGACTGAGGCAAAAGGAAACGCCGTAAACCCTTATAAATAAAGGATTTACGGCGTTTTTGGCGGAGAGTATGTAATTCAAATTCATAAAACCGTCTCTATCCTCGCCGGTAGTAATGGCAAATTTTGCAAAGAAACGAAACGTGAAAAGCAATTATACGCTCTTATATCCTTTGCTTTTTAAAATTTTGCAAACAGACTGATTAATGCTGTAGAATTCTTCCCTGGTATATTGCGCCGAATAGTACTTTTCATACATTACGTCCACACGACAAATCTCCGGCCTGTTCTCATAAATATCACATAAGTTGCCCACCAAATGAATGCATACACCCGAGCCATTGTCAAAGTCACTTAGCTGTGGGATATAGTTAATATGTCTGCAGCATTCTCCACAGCCATCGCAATCGAATTTGCTTGGGTTATTCAGCATGTTGTTGAACGACCTTTTTTAAAGAAGATGCAATCTGCTTAGACTCATCTGTGAGGTTGCCGTCTTCGGTAAGAATAGGCGTGTCCAAGGCAGCTTTAATTGCACCTGCAACAGACATTGCGGCGGCAACACCTTGCTTTTGCTCCAAAGTGTATTTTGAGTAATCAGTTCCGCTTGTGGCAATAGTTTCTTCCATGCTACAGATCAACGGTTTGAATAATGCATCAAGTCGAAGCAACAGGCGTTCAAACATACGTGCTCTTCTTCTTATACCTCTACACAGTACACAAGCTGCCTCTATTTCTTCTTCATACTTTTTTGCTTCTGCTAAATTTGAATAAGCTCTATCCTTATTGGCGCTCGCTTTTGCGCCGACAACAAAACCTAACACGGCCAAAGCCGGACCGGCAACAAGGCCTCCGAGCACAGCAGTGCCTCCAACGATGCCAAGACCATTAGCAGCCAAGGCGCCTCCGCCCAAAAAGGCCAGTGTAGCATTGGTTGCAGCGGCTCCGGATAATGTTGCAATAGCAGTTCCCGTTGACGCAGCACCGAAAGCCATTGCTCCGCCGTAAGCACCGAATGCGGTTATTGCACCCAACGCTGCTCCTCCTGCCGCTCCTCCTATAATGGAAGAAGCGACCGCCTCCATCTCTTTAAGCTCGGAAAATGACTGCTTGTCAATCTTAAAATTCTGTAGTTCATCAAGACCTACAGACTCACTGAGCTCTACGTTATGAAGCTTTTCAAAGGTTTCAACAAACGGCTTTATGCTGTTACTGAGAATATCAATTTTTGTCTGACCCAACGAGGAGATCGCGTCGCTGCTGTTTTTGCGGAACTTTTTGGCTTTTTCTGTAGCCGAATGAATTATACTATTGGCATATTCGTTAGTAGATGATGCATCGTATTGGTCGATACCTGCCTTAATAGATTTGCCCAATCCTAAGGCAGCAGCTCCGGCTCCGATTCCAATCAATAAAAACGGTATAGGCATTTTGTTTTCCTCCTTTTATTCACCAATTAAAACTTCAATATTGCTGTATATATTTTTAATCGCTTCGTCGATTTTGGTTATCCTTTTTGTGACTTCGTCACCGGAAAAATCAGTGGTTTTTAGCCATTCTTTTTCTTTTATCAACGAAAGTATGGTTTCAGCAGAATCTATCATTTCATCAAAATCCACTGTGTCCATTTTGAATTTTTGAGCCAACATGTCAATAATTTCTTTCTCAGGGGCAGAAAAATCTTCATCGGAATAACCTAAATTCAAAAGCGTCCAAATTACTCGCTTTTTTGATAAAGAATAGCTGTCCATAAGTTCATCAGCATTTTCACAAATTTTTTCGTTAATCACGCGAGATCTTTCTTCGGAAAGTTCTAACGCTTTTTCACACTCTGATTTAATCGCATCTTTTTTGGTCGAATCAATGTTGTGTGCTTTGCAAATCGAATCGAACTTTTCGATTTCTCCTTCTGAACACGCCCCATCTGCCAACATAAACAAATAATAAATTCTTAATTCTTCCTTATTCATAAAAATTACCTTCTTTCCTTATTTTACAATTTAAAACTAATATTGCTTTCCATTATTTCATTAAATCCCTCCATGTCTTTGAATTGTACTTCCTTGTCGAGTGACGCAGTGATCATATTTGCATTGGCGATAAAACCGTCAACATCTCCAATTGCAAGTGCTGATTTAATGCCGGCAAATGCATTTTGAAATATATCCGCATTTTTAGCCAAATACTCTGAAATAACCTTTTCCATCTCTAACCGGTATTCCCTGATTAAAGCGATCTGCTCTTCACATTCTTTTTCAATGCGCTTTCTTTCTTCTGCTGCAAGTTTAGCCTCCTTAAGAGAAGACGTTAATACTCCATAGCTCGCGGAAGAAATAGCATATCCTAACATGCCTCCAATCAAACCGCCAACGATCGGTATCGGAATTGCCATTTCACCAACCGCTGCAAACACGGCACTTGTGAGCATTCCGGAACCCTCTTGTCCCAAAATTTCAAAGCATTCTTCTCCGTCTATTTCGCCACTGAAATATTTCGTCATCACTTTACTTACCGATATGGCAACATTAACCAGCATACCCGGCACATTGGTTTTAGAAAGGTTCCTGATATACTCAGATTTTGCGTTTTGCATTAAAGATTTTGCGGCAGCACCGGCGTAACCGGTACCATACGAAAATACGGTCGCTTTTCCTGTATCTTTTACAACATCAACTGCCGCATCATCAAACTCCTTTTCTCCCTTTGCGAACGCAACCACGTTTTTTACCAACGAGACTGAGCCACCTATTATCGCTCCCGATTTTGCCGATTCAATACCTGCTCTATGAGAAACATTATGTATTTTTTTAGCTGTGGCAAGCTTTGGGTGCTTCCTTGCAAACATTGCCTCCTTATTTGAAACAGTGCTTTTCACAAGGCTCTTTTTTATTTGTTCTAATTTGGCGATTTTTTCTTTTATTTTTTCAACTTGCTGGTCGTTGCCGGATTCCATTAGTTTATCAAGTTGTTGCTTTAGTTTTTCTATTTGAGCATCAGCCTCTGACATCATTCCGTCATAAAAGTCTGACGGAACCTCAATAGGGACATCATTCTCAAGATATTTATCAAACTTACTTGAAGTGATTTTTCTTAAGGCTTCCTTCGGCGTACTGCCCACAAATTTCATCTGTGTGCCACTGCCGTCAATAATGTTGCCTTTCGCATCCGTTTGGTAAGTATCATACAGCGGATCGTTTACCTGACCGACATCATCAGATCTGACTTTTCGTTTCGGGTTTTTATTGATAATGTTTTCAGCGTTATTGTTGGCTACATCTTGAACTTCAGCCGAAAACCCTGATTGTTGCTTTAGATTTTGGTATTCATAGTCCGGATTAACTTTTTCACCGGCAATGCTTTTCAAGCTTTTTTGTAACACCTTGCCGTTCTCGTTATCAACGCCGCTATAGGCAACTATGTATTCTTTAGCTGCCGAACCATATCTTTGAACAACTTCCGTAGCGGCGCCGGTTAGAGCTGCTCTTTCCAGAGCGTCCTCATCAATTGTCTTTTGACTACTCATAAATATCACCTCATTTATCCTCAATTATTTCTATATCTTCTCCTTGGCTTCTTAGCCACATATCGATTCCGTTTCCAAAGACCTCTGCGGAGACCAACCAACCATCGCTGTCTTTTCTTAAAATTTTTGCGGTTGGCAGTCTATCCAAAACCGCTTCAATTGATATGCCCGTAAATTTAAACTTCAGTTTTCTCAATTTGCCGCCATACATAAACTGTATTCTTTTTCTAAACTCTCCCTCTTCGAACCTGTCAGCATACGAAACAACAAAGTTCTCGTCAAGAAGTTTCAATTTTTGTATTCTGTCAACACGATAAACCGTAGGAAACAATTCGGACTCACTTTTTATCTCGTTTATTATTTTGTCGTCATGCATGAAAACAATGAGGTAGAAATAATACTCTGAAAACAAAAGACCAACCGGTTCAAGCGTTCTTTTGACTGTTTGCATATCTTTGAGTCTGGTATACTCAACTTCAATAAGCTTGTGTTCGCGTATCGCCGTTCCTAAATCCCACATTGTACTTAGAACGTTCTTACCATGATGGGGTTCTATGTAATGATAAAGTTCATTGCTGATTAGTCCGTTGACTTTTCTTTTATTCTGTTCAGGCACACAGTTAAAAAGGAGCTTTTCTATAATACCTTGCATCACCGGTTTCGGCATAGAACGGCTCTCGAGAAGTATTTTACAGACAGCCAGTATTTCACTATTTGTAAATTTTTCATCATTTAGGTCATAAAGCTTATAACCGTGCAGTGTGGGCTCATATACAATATCTTGCCCCATACCCTTATCTGAAAGAAAACAGCGCAGAGCATCTATGTCTCTCTGTATGCTTTTTTCGCTAACTTCAAAATGCTCAGATAGTGCTGATTTTTTTAGAATTTCACCGGAAACAAGTTTATCATAAATATATAACACTCTGTCCGATTTAAGTCCCCTTGAATACGCCATTTTTACACCGCCTACATGTGTTGTACAATTACATTATATCCTAACCCAAAGACAACAATTGTCCAACCCAAAGATTTGTTTTAGCTTTTTTTACTTTTCATTTATGTTACATCAAACGTATGTAACATATCATCCCGATTAATTCTTGTACGAAAAGCGGTATACTACTGCTAATATACAAGAAAGTGCGCAACCAAAAGGTATAATGTTTATACCGTGAAATGGATCAACTTTTACGTAACATAGCAGAGCTAATCAAAGAATGAGATTTTTCCGAATCCATTCTCATTTGTCGAAGTATTATTTGCGTTTATGTCACATATTAAATTTAACATATTTAATGACAAAAAACAACATAAATCAAATTTTTTTGGAAAATTCCTTTGAGACTTAGATATATATGGAAAGAATTTGTGAATTAAAAAATCCCTCTTGTTTGTGCTGACAAACAAGAGGGAGCGTCGTTATTTGTGCAGAGTCGCCATGAAAAACTGTTCCATTCTCGTGGATTTTCCAAAAAGAAATCAGTTTCTGTCTGCAAAAGGCGTCATGGCGTAATCAAAAAGTGTGGCAAAAAACGTCAAACGCAGTCCAAAAAATTTGGACTGCGGCAAAAGGAAACGCCGTAAACCCTTATAAATAAAGGATTTACGGCGTTTTTGGCGGAGAGCATGGGATTCGAACCCACGAAACCGTTTTAGCAG
>CAKTDF010000052.1 GCA_934541115.1 uncultured Eubacteriales bacterium
TTTTCAAAAGTAGAATCAAAGTCGACAAAACCATATAAACCAAGCGTTATATAAAAATAAATTCCAGAAGAGCCGAAACCGTCGTTGGTTTCGGCTCTCTTTAACTCAGAGTGGAGCCGATCAACCTAATTAACTTTAACTTGACAAAAACAATGGCTGATAGTACAATTTTATTGTATAAAATGCCGATAAAACCGCAGTTTTTTATCTGCAAAAAAGGAGTTTTTGTCTATGAATAATCTTTTGACCGCAATTAAGGGTAAATTTTTGCCGCTGATTCTCGCCATAATGATGACGCTCGGCGTATACACGCCGGCAAAAATTGAAGTCACCAGTGCACCGGAGAAAAGCGAAAACGCCGTTCGCATTGTTTCCTTTAACCTGCGCTGCAATGACGATATCTACGGTTATGTTGAAAACCGCGGAAAATTTGTTGCCGCCGCGCTCGAAGACTATCAGCCCGATTCTTTCGGCGTTCAGGAGGCTACAACAAAGTGGCTGTCAATTCTTGACACAGCGCTCGGCAAAAAGTACGACAGAGTAGGACTCGGTCGTGACAACAGTGAAAAAACGGAATACAGTGCCGTTTACTACCGCAAGGATAAGTTTGACCTTTTGGGTTCCGGCACCATCTGGCTTTCCGAAACACCGGAAAAGTTCGCTTCAAAATCTTTTCTCGCCTCAATGCCGAGAATCTGCACATGGGCAACGCTGAAGAACAAGGAAACCGGCGCAGTTTATACCCACGTTAATACCCACCTTGATTTTCTTCTCGAATACACAAGGTCAAAGCAGGCAGATGTGCTCCTTTCAAAAATCGAAGAGCTTAAGGAGCGCGGACCGCTCGTCTGCACCGGCGATTTCAATGCAGACGAGAAAACCGAAACATACGAAAAAATGACAGCCTCGCTCAATGACAGCCGTTTGATTGCCAAAGAGACCGAAAGCGGAAAAACATATCACAACTACGGTCGCGGCGACGCACTCCACTCATCGGCTATTGACTTTATCTTTGTTTCAAAGGGAACAGAGGTTGAAAGATACAAAATAATCAAAGATACGGTTGACAATATGTATCTTTCCGATCATTACGGACTTATGGCAGATATCTGCTTCTGATAAGGAGGACAACAGCATGAGACAGTATGTTTCTTTAAATCAAGGTTGGACATTTGAAAAAAAGGGCGAAAAAAGCATTGTTAATGTTCCGCACACATGGAACGCACTCGACGGTCAGGGCAGCGAACTGACATATTACCGCGGAAAGTGCATATATACCAAAATCGTTGAACGCCAAAAGGGCATAACTTATCTTGAATTCAAAGGAGTCAACGCTGCCTGCACCGTTTATATCAACGGCAAAAAGGTCGGCTCACACCTCGGCGGATACTCGGCTTTCAGATTCAACGTAACGGATTTTCTCACCTCTCCGAAGAACTTTCTTTCTGTTGAGGTTGACAACTCGCCGCTTCGCGCCGTATATCCGGAAACGGCAGATTTCACTTTCTACGGCGGAATCTACCGTGACGTAAATCTTATCTGTGAGGTTGAAAAGCAGCATTTTTCGCTCGATGACTGCGGCAGCAGCGGCATTTACATCACGCCTAAAATGAACGGCGACGTATTTGTCAAAGCTCTCATCTCCGGCTACGAAACCGGCGTAAGAGTGGTCTATGAAGTTTTTGACAACGACGGAAAACTCGTTGCAAAAGCCGGCAACAAAACCAGACTTCACGTTGCCGAGCCGCACCTTTGGAACGGTCTTGAGGACCCGTATCTGTATACGCTGCGCGCTACACTTTATATGGAGTCAAAGCTCGTTGACCGCGTTGAAAGCCGCTTTGGTTTCAGAGAAGTACGCTTTGACGCAGACAAAGGCTGCTTCCTCAACGGAAAGCACATAAAACTCAAAGGCGTCTCGCGCCATCAGGACAGAGAAGGACTCGGCAACGCGCTGACGATCGACGAACATCGCGAAGACCTTGAGCTTATCCGTGAAGTGGGTGCAAATTCAATCCGCCTTGCGCACTACCAGCAGGCGGAAGAGTTCTATTCGCTGTGCGATGAAATGGGCTTTCTCGTTTGGGCGGAGGTTCCCGTAATTTCTCGTTTTTCAAAGAAAAAGCAGGAAAACGCCCTCTCTCAGCTTGAAGAACTCATCAAGCAGAATATGAATCACCCATCGATATTCTGCTGGGGTATTGAAAATGAAATAACGATTCAGGGAGCTTCTCCCTCGCTCGTTTCTTCGCTTGAAGAGCTTAACGATCTTGCTCATGCGCTTGACATCTCCCGTCCAACAACCTGCGCTCAGCTGACCATGTGCCCGGTTGACAGCGAGCTCAACGGTATAACCGACATCATGGGTTACAACCATTACTACGGTTGGTACATGAAGACCTGCAACGGCATTGACGAGTGGCTCGAAAAATTCAGAGCAGCTCAGCCCAAAATGCCTCTGTGCATTTCCGAATACGGCGCCGAGGCTGTTCTCGGCTATTACAGCGACGACCCGGTTCAGGGCGACTACAGCGAGGGTTATCAGTCGCGTTTTCATGAGCATTACATCAAAACGATATGCAGCCATGACTGGCTTTGGGGCTCATATGTCTGGAATATGTTTGACTTCGGTTCATCAATGAGGAACGAGGGCGGTGTGCGCGGAAGAAACAACAAAGGCTTGGTTACATTTGACAGAAAAACAAAAAAAGACGCTTTTTATATGTATAAGGCTTTCTGGTCAGATGAAAAGTTTGTTCACATTGAGGGCGGACGCTATGAGTACCGCAAAATCGGCAAGCGCACTTTCAGAGTCATTTCAAACTGCAATGAGGTAACTCTCAAGTGCTCGCGATACAAAAAGACGCTTGCGGGCGAACACGTCTTTACCTTTGATGACGTACCAATAAAGGAGGGCGAAAACAAAGTCACCGTAACTGCCGACGGACTTGAAGAAACCGTTATATTTAAAGGTGTCACAGAGTACCCGAGAGAGTATTCGCTTCCGGACGGCGCTTCAACAATGGTACGCAACTGGTTTATCCCCAAAAGCGAGGACATCAATCCGGATTATCTCAGCACCGAGGACACCGTTGGAGAGATTCTTAAAAATGAAGAAATCAAAGGAATGGTCAGCGGCGTTGCAGGAATGCTCGTTTCAAGTCCGCTCATCAAGCTCGTTTCTCCAATAAAGCTCAAAACCCTGCTCGGTCTCAAATTTGTTCACATCAGCGACGATATGAAAGAGCTTGCAGAACAATATCTTCAGACTATTAAAAAATAAGGAGGTGCCACAGTGAAAAAATCAGACACGCTTCGCCCGTTCTCTGCGTTTGACAAGTGGGGCTATGCTCTCGGCGACCTCGGCTGCGGACTTTCGTTTTCACTTGTTTCAACTTATATGCTGCTGTTCTATACGCAGTATATCGGTCTGAAAACGGAGCATTGGGAATGGACAATTGTAATTTCAAAGACTTGGGACGCAATCAACGACATTCTCATCGGCAATATGGTTGACAGAAGAAGAATCAGCAAAAAGAGCAAATTCACACCGTGGATAATCATGGGCGCCATCGGTCTTGTTTTTCTCACCGTCATGATTTTCTTTGCGCCGGCGCAATCATTTTCATATAACGGCAAAGTCATCTGGTGTCTCGCTGCATATTGCCTGTGGTCAGTTGCTTACACCATGGTAAATGTTCCATACGGCTCACTGCATTCAATCATTACCGATGATTCAAAGCAAAGAACAACGCTCTCAACCTTCCGCAGCATCGGCGCGGGAATTGCGATGGTTTTTGTTATGATTCTGCCTAAAATTGTTTACAGAAAGGCTGAAGACGGCACTGATGAAATTATCGGCGAAAAAATCTTTGTCGTTTCAATCATCTTTTCAATAGGCTCGCTCATTTTCCTCTTCCTCATGACAAAAATGATCACCGAACGCGTTCCGTATGGGGAAGTGTCTGAAAACATCAATTATTTAACGGCGCTCAAAAGCTTTTTCTCAAACCGTCCGATGATTGGCGCAACTCTTGCAACCGTTGCCTCGGTTATTTTCTATAACTCCGCAATGTCAATGAACAATCTCGTCTTTCAGTTCTATTTTAATGATGCAAAAAAGACGACGGTCGCAACCATAGCCTCATATGTTCCCCTACTTTTGTTCATGCCGTTTGCAAACAAATTGGTTGCAAAATTCGGCAAAAAGAACCTTGTTTCTCTCTTTGGCGCATTCAGCGCGATTGCCGCGGTAATCATGCTCCTGCTCCCGATCGGCAGAGACAAGACCGGCATGATTATGTATACTGCAGGGCTTATGTTAGTTAATATAGGCAACTGTATTTTCCAAATTATCGTCTGGGCAATCATCGTTGACTGCATTGAGCTTAACCTGAGGAAAAAGCACATTCATGAAGAAGGCTCTCTCTATGCGATATACTCATTCTTCAGAAAATTTGCGCAGGGTGTCGGCTCTGCACTCGTTGCACGTTCACTTTCAATGATCGGCTTTGTTGAGGGTAAGAAAGCAATTCAACCGGAAAGCTTCTGCATCGATATCAAAAATCTCTACATCGGCTTTATGCTCATTGGAACAGTCATCATGGCGCTTTGCATGAAGTTCATTTACAATATCAATAAGGAAAAAGAACTGGAACTGGGAGCTCTTGAAACAGCAAAAGTTGCCGAATGATCGTAAGCATTACAAAAGCGAGAACGGACGCCGAATGTCAGCTCCGTTCCCGCTTAAAAAATAACAGCTATAAAGCATGACAGAGAATCTCTCCAGCACGGTTTATAGCTGTTGTTTTTTGCTTGGATATAATCTTATTTCTCCGAACCGTAATGGCTTTCCTCACCGGCATTGATGAGACCCCTAAGAATACCCATAATGGTATTAATGAATTCAAGGATAGAATCAAGATCCAACATTTCAAGCAATTCTTTCATAGTGCATTCTCCTTTTAAGTTTTTCTCAACTACTATCTTATATTACCAAAAACATTCCATGAATTTGTGAACCAATTCAAAACAAATAATAAAGAGTTGTAAAATTTACGTCATATTCCGGGTTAATTGTTGTTTTTTTGCACCCTTTCACCGGTGTGTTTTAGCGAGACTTGACGGAATTTTGCAAAAAGCACCGAAACAAAAGCCGCACAAAAGCGCGGCTTAATTATGGAGCGGATGACGGGGCTCGAACCCGCTACCTCCACCTTGGCAAGGTGGCGCTCTACCAGATGAGCTACATCCG
>CAKTDF010000053.1 GCA_934541115.1 uncultured Eubacteriales bacterium
GAAAGCATTGCCGCTGTTGCAGATGTGCTGCTGCTCGTTGTGCGTATGGACAGAACGCCCGCCGCGCAGGTCAATGACGCTGCCGACGCACTCTCTGAAACGGACGCATCTTTTGCCGGCTGCATTCTGAATGACTACAGAGACTTTTACTCCTCGCTTTCCGGAGGAAAGTTCACTCAGCCGCACGGCGCATATTCCTATTATTATAACAAGTGAGGTGACGAAAGATGGAAGAAAAAGCAGCTGCCGGTCAGCCGTCTGACGACGGTATCTATTTCGGAGACCTCATAAAGCTTGACGTTTTGTTTGTTGATATTTGGAAAGCTTTTAAAAAATACTGGTGGCTTTGTCTGCTCCTTGTCGCCGGTCTTTCTGCTCTGGCATACGGTAACTGCAAAAAGAGCTATGTTCCGCAGTACACTGCCAAAGCCTCATTTTCAATTTCCACCGTCAATGCAAGCTCCGGTGCGTCCGGTGCCGGCTCATATTCCTCATATTATAACTCAAGCGTTGCCGAGCAGCTTTCAAAAACGTTCGGTATCGTCATCAACAGCTCAACCATGAGACAAATTTTGATG
Organism: uncultured Eubacteriales bacterium; assembly: GCA_934541115.1. GTDB lineage: Bacteria > Bacillota > Clostridia > Oscillospirales > Acutalibacteraceae > UBA6857. The sequence goes on from CAKTDF010000053.1 coordinate 579, forward strand.
AACGAGTTGGGAGTCAACGGATTGAACGGCGTTATTTCTGCAAAAAACGATGTTGCCAACGCGCCGCTTTTCACAATAACGGTAACAAGCTCATCTCCAAAGGACGCGTATGACATTCTTAACGCGGTGATTGAAAATTATCCGCGCCTTGCTCAATACGTTCTCGGCGAAACCTCGATGTCGATTTATTCTCCGGCTCAGTATCCCACTGCACCGTCTAATCATTTTTCATACAAGCGCAAGGTTGTGATTGCGGCAGCGCTCGGCGTACTCCTCTCTGCCGTGCTGCTTGTTTTGACAGCGTTGTTCAAAAGCACGGTGCGCAAAAAAGAGGACGTTGAAGAACGTCTCAACCAAAAATGTCTTGCGCAGATTCCATGGGTAGAGGTCAAAAAGCGCGGCTCAAACAAAAAGGAGTTTGTAACGATCTCTCAGCGCCACGCAGATTTTTCAGAGGCGTTCCGCTATCTTAAACGCCGCACTGCAAAAAGGCTTGACAAAAAGGGCAGCAAGGTTCTTGCCGTCACGAGCGCGTATCCGAACGAGGGCAAAACAACCGTCTCATATAATCTTGCGCTTGCATTCGCAAACAGCGGCAAGAGGGTGGCGCTCCTTGACACCGATTTTTCAAAAATGAGCATTCAGAGCTATCTTGGAATTACATTGCTCGGTCGCGGAATTACCGATTACCTGTGCGGAGACTGCACCGCGCAGCAGGCCGGCTCAAAAACAGAGCTTGACAATTTTCAAATTTTCTTTGCCGGTACCAAAAAGCTAAAAAAGTATCCGGGAGACGCTTTTTCGCGGCTCATCGATTATCTGCGTGAAAGTTATGATTATGTCATAATGGACGCCGCGCCGTGTGCCGTTGTTTCAGACACCGCGCAGGTGATAAATCTTGCCGACGAAACGCTTTTTGTTGTTCGTCAGGACTATACCTCCGTTAAAAAGCTGCGCAATGCGCTCGGCTATGTCTATGATTTGGGCGCAGATGTGATCGGCGTTGTTTTCAACGGCGTCAGAGCGGGCTTCACCGGCTATAAGGGTGGCTATTATTACGGCGGCTATTACTCAAAGGGCTATTACGGAAAGAAATACGGCAGCTACGGCAAAAAGTACGGTTATTACGGCAATGGCTATGGAAAATCTTACGGACACCGCGGTTACGGCTCGGGTTACGGTTCCGGCTACGGCAGCTATGATTACGGCTACGGTTATTCCTCCGGCGGAAAGCGCATTGATGAAAACATTACAGACATAAAAGGGGAATCTCAGAATGGATAAAGAAATTGTTGTACCGCGCCTTGACTGGTTGATCGGCGGTTCAAGAATAGGCGGAACATATAACAAATACTTCGGCTCTTGCGGAACAGACCCGGAAAAGGGCTGCTTTTCTCCCGAACTTTTCAATTATGCAATATTCATTGAAAAGACCGAAGACGGCTCGGAGTACATCAAAGCGGCTGTATATAAGGGAACAAAGAGCTTCAATTGCCGCAGTGAGGAAGAATATGAAGCAGAAACCTTTGAGGCGGACGAAAACAGCCTGCCTGTAATCAAGGCGTGGATAGAAAGCAAGCGCGACGAAATGAAGTAACGCAAGCATAGCAAAAGGCAGGGTGCACCGTTTTTCGGTACACTCTGCCTTTTTACTATGCTGAAATTCAGCTGATTTATTCTTTTGAGTACTCGGCAATATCCTCAAGGTTGCAGTCAAGTATTTCACAAAGTCTGTTGAGCGTGAAAGAATTGACATTTTCGTTTTTTCTCAGTCTGTCAAGCTGACCGGTGCTGAAACCGTAGTTTTTAATCAATGAGTATTGAGAAATATTCTTTTTCTTCATTGTCACCCACAGTCTGTCAAATTTAATCATTGGGCTCACCTCACACAAATTTTAAATTAACGGAAAAGTGTTGACAATTGCCCGTATACGGGCTATAATTGTTCGTGCCTCAATGAAAAATAACTATAAAAGGAAAGGATGAACAATCATGAGGAAAAATCGAATCAGAGGAATAGCGCTTGTTATGGCTCTTGTGCTTGCGCTGGGAGCGCTTTGCGGCTGCCAAAGCAAGGGCGGAAAAGGCAAATCATTTAGTTACAACGAGAACTTCGGTTTTGAAAACGGTGCAACCGAATGCGGAGGTCTGCTCGAAATTGACGAATATAATAATGAGTTTGTTTTTGTTAGTGGTAGCTCAGGAGGATTATTTTCCGATGAGTCGGAAGTAGACGCGTGCGTAAATATTTATACAGACGGAAATTATCTTGAAAAGAGCTTCAAAACAATAGAACAGTTGATTGGTGGAAATCCTGACTCTGTCTCTTCCTATACATGTACTGTTATTGACAACAATACAGCAAGAGTCGACGCAAGTATCGTTGAACTGACGGTAACGTTTGCTGAAAGGAAGATTTTGGGTAACAATAAAATGGTAATTGAAGGAGCAGTGTCAACAGGCAGTTCTCATAGTTATTCATGGGTACCCGTTAGTCTGCTCGACATGGAAAAAGCGGAGCTATTTTCAGATGGCAGCTTTAGTGGTGCTCGAATCCCGTGGAAGTATTGATAAATAATACCGGAATTAAATAAAAAATAATCACACCCAGCCGCCGCGAGTTTTTGAATCGACTCGCGGCGGCATATTTGACCAAGGCAGCAAAATGGCAGGGCGTACCGACTCCGGTGCGCCCCACTGTTTTTTTGAACGGTTTGCGCGCGAAAATCCGTTGCTAAATAACCAAAAAGAGCGGACCATATATTATAGAAAGACAGCGCATATAATGTTATTATGATGATTTTGCCTCCGCTGTACGCTTATTCTTAAGATTTTCTTAAGGCAAGCTTACGGTTTTCGGTCGGTCATTGCTTTTTGCGTTTTTGCTGTTTATAATAGATTCAGAAAACACATGAGGTTCAACAGAAAACATGCGTTCATCGGTTTGATTTCGGTTGTTGAAAGCAAAGCGAGATTGGAGGTTATGCAAATGTGGAAAAAGTTGGTTCTTGTGGCAATTCTGAGCTGCGTTGCAACACTGGCGGTCACGGGAATTGCCGCGTATTTTGTGATATATGAACCGTTCGATGTGAATGAAGTTAATGTTGAAACAAGAAGTCTGACCGGAGATTCTCTGAAAGCGGAGGCTAACCTTTTTAACGGTCAGAAAAGCAGGGGCAGCATAGACTATATGCGAAAAGGCTTTGAATTTGATTTGACCTCTGCGGACGAATACTGCTTAGTCGTGGTTACCGCTAAGGTTTACAACCCAAGTGTTTTGACGACATCTGCAATGTATATGATTCCGAAAACCGATAATGATGTTATTTGCTATTTACAGCCGTATGTGAAAGCCGAAAGCATTCTCCCCGGTGAAACGAAAGAGGTAAGCTCGGATTTTGTTTGCCGCAAAAACGGAATGACCGACGAGGAACTGACTGAATTTATCAAGAGTCTTGATTTTTACCTGTTGGAGAATGACAACATTTTCGGACAGAAAAAGATCAAGGTATCGCTCAAAGAGCTTGGTTGATTTTTAACTTAATAGACATACTTAACAGCTGCCGCTTGTGAGCAAATCGCTCGGGCGGCAGTTTACTTTTTATATACCTCGGAGAAAGTTTTGAATAACCGCACATGTAACCAATACAGTGAAATATTATTTATAGATATAGAATGTTATGAAACCAAATCGTCACTAACCACAACATATAGTATACGCAAGCGTGTGGCATACAAACACACCCGGGCATGTGTACAAAAGATTAAGAAAAAGGTAAAAAAGGGATGAAAAGGTAGTTGACAAGAGGAGACAAGGGTGGTA
>CAKTDF010000054.1 GCA_934541115.1 uncultured Eubacteriales bacterium
CGACGAGGACTCAAAGCTTGGACACAAGTACGGCGAATGGAAGCATGATGCCGGAACAAAAGCGCACATAAGAGTGTGTGAAAATGATTCAACTCACATAGAGAGTGAAGAGTGTACTTTCACTTCAGAGGTAACAAAGGAAGTCGGCTGTATCGAAAACGGAATCAGAACGTTTACCTGTACCGTATGCGGATATAGTTATGATGAAACAATTGCTGCTCCCGGACATAAGGACAACGACGGCAACGGTGTTTGCGATGTTTGCGGAATGAATATCTGTAAGCATGAAGGTGCAGATCACATTTATGCAGTAAAAGCAACCTGCGCCTCCACAGGAAACATTGAGTATTATCACTGTGAAAAGTGCGGTCTTTATGCAAAAGACGAAAGCTTTAAAGCTGTAATTGAAAAATCAAACATCATAACAGCAGTTGACCCCGAAAACCATAGTGGAAAAACAGAGATAAGAAATGCTAAGGTCGCGAGCTGTGAAGCTGATGGATTTACCGGAGATACGTATTGCCTCGCATGTAATGCTAAAATTGCGGACGGAAAGAAGATTGACAAGCTCGGACACAGCTTTACAAATTATGTTTCCGACAAAAACGCAACCTGCGAAGAAGACGGAACAAAAACCGCAAAGTGCGACCGCTGCGATGCAACAGATACAATCACCGATGAGGGCACAAAGCTCGGACACAGCTTTACGAACTATGTTTCCGACAAGAACGCAACCTGCGAGAAAGACGGAACAAAAACCGCAAAGTGTGACCGCTGCGATGCAACAGATACAATCGCAGATGAGGGCACAAAGCTCGGACACAGCTTTACGAACTATGTTTCCGACAAAAACGCAACTTGCGAAGAAGACGGAACAAAAACCGCAAAGTGCGACCGCTGCGATGCAACAGACACAATCATCGACGAGGATTCAAAGCTCGGACACAGCTTTACGAACTATGTTTCCGACAAGAACGCAACCTGCGAGAAAGACGGAACGAAAACCGCAAAGTGTGACCGCTGCGATGCGACAGACACAGTTACCGATGAGGGTACAAAGACGGGTCACACTGTGGTTATTGACGCTGCTGTTGCGGCAACCTGCAAGAGCACCGGTCTGACTGAGGGCAAGCATTGTTCGGCTTGCGGCGCAGTCATTGTACCTCAGAAAGTGACTGAAAAGCTTTCTCATAACTTTGTAAAGATTGGGGAAGTTGAGGCAACCTGCACAAAGGACGGATATACAATTTGTGAATGTACGGAATGCGGCGAACAGGAGAAAACCGATATCGTAAAGGCTTTGGGTCACACTGATGCTGATGACGATGGAACGTGTGATGTTTGCGGCGCCGAGGTAACGGGCTTCAAATCTGTTGAGGAGTTCATGAATTGGGTTACAATGCTGCTCATTCTTGTGTTTAAGTTCCTTTCCATGATTGCTGCTTCGTAATTGTATGACTTTTGTGGGCTGACAGGTCTGTAAAAAGATGAAACCAGACAGCTAAAATTATCAAACAGCCGAAACGATCGACTTTGCGCAAAAGGACCGTTTTGTGCACCGGCAGATAAAAAGCGAACCGCCCGGATTTGTAGAATTTAACAAATCAGAGCGGTTCGCCGCCATAAGTTGCGTTCGACTCTTGAAAATAGCCGAGCGCACATAACGATTAACTTTTTTTCAATTCGCGGTTTTGCATATTCGAGCGCGCACCCTGTTCGCTGTAGCAATTCATGTCGGAGAATTACTGAAAATTACTCAAATCATATTCACGAACAAAAGCGTTGACAAAAAGCGGTCCCATATCCATGGCAAGAAGAACGGGTTTTCCGTCTTTTGTCATTATCGTCATGCCTTCGCCCTCGCTGAATTTTACAAGGTTGCGGTCGAGGAGCTTATTTACAGCGCCGCCTACCGGATCAATTTTATAGATTGCCTGCGTTTCGTCATTGGTTGCCGCAAGCAGACTGCCTTTGAAAAATTCAGCACCCTGAATTGCGTTTACAGGTTCGTTCAGTGTAATCTCATTCACAAAGCGCATGTCATCGGCGGTATCATAAATCAGTAGTTTTGTTGTATCTTTGTTGCTGTCTCCGCAGTAAAGCAGACCGGTTGACGGGTCAACGCAAACCCATGGAACACCTTTTTTGAGTACTTTTGCGTCCATATGATAATATCTCACAAGCTCCAGTGTTTCGGCATCGTAAACTCCGATGATTGGGTGGTGCCACTGCTTGCTGTCTTCGAGTCCTGCATAAATGTAGCCGTTATAGTAGCTCATGCCGCCGATGTGTTTGATGGAATAGTTATTTGCAAGCTCTTTCGGAATTGCAAAGTAGTTCGCTTTAAGAACGGTTTTTGCGTCGGCAGCTGTCTGAACGAGAGTTGTTTTTGATGAAAAGAAAAGCGTTTCGCCGTCTGTTGCCATTCCCTGTGAGTGAAAATATGCGTCTATTCCGACGATGTTTGTTTTGGCTTCCTCGCAGCGGTTTGATTCTGAAATAACATCAATATTGTTGGTGATAAATGTGAAAACGGTAATGATGAGGGCAAAAACGCCGGCGAGTATTCTCCTGATATATGTGATTTTTTCGTTCAATGTTATTCTCCGTTCTTTGAGCGTTCACGTTTTTTGTTGCAAGGCGAGTATACCACAATTTGCCGTGACGGTCAACAAGGAGAAAACTGCGGCACCTGATGGCTGTGTTGCCGAAGCGAGTGATTTGTTCAAATCGGAGCATATATCTGCCGATCCGTCAAACACTTTGACGGTGCTTTTGCGGCAACACTCGGTTGATTCGGTGTGTTTGGCACTCCGGGGAATCCCTACTTTTCCATGACAATGAGAGGAAAAATTTAGGTTCAGTAATTTCATATCAAATTATTGAACCTACCCCTTGCATTTTTGGTCTGCAAGTGCTAAAATCCGAGTATAAGAAGAAATCAAAACACTGAAAACAAGTTCTTTGCTGCCGCAGGGCAGCTTTTTAAAGAAAGCATGGTTAGCATACGCTAACCATAGTGTATCCTTTAAAGTCGTGTGTGAAAAAATATATGTCCAAAGTCGGCGACGCCAATAATTTTGTGTTGTCAGTGCCAAAAAACAGAGAGGTGAAAACAGCTATGTCTGAAAAAATTACACTTTCCGGCGTGCCGGAAACTATGCTGCAAACTGTATATGCAAGAGCCAAGGAGACAAAAACGCGCGCAGTGATCTGCGACAAAAAAGCTGTGGAGCTTGTTGAAAAACTTGATTATGATTTTTCGCTTGCAGATAAAGACGTCGCTATGCACAGCGGCGTTGTTGCGCGCACAATTGTGCTTGACAAGTTGGTGGGTTCGTTCCTTGAAAAGAATCCCGGGGCGGTGGTTGTGAACATTGCCTGCGGTCTTGACACACGGTGTTACCGCATGAGTGGCTTTGCGCATTGGTATAACCTTGATTTGCCGGAGACGATCGATGTCAGAAAACGCCTTTTGCCTGAAAGCGGAAATATTACGCAGATTGCGAGGTCTGCCACTGAGGATTGGAGCGATGAAATTAAAGAAAAAAATCTTCCCGCCCTTGTTATCATTGAGGGACTGACAATGTACTTGACGGAAGAAGAAGTGAAACAGATTTTTGCCGTGATTTACGCATGCTTTGAAAATGTAACCGTATTTGCGGAAATTATGAATCCGATGGTCGTAAAGCGTTTTAAAGAAAAGTCGATAGAGGGCAGCAAAGCAAAGTTTACATGGGGAATCAAAGACGGAAACGAGCTGGTAGCGCTTTTGCCCGGTTTTTGCTTTAAGGCAGAGCACAGCTTGACAGAGGGCATGGCGGAATTTGTTCCGATATACAAATTTCTCGGTGAAATTGCCGTTATCAGAAATATTTCAAATAGGATCGTAGTCCTTGAAAAAGACTGAGGAGGGGTTTGATGTCATTTTTTGAAAACACAAAAAAGCCTGAAGG
>CAKTDF010000055.1 GCA_934541115.1 uncultured Eubacteriales bacterium
TACTTTTGTCGGTTGTAACAAAAGTAACCAAAAATACGCTTCTGTACGGCGCCCAAGAGAGCGAAATCGGATTCCTTTAGGGAATCTCGATTATCGCTCTCTAACGCGCCTACACAGTACACGTCAGCAAATCTCAGTTTATTGAAACGTCAATCTGCTATCATACTTAAACCACACTCTGTCGAAGTATTTATTCGGACAGTTCTAAAAAGTAAGTCTACATATTACTTCTCTACGCAGATTTTTCGTTGCTTTCTTTTTGTTCTTCAATACAATATAGTGGTCTGCACTTGTTCGAATGCAAGTTCTTTTAAGCAAAAGTTAAAGAAACACAGCAACTTTTCACATTGCACAATAAATCCGCGAGATGTGAAAAACAGAAAACGCTGTTTTTACTTTGTTCTGACTGAACACTTCGACAGAGTGGAGATAGGCTAATAGCGGATTGATGTTTCAATTAGGAAAGTACTGCACACGTGTACTGTGTAGGCGCGTTAGAGAGCGATAATTGGATTCCCTAAAGGAATCCGATTTCGCTCTCTTGGGCGCCGTATAGAAGCGTATTTTTGGTTACTTTTGTTACAACCGACAAAAGTAACCCCAGCGGAGCGTACGGGTGTAAAAGCGCATAGCCATTTATATATTGAAAGTAAGCGTTGGATTTAAGAGGAGTTATAACCCACTTGCAGGACAAGTTAAACTTTTCCCATGCCACAATAAATCCGCGAGTGGTGGGAAACAGAAAACGTTGTTTCAACTTCGTTCTGACTGAACACTTCGACAGAGTGGAGATAGGGTAACAGCGGATTGATGTTTCAATTAGGAAAGCGTGGCACACGAGTGATGTGTAGGCGCGTTAGAGAGCGATAATCGAGATTCCCTCAAGGAATCCGATTTCGTTCTCTTGGGCGCCGTACAGAAGCGTATTTTTGGTTACTTTTGTTACAACCGACAAAAGTGACCCCAGCGGAGCGTACGGGTGTGAAAGTGCATAACCATTTATATATGAAAGTAAGCGTTTGGTTTAAGAGAAATAGTATCACGTAAAAAAACAAGCAGAACTTCTCACACTCCCCAAGATAAGATTTCAATGCTTTGTTTTGTAACAGTCAACAAAAGTAACCCCAGCGGAGCGTACGGATATAAAAGTAAATAGCCATTTATATATAAAAGCAAGCGTTGGGTTTAAGAAAGGTTATAGATCCTTGAAAAGAAAAAGCCGCAAACGCGGCTCCCTCTTTATTTTGTTTTGGTTTCGGAGGAATTGCTGATATTGCCGTCCGTTCTGCTCTCGGCATTGCCTGTCATAGACGTGCTTTCCTTTTCACTTGTGTTCTGAGCCGAGGTTTCGCTCTCGCGGTCGCTCGCCTGAGAAACTGAAGAAGAGGATTTTGTTGTCATGTCGGTGCCGGCACCGCCGCAGCCGGTGAGAAGAAGTACCGAGCAGAGAAGAACGGCGCAAACGGTGAGAATTAAGAGAAGTTTTTTCATACGCAGGTATAACTCCTTTACAGTTTTTTCAGAAATAATTGTTTTAAATCGCGGCAATTCCCGCTCTGATGAAAAACGGCAGGATTTGCGGCAGATTGCATGGTGCAAAGGATTTTTGCACTTGGGCTATATACAAAGTATTTCCGAACAGTAAAGGTTTATTCACCAAGGAGGGAAAAAATGAATTTTTTTGAAAATTCATTCAGTGCGTCAAAGTCCATGCTGCGAATGTAGTACCCCTCAAGCTCGTCGTGCAGACGTTTTGCGTTTGAAAGAGCCTCAACCGCACTTTCGGTCAGCTGAACGGAAAGCCGCTCGTTTAAAAGCAGCCTTCTACGGTGCAGGCGCAGCGCGTCATCGTCCAAAAAGCGTTTTGAACGAACCGTGCGTGAAACCGGAAGGCTCGTTTTGTGGGTACTTCTGAGAGTGACAACGGCGAGGGACAGCTCCGGAATAATCAGATGTTCGCATTCTTTGGGACGCATGGGACAGTGGCAGAAAATTACGTCAAAGCCGCCTTGCGCCGCAGCCTCTCCTACTCGCTCAATCAAAAGGGGACTCACTGCGCCGAATTCGTCCTCGAGTGCAAGAACTCTTGAGGCGAGCGCGCGTATTGTTTCTTCAAAAAATACAGAACCCTCCGGTGTTATGCCGGAAAGAAAGCAGTTCATTTTTTTGCCGGGTACCGCGCCGTGCTTTTTGAGCTTTTCTCTTGCGCAAAAACGCCGTGCAAAGCCGTTGAGCTTTTCTTCAAGTACCAAAGGAGAAAGCAGCCGCGCATTTTCTTCAATCAGTGCACCGGCAGCAGAAAGAAAGCGTGTTGAGCGGCGGTGGGCAAGCGAGTTTTCAAGCGACAGGGCACGTATTTTATCTGCATTTTTGAAAAGCTCTTTTTCGTTCCAAAACGCGCCGAGATTCAAAATGTTTTCGCATGCGCCGGGAAATTTCGGTTCAAGCACATGAGGAGCCGTTCCGTCCGCAACGCTGACGCCGAGCTGAGGAATGATTACGCCGTCAAGACTTTGCGGATCGCTGCTGCAATAGACATAGATAACGTCAAGACCTTTTTCCTCGGCTGCCGCACCGAGCTTTTTCATGAGTGAGGATTTCCCGGTTCCCGGACCGCCTTTGATGATGTATGCCCGACAGTTTTGATAGGGATTGTAAAGCTCGTCAAAAAGCGAGACAAAGCCGTTCGGACTGTTTGCGGCGAGAAAAACTTTCTTTTTGTTGCTCATTTCGCTACCTCCGCAGAAAAAGTATTTGTTTTCTTTTCCATTCTATTCCCGTAGGGGAGAAAGGTTCGTTTGGTTTTTAGATAATAGATAATAGATAATGGATAATGGATAATAGATAATGGATAATAGATATTTTAAATGGAGGGGTTCATGGGCGGAACACAATCCGCCCGTACGAATTTAGATTTTAGACGTTAGATGTTAGATGTTAGACAACGCAACAAATACGTTTGCAATAAATTTTTTCTACGGTCAAAACCGTTAGATTCATGGGCGGAACACAATCCGCCCGTACGAATTTAGATTTTAGACGTTAGATGTTAGATGTTAGACAACGCAACAA
>CAKTDF010000056.1 GCA_934541115.1 uncultured Eubacteriales bacterium
GGGAACAACAGGGCTCGAACCTGTGACCCTCTGCTTGTAAGGCAGATGCTCTCCCAGCTGAGCTATGCTCCCACATCAACTGCTTGTTTGCCTCGCAGCGACCTGTATACTATAACAGAAAAGAATGCATTTGTCAATCCTTTTTTCAATAAAAATTCGGATTTATATATGCAGTTTACTTTGATAAAAACGAAAAGAATGGCTTTGTACTCGGTTCCTCAAAATCAAGCGCGCCGTCAGGCAAAAAGTCCGCAATCACACCGATAACATCACGCAAAAGCTTGACAAGCATAACAACCTGCTTGATTCTCATCTGCAACTCGTCCACAACAGCGCCTCCTTTCAAGAGTTTCTATTATAATACTATATCAATTTCATGCCATTGTCAACACATTATTAACATTTTTTTAATATTTACTCCCTATCCGGCACATTTTTGTCAATCTTTACAATTGCAGTCTCGTTCATACAAATGCAAAGAGCACAAAGAGCGATAAGCACAAACGGCATAATTCTAAAACTCGTTGCCGCAGCAACAAAACCAAATGTCATCTGTACCGCAAAGCCTATCGCATATGCTCCACCCATGTGAAAACCCGTTATATCGGCTGAAAACTTTGTGCCGAATCTTTCCGGAACTGAGTGAAGTATACTCGGAAAAATCGGTCCGCAGCCAATGCCAACAAGCAGCAATCCCGGAAACATGAGCGGCTTATACTGGAAAATAAGTATCGCAAAACCGCAAAGCATTATTGAAAGCCCTGCCCGGATTATAGTTTTATCGCCAAATTTCATAGAAGCAAACCCTGTCAAAAATCGTCCAAGCATTACCCCACCAAAGTACATTGAAACATATCTTGCTGCCACGTCAGCGCCAAGAGAAAATACGTTGACAAAATAGCTTGCACCCCATGTACCGATCATGAATTCCATTGAGCAATAAAAACCAAGCGAAAGGATGCTCGGAATCATACCGCGCATTTTAAAAATATGCGGCTTTTCACCCGTCTTTTTCTCTTTTTCTTTGGAAGGCTCATCAACGGCAATCGTGTCAAGTGAGCGCCATTTTTTGAGCGCAACAAGAACCACAATGCCAATCAAGAGCTCCAGTGCCGCAACAATGCGGTACCCATTTCGCCATGAGCCGCCTTCACCGCCTAAACAAACCGACATAATCATTGGTGACGCCGTAACGCCGATACCCCAAAAGCAATGCAGCCAATTCATGTGACGTGCTTTATAGTGGAGTGACACGTAATTGTTAAGCCCCGTATCAATAGCTCCCGCGCCGTAGCCGAGTACAATTGCGAAAAAAATCATTACCCATATATTCGGTGAGAGGCTTATACCGATAAGCCCAACAGCCGTTAAAATGATTGAAACGAGAGACACGAGCGGCGTTCCGAATTTTCTGATTACATAGCCCGCAACAAATGAAGCACCGCCGGTACAAATTCCAACAATCGTACTGTATACCGAAGCAAACGAGTATGGCAAACCGAATTCAACGCCGAGAACCGGCCATGCCACACCGAATAATGAATCCGGAAGCCCAAGTGAAATAAAAACAACATAAATTACAGCAAGTATAGCAATCATAATATCTCCGCAAAGCAAAATTTTGTATCAGTATATTCATCGCGCTCAATCTATGTTTACACTAGGTAACTATATCAAACATCTGACGCACTGTCAAGAATATGAAAATAAAAAGCATTACCCCCGCAGAACACAATGAGAGCCATTGCACTCTGCGAGGGTAACGCTGAAGGTATGGTGTCAGGTCTACTGAAAGCGCTGCATGAAACAGCACTCACAATGACCTCTGTATATATAGTCGTAAAAAACGCAAAAATGTGACAAGAAATCGTGATGTTTAATATTTCTTAATTTTATATGCGTTTTTCGCTGTAAAAAGTGCATTATATCATCAACTTTACAGTAAAACATAAGTCACACGCAAAATAGCTACGTCGCTTATTATTCTATTTGGCGTGGCTTGCGGGTAAATGGTCTATCAGTTCATTGCCTTTTGGGTCAATGAATACAAAGCGCACGTTATTAGGGCTTTGAAACAATGCGGTATACATAAGGGCGTTTATAAGCGTTGACTTACCTGCTCCTGTTGTTCCTGCAATGAGCAGATGCGGCTGTTCAAGCATATTTTGCAGATGTCTATATCGTGTTCCCGAGGGTGTTGTAAAGGTCATTGTTTATTCCTCACTCTCAAACTTGACATTTATTTTTTATTTTGGTATCATACAAGCGGTAGGGCTGTAAGGTTAGTCCGTACCGCTTTGTTTTTTGGTATCCGCTATCGTGTTGCAATTAGTGAGCGGATACCGCTTTTTTTAGTCGGCTTTGTCCGACTTGTTTTCTTTTGCGGTCTTTGCTTGCCTTACGATTTGGGCAGCTTCTTCGACCGTTGTTGCCTTGCTTTCAATCAGCTTTGCAAAAGTAGAGCATATTTGGAGAAAATCCGTTAAAATGGAAGTGACTAAATAACCATGAACGGAGGCTCCAATATGCT
>CAKTDF010000057.1 GCA_934541115.1 uncultured Eubacteriales bacterium
CTTTTGCACCGTGACACGCCCCTCCTTTCGGCATTTGGAAAGCAACAGTTCGGCATCCGCTTTCTGTGCAAACCGCTTGCTGGATGCGGTGCCGCCGTCTGCAAGGGTCAGGGCAACCGTGTAGAAATTTTCCGGCACAAAGGCGGCAATGGCGGCTTCCCTCGCCACGGTCATGGCAAGCACCGGGGTCATAACACGCCCCACCGCCAAAGGTTGGTTGTACAGGCATGAAAAAAGCCGGGACACATTGATTCCGACTATCCAGTCGGCGCGTTCCCGGCAGAGTGCTGCGTTGTACAGCGCATCGTATTCAGTTGACGGTTTGAGATGGGCAAAGCCCACCCGGATAGCAGATTCCTCCATGCTGGACAGCCACAGGCGGAAAACAGGCTTTTTGCACCCGGCCTGCTGGTAGACCAGTCGGAAGATCAGTTCGCCCTCACGCCCTGCGTCGCAACTATTCACAATGCTCTCCACATCCGGGCGGTTCATCAGCTTTTTCAGGATGTAGAACTTCTTTTTGGTGGACGCAGGCACAAGGTACTGCCACTTTTCTGGCAGAATGGGCAAGTCGTCCACGCTCCACTTGACATACTTTTCATCGTAGACATTGGGCGGAGCAAGTTCCACCAGATGGCCGATGCACCAGCTGACGAGGTAACCGTTACCCTCCCAATAGCCATCCTGCCGATTGGTCGCACCGAGAACTTTGGCGTAAGCAGCCCCGACCGAGGGTTTCTCACTAACCACAAGTTTGTAAGTCAATAAGCATCAACTCCTAACTTTTTAGAATATAACTGGAACTTTATCAATTCCTAGTTGACTTTTTTACCGACCAAGCATATACTATATACAGTGATCGTGCTGTGGATACTTGTGAGGCCCACAGCCTAGAGGGAGGTTCCTAGCAATAGGAGCCTCCTTTTTTCATAGAATATGAATTGCGTGGGGACTAAAAATGCCGAAACCGTTTTTAACATATGACCAGCAGCTTATAAAATTACGCGATGAAAAGCATCTTGTGATCACCGATGAATCCGCAACGTGTTGTAAACTACGGCAGATCAGCTATTACTCTCTTGTCAGTGGGTATAAGCATCTTTTCCGTGTTCCAGCACAGAAAAGATATAAAGACGGCACGACTTTTGAAGAAATCGTATCACTCTACGAATTTGACGAATCTCTGCGTGAACTCTTTCTCCACTATCTGCTACATATTGAACGGCACATCCGCTCCTTGCTTTCGTATTACTTCACAGAAAAATATGGCGAGTTACAGAGTGCCTATTTGACAAAAACAAATTATAATTATGTGCGAAAGCACCAGCAAGGAATTGACAGGCTGGTAAATGAACTTCAGAAACTAACACAGACCACCCAGCACTCCTACATTGCCTATCAGCGGAATACTTATCACAATGTTCCACTTTGGGTGTTGGTAAACGCCTTAACATTCGGTACGCTCTCTAAAATGTACTTTTTCTTTCCGTTTGACTTGCAGAGCAAGGTGAGCAAGAACTTTCCAAGCGTAAATGAAAAGCAATTAGGACAATTTCTTTCCGTCATGACCAAGTTCCGAAATGTATGTGCTCATAATGAACGTCTGTTTTCGTATCGTTCAAAAGACGCAATTCCGGACACCGCACTTCATGCAAAATTGGCAATCCCCAAGGAGCGCAGTTTATACCAATATGGTAAAAATGATTTGTTTGCAGTTGTAATTGCATTTCGCTACTTGCTCCCGAAAGAAGAATTCCTTGTTTTCAAACGTGCTTTGACAAGTCAAATCGATAAATTTTTGAGCTCCACCTCGCACGTTTCAGAGGAAGAATTGCTCAACGCGATGGGATTTCCTGAAAATTGGAAGAAAATCACACTTTATCGAATCTGATTATGTAAGGCGGCAAACGCCGCCAATAGAATTATTCTTCCGCGTTGTCCTCCTCGCCGATCTCCTCCGGCTCATCCTCCACAGGGATTTCAAAGTCGCCCTTGTCCTCAGTGTAGTTTGCATCGGGGTCAAGGGCTTCTTTTTCTGCCTGCTTTTTCTGCTTCTGCTTCATAAA
>CAKTDF010000058.1 GCA_934541115.1 uncultured Eubacteriales bacterium
TCAGAAAGGAATGACTGCTCATAAAGCTGAAATACCGGTTGTATCCGGTCTACTAAATCACCGGCGCGTCGATTGCGAGACAATGCTGTAAGCAAGACATTCAAGTTTCCCCGAACGTTTTGATCGCGATTTGTCAGGTTTTCTACCTTTTGCGTTGCTGCTCTCGTATAGCGACGAACCTGCGCATCGATTTCGTCGAGATAGTCATGTTCTATATTGCCATATCGCTCATCGATCCAGAAAATCTTTCGCAGCAGCTCTGTACGGCAGTTTTCCGCTGTATCTCCCCGTTTATCCTGTAAAGCTGCGTTTGCCATGGCAAGCAGCAGAGCATCATTCTCAGTCCAGCTTCTCAAAATTGATTGAATTGGAACGCGATACTTTGGTACAGAGTCCTTGATTTTCAACGGTCGTATGTATGCCTCAACTACTTTCTGGCCAAACTCGTTGAAATGAGAGGCCAATACCTGATTGATGTCCTGCATATCTATCTGTATCTGAAAATAATGCTTCACATTGTGATAGACCATTTGCAACAAATTTATGAGTGCGCTGGTGTTATCATAGGCACTGTAAATTGCGGCCATCTTATCGTAAACGCTTTCGCTTTCGTCGGCAACTTTCAGAGCGGAGTAAGTGCCAAACACATAGGAAAAACCGCGAGCAGGACGATCATCTCGGAGCTGGTGAAACAGCTCCAGCAGTCGGCTGCTGTAACTTGGGACGGTAATATACTCCTCAAAATCGTTACCCCGCTCTTTTTCAAACCAACCTTTGCCGCAGAGCTTCCGAATCAAAAAGCGTGCACGTCCGGAGATATCCCGCA
The DNA here is from genome assembly GCA_934541115.1 of uncultured Eubacteriales bacterium. Lineage (GTDB taxonomy): Bacteria > Bacillota > Clostridia > Oscillospirales > Acutalibacteraceae > UBA6857. Next base: position 827 of record CAKTDF010000058.1, read on the forward strand.
ACTCCTCCTCGTCAATATCTTCCCCTTCAAATGTGGCATCAGCCAGTTGTTGCTCCAATCTGCTGCGGAGCATAGAATACAGCGTGTCCTCGCGTATTTTTAGGTTTTCACGATATGCGGTGTACAGCACATCCAGTGCATCTGCGTATAACGCGCGGTTGGGCGAGGCTAAAGGTGAAAAAAGTTCACTGGGAACTGCTTCAAAAAACTTCATGAAACTTCCTCCTACAGGAGACGATAATTGTGATTGGACAATTAATTTGAAATCAAGATAGGCCGGATGTCATATTCGATACGGGGACACTATATGGTGAGCTTCACATAGCACACCGTTCCCAGATGGGTGTACGCCTCTGCGCCACTGGTCACGCGGTCTGACTTAAACTCACGAACGAACAGCAGCACTTTGCTGCCGTGTTCTTTGTGGTGGATATAGCGCTGACCGGTGGGTGAATTCTCCGCCGTGGCGCTCTGGCATCGCACAAATCTTCACGAGTATCTCTGTGGTGACATGCCCGTTCCGCCCCATCTTGGTGACAGATGCCGGGCTGATACCTGCCTTTCATACAGGTCTTTTTTCTCATGTCTTTATCGATAAGCAGCTTCCGTAGTTTTTTATAACTCGCAGACATAAAATATATCCTCCGTACCAATATACAAAAAATGCTCTGCCAAGCGGCAGAGCATTCGGTCTATTGTAGCCATATTACCAAGACCTATTCCACCACTTGACAGCGTTGTTTACTTGGCCTTCACTGATTTTACAGATGAATATGCACTGTAATATTTTACTCCGTCAACGCTGACATA